>NZ_NFVA01000027.1 GCF_002264395.1 Paenibacillus sp. VTT E-133291
CAAATTAGTGGGGACTTTTTCAGTGGCCTCTACAAATAGCCCTGAGCTTTTTTGGTGTTTATTCAATTAAGCTTCCATCTTCTGCGCCGTATAAAGGCGGTGGTAAAGTCCCTTTTGTGCGATTAGCTCATCATGTGAGCCGCTTTCTGCGATGCCTTTGTTAGACACATACATAATGCGGTCGCAGTTTTTTACGGTGGACAGACGATGCGCGATAATGAATGAGGTACGCCCTTTAAGGAGCTCATTCAGACCTTTTTGCAGCAAACGCTCAGTCTTCGCATCGATGGAAGAAGTGGCTTCATCCAGTATGAGAATTCTAGGGTCAGCCAAAAGCGTTCTTGCGAACGAAATGAGCTGCCGCTGCCCCTGAGATAGCTTGGAGCCACGCTCGTTAACCTCTGTCAGATAGCCTTGATCGAATTCACGGATGAATTCGTCGGCGCAAACGGCTTTCGCTGCGGCGATCACTTCTTCCTCGGTGGCATCGAGTTTACCGTAACGAATATTGTCCAGGATCGTACCGGAGAAGATGAAGCTGTCCTGTAGCATAATCCCCATTTGGCTGCGCAGGGACTTCAGCGTAACCTGCGAGATATCCTGATCGTCGATAAGAATCTTACCGCTTGAAATATTATAGAAGCGCGAGATCAGATTGACGACCGTAGTTTTGCCTGCACCTGTTGGTCCCACTAGAGCGATGCTTTCTCCTGCTTTGATCTTAAAGGAGATATTCTCCAGAATATTGAGTCCAGGGTCATAGGCAAAGGTCACATCGTCGAAAGTGACATGGCCCTCTACAGGTCGCAGTGTCTTCGCATCTGGAATATCACTGACGGTAACGGGTTCATCCAGCGTCTCGAAGATACGCTCAAGATAGGCAACGGCGTTGATAAAGTTATTGTACAGGTTCGAAAGATTCAGAATCGGCTGCCAGAAGCGGGCAGCGTAGCTGCTCATCGCCAGAATGACACCGAGGGTCATATCTTGAGGGCTTAGTGTTAGTAAGCCTACAAGGAAAATCAATGATGTCACGATCGTAGACAAGTTGTCCACGGAGAACGGAATAAGTAAGTTGTAACGTTGGGCCTTCATCCATTCTGTACGGAAATTACCCGCGAGACGTGTGAAGATTCCTTCGTTACGTTGTTCCCGTGAGAACATTTGCGTCACACCAATACCGCTGATACTTTCTTGCAAATAGGCGTTCAGGTTGGAGCTTTTATTGGATACTGCTTGCCAAGCCCGGCGTTGCCGAGTTTTGATCAGCATCATGATGCCAAAGAAGACTGGCAGTCCTGCAAGGATGACAAATGATAGACGTACGTCAACAGCGAACATGAAGGCTGCGATAAAGAGCAAATTCACGATTTCTAGAATAAAGTTGATAATACCATTGGATAACACATCCGAAACGGCGTTAACGTAGTTTACGACCCGGATAAGAATCTTGCCCTGCGGACGGTCGTCATAATACTTGAATGGCAACTCTTGCAGGTGCTTAAACAAATCTGTACGGATGTCAAAAATAATATCCTGTCCAACACTCGTCATGATACGTGAACGAATCGTAGCCAGATAAACGCTGACTACAATGGTCAGCAGCATCAGTCCAGCCCAGCCCAGCAGCGCAAGCTTCGCTTTTGCCGGAATGGTCACGTCGATCACATGCTGCATGATCAGCGGAGCTGATAGTGAAATGGCTGCTGAAAGTGCACTGAGTATAAATGCAACAATCATTGGCGTTTTCTTTCGTTTGATGTATATCATCGCACGCCGGAAGTGTTTTATATTAAACGGCGATTCCAGATTCTCATCGACGTCGAATTTATTCCTGGCCACTTGCGGTCACCTGCCTTCCAATACCCTCGTTCTGCAGTTTAAATACATCGTAGTAGTAGCCCCGTTTCGCTAGCAGTTCGGCGTGGGTGCCTTCCTCAACCAGCTTTCCGTCATCCAGAATGAGAATACGGTCAGCCTGCGCGGTCGTAGATACACGCTGCGCGATAATAATCTTCGTGCAAGGATAATCCAGCTCACGTAGACTTTTCTGAATATGCTCCTCCGTCTCAAGATCGACAGCAGAGGTCGTATCATCCAGAATGAGGATCGGACGGCGAACTGCCAAAGCACGTGCTAAAGCGATACGCTGTTTTTGACCTCCGGATAAGCCGACTCCTCGTTCTCCGACAACGGTATCATAACCTTCAGGCATTTTGGTAATGAAGTCGTGTGCGGCTGCGAGCTCGGCAAAGCTTATCGCATCTTTTTCCGGAAGATCAGGATCACCGTAGGCGATGTTTCCATCGATAGTATCAGAGAATAAGAGCACATCTTGGGTCGCCATACCGATATTATCGCGCAGCTCATCGAGCTCCAGCTTTCGGACATCAACACCATCGACGAGTACACGTCCTTCGGCTACGTCATAGAAGCGAGGGATCAGGTTGATGATTGTTGTTTTGCCTGATCCGGTCGAGCCCATGATTGCTATGGTTTCACCAGGTTCAACGGTAAAGCTAACATCGTCAAGTACGATAGCGCTGTCATATTTGAAGCGGACATGATCGAACTCAATACGGCCTTCGTAACGGCGTTTGTTAGTAGACATATGCTCGTTTACGATATTAGGCTTTGCGTAATAGATATCAATGATTTTGGACAAGCTCGCAAAAAAGCGCTGAATGTCGTTGATAATAATACCAATATTGCGCATAGGGTTCGATATCGCCCAGATCAGCGAAGAGAAGGCTGTAAATTCACCGAAGGTGATCCGGCCGTTCATCAGGAACAAACCGCCTGCCAGCATTAGAATGACGTTGAAGCCCTGAGCGAAGGATTCCAGAAAAGGAAAGTAATCCAGCCATACAAGGGCGGCCTTTTTGTTCGCTGTAGAATAATTGACATTCTTCTCCGTAAATTTTTGAACCTCGAACTCTTCGCGGGCAAAAGCCTTAACCACACGGTTGCCTGAAATATTCTCCTGAGTAGTCGTGTTAAGCTGGGACAACCGCTCACGCAGGTCAATATACATAGGACGGACGCGTTTAGCGAATATGTAAGCCACGATAAAAATAGGTGGCGACAGGATTAGCATCCACAGCGTGAGCTGAGCATCTATGGTGAAAAAATAGATAACAGCAGCAATGAAGATCGTTAGCGATTCAATGATCGTTTTAAAAATCCATGCCATCGAGTGCCGAACCATGTCCAGATCCCCGGTCATCTTGGTCATGAGATCGCCGGTTCGGTTACGGTCGTAATATTCTCTGTCCTGTCCCTGAATCTTGTTGTACAAAAAAATCCGGATGTTGTACATCATGTTTTGAGAGGACTGTTCGTACTGCATCGTTGTAAAATAAGCAAGTCCTGTGCGCAGTAGAGAAAATCCAATCATAGCCAAGCAGAGCATAATCAATAATTGCCGTTCTTGTGTAAGATTCTGCAGCGCATTGTCACCTGCTATAAACGTATCGACAATGCGCTGACTGATGTAAGGGTTTACAATGGTAAGACTTGAGCCCACTACCGAGAGGCAGAGTGCCAGAATGTACCGTGTCCGGTTGCCCTCTAAGTTCTGCCATAGCCATTTCAGTTCGAACATCTGATCACCTGTTTCTGATTGTTCTTGTTCTTTCACTCTTGCCTGAAAAGAGTGAATAAAACAAAGTGATTATAACATTATCAAATGACTAAGTATCGTTTACGGTAAAATTTCCTTGTTACATTATTGTTACAAAAAAATGAACTTATTAATGATGTGAATTTAACCTTGCGTAATGAGGGTTTGCCATTCGGGCTTGGGCGTTCTAATTATGATAAACTGAAACAATATAAAGGGATTAGGCTTGGATTGGATAGAGACAGGAGGATGGAAAATGAGCTTTGTTGCTGTCAAAAATGAGTACAAGCGTTACAAAATGGGTGAAAGTGTGATCGTTGCCAACGACGGAATTGATTTTGAGATAAATAAAGGTGAGTTTGCAGTGATTGTCGGCCCCAGCGGTGCGGGCAAATCGACGGTGCTTAATATTCTTGGCGGGATGGATTCTGCTGACGAAGGCCAGGTCATTGTGGACGGTACGGACATTGCCAAGTTCAGTGCCAAGGAGTTGACGGGCTACCGCCGCAATGACGTGGGTTTTGTGTTCCAGTTCTATAACTTAGTGCCGAATCTCACCACACTGGAGAATGTTGAGCTTGCTTCTCAGATTTCCCCGCGTGCACTAGATGCGCGTAAGGTGCTTGAGGATGTGGGACTAGGTGCACGGCTGGATAATTTTCCGGCTCAGCTGTCTGGTGGTGAGCAGCAACGTGTCGCTATCGCCAGAGCGCTAGCTAAACAGCCAAAGCTGCTCCTCTGCGATGAACCAACAGGTGCGCTAGACTACAATACTGGTAAGCAAGTGCTTAAGCTGCTTCAGGATACCTGCCGTAACACAGGCACTACGGTCATCGTAATCACGCATAATTTGGCGATTGCACCAATGGCAGACAGGGTTATTGAGATTAATAATGCTAAGGTACGGAAGATGGTAACCAATCCTTCGCCAGTATCTGTTGAAGATATCGAATGGTAAGGAGAAGGCATCTATGAAAAAGCGTGCGTTATGGAAAGATATTTTTCGTGAAATTAGGCACACTAAGGCCCGATTTATTTCGATTTTTGCAATCATTATGCTGGGTGTTAGTTTCTTTTCCGGCATCAAGTCAGCCGGTCCGGATATGCTGGATACAGCCGGAACCTTTTATCAAGAGACGAGACTAATGGATCTGAAGGTGCAGACCAACTATGGTCTGACCGAAGATAACATCGGCCTGCTGAGCGATATACCGGGCATCGATGAAGTCCAGCCGGGTTACAGTACGGATGTGTTCAGCGGTGATAATGCTTTGATCCTCAAAGTCCATTCTTACCATTCAGATAAACCTCTTAACCAGTACAGTATGATTGAAGGACGTCTTCCAGAGGTTTCCGGAGAAATCGTATTGGATGACAAGCTGGCTGGAAAATATGCGCTGGGTGACAAAATAACCTTTAGCGGTGACGGAACGGATGCGGAGCTGTCGAACAACTTTGCGTCACTGAACTATACGGTTGTAGGTTTTGTGCGAAGCCCACAATTTATAGAAAAGAGTACCCGGGGCACCAGTGGGATCGGCAAAGGTATGGCCGATGCATTCGCAGCAATTCCGGAGTCAGATTTCAAGCTTCCGGTGTATACGGAAGCCTATCTGTCCTTCAAGGATACAGCCAGTGTGAAGGCTTATTCGCCAGAGTACGAGGCATTGATCGAACAGCATACTAAGGCGGTAGAGCAGGCGCTGTCCGGCGTGCCGGAAGCTCGGCTTGCGGAGATGCGCGCGGAAGGTGAGAAGGAGCTGTCCAGTGGACGAGGTAAGGTGACCGCCGCCGAGCAACAGCTTGCTGAATTAAAGCGCCAGCCAGAGGTGGTGCAGCAGGAACAAGCTGCAAACATGAAAGCTATTACTGACGGACTGGTCTCGGCCAAGGCGGAACTAGCTGCAGGGGAGCAAAAGCTTGCAGAACTGGGCCTTCCGAAGGTCTACGTCACTGACCGAAGTGCCAATCCGGGATATGCCGAATATAAAGACAACGCTGATCGATTGTCGGCAATTGCGAGTGCGTTCCCGGTATTCTTTTTCCTGATCGCTGCGCTGGTCAGCTTGACGACTATGACTCGGATGGTCGAGGAGCATCGTTTGCAGATCGGGACACTTAAAGCGCTTGGGTATGGGAACCGTGACATTATGGCCAAATTCTTGGTTTATGGTACGCTTGCCAGCTTGACGGCTTCGGTTGCGGGACTTGCGCTCGGATTTACGATGTTTCCAACCATTATCTATAATGCGTACAGTTCACTTTATAATCTGCCGGATCTTATCAAAAGCTTCTATCCGTCGTATTCCATCATTTCCATTATAGTGGCGCTAATCTGCACTACATTGACGGCTTGGATTGCCGCGCGGGTAGAACTACGAAGCAACGCTTCCGTATTGATGCGTCCGAAGGCGCCAAAGAGCGGGCAGCGGATTTTACTGGAGAGAGTTACTTTTGTATGGAAACGGTTGAGCTTTGTTCAAAAGGTTACCGCACGGAATTTATTCCGCTACAAGCAGCGGATGTTCATGACAGTGTTCGGCGTGGCCGGCTGTACGGCGCTGATTCTGACCGGTTTTGGTCTTAAAGACTCGATCGGCAGCATTGCCCCCCAGCAGTTCGGCACGATTATGAAATATGATGCACTTGTAGCGCTGCATGAAGATGCGTCTGCTGATGTGCGGGATGCCTACGAGCAATTGATCACTGGCGAGTCCACTATAACTGGATCACTAAGTGTGGCACAGGAAACGATGAAAGCGCACAGCAGTGGTGTAAATGATCAGGATGTGCATATGTTCATCCCTGCATCTGTTGCTGCGATATCCGATTATGTGGAGCTGCGGGATCGAGTGAGTGGAGAAAAACGCACGCTTTCGGACGAGGGAGCTATAATCTCGGAGAAGCTGGCTAAATTATACGGGCTTGAACCCGGCGACCCATTGAATGTGGTGGACAAGGATAACGAGACATTCAAGATTAAGGTCATAGGGATTACAGAGAACTATGTAATGCACTATGTTTATATGACACCTGCGTATTATTCTTCCGTATTTGGACATGAACCGGTGTTCAACACAGAGCTGCTGAACTATACCACGCACGACAAAGCATGGGAGGACAAGTTCGGCGAGAAGCTAACGGACAATGAGGGAGTGGCAGCGGTCAGCTTTTCCAGCAATGTAGGTACTGCCTTTGATGACACCATGAAGAGTATGGACGTTGTAACCTTGGTGCTCATTGTATCGGCTGCTGCTCTGGCTTTTGTCGTCCTCTACAATTTGACCAATATTAATGTCTCTGAGCGGATCAGGGAGCTATCAACGATCAAGGTATTGGGATTTTATGATAAGGAAGTAACGTTGTATATTTACCGTGAGAATATGCTGCTAAGCCTACTCGGCATTGTAGCCGGATCGGGTCTTGGCATTATATTGCACAGCTTCGTCTTGAATACAGCTGAGCTGGATGCAACGATGTTCGCGCCGATTATTAAGTGGCCAAGCTATGTGTATGCCGCACTCTTAACACTGCTGTTCTCAGGCATAGTCATGGCTTTCATGCACATTAAGCTCAAACGGATTCATATGATTGAGGCGTTAAAGTCGGTAGAATAAGCGGAGCTTCCACACCAAAAACAAAAGTTGATCCTACTTAACCACAAAGGACCGCTTCGAACAGCCATTGTTTTGGCTACTCGAAGCGGTCTCTTTTGCTTTGAGAGGCGATGGAATCTTTTAACGTGAGCCGATTGATAACTTCATATGCAGGATAGGAAAAGGATTACCCTGTTCATCTAGTGCAGAACGCTCAAAAACTTGAAAACCCATATGCTCATAGAAACCTAAGGCCTGCGGATTTTGTTCATTTACATCAACGTAGCGTACGTTCAGTGTCTGTATAGCATAAGCAACGAGTGATTTTCCAATGCCTTTTCCCATTGCAGCAGGTTCTACGAATAGCATTTCAATCTTGTTATCCTGTTCAGACAGGAATAGATGTGTATGCCGCACAGAGGATTCCCAAATATTCAGTAGACGGTATAAACATTCTTCATTTCTAGTGTTGATTGGTTGTATTGAGTCCATGTCTTCCCTCGCATTTTCACTTAATTCGAAGAAGATGAAGCTGCAGCCGCAGCCGAAGCGGCCGCAGCCCCTGCAAGAGCAGCCTGCTGTGCGATCACAATATTAGTGATGCTGGTGGAAAGCATCGAGGTTACAATGCCACTTTGCACATCCTCTACATATTTGAAGGCTACTAGCGCAGCTGACAGCAGTAGCAATTCCTGCTTTACAATGGACCAGCTGCCAAAGCCTTTTTTGGTACGCAGTAATTCGAAGGTCTCTGAGACTTCCGTAACCATGTCCTTATTGTTGGAGGAGAGCAAAGTTAGCACGCCCAGCGAAGAAAGGGTATATTCCTTATCTAACCGGATGCCATGTGCACGGAACGCATCTCGTAATGCCAGTACACGATCCGCTGCTTCTGAAGCTTCTTTTCCAAGAACCAGTACCTGTGTCAGAGCTTGCACACTGTTCCCCGACATAAATTCAGGCTTTAGTGTAGTGTAAAGCTGCTCCATCCGGTCGATGCCGCTGTCCACGTCGATATCGGAAAGGCCGAGCATGGCAGAGAAAATATAATCATCATGTCCGGTAAGGAAACGGTGCTTCGCTTTCATGCTATCGTAAAACATCTTTGCGCGTTCTACCGTACGCTGATACTGATCTGTTGTCGTATTAGCGGCGATTTGATAAGCGGCAACGACGAGATAATCAGAGGCTCTAAATTTGACGTCCTTCAATAAGTCATATACGGTCAGTGTGTTTGCAAGCTGTTGTTCCTTGTCAGCAGAAAGAGAGAGCATAGTAGCAATACTGATTGCCGAGTTCCCCCTAAACGAAGAAAACATTCCGGTATTTTCTTTAATAAGCTCGTGGCTCGCACGAATCGCATCCTCATCTGCACTTTTATTCTCTGCTGTGTACAGTAACCCCGCCAAACGGCTAACCATTGCATTATGCCAAGGAAAAGCCTTTTTGATCCTCAGCGCGTTCTCTGCGAACAATTCAACCCTTGCTGCAAACTGCTCGTTCATTGGATACACCCCTCAGTTATCTATAATTCATAATATTACGAAAAATTTCTGAGTTGGATTCATTTGTTTGGGGTGTTTATTGTTTTTAGATCATAACCAGCTCTTTAGCATACCGTTTGCCTGACGAAAGGAGGCTGTCGCTCAGTTCAGGGTCATTTACTGTCCGTGCAAGAACTAGAGAGCCAACCATGGTGCTGAACAGTGTGCTACCTTTGGACGCGTCAATGCCCGCCAGCGTGGAGATGAATGTAACCATCCGCTCTAATTCCTGCGTGAATATCCGCCGAACTTCTTCGGAAGAACGGGCTATTTCGGCAGAAAGGGCAGGAATAATGCAGCCCATCTCCGTTTTGTCGCGATGATACGGACTTAAATAATAATCAATGACCGCATTGATTTTGGGTTTCTGCTCTTCCTGCTCCGCAACCTTCTGCAAAAGTGTGATGGTATCACTGATGGCATACCGGCAGGCTTCGGCGACCAGTTGTTCTTTATTGTCAAAGTGGGAATAAAACCCGCCATGAGTTAACCCGGCACCCTTCATAATGAAGGGAACACTTACATCATGAATACCATGCGAGCGAAAAGCCTGAGCAGCACTTTCAATAATCGTATTCCGCACTTTTATTTTATGGCCTTTGGGATAGGGCATTATAATCACTCCACAGCTTCATAAGTATACTTTTTAAAATATTATAATCATCATAATAAAGCCTGTCAATTTAGCGATTGTGAGCACTATTGCTGATGAATAGCTAAACAGGGTTGTTGACGGTTTTAAAATATGATGATAATAATATATTACGGTCATCATATTTTAAAATAACTTTAACAGGAGGTAGCGACGATGAGTAAGCTTGAATCCGTAGAAACGTTGGTCATTGGATCAGGTCCGGGAGGGTATGTAGCGGCGCTGCAATCTGCCCAGCTTGGGATGAAGACGGCAATTGTTGAACGCAATCAGCTTGGCGGGGTTTGTACAAATGTTGGGTGTATTCCATCCAAAGCATTAATTGCAGAGTCTCATCGTTACGAGTTGTTTAGACTGTTCAGCTCTTCAGAGGCGGCAGTGTCATTTAAGAATGCTCAGGATTTCAAACAGGGAATTGTGAATAAACAGGCAGGTGGAGTTAGCTATTTATTAAAGACGGCAGGTGTGAATATTTTGGAAGGAGAGGCAAGATTGGTTGATGAGCATACGGCGATTATCAGTCAGTCTGGGCAGGAGCAAAGTATTTCTTTTAAAAACGCCATCTTGGCCACAGGATCACGTCCGATTGAGCTGCAAGCCTTTCCGGTTGGCGGACGTGTTTTATCTTCTACAGAAGCTCTGTCACTCTCCGAAGTTCCAACTAGCTTAGTTGTTATTGGAGGGGGATATATAGGGATTGAACTGGGGCAAATGTATGCCAAATTTGGAACAAAGGTAACGATTCTGGAGGGAGGAGATCAAGTGCTGCCTGGATTTGAGGCGGAGCTTGTGAACCCTGTTGGAAGGCAGTTGAAGGCTGATGGGATTAAGATGATTACCGGAGCGACAGCTGTGAACGTAGTGCAGAGTGCAGACACCATCACACTGCATTATTTGAAAAATCAGGAACAGCTGCATGTGACAGCGGAATATGTGTTAGTCACTGTAGGGAGAAAACCAAATACAGACGGCAATTTAGGACTGGATCGTATAGGCTTGCCCGTGACGACTAGAGGATTGATTGAGACAGACGAACAGTGCAGAACGGCTATTCCGAATATTTTTGCAATTGGGGATATTACGTCAGGTCCAGCCCTTGCTCACAAGGCGTCCTATGAAGCTAAAATTGCGGCAGAAGCCATTGCAGGCCTTTCCTCCGAGGTTGATTATAGAGCCATTCCGCTTGTTGTTTTTTCTGAACCAGAGTTAGCGAGCGTGGGCTTAAGTGAAACAGAAGCAAGAGCAAAGGGCATCCCGATTGTAATTGGTAAATCCACCTTTGGGATTAACGGGAGAGCATTGGCCCTGAAGGAAACTGAGGGCTTCGTCAAAATTGTAGCAAATCCGATCTCAGGAATCGTGATGGGGGCCCAAATCGTTGGCGTGGAGGCATCCACACTCGTGTCGGAGCTTGCCCTTGCCATTGAGATGGGAGCCACTGTGGAGGATTTGGCGATGACCATTCACCCTCATCCTACATTGGGAGAAGTGATTATGGAGGCTGCCGAAAATGCGGTTAGAAAAATGATAAGGGGAGAGCGTGGAAAATGAAGATAAAAGCAGGCTTGTATATTGGAATTGCGGTTGTGTTGATCTTTGGAGGGTCGCTGCTTGCAGTAAAAGGTAAGGATGCTGTTAGTCAGGCTGAGAGCAGGAAGCAAGGGATTCTTGATGCAGAGCAAAAGACTATATTTTATCAGAACAGTCCAGGGTCAATTGTTGAGGTCCGTGTGGCTGTAGGTGATTCTATAAAACAGGGAGAGGTATTGTTCAAGGTTAAATCCGCTGAAGAAGGAGAAACAGATGTACTCGCGCCTGAGGACGGATCGGTCAACAGGATGGTTGTAAAGCCGGGAGATCAAGTACAGCAAGGCATGCCACTGGCGGTGCTGCAAAAAAACAGCTTTTATACAGACCTTTACGTACAGGAAAGTGAAATCCAAAAGCTAAAGGTGAATCAAAATATTGGGGTTCATTTTCCGTATTTGGAGCATGAAGCGGAGGTGACGGGTGTAATTACTTCCATCGCAGCCGCCCCTCAATTTGCGAGCTTACGTATGTCACGTGAAAAGGGGCAAGCGGATTTAAGTATGTTTCTTGTCCGTGTAGTTATGGATGCGAATGCTGAGTTGCTTCCGGGGATGACAGCGGAGGTGAAGCTCGATGAAGTCACTGATTGATGAGTGGAAGTACGTGGCGGGCAGTAAGTATTTACGCCTGATTTTTATTGGTCCGCTTATTGCGGCTCTGTTTTTTGGCTTGATGTTCTCGAAGAATCAAATCAGCGAATCGCATGTTGTAGTTATTGATGAGGATCACAGTTCGTATTCAAGGCAGCTGATCTCTAAAATCAATGCCTCTCCTTATATGAAAGTAACCAATGTGTACGCCAGCCGCTTAAATCCAGAAACTATACTGGCAAATGAGCAAGCTGTCGCAGTTATCACGCTTCCTAAAGAGCTGGGACAACATCAACAGCAGGGGATTTCAACGAATATCGGCATCTTGATGGATAACACGATGCCCTCAGGGCTAACCGGCATCCGAACTGCCATTCAGGAAGTCATTCAGACGGAGAATATGACGCTTTCGATGACCCGTCTGATTCAGAAGGGGATGGATGCCGAAGCCTCTAAAGGGCTTGTTTCACCGTTATCTCTCCAACAGCGGATGTTGTTCAATCCGACCACAAGTTATGTGAGCTTTATGGTCATTGGATTTGTGAATATTGTGGTGCTGATGATTACAACAAGCGCAGCGGGCGCCATTGTCCCGCGTTTGCGGCAGGAAGGAAAACTTTTTACAAACGGGAAGTCGCCTTGGCAAATTTGGATTCGTAGTGTCCCTTATGCTGTCTTGACCACGCTTTCGTTGCTCCTATGTTATGGCTTATTAAAGCAGGTGGGGGGAATGCGTTTTGAAGCGGCGCCTTATCTTTTTATTATTCCGCTGCTTGTGTATGCCTTTGCTTTGTCCCTTATGGGCCTGTTGATTGGCTATACCGCCAAAGACGCTTCCAAAGTTAATTTACGAACTAATTTCGTATTGTATCCGTCATTTCTTGCTACTGGAATCCAACTGAGTCCACTAGCGTTTCCTGCGTTTTTTCAAATTTCCGCTTGGGTATTACCGATGAACTGGCTGAACCGGCTCATACGCGGGATGGCTTTTCGGGATGGGGCGTTATCTGCCTACAGTCTGGAGCTGGGAGCGCTGCTGATCCTTATTGGCGTTGCTTCCTTATTAATTGGATTATTGGTGCTCCAGGAAGTGAAGAAGCAGGAGGTTTCGTTCTCGGAATCCGTCAGCGCTTCAGTAATCTAGTCTAGTCGTGCAAACCGTTGTTCTGTCTTATCAAGATATTTCACCCGTTCTTCCAAGCTGCGATCTGACATGCCGGCATAATTATACCAACGGAGGTTCTTTCGTATGCCCATTTTGCGGAAGGTTCCTCTGAACAGGATTTTGGTGATAGGGTTGCCAAATATCCAGCGGTAAACAAAGTCGGGCGTGTTCATTACCGTCAGCAGGGATACGCCTTTCATATTCGGGAGTAAGCATTTAAAGGGCCGTCCAGGTTTGATTTCCTCATAGACAATGCCTTTTGCGAAGACCTTATCCAGAAAGCCTTTGGTAAGAGCAGGCATGGCCTCCCACCATATAGGGAATAGGAAGACGATATGATCTGCTGCGATAAGCCGTTGCTGATAATTGGCGACTAGAGGGTCGACGGTTTTCTTTTGTCGCCAAGCAGCAAGTTCTTCGTAAGACATGATTGGATTAAATCCATCGGCATGCAAATCGATAAGATCGATCGTATGGCCTTTAGTGGTAAGACCTCGCATCACGGAGGCTAGCAGAGCTGCGGAATAGCTTCGCTGATGTGGGACATTCTCGGACGCCGATGCTCCGTATGGATGATCAAAAATAATTAAGACATTCATATAAATACCTTCTTTACGTTTTATTGTTTCCTGGAAATAAAATAATGACTATGGAAACAATAGTACATTTTAAGTTTCCTTGTTGTCAATATTATTTCTAGGAAACTTTATTTTTGAGCTGTGTCTTGTTAAGATGATCATAAGATGAATTTACGAGGAGACTTAACAGTGACGCATTCTTTCGAGAACTTACCGAATAAGGATTTATTGATAAAAAAACTGATAGAGATGATTCCTCAATTACAAAAACGATTTCAATCGGAGGATGATGAAGAAAAGGAATGGCTGCTCCAGAACTGTAGTAATCCACTTATCATTGATTTTCTCCAAGACTCCACAGTCATGATGCTGCATGTAATAGATGCAATTGGACAGCTTGAGCCGGTGAATGGCACTACCATTTCGAAGCATTTCGGAATTCCGAAAGGTAGCGTGTCCAAAATCACTAGAAAATTAGTTCTGCAGCAAATGATTCGCACGGAGTTTCTCCCCGATAATAAAAAAGAAGTGCTGTTTCTTACAACACCTCTCGGAAAAGAAATATTCGATTTGCATCAAGAACTACATAAGGAGATGAATAAAGGGATAACTCGGTTTCTACAAAGATATAACACAGATGAATTATTATTTCTGATGCAAGCGTTCGAGGATACTTTAGAAGCATCATGGGTTCATTCGGAATCGGATGCTGAAGAAGAACTATTAAATGCTGGAGAATCACTTGAGGTAATGGACAGCGATGAAATGAGTCAAATCGTAGAAATGCTTAACCAACTGGACACGCGCAACCTTAAAAAAGCTAAAGCCATTCTGCAAGATGTGTTTTTTACCTCTTTTGAGTAGCTTTATAATTTTTGACAGTGGCTTATTTTCTTTTCACTTTTCCAAAATTGCTCTAAAAGCATGGCCAGTATAGTGCCGACAAGCAGACCATTACTGCAAATATATCGAAGTGTGGAAGGAAGACTCTGAAATACCGCTGGAGGCAAAAACATGAGTCCAATGCTCACCAACAACGTTATTCCTAGTATCGTTAATCGGCGATGATCAAGCTCTTCCTGTAGCAAGGATTGGAATGCAATCCCTACGATTTGTACAAAAGTAGCTAGAAGTGCTGCACTGGCTACAGGAGCTGGAAGTAACGCTAGCACATTGACAACGGACGGCATTAGCGCGATAACGGTTAGTAACATACAGGCCATAAGAAATGGCCGAATTCGCTTTTGCCCTGTTAATTTCATAAAGCCCGCCGAGGCTGGTAAAGGAACAACTCCTATCGTTGAGAATAGGGCGGCTAGTATATGAGAGATCCCTCCCGTCCAAATCCCTCGGCTTAATGCTGTTTTTTCATCTTTCGGTAAAACCGGAACTACTTGTTTTACAGCGGAAATAGAAGAAATTGTATTGGATACTAACAAAAACGTAAACAACAGTGAGGTAATCACGATCCCTAGATCAAATTGAGGTAATCCCCAAGCAAAAATATGAGGGAACTTCAAGACGGGGGTTAAAGCTGTAAATGCTGGCCCCACTTTCCCGAATGCTGCAAATAATGCCGAACCCAAGCCGATTCCAATCAGTACGGCGTAACTACTAATCCATCCTCTTCCTTTAATAGAGAGAAAAATAACAAGTCCAAAAATAAAAAAGGATATGAGTGCTGCTATACCATCTGGTTCGGCGCTTGTTTCCTGTACTCCAAGCATGCCCTTGACTAATACACCGCTTAATTGCAAGGCGAGAATGAATAAAAATGAACCCGAAACTAAGGGTGTAAATAAAAATTGAAGCTTATAAACTAACCCTGTAGTTCCTAATATGAAAAGAACAAGCCCGGCTACGATTAATCCTCCTTCTAGAATTTGTAAGGCATTTATTTGATCTTGCCCTTGAATTAAAGCTAAGTTGCCTAATATGATAAAGATACTTACCCATGATCCCGCAGGACCGTCTGCAATAGGATATTTATGTCCTAACCATCCCTGAATAAATGAACTGATTCCTACAACGAAAAATGTCCGCTGCATTAAGGTTGAAATTTGTTCAAACGACAATTGAAAAATACCTCCAATGACAATGGGCAGCGCCACTGCATTGGCTAGCAAAAAAATAAACCATTGTATAGTGCTGAGACTATCGGTAACACATTTGTTCTTCATATCTACTCACCTTCACTATTGTTAACTATACAATCTATACGGAAAATGCAAGCCACCTTTCAATGTGAAATCGTTAAAAGGTGGCTTGCTCCTTAATCTATTACCATTTGCGATATGGCAAAAACTTTCCGTTCATCGTCAGAAGGATACGGTCACCTTTCGGATCTTCTTGCTTCTGTACGTCGAATTGGAAATCGATCGCGCTCATGATACCTTCGCCAAGTTTCTCCAAAACAAGTTCTCTAATCGTTGGACCGTATACAAGCAGCATTTCGTATAGGCGATACAGTCCTGGATCTGTAGGCGGCATAGCAATGACATCGCCACGGTGTGGGATTTGTGTGAGTGCTTGAACGACTTGTTCATCGAGTTCAAGCAATTCCCCCATTTTATCTGCTTCATTACGCGTCATTGTCGCTTGGCCCAACAGTGCAGTTACAACCCAGCTCTCTGAATGCTCGCTTTCCTTTGCAATTTCGCCCCAAGTTAATCCTTTTGCAAATTTAGCGTCCAATATTTGTTGTGTCGCTTCTTTTCTATTCATATTTTATTGCTCCCTTTAGTTTAGTATAATGAGTATCGCTTAGTGCTTGTCGTAGCCTGTTACTTGTTCATATCCATTTACAATCAGATCGAGTTTACCAGTGTCGGGTGCAATCACCAGACCATGAACAGCTACCTCTTTCGGAATGAGCGGATGATTACGCACCAGATCTATGTTTCCTTTAATCGAATCTACGACATTCGTAAAGCCGAACAACCATTTATGAAGATCGATACCTGCATATTCAAGTGAAGAAAGAATTTCTGGTGTCGCGACTCCACGATCCATTATTTTTTGAAGTGTTCCTTCAGGGTTACTTTGACTCATGCCACAATTGTGGTGACCGATAATATAAATTTCTTCCGCATTCAGTTCATAGACAGCCGTTACGATACTGCGCATGATGCTTCCAAATGCATGGGTAATCGTTCCACCTGCTGTTTTGATGACTTTGGCATCCCCATTGTGTATATTTAGGGCTTTAGGTAACAGTTCAATCAGTCGTGCATCCATGCATGTTACGACAACCATGCGTTTTTTAGGGAATTTTGTTCCCTCATAAGGTAGATACTCCTTGTCTTCTACGAACTGATCGTTATACTCTAAAATTTCTTGTAATAGCATTCTTGGACCTCCTTTAAAGTGTTTAGTTATCACTGTTTCAATGGCTACTAACTAGTGAATCAGGATATAACTAAGTATAGATAGTCATGCTTAAATGCTGAATAAGTTGGCGAAACGCTATATGTCCATTTGCTTTCATGACGAAAGGATTGATTTTTATTTTTGATCATATCGATTTTGCGATACTAGCATTACTAAAAGAAAACTCCAGAATTCAGTGGAAGGACATTGGCCAAAAGATACATATGACCGGCCAAGCGGTCGGAAATCGCATTAGGCGTTTAGAAGATTTAGGGGTTATCGAGCAATATACGATCGTTACTAATAAAGCAAAGCTAGGACTGTCTATCACAGCCTTTATTACATTTTTTGTGGAATCAGCCAATCATCCTTTATTCCAGAAGTTCGTGATGGCAGAGGATGCTATTACCGAAGTGCATCGAATTAGCGGAGAAGGATGTTATGTGTTAACCGGACATTTTGCTTCTAATGAGGAGCTTGAGGCATTTCTGGCACAGCTTTTGAAACATGGCAATTATCGAGTGAATCTATCCATCGGAAAAATAAAATCATAATCCATGCCAAAATAAACCGCTAGAATTTACAATGCGGTCTATTTTGGAGAAGTAGTAAAGAGGGGCATAGACCCTTCTTTTTTTTCGTTCCATTTATAGTTTCTGATAGTGATTTAAGAGATTCTCAACTTTATCCTGAATCATTTGTTTCAAGGCTTCAGGCTTCACCGCTCTAACATATTGACCATAACGCATGAAATAATTAGCTAGAAATTCTTCTTCGCCTGGATGATAGAATCCCTTAATGATAGTTCTCGGGCCAGCTTCTATTTCCATAGAAGGATAATGTTCTTTATAAAAAATATCCTTGGCTTGTTCCTCGATCTCAACTTCAAAGTGAATATTGCTCGCGGATTGATAAAATTCTAAGGAACGGCTAAGAAGTTCTTCTAAAGAATAGCGGGCTGCTCTCTTATCTTCTTCCAAGAAGGATATTCTATCCCCTCTGTAAACCCTATATTTATTCGTAGTAAGCTCTATTCCAGTAGCATACCATTGCCCAAACTTTGCGGAAATTTTGAAGAATTGCACAGAGTAGCTTTTTAGCTGGTTGTTTTTTGTATATTCAATGTTACAGGCACTCTCATTTAGAATACTTGCTAGGATTTTATCTAAGAAACGACTAACATGCTTATGCTGAACCATTTCGAATTGCAGAACCTTTTTCATTTTATGAATCTGGTCGATTTGTGTATTCGATAGACAGTGTTCGAACTTTTCGTTTAGCTTGTTCACACTTAAATGAAACGGAGTGGATTGATAAGATTCTAAGGTCAGCATGGCAAAGTACAGTGCATACACTTCATCCATGGTGAAAATAATAGGGGATAACAATCTATTTTTTAAAATACCATATCGTCCATATCTCCCATGCTCCGAAAAGATAGGCATACCTAATTGTTCTAATGAAGCAATATCACGTAGCGCTGTGCTTTTTGAAATATTATATTTCGCCATAAGGTCACTTAGATTAAAAAACTCTCGCCCGTTTAAGTATCGCATCATGTCATTTAATCGTTCTGATTTCTTCATATAAAAAGCTCCTTATTAAGGTGTCATGTTTTGATACCTTTATATATGATAATAAGTTCAGGGCCACATATCAAACCTACGAAGGAGAGTTATACGATGAGCGCAACACTAGAAGTAGCTATTTTCTTATCGATGAACGGAAGCACAAAGGAAGCTATAGAATTTTACGAACAACATTTTAAGGCAGAGGAATTGCTACGTGTTACTTATCAACAGCTTGCAGAACGTGACCGTTCCATACAGCTTACGGATGAGAATAAGGATTACATTACTCACTCTGTTTTGTTAATCGGAAAAACAAAAGTAATGATAGCAGAAGATACAATGAATAAGAATGAGAAATATACAGTGGGGAATAACACATCATTGTGTATACAAAGTGCTGATTTAGAGGAAATTGAAGGTTTTTATAAAAGCTTAGTGACAGATGAGCGCGTAAAGATTATTGCTCCTTTATCTAGTAATGTGTTCAGCAAAGCCTATGGCATTATTGAAGACCCATTTGGTATTCAAATTCAATTGATGTTTGATGAGAGATTACATTCATAAAAATATGTACTTTGCGTCTAATGCACACCGAGTGAACCGTTCAGCTGACCATCAATCAGGAAGTTATCCTGATGGTGGTCAGTTTTTTTGCATTCATTTAGTGTTGTTTTTTCTGAAAACAATTGAATTTTTATGCATAAAGATGTATAGTAATTTTTAATTAACGTTAATTAAGTAAATGAGGATGTGAAATATCTTGACCAAAAACAAGCTGAAAGAAGTGGCGATGAGATTATTTGGTGAGAAGGGGTACGAAGGTACAGCTCTTTCTGAAATTGCGAAGGAAGTTGGCGTGAAGACTCCGGCGATCTATGCCTTTTTTGAGAATAAAGAGGATTTGTTTATGACGGTCTTCCGTGAGGCGATGTTGTCCTATAACACTTATATTCAGGAGTTGTCGGAAGATCAGAAGGTGCTGAGTGCGAAGGAAAGTCTTCGTGGCATTCTATCCAGACAGTATCAATTCTATCAGCAGAGTCCTGAAGCAAGCAAAATCGTACTGAGGTATGTAGTCTTTCCACCGGGATTTTTGAAGGAAACGATTGAGGAAGCATTCCTGGCGTCGGACGCCATACTGACGAAGATCATTGAACAATTCATCTCGCAAGGGATGGAAGAGGGTGTAATTCGCGATAAATCCGTGCAGCTTCTCGTAGACGCTTTTCTCAACTTGATGGATGGATTAAGCATGCAATATTTCTATTACACTTCTAAAGGAATATATGAGCGTAAACTGAACCATGCGTTTGAAATGTACTGGAATGGGGCGTCCTCATAGAACTACGGAAGATGATAACAACAAGGGGATGGGGAGAATGGCAGAAGTAAGTCAAGTAAAGCAGAAGGATTCAAGCTCGGGGGATTTTGAGAGAGAGCCCGTTCCTATACATATGCGTAAAAGATGGCTGTCCATGTCGCTTGTCTGGATCGCCATCGGGATTGATTTATCAGCAATGTTCTTGGGGGCACAGCTTGGCAATGGCATGAATCTCACAGATTCGCTGACAGCTACGATCATCGGATCGATGATTCTAGGGGTAATTGGAGCTATGTGTGCATATGTAGGTGCGAAAACGGGTTTATCTACGTCGATGATCTCACGTTTTCTATTCGGAAATGTAGGTGCACGTGTCGTTGCGATTATCCTCGGTATTTTCTCACTCGGTTGGTTTGGGGTGCAGGTCGGATTCTTCGCTTCGAATATGCAGACTGCGTTTAGTCAATTATGGGATATTCATTTGTCCCTAGGCGTGCTTTCATTTATAGGCGGGCTGCTGATGATGTCGACGGCTATTTGGGGGTATCGATCCATTGAGCGGCTAAGCACCTGGTCCGTGCCATTGCTTATTTTATTTATCGGAGTGGCTATTTATTCAGCGTTCCACACCAAAGGAGCTTCAGCTGCCTGGGAACCGATTAGCGGTGCAACGATCCCAATGGGAACAGCGATTTCGCTTGTTATCGGTATCTTTATTGTGGGTACGGTGCTGTCACCTGATATAGCTCGTTGGGCACGTACTCCTATGCATGCCATTACGGCTGCGTTTATCGGCTTCTTTGTAGGAAACAGCTTTATGGCGATTGTGGCAATCTTTCTATCTAGAATCATGGATACAGATGATCTAACGAATATTTTCATTGCGCTGGGGCTTGGTCTTCCTGCGATTATCGTCTTAACACTTGCGCAATGGACGACGAATACGAGTAACTTATACTCAGCATCGCTAGGTTTCTCTGTCGTGTTCCAAAAAGTACCGAAGAAGCTGATTACGATTATTGCTGGTATTATTGCTACGTTTCTTGCCGTATTAGGGATCTATGATAAGTTCTTATCTTTCCTAAACATTATTACGATGTTTGTCTCACCCATCGGGGGGATTTATACATCTGAATTTTTGCTTGTGGATCGAAAGAAATTCACTTTTGAAGGTTTGGACCGCAATAAAAACTGGGTGATTCGCTCCTTAGCCGTATGGGTTGCAGCTACGTTATTTGCTTTTATGACCACCGCAGCTCCAGATGGATTTGGATGGTTCCAGGTGACGAGTGTTCCGGCATTAGATGCCTTTATGTTCGCCTTTATCGTGCAATGGATGGTCGGCAAAATCATGACAAAGAAGGGATAACATCATGAGAATGAACAAACTAACAGAATTAAATGAGCAAGCAATACAATATATCGCTGTAGGTGCAGCCGTTCTTGGAACAGGTGGGGGCGGTGACCCGCATATTGGTAAATTAATGGCGAAGGAAGCCATTCGTAAACATGGTCCTGTTCGTGTGATCAGTCCAGAGGATCTGGAGGACGACGCTTTGGTTGTTCCTATATCCATGATTGGTGCACCCACGGTTATGAATGAGAAGATACCTTCGATTCAGCAAATGATCAAACCTTTGGATATGATTGAAAAAGAGCTTGGACGCAAAGTGAATGCCATTATGCCCATTGAGGTTGGCGGCGGCAACTCTCTGATTCCTGTAATCACGGCGGCGGAACGCAACATCCCTATCGTGGATGCGGATGCCATGGGACGTGCTTTTCCTGAATCGCAAATGGTGACGTTCTACTTGGACGGTATAGACTGCAGTCCGATTACGATGGCGGATGAACGCGGCAATGGTGTGCTAATGCATGCGATCGATGGTGTCTGGGAAGAGCGGATGGCGCGCGCCGTGACGATTCAAATGGGTGGATCAGCCTCGATCTGTGATTATCCATTGTCTGGAGCACAGGTGAAACAAAGTGCAATTCCATATACCCTAACGCTTGCTTATGAAATTGGAAAAACATTATTCGAAGCTAAGGAAATGAAAAAGAATCCAATCGAAGAGCTATTGAAGCAGTTGAATGGGTATGAATTGTTCCAGGGCAAAGCTGTAGATATTCGTCGCCGGACAGAAGGCGGATTCACACGTGGTGAAGCGATCTTCGAAGGTACGGATGCTAAAAAAGGAAGTACGATGAGTTTGTTCTTCCAGAATGAGTTCCTTCTGGCTACAGAGGATGGAAGCTCAGTAGCGGTTACCCCTGATTTGATTTCGGTGCTTGATCAGGATACAGGCATGCCGATTACAACTGAAAATTTGAAATACGGTGCCCGGGTGACTGTGGTCGGTTTCCCTTGTGATCCGAAATGGCGTTCGCAAAAGGGTCTTGAGACGGTAGGGCCACAGTATTTTGGTTATGATGCATCTTATGTTCCAATTGAAAAATTGGCAGCAGAGAAAGGGGGAGCAGAGTAATGTCTCAGACGAATATTAATAACAAGGATGAAATTTACCGCATTGGGATTGATGTCGGCGGGACCAATACAGATGCTGCCTTGCTCGATTCCAAATTAAAGGCTATTCACACGATAAAGGTACATACCACACGTGATGTGAATGAGGGCATCAGTGAATCGATTGGCCGTTTGCTTGAAGAGAGTAACGTCAATCCGGCGCAGATTCGTTATGCGATGCTCGGAACTACGCACTGTACGAATGCTATTGTAGAACGCAAGCACTTAGGGAAAGTAGGCTTGATTCGTATCGGCGCACCGGCAACAACTGCTGTTCCTCCACTTGCGGATTGGGACGATACGCTGAAAGCAATGGTCTGCCCACATGCTTATGTTGTTCACGGTGGTTATGAATATGATGGTCGTACGATTGTTGAGATGGATGAAGCTGAGGTTATTGACTGCTTTTTGAAGATGAAGGGTGAGGTTGAAGCGGTTGCAATCTGTGGTGTGTTCTCTCCAGTGAATACTTCACAGGAAAAACGTGTTCAAGAGCTTGCGAAGCAAGTACTCGGGGAAGATATGCCTGTGACACTGTCTCATGAAATTGGAAGCATTGGATTGCTTGAGCGTGAGAATGCCTCCTTGTTAAATGGTGCTTTACTTAACGTCATTGCGGGAGTAGTCAAAGGCTTCGAAGAGGCGCTTCACACTTATGGAATTGACGCGAGCTTATACATCTGTCAGAACGATGGAACACTGATGTACAGTGAATATGCGCTTCGTTACCCGATTCTGACGATTGCTTGCGGTCCGACGAATTCCATTCGGGGCGCGGCACACTTGTCAGGTCTGAATGATGCGCTTGTGGTGGATATCGGGGGTACAACAACGGATATCGGCGTTCTCATGCAAGGCTTCCCGCGTCAATCCTCCGCTGCGGTTGAGATTGGCGGGATTCGCACGAACTTCCGCATGCCGGATATCTTATCGATCGGGATCGGCGGCGGGACAATCGTTCGCTTCGATGAAGCGAAGGATCAGGTAACAGTGGGTCCCGATAGCGTGGGGTACGAGCTATTGAAGCGTGGCCTGATCTTTGGTGGAGATACGCTCACAGCAACCGATGTGGCGGTTAAGCTTGGAAGATACGAATGGAAAGATGCGCTGACTGAGAAGCTTAGTGAATCAATCTGCCGCAGAGCCGATGAGATCATTACCCAAGATATTGAGGATGCGATTGATCGGATGAAGACTAGCTCGGACCCTGTTGACGTTATTTTGGTCGGCGGCGGAAGCATTCTTGTAGCCGATCAGCTTGAGGGTGTAGCGCGGATAGTAAGACCGGATCACTATGATGCAGCGAATGCGATTGGCGCAGCACTAGGTGAAGTTAGCGGAGAGACCGAGCGAATCTATTCGCTGGATGAGATGTCTTACGATGAAGCTAAGGAAGATGCTCGCAACCATGCGATTGAACAAGCCGTTCTTGCTGGTGCAGCTCGTGAGACTGTACAGATCGTGCTGTCTGAGGATATTCCGATTGCATACTTGCCAGGCAATGCATTGCTTGTAAAAGTGAAAGCGGCTGGACGTTTATAGGTTGAATATTTTCTGATCAGCTTCAACTAACCGATTCAAATAACAATCAATTGGGTATATAAGACTATAAGTTATGAATAGGACCTTCTCAAATAGAAGGTCTATTTTTTCACGTAAAATATTACATTATCCCATGGAGGTCGCTATGCATCGCGTAAACCTAAACAAGGAACAATTCAACCAACAGGTGATTAATTATGCTTCCTTTGGGATAGCCCTTTTATCATCAGAGGGGTTGATTTTGACGGTGAATCCAGCTTTCGAACAGATCTTTGGTTATTTCAAGGAAGAGTTTGAAGGCATGCGGTTAGAAGAATTGTCTCACCCCGAGGAACTCGGCAGCCTCCATGATCTAAAGGCGCTCATGGATGGGGAAACTAATATACAGCTCGAAAAGCGGTTTGTCACAAAAAATGGTGCTAATATATGGGGACAGCTTACTATTCATCTATTCAACGAGGAGTCAACCCAGCCATCCTATTTCATTTGCCAAATCATAAACATTACCAAACAAAAGGAATCCGAACAACGCCTTCAGGAGTCTGTTGAGCGTTATACGTCACTTAAAAAATACAATCATGATGCCGTCATTTCCTTTGGTCTCGATGGCCGAATCATAAATACTAATAACATGGCGGAAAAGATAACCGGTTACTCCATAGAGTCTGAGTTGATTGGGATGAAGCTTGCAAGTCTGATCGGAGAGGCAAATGTACAGCGTATTCTGGAAAGAGCTCTTTACGATAATACGGTAGAGCAGCACATCAACAAGCTTGTCACTAAAGAGAGCGAATTAGTCGAGGTGCTTACCAGTATTGCACCCATATATGTGAACAATCAAAATATTGGATTTTACCTTATATGCAAGGACATCTCCGAGCAAAGGCAATTGTCGCTGGCTAAGGAGGCTGCTGAGTCTACGAATAGAGCTAAAAGTGAGTTCCTGGCTATGATGAGCCACGAAATCCGCACGCCTATGAATGGGGTGATCGGCATGACAGATATTTTGCTGGAAACAGAACTCAATGAAGAACAACGTGAATATGTAGAAATCATTCGCAAAAGCGGAGGAATCTTACTTAATATAATTAATGATATCCTTGATCTTTCAAAAATTGAGGCTGGCCGAAGTGAACTGCAAGAGGATACATTCGATCTGGGCAATTGCCTCAAGGAGAGCTTTGAAGTCATTGCAATAAGAGCCGAACAAAAACATCTGGAGCTGTCCAGCACCATAAATCACGATGTTCCTGATTTTATTTTTGGAGATTCGGAGCGTTTAAAGCAGGTGATATTAAACCTGCTAAGCAATGCAGTGAAATTCACAAACGAGGGCAGCATATCAGTAAAGGTAAGGCTTGTAAAAGAGGATCCCTCCCTGTTGGCCTTTACGGTAACCGATACTGGCATTGGCGTTGACCCTAAGCGACTTACGGACATCTTTGAACCGTTTGAGCAGGCTGATAGCTTTATGATGCGCAGACACGAGGGGACGGGTCTTGGACTTGCCATTAGCCGCAGAATTGTCGAAATGATGGGCGGTGAGATCTATGCGGAGAGTGACGGTAAAAGTGGCACGTCGGTTACCTTCACAATCAGACCCAAGAAATCAGTCGTAAATCCTATTAAAGAGGCTAGCGTCGACAAGCCTCATTCCACACGTACGGGTAGCATTTTACTTGCGGAAGATAATTCTATCAATGCGCTAGTGCTGACCAAAATTCTCGAAAAAATGGGTCACAACGTTACCGCCGTCACAAACGGTATAGAAGCGGTTGAAGCCGCGAGAAAGAACTCCTTTGATCTTATTTTATTGGATCTTCACATGCCCATTATGAACGGTATTGATGCCATGAAGGTTTTAAAAGATGAGCATAAGGAGAACTGTCCACCGATTGTTGCAGTCACGGCAAATGCTTTAATGGGGGACCGTGAAAAGTGTCTGGCTGCTGGAATGGATGAGTATATCAGTAAACCAGTTAAGCGTGAGGTCATCGTAAAGATGTTAGATCAGTTTGTGGGCTAAAAAAACAGCATGACATCCCAGTGGTTCTATCCATTGAATTACATAGCTTTGCAAGTTATACTTTGATGAGAAATACGGACCCGCTTATCATTTAACAGATCCGTCCTTTATAAGGTATGGATCTTATTTTTCGTATGAATATATTCATTCAGATATGGAGGCGCGACATTGCAGCTAATCAATCAATCCGAAATACAAGAGAGGATCGGCCTGCTTAAAGATCAGGATCTGTATATCCATCTTGAGATGACAACGGGAGCATACGCTGCCCATTTCGATAGTTCTAAACATCCGGCGGCTACTTTCATTACTAATGCTGTGATCCGATATTCCCATGGTTCGATTTCCGGCAATGGACCTTATCGGGTCGGCTTAAAAATGTCGCAGGGCTGGGTATACTCGGAAGGGTTAACTCACTATGAAGAGAGTGAGACAGAAAAATTGATTCTGGCCGGGCATGATAGTCAAGGAAAACTGGTCGTATCTTTACAATTAAGCCGGGAGCCGTTCTAATGGTAGAGGAGATGAGGAATTCAGTGGAAAGACATATTCTAGTTATATTACCGCATCCGGATGACGAAGCCTTCGGTATCTCTGGAACGCTTGCTAAGCATGTGCAAAACGGCACCCAAGTCACCTACGCTTGTCTGACACTGGGAGAGATGGGCCGGAATATGGGCGTTCCGCCATTTGCAAACCGGGTAACCCTCCCACAGATACGTAAGAAAGAGCTGGAAGAATCCTGCCGAGCGATTGGAATACAGGATTTGAGAATGCTTGGTTTCCACGATAAGACGATTGAATTTGAGGATCAAGCGCTGCTAGATAGCCACATTGATGCGCTTCTGAAGGAGCTTAATCCCTCACTGATCCTTACCTTCTATCCGGGGTACAGCGTTCATCCCGATCATGATGCTACCGGAGCTGCGGTGGTTCGAACCGTTCGAAGACTGCCTAAGGCAGAAAGACCACCTGTGCACTGCATAGCTTTTGCCAATAATATTGAAGAGATTGGAAAGCCTCAGGTCACCATTGATGTGAAAGATTTCCTGAAGCAAAAGATGGCGTCCATTCAGGCGCATAAATCCCAATTCCAAGCCGCTGAACTGTTAGGCAGCAAAACGCTAGAGGATAAAGAAATCCAAGATCGTTTTGGAACAGAGCATTTCTGGATCTATCCATTTGAATGATATTAAGTCCGGGCATAAACGCTCGGGCTTTTTCTTTGGGACCCACTGCTGTGGGCATGCTTTATTTTTCTAATATAAGGCATGAATAGCTGTGTCTTTTTCGAATATATGGTAAGGTTTAGGAGGTCGATTAACCAAACCGGTTTCGTTAGGCCAGGAGGTGTATTCGTTTGAAAAAATCATATTTCAATCTCCTTTGTGGAATAGTCATTCTTTTGCTGGTATTCACTGCATGCAGTAAGGAAAGACCCAAGTATGCAGAGCTTTTCACACATGTGGAAGAGCATCGGGCTGTGTTCATGCAGCCGCGTGAAGAAGGGCTTGCTGCTTTGCAAATTGCGGATACTGTGGGTGAATACGATACAACCTTGGGTACAATTATGCAGGATGATATCTTATCCGTGAATCAAAAGGAATTTATACAGCAGATTGTGGTAGATGTTAAGACCAATAAAATCATTGGTTATCGGGTAGGAACCGTTTTTCCCAGATCGGAAAGCGGCTATCAAAATGCGAGAGAACTGGTGCGCGCTTTTCTGGAGCATTACAAACCTGTGGAAGATGAAGAGGCTGAAAAAGTCGAGAAATCAGTCCAAACGATTGACAGGATGGCTCTTCCGCTAAAGCCATTAACAGGCTCTATCGAAGAATCATGGTCATACGGCAAGGGCGAGGATAAATTGTATATAACCTATAGGATGTCGAACAGTTTTCAAGGTGATGATGAATTGCCTTTGAACTTTTATTTCAGCTATGAGAGGGAGTAAGGAACGAAGAGATAAGATGTGATTTACAAAAAAATACACAAGGACTATTATATTTCTATAGGTAATTATATCCTTTTTTTCCTAAACAATTGTTCGGACTAAATAACTGGAGGATCAAATGAAAAAGCACGACAAAATCATTTCCTTCATCTTCATACTTGTTATGATGGTGACGGCTATTTACTGGGCCATTTCGACTCAGAGCTGGACCATGCTGGGCACCCTCGCTTCTGTGGTCTGTTTCGGGCTTTTTGCGCTATTGGGGCTCCGCACTATACCTGTATTGACGGATTTTCTTTTGACGAATCCAGCACCTGAAGTGACTTGGAAGAGTAAGGAGCAGGATAGAAGACAGGCGTGGCTTTATATTATTGGATGGATATTGGCGAGTCGTATCCTGCTTATGCTCATCGGTTATGCATTTTTGATTATACAGGATGGTTATTCAGGTGGCCTGTTTAGCAAAATCGCCGAGACTTGGCATATTTCTGGGATCGATGCTTCAAGTTATCTGGGGATTGCCGAGAACTGGTACGTGACAGAGGGAGATCCAAAGTTCCATATTGTGTTTTTTCCTTTTCTCCCAAATCTAATTAAAGTAGTTCAGGTATTCGTAGGCAATTATCTTGTCGCTGGATTCATCGTTTCCAATATCTCATCGATTGTCGCTGCATTGGTTGCTTATGAACTGGCAGCATTAGACATGCATCGAAAGAATGCCATGCGAGTTGTGAAGTATATTTTTATATTCCCTGCCGCGTTCTTTTTCTTCATTCCGATGACCGAATCTTTATTTCTAGCCCTATCGTTGATGTGTTTATATTTTGTGAGAAAAAAGGAATGGCTGATCGGGTGCTTATGCGGTGCACTTGCAGCATACACACGTTCTCCCGGAGTGCTTCTGATTGTACCGGTTGCGATTGAATTTGGACGGGATCTGATGGGCAACTATAAGCGATTAAGTAACAAAGCCTTTATACATAGAATCATCAGCGCCGTCAGTTTTCTCGCTATCATATCAATGGGCTTGCTGGCCTATCTGTTTATTAATTATCATGTGACGGGAAATGCGTTTCAGTTCAGTATTTATCAGAGAGAGCATTGGTCTCAGCGGTTTTATCTCTTTTTTGATACGGTAAGATATCAGATAGAATATGCTGTGGGCACCTTTAAGAGTGGAGATAGTCGTTCTTTTCTCGGCTTATGGCTGCCCAATTTAATCGCTATATTCTCAGCACTTATTATCATGTTCTTGGGTGCAAAAAAGATACGACCTTCATACACCGCTTATTTCATCGTGTATTTTGCGTTCGTAGTGGGAGCTACCTGGCTGCTGTCAGCCCCGCGGTATTTGCTTGTTGCATTTCCACTAGCTTTTGCTGCTGTTGCGCTCACTGAAGAGAAATCAAAGGATGCTATCCTTACTGTAGTTTCTGTTGTGGGGAGTCTTTTGTATTTAGCGATGTTTGTGGCAGGATATCCAGTGTATTGAGGACCCTTTCATTTTTTTATATTATAAGATAAAATGATTGAAACTGGTTTCAAAAACTGTCCCTATCTGGAGTGAGTGTAGAAATGGCAAATATTTTAGATGTGGCGCGTTTAGCAGGAGTGTCTAAGACGACCGTATCCCGAGTAATAAATAACTATCCTCATATTTCAGCAGATAAAAGAGAATTGGTATTAAAAGCAATGGAAGAGCTTGAATATACACCAAATCTCTCGGCAAGAAGATTAAGAGGACAAGTGACAACAACGATAGCTGTCGTAGTTCCTAGAATTGTGAATCCTTTTTTCTCCTACTTAGTTGATTCCATAGAGAAGGTTGGTTACAGAAACGGCTACCAAACCTTGATATGCCAGACTAATGAGGATAAGGAGAGAGAGTTAACCTATCTAAATTTGTTGAAGACCAAACAAGCGGACGGTATCATCATGGCATCTATTGAGAATGATTGGGAAGTCATTGAACCATACACTGAATTTGGGCCTATTGTGTTATGTAATGAATATGTGAGTCATGCAAAAATTCCGATGATTCGGCTGGATCAATTTAAAGGTACATACTTAGGAATCAAGCACCTAATTGAAAGAGGTCACCGTAAAATTGCTTACTGTACGGGAGGCCTGTTTACCGAGGTAGGAAAAGATAAGGACCGTAACCTAGGTTATCAAAAAGCATTGGAAGAGGCCGGGATTCAAGTGAATCCTAACTGGATTTTGGTCAACCAGCATACCATTGAAGATGGGAAAAGAGTAATGAAGCTCTTGCTTGAAATGAAGGATCGTCCAACCGCCGTGTTTACAGGCAGTGATGAAATTGCTGGTGGCTTGATGATGGCTGCAAAAAAGGAAGGGTTAAGTATCCCACGAGATCTGGCGATCATTGGATTCGATGACCAGCCCCTAGCTGAAATGCTTGATCCCGCATTAACGACTATACGGCAGCCTATAGAGCAGATGGGGCGTAAAGCAGGGGAAGTTCTTATGGAGATGCTGGATGATTCCAATGTAGAGCCAGTTACTTATGAGCTTCCGGTTGAACTGGTAGTCCGAGAATCTACTTAACACTGATAAGCGAATTTGCAATGCAGACTCGCTTTTTTAGTTTTCTTTATTGGTATCGATACCATGTTTTGAGGATAATGAATTAACTGGAATCACCTTGTTTTTCGGTGTTATTTTGAATTTTTTTTAAAACTTAGCTTTAAATTATATTGAAACCGATACCAAGTGATGTTACAATACAGGCAAGAAAGCTTTCTAGGATATAAAGCAGCTAAATGAATGAAGGGATTTTTGAATTAATGAAAACGGTATCAATCTGATGTTCAGACTTTTATAGGGGTCTAGCATATAAAAAAGCACAAAATGGAGGGGTTTTGTTTGAAAAAGATATCTGTTTTATTATTTGTTCTTTTGCTTGCTGTTTCATTGACAGCTTGTGGTGGATCCGACGGAGCGGGATCAAGTCCGGCAGCGAACTCGAAGGATGAACAAGTCAGCATAATTATTACGAACGGAAAAGGTGAAATCGCTTCCCAATGGGAACTAGCAGCTAAAGATTTCATGGCAGCGAATCCGAATATCAAGGTTGAGGCTGTCTCTGGAGCTGTTGGTGATACCGTTAACTTGCTGGATAAACTTACGGCATCCGGTAAAACGGTAACTATGGCGATGATGTCCCCCGATTCCATTGTGAACAAATATAAGGATTTCAGTATAGATCTTTCAGGTGAGAAATGGAATGAAGAAACGGTTTATGGCGTTAAAGACGCAGAGGGGAAAATTGCCGGCTTTCCATTCTCAATAGAAGGCTTCGGTCTCGTATATAACAAGAGTGTACTTGATAAGGCCGTTGGCGGCACTTTCGATCCGCATTCTATTAATACCCGTGACAAACTAAAAGAATTATTAGATCAAATTAAAGCTTCCGGTGTGAAATATCCGGTTGCCTATCAAACCGAAAACTGGTCTGTAGCGAACCATTACAGTACACAGTTTGTGAATCAGGCAGAAGATCCAAACACAATTGTAGATCAACTAAAAGCGGGAACATTCGATTTAGCAAGTAATAATATTTGGAATGGTTACTACGATACGATGGATCTACTGGTATCGAAAGAATATAACAAATATGGTGAACGTCCACTGGGCAAGTACTATGACGATGCGCATGTAAGTGTGGGTAAAGGGGAGTCAGCTATTCTGTTTAACGGAAACTGGGCCTATGATTCATTGCAAGCCGTTAGTGGAGAATCCTTCGGATTTATACCTGTTCCGGTAGATAACAATCCAGACAATCCGCTTAACAATAAGATTGCGGCAGGTCCAACTAATATCCTGGTCATTAATAAAGCGGCAACGCCGGCTGAGCAAGAAGCAGCTAAGAAGTTCCTGAATTGGCTCGTATACGATGAAAAAGGTCAAGATTTTCTGGTGAATCAGTCACAAGTGGTCTCCGCTTTTAAGAACAACACTTTGAAAGTTAATAATCCACTCGGATCAGCGATTGCGGATGCTGTGGTAGCCGGCAATACGATGCCGTTCAGTTCAAACTATGTAAAGGTCGAAGATTGGGGTAACATTCTTGCACCGGATATTCAGAAATATATCGCTCAAAAAGAATCCCGTGCCGATCTTGCCAAAGCTATTGAAACCTATTACAAAAGCCAAAAGTAATTAATCATTTGCTGAATTGGGGAAGCGGGTTGGGTTCACTCTCGCCTGTTTCCTCCTTAAAGCGATTAGGGGTGTGCTAAACGTATGATATCAGAAAAACGTCTGATCAAACGAATGGGCAACCAGTTGTTTTTTACCGGTCCCACGATCATATTCTTTACTATTGCAGTGTTGATTCCATTCGCATATGGATTATATCTCACCTTTACCAATATGACCTCTCCATTAAATCCGATAGAGTTCTCAGGTTTAGCTAACTATAAGACAGCATTTACGGATTCCAAGTTTTGGGATTCTCTTTTATTGACCGTTAAGTTTGTTGTGACAACCGTTATTATCATTAATATTCTCGGTTTTATATTGGCTTATTTAGTGACTTCCGGAGTGAAGATGCAAAATTTCTTTCGAACCTCTCTGTTCACACCGAATCTGATTGGCGGCTTGATTTTGGGTTACATCTGGCAGTTTATATTCGTACAAACTATGCCTTCTATTGGTGAGAAGTTCGGGATAGAGTGGCTGCGTTTAGGGTGGCTAGGGGATGAACATTTGGCTTTCTGGGCCATTGTTATCGTGTCGATCTGGCAATCTGCGGGCTATATGATGATCATCTTTGTGGCTGGTTTAGTTAATGTGCCAAAGGATGTAGTGGAAGCAGCCACGATTGATGGCGCCAATGGATGGCAACGGTTGAGAAAAGTTACTTTACCGCTGATGGTCCCTTCCTTTGTAGTTACCATCTTTTTAACGCTGAAGAATGCCTTTATGGTTTACGACGTTAACTATTCTCTAACAGCAGGCGGACCCTATGATAGTACAACCATGGTATCGATGCATGTGGTGAAAAAGGCTTTTATCGAAAATAATTATGGTGTGGGTCAAGCGGAAGCCTTTGTGCTGTTTGCTATCGTTGCAATTGTTACGGGTCTGCAGGTTTATTTCAGTAAGAAATTGGAGGTTGCTGCATGATGAATGCTAGACGAAAAACTTCCGTGATTCTGACGTATTTATTTTTGGTTATGTTTTTCATCATTTTTGTTTTTCCGTTCTTTCTTATGATCGTCAATTCCTTCAAGAGTAATGGTCAAATTCTCGAAAGCCCTTTTTCACTGCCGACCAGCTTAAACTTTGGGCATTTTGCTGAAGTCATTGATAAAATGAATTTTTTTGTTTCCTTTAGAAATACAGTCGTAGTCACCTTCTTCAGTGTCCTGTTCATTGGTGTTTTTGCAGCAATGACCGCCTATTACATGGTGAGACATTCGACTAAATTTAATAATGGTTTTTTTGCTCTAATGGTGGCTTCCATGATTATTCCGTTTCAGTCCATTATGATTCCCCTGATTTATATCTACGGGGCAAAGCTTCATTGGATCGACGCAGCGCCTATTCCATTATTGATTATTCTCTACATCGGCTTCGGAAGTGCGTTATCGGTATTTATGTACCATGGTTTTGTGAAGTCGATTCCATATGAATTGGAAGAAGCGTCACTGCTCGATGGATGTAATCGTAGACAGACATTCTTCAAGATTGTACTGCCTATGTTAGCTCCAACATCGGTGACCATTGCGATTCTGAATGTGTTATGGATTTGGAATGATTATCTGCTGCCTTCACTGGTGTTGACTAAGGATAACCATTTTACTATGCCTATTAAGATGAAGGTGTTTAACGGAACGTATATGAATAACTGGGAGCTGTTGATACCGGCACTTCTGTTAACGATCCTGCCGATTCTTATTGCTTATTTGTTCGGTCAACGTTACATCATAAGAGGCGTCAGCCAAGGCGCTATTAAATAAGATAAAGAAAGCCCCAGACTCGGGTGCTGGAGGAAGTGTGGAGTTATGGAGACTAGAAACAGCAGCTGGTGGAAAGAAAGTGTAGTTTATCAAATTTATCCCCGGAGTTTTCAGGATTCAAATGGAGATGGAGTAGGAGATTTGCGTGGAATCATCAACCGACTCGGGTATTTAAGGGATTTGGGCATCAATGTTATTTGGTTGTGTCCGGTCTACGATTCACCTAATGATGACAATGGGTATGACATTCGGGATTTCTATAAAATTCAGGATGAGTTTGGAAGTATGGAAGATATGCTCGAATTGATTGCACAAGCGGAAGCGTACGGAATCCGTATGATCATGGATCTGGTAGCGAATCATACCTCGGATGAACATGCTTGGTTTATGGAGTCAAGAAGTTCTAAGGACAATCCAAAGCGAGACTGGTATATATGGAAGCCGGGGAACGATGGTCAGGAGCCTACCAACTGGGAATCGAATTTTGGAGGTTCAGCTTGGGAATATGACGAGACCTCAGAGGAATACTATTTACATTGTTTCTCTAAGAAACAACCGGATCTCAATTGGGAGAATCCCGAAGTTCGCCAAAGCATCTTTTCCATGATGGATTGGTGGATTGACAGGGGAATAGCCGGATTTCGCATTGATGCGATCACATTTATTAAAAAGAATCAGCAATTTCCGCACCTTAAGTCTGAAGACGACCGCCGCTATGTTCCTCTGGCTGAAGCTTGTTTGAATCAATCCGGAATTTTGGATTTTCTTCACGAGATGAAACAGGAGGTTCTTGAACCCCGCAATGTGATGACGGTTGCGGAAGCTCCTGGGGTTCCGATAGAGCAAATTCATGAATATGTAGATGAGCAGAACGGCGTCTTTAATATGATATTTCAATTTGATCATGTAGATCTGGATGCCAAGCCAATGGCTAAAGGAATCTATCATCCTTGGAAGCTGACTGAATTTAAGCACGCAGTATCTAAATGGCAGCTTGAGACAGCTAATAAGGGCTGGATGGCACTTTTTATGGAGAATCATGATCATGTACGTTCGGTTTCAAAATTCGGTAACGACGGGATATACCATAAAGACTCAGCTAAAATGCTGGCTGCCTATTATTTCTTCATGCGAGGAACACCTTTTATTTATCAAGGACAAGAGATTGGAATGACCAATTATTTCATGGCTTCAATTGAAGAGTATAGAGATATTGAGAGCTTAAATTATCACCGTAATGAAACTGCACGGGGTAGGTCTGAGGCAGATATCCTGAACTATTTAGCGATCAGAAGCAGGGATCAGGGCCGCACACCGATGCAATGGAGTTCAGAACCTATGGCCGGATTTACGAATGGGGAGCCATGGATTAATGTGAATCCGAATTACTCATCGATTAATGTGGAGGACGAGCTACAAGACGATAATTCTATCCTTCATTTTTATCGGGAATTAATCAAGCTGAGACGGGACAATAAAGCGTTAATTTATGGTGATTATCATGAGATTTATGTGGACTCGAATGAGCTAGGCGGATATGTTCGAACTTACGGGAATGAGTGTTGGACGGTAATCTGTAATTTTACGGATCAAACCATTCCGTTAACTGATCCTCTTGCAGGCCATGTTGTACTGTCTAACCTTAATAATCATGATAAGGGTCTGTTGAGGCCTTATGAGGCATTGATCTGCAAAGGGGAAAAGAGTGCAGATGCAGCCGAAATCTAAATAGGGGGATTTATGATGCAAATTAAGAATGAAGCTATGTTGATTACCTATGCAGATAGCCTCGGGCGTAATTTAAAAGAATTAAACGAAATATTAGATAAGCATCTGCGAGGCGTCGTTGGAGGTGTTCATTTACTACCGTTTTATCCTTCTTCGGGTGACAGAGGATTTGCACCAATGGATTATACCAAGGTTGATCCGGCATTTGGCAATTGGGCGGACGTCGAAGCCATGAGTAAGGATTTTTATATGATGTTTGATTTTATGATTAATCATATCTCAAGACAATCTCCTTATTTTCAGGACTTTCTTGAGAAAAAGGATGAATCAGAATATGCGGATCTGTTTATCCGGTACAAGGATTTTTGGCCGAACGGGGAGCCCACTCAGGAAGATGTGGATTTAATCTATAAGCGTAAACCACGCGCTCCATACGTAGAGGTTACCTTTAAGGATGGTAGCTTGGAAAAAGTATGGTGTACCTTTGATGAAGAGCAGATTGATCTGGATGTGACTACAGAAACGACGCGGAAATTCATAACGGACAATCTAACGTTTTTGGCTGAAAAAGGAGCTTCGATTATTCGACTAGATGCTTTCGCATATGCTAACAAAAAAATCGGTACGAATTGTTTCTTTGTTGAGCCGGATATTTGGGAGATGCTGAATCACTCTGAGCAGACCGTTGCCCCTTACGGAGTGACCGTTTTGCCGGAAATTCATGAGCATTATAGCATCCAGTTAAAAATTGCAGAACAGGATTACTATGTATATGATTTTGCGTTACCAATGTTGGTGCTGCATGCTTTATTTAGTGGGAAAGTAAACCGGTTGGTGCATTGGCTGGAGATTTGCCCGAGAAAACAGTTTACAACACTAGACACGCATGATGGTATTGGTGTGGTGGATGTAAAGGATCTTTTGAGTGATGAAGAAGCAGAAATGACAAGAGAAAGCCTTTATAGCCAAGGCGCTAATGTCAAAAAAATATACAGCACCGAAGCGTATAACAACCTTGATATTTACCAAATCAACTGTACTTATTATTCAGCACTTGGTAATGATGATCAGGCTTACCTGCTGGCGAGAGCCATCCAATGCTTTGCACCGGGTATTCCGCAGATCTATTATGTGGGGTTACTGGCTGGAGTGAATGATATAGAGCTTCTGGAGAAGACCAAAGAAGGACGGAATATTAATCGGCATTATTATACTCAAGAAGAGATAGATGTTGAGGTTGAGCGCCCAGTTGTGCAGAAGCTCTTTAATATCTTGAAATTCAGAAATAGTAATCCAGCCTTTGATGGAGATATACAGATTGAACAGTTGGATGAGAATAATGTGGTGATAACTTGGAAAAATCTGTTGAACGAAGCGAAATTGGAAGCGAATCTGTTAACCAAGGCATTTACGATTTCACAAAAAGAAAAGTTAGCGGATTGGGAAAGGGTTGTATTATAAGGTAGTATCCAGTGTATTGATGAATCATGTTAAAATAGGGGGAACGCTTAAACGCGTTCTCCTTTTTTTGCGAATAACCTTATAGAAACGATGGTGGGTATGAAGATTGAGTACGACAATCAGGTGATCGAGTTTAATGTTCAATATGGAAACGGCAAGAAAATCTCCATTCATATAGATTCTTCAGGGCGTATAACGCTCAAAGCTCCCAAGAAAACAAGTGAAGAGACGATTAAAAGCGTGGTTGAGCGTAATGGGAAATTGATAGTGGAGAAGCTGCGGAGCATTGAAGCGAACCGAGAAACACCAAAGCTCAAAGAGTATGAAGACGAGGGCAAATTCCTGTATTTAGGCAAATATTATTCGCTGCATGAGTTAATAGAGACAGGGGATTTAAATGAGGAAGAGCTTAAGCTTAAGCTGAAGAAATTCTATTTCGCTAGCTGTAAGAAGATTGTAGGCGAACGGATCCCTAAATATCAGACACAGCTTAGAGTAAAGCCTAAGACGATTGACATTGTTGAGTCTAGAACTAAGTGGGGAAGCTGTAGCTCGGATAAAAAGCTAACCTTTAACTATCGCTTAGCGATGGCTCCAGTGGAGGTTATCGATTATGTAATCATCCATGAGCTGTGTCATTTACTTCATATGAATCATGACCGCTCTTTTTGGCGAAAGGTTGGAAGCCTCATGCCGGATTATAAGGAGAAGGAAGAGTATTTAGCTAGATATGGGCGTGCTATGACGCTGTAATAAATTAGCATTGATTCATGATTTCATACAACCAAAAGGATGTCCCTAATGAAGGGAAATCCTTTTTTAGTTGTTTAATGGTTTCCAAAGGGAGTTAAAGGGTTCGAACGCTATCTCTTTTTATTAGCTCGCTAGGAAGCATGACATGATGAATAGCTTGTTGTTTCTCTAGTAGATCTATGAGGATCTGAGCAGCGTTGGTTCCTAACTCGTATTTATGTTGGTTCACTGTAGTCAAAGCGGGTGTGCAATACGCTGTCAGATCAATATTATCGTAACCTATAATTGAAATATCCTCGGGCACCGATTTTTCGGCTTCCTTCACACCCTGCATAGCTCCGAGCGCCATCAAATCACTTGCACAAAAAATAGCAGTGACCTCAGGATGGCTGGACATTATTTGCTGAGCAGCTTCTTTTCCTCCTTGTTCGGAAAATAATCCATTAAAAACGAGGGATTCGTCAAAAGGAATACTGTAATTCTCAAGGGCGAGACGGTAACCTTCTAATCGAAGAAGTGCTACATCTGCTTGGGTATGTCCGTTAATCATAGCAATATGGCGATGCCCTGACTCTAGCAGATGAGTTACTGCTTGAAGCGCCCCTTTTGTATTATCAGAGGTGACATAACCGACATTTGGCCCTTCAAGTGTAATATCAATGAGCACGCAAGGAATATCAGAGGATACGATTTCCTTGAGATAGGGATCATCCAGTCGAATCCCCATAATAATGACACCATCTACACCTCTTTCTTGGCATAATGTCTTATAGGATTTCACTCTTTGCTTTTGCGGGGTTGTGCTGAAGAGTACAAGGTCATAATCCAGCTCTCCTGAACGATCATTGATTCCGCATAATACTTCAAAGGCTATATTATCTTTGGAGCTATCTCTTGTAACATTGGAGAGTAGGAGACCCAGCGTTTTTGTTTTTTTGGATATAAGCGATCTGGCAGCCATGTTAGGGCTATAGCCTAATTGGTCTGCAATAGTTCGGATCTTGAGTCTAGTACCTTCGTTAACATCGTCATAACCATTTAAGGCCCGGGAGACGGTAGTTACGGATACGCTGGCGGCTTTGGCAATATCTTTTATAGTAACCATTACGATACCTCCTTCATATTTAGGGACAATAAGGCAATATGTAGTATTTAAATATTAAAAAATAAAATAAAAAAAGCATCTTGTAAATGCTTTCATCATGATTTATAATTCGATTATACCTTATCCGAAACGTTTTGGTAAGTCTGTGGAGCATTAGATTATCTGAAACATATATTTTTTTGTGCTTTTTCCGAAACGTTTCGGATACACAGCGAAGAAATGAGGGGAAGTTTTGAATTATCGAGTTATTAAAGAAAATGATCTGTTTCTAATGACGGACAAAAGTGGGGACATACCGGACAATGATCAATCGGGTCTAGGTCTCTATACTAGAGATACCCGTTTCTTAAGCCGAATGGAAATCCGAATTAATAATCAGCGACCGATATTGTTATCCTCGGCTGCCGATGAGAATTATATCTCTACCATTCGTCTTACCAATCCTCATATGGAGGAAGACGGTAAATTGATTTTATGGCGTGAGTCTGTAGAGATTGAACGTACCCGCTTTATTTATGAGGGTGCATTATATGAGACCTTCAAGTTAACAAGTTATTATCCAAAAGCCATCCAATTCGATTTCTCTGTGCTGTTAGATGCGGATTTTACAGATATGTTCGTGATTCGTGGGTTTCAGCATGGCAAGCTAGGAAGTAAGACGGGTGAACGAAGTGCTCCAGGTGAAAGAGTGATCAGTTATCTCGGGGCAGATGAGTTACTGAGAGAAACCAAGGTGAAATGGGATACTCAGGAAAGCCGAATAAGCGAGACAGGTGAGGTACATTTCGATGTCGAGCTGAAGCATCAGGAGAGTGTTGAAATCGCTTTCTTTATTGCTCCGATGATAAATGGCAACGAGCCGCTGCAGCATGAACCTAAGGAAGCAATGAATAGGCTCAGAGCATCTTACGCTAGTTGGAATGCTTCATCGACCTCCATCAGCAGTGATATGCCGTTATTTAACAAGCTATACCATCGAGGGGTTCAAGATTTACGGGTGCTGCTCACGGACCTTGGTTATGGGCAGTTTCCGGTTGCAGGCTTACCTTGGTACTCCGTTCCCTTTGGACGCGACAGCCTGATTGCAGCGCTGCAAATGTTATCTTCGAATCCTCAAATTGCTAAGGGAACCTTACTTACAATGGCTGCCTACCAAGGCCAGAAGGAAGATGAGTGGCGCGATGAGCAGCCAGGCAAAGTGATGCACGAAATCCGGTATGGAGAGTTAGCGGCTACTAACCAAGTTCCGTTCACACCTTATTACGGCACAATCGATGCAACACCGCTGTTTCTGCTGCTTACCGCTGAGTATTACCACTGGACAGGAGATCTTGATTTTGTTAGCTCGTTAATGCCGCATCTCAACGCTGCATTGAATTGGATTAAAGAATATGGCGATTATGATAAAGATTCCTTTGTGGAGTATTATCAGAAGTCATCCAAGGGAATTGCCAATCAAGGGTGGAAGGATTCTGCGGATTCCGTCATTCATAGTAATGGTGATTATGCGGAGGCCCCAATCGCGCTAGTAGAGGTTCAAGGTTATGTGTATCAGGCGCTGACTCGACTTGCTCCTATCTTCAAGAGCCTAGGTCACGAAGAACAGGCAGAGGTTATGGAAAAAGATGCAGCTCAGCTGCGAACCCGTTTCGAGGAAGACTTCTGGATGAATGATGAGCAATTTTATGCAATCGCCCTGGATAAGGATAAGAAACGGGTAGACTCCGTTACTTCGAATGCAGGACATATTCTAATGTCAGGAATCGCCTCGCCAGAGCGGGCAAAAGCAGTTGCGGCAAGACTGGTAGCCCCTGATCTCTTCGGAGGATACGGTATTCGGACCATGAGTACTGCGGCTACAGGTTACAATCCGATGAGCTACCATGACGGAAGTGTATGGCCACATGATAACTCACTCTGTTTGCTTGGCCTTAGTCAGTCCGGGTTCACAGAGGAAGCAATCACCGTTATGCAAGGATTACTGAACGCAGCTGACCAATTTGAATATTACAGATTGCCTGAATTGTATTGTGGTTACAGTGACCAGCTCGGTGCCCCGGTTCCTTATCCGGTAGCCTGTTCTCCGCAAGCATGGGCGGCTGGAACACCATTGACCTTCGTGCAAGCACTGCTTGGTCTTCAACCGAATGCCCTAACCCGGCAAATTACGATCAAGCCTGCACTTCTAAACGGTATGAATGACTTAAAGGTGGAGCAATTACAGATTGGCAATGGCACGCTCAGCCTGCGAGTTAGTCGTGTGGATAACGAGCCGAAGCTGGAGATTTTGTCTAACCAGACTGGCTATGAACTGGTGATTCTATAGGCAATACGTAATTTTTTTATATAAAAAGCCTGACAATACTAAGGAGGTTGTATTGAAAATGAGAAAATCGGGGTTAATAATTCTATCTTTGATGCTGGTTTCTGGACTAATGTTGACCGCATGTGGTGGCAACAAAACAAACAGTAACGCAGGAACGGCTGCAACAAACAATAGCACAGATAAAGAAACAGCAGCACCGACAACGGATGAGCCGGTTACGATTACACTTGCAGGCTGGGGAGCGAGTCCAGAAGAGCAGGACCTGTTAAATCAGACGCTGAAGGAGTTCGAAGCTAAATATCCGAATGTGAAAGTAAATTATGAAGTTATTGCCGATCAATACATGGATGTTATCAAGACTAGACTCATAGGTGGAGAAGGCCCGGATGTCTTCTACCTGGACGCATTCGAGGCGCCTGGTCTCATTGAAGCCAATGTGCTGGAGCCATTGGACAGCTATGTGACACCTGAGTTTGATGTTGCAGATTTTGAACAGCCAATGGTCGATGCTTTTAAGAAAGATGATGTATCTTACGGATTCCCTAAGGATTTCTCTACGCTCGCTATGTTCTACAATAAAAAGGATTTTGCCGAAGCGGGAATTACGACGCCTCCAACAACTTGGGATGAACTGAAAGCAGACGCGATCAAGCTGACTAAAAAAGAAGGAGATAAAATCACTCGTTATGGCTTCGGCGTTGCGCCTGAGCTTGCACGTCAGATGTTCATGATCCAAGCGTTCGGTGGAAAAGTTTCTGACGAAGAAGGCAAAGCAACCTTCGCATCTGCTGAAGCACTCCCAGGCTTGCAGCTTGTTGTAGATATGCACAACGTTGATAAATCCTCCGGTGAGCCTAAGGAAGTAGGCGCTGGCTGGGGTGGAGAAATGTTCGGGCAAGGCAAGGCTTCTATCGTATTCGAAGGCAACTGGGCGATTCCATTCCTGGAATCCAACTACAAGGATCTGGATTATGCTACCGCTGAGCTTCCAACGGTGAATGGTACGAAAGGCACAATGGCCTTTACGGTAGCTTATGTAATGAACAAGCAATCGAAGAAGAAAGAAGCGGCTTGGCAGTTAATCTCTTTCTTGACAGGAAAGGATGGAATGAAGACCTGGACCAGCAAAGGGTTCGCACTTCCTACACGGAAATCTGTCGCACAGGAGCTGGGCTACGACAAGGACGAACTGCGTGGAGCAATTGTAGCGGGTGCTTCTTATGCAACACCATGGCAAGCCGCATCTACGCTGCCTACCATCACTAATAACTTCAATAACCAATTTGTAGATACATTTATGGGCAACTCCAAGCTTGAGGATGCTATGAAGAAAGCTGAAGATGTAGCGAATAAGGAAATTGAAGCAGCAAAATAAACGGATTGAAGGGGGAGGGTCTTCGGACCACCCCTTCCTTCTTTCATTCTGAACCGAAAGGAAAAGTGAAGCATGACTCAAGTCTCAACATTTAGAAAGAAGCTAAGAAATAATGTGACGGCCTATCTGTTCCTGCTTCCTACTATTCTTGTACTGGGCACTTTTTTGTTCCTGCCAGTTTTTTATTCGCTCTATTTATCAGGACATAAGGTAAATTTACTTGGTGATGTCAGTTACAAGTGGGTTGGATTCAATAACTTTACACGTATGGCTGGTGACGAGAGAGCTTGGATTGCGCTGAAAAACACGGCATCCTTTGCGCTGTTCGTTGTACCTTTGCAGACTGCATTTGCTATTTTATTAGCCGTTATTTTGAATGCTAAGCTTAGATTTAAAAATTTCTTCCGAATCGTCTTTTTTATGCCGACGGTTACTTCCTCGGCGGTATTGTCACTTATTTTTATGTGGATTTACAATTCAAACGGTCTGCTGAACCGTGTGCTTGAGTTCGTAGGTTTGCATGGTTACAACTGGCTTGGAGATCCGGCGGTCGCTCTTAAGGCGATCATGCTTATGAATATATGGTCTACTGCTCCTTTTTTTATGGTAGTCTTCTTAGCTGCACTGCAGGATATCCCTGATGCATTGTACGAGTCGGCCATGCTGGATGGGGCAGGTGGATTTAGACGTTTTATTTCTATTACGCTTCCGATGATTAAGCCGGCGACCTTCTTCACGGTAGTCATGGGAATCATCGGTACCTTTCAGCTATTCGATCAATCGTATATTTTTTCGGCTGGCTCCGGCGGTCCGAATAACTCCACCTTAACGGTGGCTCTGCTTATCTATCAGTATGCGTTTAAAAATCTCGACTTCGGTTACGCTTCTGCGCTCGCTGTCATGCTGGCTGCGGTCATTATGATCGTAACGCTGATCCAGCGGAAGCTATTCTCCGAAGAGAAGCTGAACTAGGAGGACGATCAGGTGGTAATTAACTATTCCAAAGGGGTTAAGGTGGTTCTGTATTTCCTGTTATTCGCATATGGGTGCGTGACGGTCATACCTTTCCTATGGGCACTATCCTCATCGTTTAAACCGTTAAGCGAGATTGTGTCAGGGAGTATCAACTTTATTCCAAAACAGTTCACTTTCCAGAACTATTACGACATCTTCGTGAAGGAGCCGCTGTTTCTCAGATGGATGTTCAACAGTGCACTCATCGCTGTAGTTTCAACGCTATGCAATACCTTGTTCAACTCTATGGCGGGTTATGCGCTTGCACGTATTGATTTTACAGGCAGCAAGGTTGTGTTTTTTCTAATCCTGGCCGTACAGATGATTCCCGGCCAATTGACTATCGTGCCTGCATATCTGATCATGAAACAGCTTGATTTGTTGAACACTTATGCTGCGCTGACGCTGCCGATGATGGTAAATGCGACGTTCATCTTTATGATGCGGCAATTCTTCCTGAGCTTTCCGAAAGAGCTGGAGGAGGCTGCCGAGATGGATGGTCTAAATAAGTTCGGCACATTTTTCCGCATTGCTCTGCCACTAGCTATCCCCGCATTGGCGGCTCAGACGATCTTTGTATTCATGGGTGCATGGAATGAATTTCTGAAGCCACTGATGTTCATGTCAGACAAGTCGATGTTCACACTTACACTAGGTCTCAATACTTTTAAGGGCCAGTATATTAGCCACTGGAATTATATTATGGCCGCATCAATGGTGTTTACCCTCCCAGCGCTCCTTATTTATGCATTCTTTAACCGCTTCTTTATAAAGGGAATTACGTTTACCGGCAGCAAATAATTTAATTTACAAGATCCGCCACTGATCTTAAATCAGGGCGGTTTTTTGATATGTTCATGAATTGTTACCATTCTATCGATCTTATATGGGGAAGTTGGGGTATAAAAGGAAGGGAAGAGGTAAAACTATGTTCACTAAATAGAACTGGAAGAAATTTAAATGCGGAGGTAAATGATGACACAGAATAAAGGAAATTCACAACGCCAGATTCGAACTTCTATTCTTTGTTTGATCTGTGCCTGCACTGTCCTATTAAGTGGCTGCTCTAATGCTGCCAATGAAACCACACAAGTAACTCCAACGCCTACAACAGATGCCACTGCACCTGCGCCTACGAACCATGCAACAGAACTACCCAGTGCCTCATCCGGTACAAATACAGAGGGACTTCCGGCGGATGTTAGCGTTCAGAGAGTCATGAAGGAAGTCACTTTAAAGGATGGCTATCATAAAAAGATTGAGCTGCTGACAGACGGCGGCAAGCGGGTTACCATTACGGATCCGAGCCAAAAGATTGTTTTGCAGCAGATTGAATATGAAGGGAAGGTTACTACGTCTAATGGTAGACAGGTTACCGTTAAAGTAGAAGGTGGGGGAGAGCAGACCCTAGCCATCCCCGATCATGTAGTGATCGAAGATGAGGACAAGCTTGGATTGATGCCAGGTGTTGATATCGAGTGGACAGTGAATGCAGAGGGGCAAATTGAAAGTGTTGAACTGGAGGATTAAAGAGATACTGAGGTGGCTGGCTAAATGAAATTTCTAATCGTATTTGGCAGTATAGTGGTCCCCATCGCGATGCTAATGATACAACATAAATGGATAAAGTGGCGTATTGTTTTTAATGTTGCTTCTGTGTTATCTACGCTTATTTTAGGCAATATTTCTGCCCTAGCCATATATGCAATATTAAGAGATAACACGGTATTCATGACCTCGATCCATGCGATTTTTTTGAATCCAATGTTCCTTATAACGGGAGCTTATCTTGGAGTGTATCTGGTCTATCGCTTAATGTTGATGACGTATGAAGAAGTATATGTATGATTTACTTAAAAATAGGAGTGTCCTCGTGAAGGGACACTCCTATTTATGTTATGCAGCGAAAGCTAAGAAGACTTTCCTACAACGTTTGTTCCACTCTTCGTGATCTTGTACGTAAGGATATCACCATTCCAGAAGTGGAATTTCAGGATAACTTCTCCGTCTTTAACATCTTTAAAGAAGGCTGGTAGCAGCTTGATTTCTTTCGTGTTATAAGAGGGTGAGAAGGTATTGCCGAACTCCTTGAATGGAGTCCAGTCTTGCGGGCCTGCATTGCCACCAGCGGTATAGACAGCTTCCATCGTGGCAAGCTGGTTGCCATTAAAGGTAGTTGGAATCGCAAACGATTCAGTCGTACCTTTGGCATCACTTAATTTGGCAGTGTCATTCACGATGATCTTTAGTCTCCACGCAACACCCTTGTTGAATTTCAGCGTTAACACGGCATTTTCACCGTATTTTTGGGAAGCTGTGAGTTTTTTGAGTTGGCTGGCTTTGAGTGTGAGTTCCTCGCCATTCAAGGTGTAATCTTTTCCCTTTATTAGATACTTCCCATTTGCACTAATCGTGGTTAGCTTATTGCCGTTTAGGTTGAGCTTCACCTTGGTGTCTTTGATCGTTGCACCTTTTTTTAGATAGACCAGATCGCTCTCGGTGCTCGAGGAACGTTCTTTCAGACCAGACATTAATACGTTGTGGAGTTCGGAATCGGACCACTTATACGTTTTGCGGTTGAAATGTTGCCCATTATCCCAGAGCATGGAGGTCATTTTCTTTTCTTTTAAATAATAGGTAAGGTACTCGAAGAATTTCAGCTTCTCGCCTTGTTCAATCACACCTGTATCCTTATCGAAGCCTAGCAGTCCAAACTCACCAACGATAACAGGGATTCCTTTGGCTACGAATGTGTTGTAAACGTTATCAAAAGTTTGGATGATATCGTTTTTTGTATCTTTTTCAAACGTGGTGTAACCAGCGATATTCACACTGAACGGCCAGAAGCCGTAGTAGTGAACGGTCGCGATTATGTTCGGATCGTTAAGAGCTGTAATCGTCTTGTAAAGCTGATCCATTCTAGGTTGGGTAGGAGAAGTCTCTAATGAAGGCAGCACTAGCGGACGGACATCATTCTTTCCACCTGAGTTTCGAACGATCTGATGGAAAGAATTGTTGAGCTCTGTAAGCATCTGTTCCATCTTCACTTCATCCGTACTTCCGCCATCCGTGAAACGAGGTTCATTAATGCTTTCGAACATCAGCTTATCGGATTTATCCTTGAAGCGGTCCGCAATTTGAGTCCATGCTGCGTTATAACGCGCGAGCGTTTCATCATGCTTCTCTTCCATATGACTTACCCATAACCAGGAGTCGTGATGGACGTTAATCATTACATAAAGCTTGGCGTCCAGCGCCCAGCCGACAACTTCTTCGACACGGTTGAGGTAAGCTTGATCAATGGTATAGTTCGGTGCTTCACCTATGTGTGAATCCCAAGTGATGGGAATCCGGATACTTTTGTAGCCTTGTGCGGCGATTTTCTTAATCAGTTCTTGGGTCACACGCGGATTGCCCCAGGAGGTTTCATCCTCACCTGTAGCATCTAGCGTATTGCCAAGGTTCCATCCGGGCTGCATATCGTCTACATAGGATTGGATCTTACTCTTTGGTGCTGGCTTAGCTTGTTGCTCGTCCTTAGTGGCAGCGGCGGCAATGGATGAGAACAAAGAAAGCAGAAGAGCGGTGACAAGGGTCAATGATAAGAAGTGTTTCTGGATTCGAGTAGTCATTGAATTCTCCTTTGTAAGATCATTTTTTGAGGATGCTTAAACCGGACCTTCATTAGTACTTTGGTGCTTAGATGATCATATACACCTCCATTAATTTGTTGTAAACGCTTACCAAATACCCTAACATAGAATAATTTCAACGAGTACCTTACTAATTTGTGGTAAATTCATATATGAATTAGTGATTTGCAGTGATTCCAAAGTTATGGAGGGCAATCCAGTGAGCAGATTTCATTACATAGGCTCGGCTACAGAGCTTCCGTTAGGAGAAAGAGGCAGTGTACTGTCAGCAAAGACATATAATGAAGTGAAAAATTCCCCAGAGTATAAGAATCAAAGAGAGGCTTTACGCCTGCAAGGCATAATTCCTTTAGATGACATCGCAGATCTGTCTCATTTAAGAGATGAGGACTGTCTTGTATACGACTCGGAAGAAGATGCAGCGGGTATTTTTATAGAGGAACTTGGGTATTGGAACGATGAGATTCGCAAGCATTTTCGGAGTCCATATGTATACCGGATTTCACCGAATTGGGGCGGCTTCTCTGTATCCCCTAAGCTAAAAGATACGCTACCAGGATCGTATGATGCCTCACTCAAGTGTTGTCGGGAGTTATTTAGGCTTATGACAGATTATGGGGTATCTGGTGCCGAGTTTGAGCTTTATACTTGTTGGGCTGAGGAAGAAGGGCTCCTACGAAATAAAAAGTATGATCGAATCTTTGATTTGGCCTCTTTGTCACTGGAGGAGGGCTTTGAGCTGAGAGAAAAAGAGTATATTGTGGTTAAAATGATTTGATATTCAATAGGATTATCGCTAACTACTCGTTATACAAAAAACAAATATTGCATGACAAAAGCATCTATATTAGATATGATGGAGCATGAAAAATTATTATTAGCAATAGGTGCCAATTATGAATGTTTCGGAAATGCAATCATAGATTGGTTAAATGGAAAGCGGGTGTGAGTCCCGCGCGGTCCCGCCGCTGTGAAAGAGGAGTCCTTGCAAGGTACCACTGGGAAACTGGGAAGGTAGCAAGGGTGATGATACTTGAGCCAGAATATCTGCCTGTTTCTGATACACCATTAAACTCTACGAGCGATAGAGGGGTGTTTGATATAGTATATGCCTGCTATTATTGCGGTTCACTATCTTAAACCTCTTGACGTTATGTTGAGTGGTTTTTTTGTAGTGCTAAAAATATAAGAAAGTATAAGTTTAGCACCTATACTCTATGTCTTATATTTCTCGCTAAACGCATAACGTCCTTATAAGGACGCCGAGGGCGTTATGCTTGGAAAGTTTATTCTGTTTTTTTATTATAGGAAGAGAAGGGAAGGGTTATGGAAACATGAAGAAAAATAAGTTTTTAGCTTGGTTACTCATTGTAGCTGTATTTATCACGACGTTCTCTACAAGCGTAATCCCGGCTCATGCGAATGAAGCAATTGCCGATAGTGCAGTTGTAACAACAGAGGTTAATCAAGCTCTAGTAGAGCAGATTAATGCGTTAGTACAAGAGCCAGATACAGAGAAGCCTACGATATTAATAGAAGGTATACAAGATAAACAAGAAGTATCCAGTAAAGATTTAAGCTTCAAAGTAGTGGTTACAGACAATGTCTATAAAGACATTATCCCAGTAGTAAAGCTGAACCAAGTCGTTCTGTCAGCTACTAATGGTGAGTACAGAGCCTCTCTTAACCCAGGTAGTAACGTAATCGCAGTAACGGCTGTAGATGGCGCTGGGAACAAAGCAGATAATGTAACCTATCAGGTTACTTATAAAATTACTGCCAAAGAACAGTTAGATAAAAGCTTGGCTTACATCGTTAACACTGTAAAGAATCCGTCATTTGGAACAGGTAGCGGAGAATGGTCGATTCTTTCTCTAGCACGTGCGAACTATAAAGTACCAAGTGGTTATTATGATCTCTATTACAACAATGTAGCTACGAAAATAACATCGATGATCAAAGAGGATGGAAAACTCGACGCCAATAAAAGCACAGAGAATTCCAGAGCAATTCTAGGACTGACCTCTATCGGAAAAGATATCACGAATGTTGCAGGTCATGATCTAAGAAATGCACTCGCTGATTATCAATATATTCAGAAGCAAGGGAACAACGGTCCCATATTTGCTCTGATTGCACTAGATAGTCATGACTACGAAATTCCAGTATTATTCCCTGATCCTGATGAGAAGGGAGTTATATATCAAAGCACAAGAGAAAACCTGGTTCAGTACATCTTAGATAGAGAAGTTAAAAAAGGTGCAGCAGATGCCGGGGGCTGGGCTTTAGGTGTAACCAAAGCAGACGTCGATATGACCGGGATGGCGATGCAAGCACTTGCGCCTTATTACGCAACGAATTCTAATGTAAAAGCTGCCGTGGATCGGGCGATTGCATGGTTATCGAGTGTACAAAATGCTCAAGGTGGATTTACAAGCTGGGGAAGCACAAGCAGTGAGAGCATCGCACAGATTGTTGTTGCCTTAACTGGCGTAGGCGTAGATCCGCACAGTGACCCTAAGTTTATTAAAGAAGGAAATTCACTTATAGATGCTTTACTTAGCTTCTCTGGGCCGGATGGTGGATTCAAGCATATTCTCACCGGAAAAGTAGACGCTATGGCTACGGATCAAGGCACATATGCACTCGTATCCTATGATCGTCTGATCAATAATAGCAACCGTCTCTATGACATGAATGATGTTCAATTAGAGCAGCCGGAAGTACCGACTCCAGATGTAGCCAAGCAGCATTTGGATAAGAGCCTTGCCTATCTTGTTAAAACCGTAACGAATCCGACTTATTTCGGAGAGTGGTCCATTCTTTCTTTAGCACGTGCAAACTACGATGTGCCTAATGCTTATTATGATCTCTATTACAACAATATAGCTACGAAAGTAGCAGCCTTAATAAAGGATGGGAAAATCGATACTACTGTAAGTACAGAGTATTCCAGATTGATTTTAGGACTTACCTCTATTGGAAAAGATATCACGAATGTCGCGGGGTATGATCTGAGAAAAACGCTTGCTGATTATCAATACATTCAGAAGCAAGGAAATAATGGTCCTATATTTGCTCTAATTGCGCTAGATAGTCATAACTATGATATTCCAGTAGCGCCAGCAGGTAAAGTTCAAACCACAAGAGAAAACCTGATTCAGTATATTTTAGATAATGAGATTAAAAAAGGTACAGTAGAAGCCGGTGGTTGGGCATTAGGTACGGCGAAAGCCGATGTCGATATGACGGCTATGGCAATACAAGCACTTGCACCTTATTACGCAAAGGATTCTAATGTAAAAGCTGCCGTAGATCGGGCCATTGCATGGTTATCGAGTAATCAAAATAATGATGGTAGTTATACAAGCTGGGGAAGCACAAGCAGTGAAAGCATCTCGCAAGTTATTGTTGCTTTAACTAGCGTAGGTGTTAACCCGGACAATGATGTTAGGTTTATCAAGAATGGCAAGTCCCTTATTGATGCATTACTTGTCTTTGCTGCACCTGATGGTGGATTTAAGCACACCTTAACAGGATCAGTAAATGGAATGGCTACGGACCAAGGCACGTATGCACTTGTGTCCTATGATCGTCTGATCAATCATAGTAACCGTCTCTTTGATATGAATGATGTGAAATTGGAACAACCAGAAGGACCGGGACCTGGGCAACCAGAGGGTCCAAAAGAACTTCCGTTACCGTCTGGTAATAACCCAAAAGTTGATATCCCAAATGACGCTCAAGATTATATCGTTCCGATCAGCACCGGGGATAGCAACAAGGAAATAACGGTAGTTATTCCTAAAGACCAACAATCGAAAGTTAGTGTTAGTTTACCTAGTAACAGCGACCTTCCTCAGATAGAGGCTAACAAAGGTGACGTATCTGTAGTCATTCCTAAGGGTGCAAAAGTTACAAGTGGAGATGCCTCAACGATTGAACTAATGTCACCTTTAACAGGCACAGAAGCTGCACTAAAAGATAGTCTGAACCAGATTATTTCCCAGGATAAGAAGCTGGAGAGCATTATTCAAGCTTTTTCCATGGGTGGCAGTGCAAGAGTAGAATTTAGTCAATTTATAACATTAACCTTTAAGGACCTTAAAGGAAAAGATGCTGCTTATATTCAAAATGGTACACCTCATGCGATTCAAAAATTTGTAAGTGATGACTTAGGCATTGCGAGCGGCAAGTCTGAGTATGCCTTTGATAGTGGAAATGACTTAATCGTAAAAACCAATCACTTCACTGATTACATTGCTTATACATCCAGTGTAGTTCAGACACCTGGTGGCGACGGTGGTAGTGGCAATGGTGAAGGAAATGGCGGCGGCAATGGTGGTGGAACCACTCCATCGAAGCCATATGTAACCCTATCCGTGGATAAGCTTACGATTAATAAGGGATATGTTGTTCCATCTGCACAGGTAGAGCTACTACCAAATGACACAGTATGGTCTGTATTAAAGAGAGTGCTTGACAGCCAAGGTATCATCTATAAATTTAAGTGGACAGAAATATACAATAGTGTATATGTTGAATCCATAGCTGGTGATGGAGAATTTGACCATGATAGCGGTAGTGGCTGGATGTATAATGTGAACGGAGTTTATCCTAATTATGGTGCATCTTCATATAACCTAAGTGCTGGGGATAGAATTCAGTGGCGTTATACTACGAATTTGGGTGCCGATCTAAATGCACCGATACCAACAGCGAGTCCGACTCCAAAGCCAACACCTAAACCTAGCGGTACTCCTGCTCCGGGTGATGTAACTATTCCGGAAGGTAACGGTAATCCGACAGCGAGTCCATCTCCAACAGCAACTCCTACTGATATTAAAAAACTGTATAAAGACGCCGATAAGATCTCATCCTGGGCGTTCTCAGCGATTGAAACAGCTACAGTAAAAGGGTACATCCAAGGTAACAATGGTCAGGTGAATCCGAAGGATTACATTACAAAAGCAGAGTTTACTAAGATCCTAGTTTCTGCATTGGAACTTGATATTAAGAGTGATAAGGGAATTACCTATAAGGATGTAGCTCTGGCAGATTGGTTCTATCCATATGTGAATGCTGCTCATAAAGCAGGATTAATTACAGGCTTTAATAATGAATTTAAGCCAAATGACAAGATTACTCGCGAGCAGATGGCAGCAATCATTGTCAGAGCATTATCAATCCCAGCTACGAAGCCAGGAACAGCGATTAAAGACATCAAAACTGCATCCGCGTGGGCTAAAGCAGATGTGGAAACTATTGTTGCCACTGGACTAATGTTAGGTGATGATAATCAATTTAAACCTAAAGAGCTTGTAACTAGAGAAATGGCAGCTGTTGTAGCTACTAGAACCCATGATTATAAGAGTGGCGACAAAGCAGTTAGTCCATATATTCAGAACACAGCATTCTTTTTGCAAAAAACAGTAACAAACCCTGTCATCTCCTCGGTTGGCGGCGATTGGACAGTGTTCGGGCTGGCACGTTCTGGTGTGAAGGTTCCAGATAGTTATTACGCTAAGTACTATGCGAATGTAGAAGCAACCCTTAAAGAAAAGGCTGGGAAGCTGCATAGCGTAAAATATACGGAATATGATAGAGTTATTTTGGCATTAACTTCAATCGGCAAAAATATTGATAAAGTGGCGGGTTATAACCTACTGGAGCCGCTCGCTGATTTTGATACTGTAATCAAGCAAGGTATTAATGGACCTGTGTTTGCCTTGATCGCACTGGATAGTAATCATTACGACATTCCAGTGGTTAAGGATGTAAAGACACAGACGACTAGAGAGAAGCTTATTGATTATATTTTAGGCAGAGAGATCAACGGTGGGGGATGGGCACTTGGCAGTAATGCTACTGCGGCCGATCCGGATATCACTGGGATGGTTATTCAAGGCTTAACCCCTTATTACAAAACGAATGCCAAAGTAACGGCTGCTGTAGATCGTGGATTGGCTTGGTTATCCAAAACACAAACAGCAGACGGTGGCTTTGCAAGCTGGGAATCTACGAACTCCGAGAGCATTGCTCAGGTTATTGTAGCTTTAACTGGACTTGGTATAGATCCGCATAAGGATTCCAGATTTATTAAAAATGGCCGTTCAGCGGTAGATGCGTTGCTTGGCTTTGCTGCTGCTGAAGGTGGTTTTTATCACGTGAAGCAGGGTGGAGTAGGCAACGGAGGCGCGAAACCAGGAGAAGTAGATCTTATGGCTACGGATCAAGCGATGTATGCACTGGTTGCTTATGATCGGTTCGTTAAGGGTCAGACGAGTCTTTATGACATGACAGACGTTAAATAGAACTTTATTTAAAGAGATAAGCAAGGGTAGCGTGTATACCCTTGCTTATTATTTAAGGTGGGGAACTTAAGAAATGAACAAGAAAAAATGGCTAACAGCGATGCTAATTATTGGTGTGTTGGCGATTGCCTTCTTTTGGGGTGGGAATTATCAGAAGAGCCCGAACAAGGTTGCGAGTAACAATGTTGGGTCACAAGTTGTAGAATCAGCCAATACGGCTTCCAATCAGAATGTTGAAGTAGAGCCTACAGCCTCAAGTGATGCCGAGACAACTGAGATAGCTCCTACAGCTACGCCAGGTGAAACAGCTAAGCCCATTGAAACGGTAAAGCCAACTGAAGAGGTAACGCCAACCGAAACTGCGGGTACAGAGGTTGAAAAGCCGACCGCAACACCGAAAGCGGCTAAAACGTCCGTTCCGGAAACGAAAGCGACGGCAAAACCAGTAACCAAACCGGATTCAAAAGTAGCGGCAACAGAAGCCAAGCAGGAACCGAAAAAGGATAAATTTCTTACGGATCCAGTACCGAGTGGGAAACCTAAGCCAGTGGAATGGCAAAATGCAACAGTAGATAAGAGGAAGCAATTAACGGCTACCTTGTCCGTCTCGGCGGCTACCATTTTAGATAATATGAACATTTTCAACGAGGATAAGCTTGAAGTATTGCCGGCAGATGGTATCATTTATAAAGCGCAGAAGTTAACCTTTTATGAAGGGGAGTCTGTGTTTGATGTTTTGCTAAGAGAAATGAAGAAGAACAAAATCCATATGGAATTCAGTATGACTCCGATCTATAACAGTAATTATATTGAAGGCATAAATAATCTTTATGAATTTGATGCTGGAGAGCTTAGTGGATGGATGTACAAAGTAAATGGCTGGTTCCCTAACTACGGCAGTAGTCGTTATGTGCTTAAGGATGGCGATGTCGTTGAATGGGTATACACCTGTGATCTAGGTCGAGATGTAGGTGGTTATGTAGCCACAGGAGGAGCACAGAAATAATGAAGGATAGCTTTTCTACCTTTCATCCGTTTGTGAATTTTCTTTATTTTGTAGTTGTGTTGTTATTTAGCATGGTGTTCATGCATCCCATATTTCAGGTGATTGCCCTGATCAGTGCAGTGGTTTACTCCTTTATGTTAAAAGGAAAAAAAGCCGTTCGATTTAATCTGCTGTACATGGTTCCTTTTCTACTATTTATGGCGATTATGAACCCTGTTTTTAATCATCAAGGGGTAACGATCTTGTTCTATTTAAACAATGGAAACCCCATTACGAAGGAATCGATTCTTTATGGCGTAGCAGCGGCGTGCATGTTTGTGACGGTAATCATATGGTTCTCCTGTTATAACGCCGTGATGACCTCGGATAAGTTTATTTATATATTCGGAAAAATACTGCCGGCACTGTCGTTGATTTTTTCGATGGTGCTTCGTTTTGTTCCTAGATATTTAGCGCAAATCAAGGTGATTTCGAATGCTCAAAAATGTATAGGCCGGGATGTCACGCAGGGAAATCTCCTCGCGCGAGCGCGAAATGGGATAACGATCCTATCGATAATGACTACCTGGGCCCTGGAAAATGCGATTGAGACGGCGGATTCCATGAAGTCAAGAGGATATGGATTGCCTGGACGTACAAGCTTTTCGATCTTCCGTTTAGATGTCCGGGACAAAGTAGCCCTCTTGATCATGACAGGCTTAATTGCGATAGTAGCTGTCGGTGCAGCGATGGGTGAGAACACGATGAGATATTATCCATCGATTAAAGCGAGCGCAATTACACCTTTTAGTATCCTTGTATATATCGCTTATTTTGCGCTATGTATGATCCCTGTGCTCATCAATATGGTGGAGGCAATGAAATGGAAATCTATCGAATCGAAGAACTAAGCTTTGCTTTTCCTGAACAAGAGCAGATGGCTCTATCGAATGTTAATCTTAAGATTGCAAGCGGAGACTTTATTACTGTTTGTGGAAAGTCAGGCTGCGGCAAAAGTACCTTACTAAGACAACTGAAAACAATCCTAAGCCCACATGGCAAACGCCAAGGGGTGATTTATTATAAGGGGCAACCTGTAGAGGAGATCGATCAACGGACACAGGCAGCGGAAATCGGTTACGTACTCCAGAGTCCGGACAATCAAATTGTGACAGACAAGGTGTGGCATGAGTTGGCCTTTGGTCTTGAAAGCTTAGGTTATGACAATTCTACGATTCGTTTGCGCGTGGCTGAGATGGCGAGCTTTTTCGGAATTCAGACCTGGTTCCATAAAAGTGTGACTGAGCTATCGGGTGGCCAGAAGCAGCTACTCAATTTAGCAGCGATTATGGCTATGCATCCTTCGGTTCTAATCCTTGATGAGCCTACCTCTCAGCTAGATCCTATCGCAGCTTCCGATTTTTTGGAGACGGTCAAAAAGATTAATCGCGAGCTTGGAACCACCGTTATCATGACCGAGCATCGTCTAGAGGATGTTCTTCCGCTCACAGATCGGCTGATTGTGCTGAATGAGGGCGTTGTGATTGCAGATGATACCCCGCAAAAGGTAGGCGAAGCTTTAAGCATGCTGAACCATCCAATGTTTCTGTCCATGCCCTCACCCATGCAAATTTACGCAGGCGTAGAGAATGACTTAGCATGGCCTGTTACAGTGAAGGAAGGACGACAATGGCTGGATGCTTTTCTAGAGGATAAGACACCTGCAACGATGGTAGTAGCTCAGTCAAGCTCGAAAGTGGACGGCCCTGTAGTCATAAAGTTCAAGGATGTATGGTTTAAATATGATAAAAATGGACCGGATATCATCAAAGATTTGTCGTTTGAAGTAAAGCAAGGGCAGTTCTATTGCATTGTTGGTGGTAATGGAACGGGGAAGACATCGACGCTGTCACTTATGAGCGGCATCCTTCAGCCCTATCGAGGGAAGGTTCTAATCGGCGGGAAAAACCCGGCGAAAATAAATGCCAAAGAATTGTTTACTAACAATCTGGGCATCCTTCCGCAAAATCCGCAAACGTTATTTGTGAAAAAAACAGTCGAACTAGATTTATACGAAATGTTATCTCAGCTTCCTTTAACGAAGGAAGAAAAGGTGGCTAAAGTTGAGGCCGTGGTTAAGTTCGCAGAACTGGAACATCTTCTCTCGATGCATCCATATGATCTTAGCGGGGGAGAACAGCAACGTGCGGCGCTGGCTAAAGTGCTTTTGTTAGAACCGAAGATTCTGCTGCTGGATGAACCGACTAAGGGACTGGATGGACCTTTTAAAGAGAAATTAGCTTTATTTCTACAGAAGCTTAATGCCGAAGGTGTTACCATCGTAATGGTTTCGCATGACGTTGAATTTTGTGCCAAGTACGCCGAGGTCTGCGCGATGTTTTTTGATGGAAGCATCATCACTACGAATGAAGCCCAGAAGTTTTTTGCGGGAAACAGCTTCTATACGACTGCCGCCAATCGGATGGCGCGTCATGTATGGAGCGAGGGAGTTACGATAGAGGGTGTGATTGATTTATGTCAACGAAGCAGGTAACGGGTCGTCGTTTGAGTCGTCGAACTTTATTAGCAGCACTACTAATCTTTATAGTTATTCCAGCTACAATTTTGTTAGGTATTTTTGTCCTAGACGATCGCAAATATTACTTTATCAGCCTATTGATCGTCCTCTATACGATGATTCCGTTTGCGCTAGTGTTCGAGAATCGGAAGCCTCAGGCGAGGGAACTCATCGTCATAGCGGTGTTAGCAGCCATTGCTGTTGCTGGTCGCGCAGCCTTTTTCATGTTGCCGCAGTTTAAGCCGGTTGTTGCCATTGTCATCATCGCAGGGGTGAGTTTGGGAGCTGAGGCAGGATTTCTGGTCGGTGCTGTTGCGGGCTTTGTCTCCAATTTCTTTTTTGGGCAGGGACCATGGACGCCTTGGCAAATGTTTTGTTTTGGCATCATTGGCTTCCTGGCGGGCATTTTCTTCAAGAAAGGTCTGCTTAAAAAGACCAAACTGTCTCTCTGTATATTCGGAGGGCTAGCGACGTTCTTGGTATATGGCGGCATTATCAATATAGGCTCGCTGATGATGTTCACGTCTGAGTTCTCATGGTCGGCTTTGATGACAACTTATATTTCCGCCTTTTGGTTTGATATGGTGCATGCCATCTCGACGGTGGTGTTCCTCTTTTTCATTGCTAACCCTATGATTGAAAAGTTGGATCGGATAAAAACGAAGTATGGGTTGATTGAGCCTTAGGTTTTGGAATTGGGCATTTGGCGTTTTAAGTGCTGCGCATTGCACTGGCGGACGCTCCGCTTTTCCACAATCAGTCCGTTCTCTCCGCTGCCATCAGCGCGAACCCCAAAACACAAACCCAAAACCGAAGGAAGGCTCAAAGAACCCTCCTTCGGTTTTTAGCCAAAGGGGGGCGGCAGTACCTAGTGGCTGGAGCTTTGGCCACTATTAGATATTACAATCAGTTGCAGATCTAGTAGCGATGCTCCTAGATCTAACCTTAAAAAAACAGGCGATGCTCCGGTCTACCGGTATCGCCTGTTTTTTGATTCTATGATATTTAAAAGATGTTAGCTTATTGAGCCTCGTTTGGGTTGCTATTCTTGGCTCTTTCGGCTGGGAGCAGACGGAGAGACGGGTAAACTAACGATAATCGTCGTTCCTTCTCCAACCGCACCATCTATCTCTATCCTTCCCTGATGCAGAGAGACGATTTTTTTAACGATCGCAAGTCCGAGGCCATTGCCATTGTTGTTTCCGTTCCGCGATTTGTCTATTTTATAAAATCTTTGGAATACAGCCTTGAACTCTTCCGGGGACATCCCGATTCCATTATCGCTGATGGTGACGGATACTTCTGCTGCACGACTATCTATACTGATGCGAATATTCCCGCCTTCCGGTGTGAATTTGATGCTGTTGCTGAGCAAATTCATCCATACTTGCTTCAGTTGATCTTCATCACCCTTAATCTTGATCGCTTCCGGCAGTTCAAGGTCGATAACAATGCCTTTGGCTGACCATTGGGGCTCACAGGTCACAACGATGGTTCTAATCTGCTCGTCAAGATTGAAGGGACTTGCGTTGAAGGGATGATGTTCAGAATCCAGGGAAGCGAGCTTCAGTAAATTATCACTTAGCCTCGATAGGCGCTCACTCTCCGCAATGATGATATCAAGATACTCGCTGCGTTCCTCCTCCACGATTAAATCATGGTTCAGTAGCGCCTTGGCAAAGCCGGAAATGGACGTAAGCGGTGTCTGGATTTCATGAGAAACGTTGGATACGAAATCCTGCCTCATCTGTTCCAACTGCTTCAGCTCCCTTGCCATCTCCACATAGCTCTGTGTCAATTCCCCGATTTCATCTATTCGGTTCACTTTAAGCTCCACCCCGAAATCACCCTTGCCCAGCCTTTTGGTCGCATTCGTCAGTGCTTTGATCGGCTCCACCAAATATCTGGCGGCAATAAGAATACATACACTACCCAGTAAAAGCACGAGCAAAAGCACAAATAGCATCATTCGATTGACGATATTTTCGTTCTCAGCAGAATACTGCAAGAACATCGCACGCCACTCCCCGTCCAACATAAAGGGCATCCCGATAAAAATATCCTTATCGTCCGCGGAGGATCGGTAGAGCTTTCCTTGTAGGACTTGTTTGACAGCATCGGGGGGGACCATGACAGCTGGACTACCCTTGAGCCCATAAAAGGTATGTTCCCCGGCATGATTGTACAGGTGGATAGGGTATGCAGATACCTTAACCATACTATTCAGGAACTCGTCCGTATCTTTAGGTTTGGCGTCATCATAGCGGTGAATGATCTCTTTTCCTACTACGATCATTTCATTCTGTCCCTCATAAGTTATTTGTTTCTGAAAGACATACAAACCAATGAAAAAGGAACAGATTAGACTAAAGATAATGATGCCTAGAAACGTGAGAATGACTCGTACATACAACGTCTTGATCATGGCGTAAGGATCAGCCGGTATCCCAGACCGCGGGCCGTTTCGATTTGAAATTGCTCGCCCTTGCCGCTGAATTTCTCCCTCAACCGACTTATGTGCACATCTACAGTCCGGCCGTCTCCTTCATAATTTAATCCCCAGACCTGAAGGATCAACTGTTCTCTTGTGAAGATTTGCCCAGGATGGCTGGCCAGCAGAAACAGCAGCTCAAATTCCTTCAAAGGAATTGTGACTGGTTCTTCACCACGCGTGACCTGAAAAGTTCGGCGGTTGAGAACCACATTGCCCAACTCCACAGACTGGGAAGTAACGACCAGCGAGCGTTTAAGCAAAGCTTTTACTCGCATTACCAGTTCAAGTGGATCAAATGGTTTTGTTAGATAGTCATCCGTACCAAGCTGAAAACCTTTCACTTTGTGTACGGATTCCGCTTTAGCTGTCACCATGAGGAGGGGGATGTTGGCATCCCAGCGCCTGATTTCTCTGCACAGATCCCAACCATTAAGTCCTGGCATCATAATATCTAGAATGACGAGATCGACACGCGAATTCTGTATAATGGACAGAGCTTTGGTACCATCCCTGGCTTCTTTGAGTTCAAAACCTTCTTTTCGCAAAAATAAAGACATTAGCTTTCGGATGTTATCATCATCATCAGCGATAAGTATAGTAGCCACGATTTTCCTCCTCTATTAAGCTTTCATTATATCTGAATTGTTCTTAGCAAGTAATGGTGTTATCCGAACTGCCAACCCAACAGATTCCAATAGTAGAAGAACAGAGTCATTGCCACAGCAGAAAGCGTCACTAACGTATAATGCACCCGCTTGAAAGCTGTCCAGTACTTATTCTTCCAAACCAGTATAGCCGAGATTAACAGAGCTAAAGTCAGACCCACCAAAATGATTGGCATAACTAAACTGAGAGAAAGCGAAAGACTGATACCGCTGTACTTCTGCATCGTGTCCATGGACATAACCACCATGAATATCGTGACGAAAGATAGCAGCGCCCAACCAGCAGTTCCCGTAGACAGTCGGATGGCCCATTTTTCCGGTGGCGTCATCGCCTTGATCTTGCGTCTGGAAAAGATTAGTCCGAGCAATGCAGTGATAAAAATAAACCCAGAGAACCCTAGTACGATAAGCCAAAATTTATTCTGATCCAAGAGAGGCGTACGCTCCAGCGGCATATCTGGTACCATCCCTAAGATCATATGTGTAACCTTACCGGACTCATTCGTGCGGAAGGCAATTTGTTCGGCACCTCCCTCGAGTTGGAACATATTCGGACCGACTTCTCTGTACAATTGTTGTTCACTACCACTTCCCAAGGATAGCTTATTATCCTCAACCGAGACATTCAGCTGAGCGAAAAAATTGAAAAACTTATCAATATCACTGATGTTTCTGCGGGTAAATTGATAGGATCCTGCGAATTTCTGAATAGATTCATCAGAAGCGATGAATTCAGGCTGACTCCCATGAGGAGCAGGGTAGTAGCGGTTGAAAAAGGCTTGGATGAGGTCTGATGCGGAATCACCGCCCTCACCGCCGCTGTAGGATACAAAGATGCCTACATGCTTGGCAGGCACAAGATACAATCCCGTATTAAACATGGGGTCAGAACCACCATGAGTGATCAGCGTGAGCCCATTGATTTGTTTCTCTGCGAACCCAAGATCCACTCCCGGCAGACGTTTATCAAATTGAAACGCCGTTGAATGCATTAGTTCTGCCGTCTCGGGTCTCAGAATCTGCTGGTCACCATAGTTGCCGTTCTGCAGATGGGCGATCATGAAATGCGCCATATCTACTGCTGATACTGTACCCGAGCCGGCAGGACGAAACCCTCCCTCGAAGGTAGGTGTGCCTGGAATAAAACTACCGTTCTCGCTGTTGTACCCGACAACTTTGTTGGGCATGAATGACTCCGGCAAAGGTTCTACTACAGTCGAATATTTCATGTCGAGCGGATCAAAAATATATTTCTTTATATAATCATTGTAAGGAACACCGCTAACTTCCTCTACAATTAGACCTGCGAGTGTAGCACCGTAGTTCGAATAAGAACTTATCTGTCCGGGTGGTCTTACTCGTGACAGCATATGCTTATTGAGTGTTTCCGAGATTGACCCCGGCAATTTGGCAGGGTCTGTAGTGATTTGATAACCAACTCCACCTTCTTCGAACCCTGCTGTATGTGTCATCAAATGGCGCATAGTAATCGGCTCAGGATAAGTAGCAGGGATCTTTACTGATTTCAGGTAGGTATTAATATCCGTGTCCAGATTAATTTTACCTTGCTCGACCAGTTGCATTACCGCTGTCCAGGTGAATAGCTTTGTCGTCGAAGCGATTCGAAACATGCTGGTTGTCGGATCAACCGGTGCCGTTTCTTCCAGATTGGAACTGCCATAACCTTTGGCCAAAATAATTTTGTTATCCTTTACGATCGAGATGACCGCTCCCGGAATTTGCAGCCGATTCATATCTTTTTCCATAATGCCATCAACGAAGGTAGTCAGACTAGCGGTATCATCAAGATTGGCGGGTGCTTCAGTCTGAGCTATAGGTAGCACGGTTTGATCCGTCTTGGCCTCGGCCGATGCCTGTTTTCCGGGCAACACCAGACTTGCTCCTAATCCGGCACTAATCACAGCCAATAGGGTTAGACCAACGATCAGTCTTTTTTTTATAGATGTTAACATTATTATCCTCCGCATCATCAATTATTGGGCTTGGATGATCATCCACCTAACGCTTATAGAGATTATCAGAGTAGTGTGAATGGAACGTTAACAAGACTATAAAAAAACAGACTGCCATCCGCCGCCTTTAACGACAGAGGGTAGTCTATTGTGAAAAAATTAAAATAAACAGCGGTAGTTTTCTATTAGAATCAGGGAACTCTTCTGCATATCCCCACTTATCGTTCAGCTATAACTCCTTGTGACGGAACTTCCACAACGGGTCGCCTATGGGTGGACTCAAGGGTGGAAAGGTCCCCATCCAGTGCTTTGAGTCCGGGGAGTAGCAAGGCTGCGCTAGCACAGAGCATTGGAAGCAGTCCGGCGATTATAAAAAGCACAGGTACCCCATAATGCTCGGCAATCGCTCCACCGGCAAAAGCACCAAAAGGCTGCAAGCCGCCACCGATCAGAAAGCGAATAGAATTGACCCTTCCTTGCAGATTGCTCGGAACTAGACGTCCATGGAGAGACGAGCTTAAGGAACCGAAGAAGGGAGCTAACGCTCCAGTAGCAAATACGGCGGCGAGAGCAAAAGGGAAATTAGGGAATAACCCCCATAAGGTAGTCACTAAACCTATGGTCCCCAGACTGCCAAGCATGACAAACCGCCTTTTTTTTATCTCCCCGATCATGGAAATCACACTTAGCCCGACTAAGGTTCCCAGCGCTAAAACCGTACTTAGCGTGCCCATCGTTGCCGCATCGCGGTGGAGCACTTCGCGTACAAAAGGCACCATCATCGTCCAGACGGCAATTGAGCTTAAATTACTGATGGAGGCCATGATCATAATCGTAAGCATTGCAGGAAATTGTTTATAGAAGGTAAAGCCCTCGGCTATCTCGCGAACGTAAATAGTGATGGAGAAACGACCTGGGGCTGGAGAAGGTTTTGGTAGCTTTTGTAAACATAGCAGGGTAGTTATGGCGGCTACGTAACATAACATGTTGATGCTAAGGGCTGGCAGCGCTCCACTGGCAGCGGTCAACGCTCCAGCTAAGGCAGGTCCCAGTAACACTGCTGCGCTTTTACTGCCATCAATGATAGCAAAAGCCCGCACCAGCTTCCGGCTGTCAGCAACGCCGGGAATCACAGCCATCGCTGTTGGCATGAACAGTGCGGCGCAGGCACCGCTTAGTCCGGCAGCGACAAACAGATGCCACAGCTGCAGCTGACCCGCTAGACCCATGCCAAGTGGCAGGGCTATAGCCAGCAAGCGAATGGCTGCCAAGCAGGCCATAAAACGGACCCGGTGCAGCCGATCGGACAACGGTGAACCGAGCAAGCGCAACAGTAGCTCAGGTATGCCAGAGCTGAGCGCGAGTGCTCCCATCGCTAGCTTAGAACCGGTTAGCTCATAGACGAGCCATTCCATAGCCAGCAAGCCAAAGGCATCCCCAAAAGCGCTTAAAGTAATGGTCGAGAGAAGACCATAATAGCTGCGTTTTATCATAGCTTGGTAGCTCCTTTTTAACTCTCCAGATACGTCCCAATCTGCTGGGGCAGTCCATTTAAGGCTTCTAATCGTAGGCTGTACGAAGCGCTTCTAGCATGGGTATGGACAATGACCAGCCCAGCTGCGCGCAGCGCGATAAGATGGTAGTGGATTGTGCTTTTGGAAAGTCCTACTTCACGTACGATTTCTGTGAAATTGAGCTGTTTCCCTGTGAGTAAACGAAGGATATACAGCCGGGTCTCATCCGACAATGCTCGAGTAAGGCGGAGTAGTGCAGGAGCAGGCCGTCCGGCTTCCGGAGGGAGAACATCACAAGAGTAGCTAGTGAACACGAATTCATCATACATAGAGGTGGTAACCAGTGGACGCGCATGATATTGCGGGATGATAATGACCTGCTTCAGATGTTCGTTTGGATAAAGGCGCATGCCAGCGGTAGCTGCTTCAAACACTTCCATGTCATTATTGCCGCTTAGCATCGCGCGTCTTGATTCGGCTTCCTGCTCAAGCCCTTTGATGATATTAGGGTCGATTCCACTGAAGTATCCCGCGTTCCATTCGCGCAGGATATCAGAAGCAGTATCCCTAAGCTCCGCAAGATTGGAGGGAACTGATTGGCCGAAACGTCCGGAAATTTCATATAGCTCTCCAGATGTTAAAGCATCGAACCAGACCAAAAAGCCCTCTACCGAACGCTCGCCCGGACAAGACCAAATATAGGGGGCCAAACTGAAATCATCAAGTTTTTTAACGACCTCTTGCATTTTACGAAGGAGCATGGGTGCGAATCTTGCCTGAACATCGCGTACCCAGAGCTTACCGGAATCCATGGCAGTATGGTTCTGCTTGCTTAGAAAGGCAGTCATACTACTAACACATTCATACATGGGTGCAAAATCAACTTCTACTTTATAATCCATGAGCTGCTCCATTCTTTCAGTGAAATACTGAACTTTCTTATTGTTCTATAAATATAGAACTACTTGTTGGTTTTATTGTAAACGAACTCCTTGTTCTTTTCAATAGCCATTTCACCGAAAAATCCGAACTCAAAATAATGTTTAAATATAATCAATTGATTATATAAGTGTGCGGTTATATAATGAATTTGATATTTAAATGAAGAAGGTGTAATTAGACTTGAAGGACACAAACGATTTGACTCAGGGTCCTATAATGCCTACCTTAATGAAATTAACGCTTCCCATTATTGCGACGAATTTCATCTCTACTACTTATGGTCTAGTCGATATGATTTGGGTTGGAAGATTAGGGAGTGGTCCTGTTGCTGCGATTGGCACGGCGAGTTTTTTCATTAATCTAGCGATTGCTTTATCGACCATGGTTACAATCGGTACAGGGATTAAGGTGGCGCATTGTATGGGATCTGGTCAGATAGATAAGGCTAAATCTTATATAAAGAACGGATTTATGATGTCTACTTTATTAGGACTTCTCTATATGGGGTTAGTGCTGCTAACCAAGAATCAGTTGATTGGCTTTTTTGATCTCGGAAGTGATGACGTTGAACGGATGGCACGACAATTTTTAATGATCTCGATCTCTGGAACGGTATTTTCCATCGTGAATACGTTATTCGCAACTCTCTTAAACGCTATGGGAAATAGTAAACAACCGTTTCAGATCTTCTCGATTGGTCTTATGGTTAATATTGTCCTTGATCCACTTTTGATTTTTGGCTGGGGCAGTTTTGAGGGCTGGGGAGTAGCGGGGGCGGCTATTGCAACATTAACGGCGAACATTTTGGTTACGGCTCTTTTTATCATGAAGACAAGAAAGTCAGAAATCATCTCAAACACCACTTCGTGGGACAGTCGTCAAATGAAAGAAGTCATCCGCATGGGGCTTCCAATAACGATCCAACGGGTTACCTTTACGATCATATCGATCATCATTGCCAAGATCATTGTACGATTTGGAGCGGATGCTATTGCGGTTCAAAAAGTAGGAATCCAAATTGAATCCATTTCCTATATGACCATTGGCGGACTACAGGGAGCTATTGCTGCCTTTTTTGGTCAAAATTATGGAGCACGCCGCTTCGACCGTATCGGGCAGGGGTATCGTCAGGCCTTAATTTTAACCTCCATTTTTGGCGTGATCGTGTCGCTTCTATTTATTGCGTTCCCGCAGCAGCTATTTTCATTGTTTTTATCAGACCAGACAAGTTTGGAATTGGGTGCAGATTATATGCGGATCATCGGTTACTCACAATTATTCATGTGTCTGGAATTGATGACAGTAGGTGCTTTTAACGGCATGGGTCAAACCCATATCCCACCGATCTTTAGTATTTCATTTACTGCACTCCGAATTCCACTAGCCTTACTCTTATCCGAGCCTTTTGGCTTGAATGGGGTGTGGATGTCGATTGCGTTAAGCAGTGTGTTCAAGGGTGTTATTCTTGTGTTCTGGTTTAGAAGATCTTTGTTCAGAATGAATAAACAGCAGGCAAACTACTAAGCAAAGGATGAGCGTAGGAATGGCTTTATTAAATCGTAAATTCATACAGCTTCTAAAGGATAATCATTTGAATAAGGAGGTTTTTCACGGCGAATTTGGACTGGAAAAAGAAAATGTCAGAGTGGATCCAGAGGGAAGACTTGCGCTGACACCACATCCAAAAGCCTTTGGAAACAAGCTGGAGAACCCCTATATTCAAACGGATTTCTCAGAGAGTCAGGTTGAAATGGTGACACCCTCTTTTGATTCTATTGAAGAGACTTATAACTTTCTGGAGGCGCTGCAGGATATTGTGTCGATAGAGCTTAATGAAGAATATCTATGGCCAAGTAGTAATCCTCCCATGCTACCGAAGGATAAGGACATTCCTATTGCCAAAATGGGTAATCCGGTAGAGGACGAATATAGACATCAGCTAGCCGATAAGTATGGCCGCAAAAGACAATTGCTGAGCGGGATCCATTATAATTTCTCTTTTGATGAACAATTTCTAAAAAAGCTTCATGATATCGCAGACCCACAAGAGAGCTTTAAAGATTTCAAAGATGCTACCTATTTAAAAATAGCCCGCAACCTATTGCGATACCGCTGGCTTCTAATTTATTTAACAGGTGCTAGTCCTGTTTTTGATAAGACTTATATGGAGCAATGTGTGGCACGTGGTGAATCAGATGATGACAAAAGCTTCTATTATCTGAATATGAATTCACTGCGTAATAGCGAATGCGGGTATCGGAATGAAAAGCCTCTCTATGTGTCTTTTGACTCGCTTACGGAATATGTACATGATTTACAAGCGTTGATTGAATCGGAAGAATTATTAAGTGTAAAAGAGTTCTATAGCCCGGTTAGAGTGAAGACGGCAAGAGGTAAACATCCGTTAGAGGAGCTGCTGCAGGATGGGATAGCCTATTTGGAGCTTCGTTTTATTGATCTCAATCCACTCTATAAAATAGGAATTAGCAAAGAATCAATGACTTTCATTCATCTGTTTATCCTGTATATGTTATTGAAAGAGGACGAACCGTTCGGAGTAGAGGATCAGAAGATGGCGAATTTTAATCATGATCAATTGATCATGGAGGGGATCAAAGGCTGTTTGCATGATTACGGAAATTCTTGCGGGACAATGGAACAGAAGGCTTTAATTTGTATACAAGAAATGCAGGATATGATTCAGCTATTGAACCCAGAGGATAAACAGCTCTCGAACGTTCTGAACGGAGCTAAGGATAAGATTCTAAATCCAGATCAGAGCTTTGCAGGGATTGTGAAGTCGGAAGTTCAACAATCCTCTTTTATTAAATATCATCTGAATAAAGCCAAACGATATGCTAAGGAAAGTCTTGCGAATGGATACCGATTTGTAGGATATGAGGATTTGGAGCTATCTACACAGCTTCTACTGAAGGCGGCGGTTAAACGTGGGATTAAGTTTCGATTGCTCGATCGGGAAGAGAACTTCGTTGTACTTACGAAAGGCGATCATAAAGAATACGTTAAGCAGGCTACGAAGACATCCCTGGATTCTTACAGCACGGTACTAATTATGGAGAATAAAATTGTTACGAAGGAAGTTCTCAAACAGCAAGGCATTCGTGTTCCCTCAGGCGAGGCTTTTGGAGATTTGAAAGCGGCAATGAATGCCTATGACACTTATCGTAATAAGCCAATTGTGATCAAACCCAAATCAACGAATTTTGGACTCGGCATTACTATTTTTACAGATGAGTTCTCCAAAGAAGACTATCAAAAAGCCTTCACTATCGCCTTCGAGCATGATCGGACAGTACTGCTTGAGGAATTTATGACGGGGAAAGAATATCGTTTTCTAGTCATGGGTGATGAAGTAGTCGGAGTATTGCACCGGGTTCCGGCGAATGTGGTCGGTGATGATGTACATACGATTGAAGAGCTGGTCCACGAAAAGAATAAGGATCCGCTAAGAGGTCGTGGCTACAAAACTCCGCTTGAGAAAATTCAGATCGGCGAAGCAGAGACGATGTTCTTGAAGAATCACGCGCTGGCTTGGAGCGATGTTCCTTCATTGAATGAGACCATTTTTTTACGGGAGAATTCAAATATTAGTACTGGTGGAGATAGCCTAGACTTTACAGATGAGATTCCACACAGCTATAAAGAACTAGCCATTCAATCAGCTAAAGCTGCGGGGGCCACGATTTGTGGAGTGGATATGATGATCGATGATATGCAGGAAGAAGCGACCGATACCAATTACAGCGTTATTGAGATCAATTTCAATCCAGCAATTCATATTCACTGTTATCCTTATAAAGGGAAGAACCGAAAGGCAGATGAGCGGATATTAGATTTATTGTTTGGCGAATGAACAGAAGCTCAGCCAGTACTATTGGTTGAGCTTTTGCTTTTAAACGATTTCCACCCCTTGTGACACTCTTGTAACAGAGATTGACTACGATAGGTTATGAGGTGAGAGAATGAAGAAAGCTAAAGGTTTTATCGTGTTGATCTTATTGTTGGTTGTAGGATGTAGTTCTGTAACACCGCAAGCTAATCAAGAACTGAAGATAGAAGAGAAGAAGGAAGAGAAGACCGAAAGGAATGAGAAGATGGCCTTCTGGGAGGACCAGAGAAAAGGAGCCAATTTCATGAATTCAAAATCTTTACCGGAAAACTATGATGCTGCCAAAGAGCAAAACATTGAGTTCATTCGACTTGCACCAGATAAATGGGCAAAAGACAGGGATTTCCTGTTCAATGACAAACTGGATGCGAACCCGGATAAAGATTTTCTAATAGGGAATGCAGATAAGTATGAAGGGATGGTTGAGGCGGATTTTGCCGAGTTAAAAGCGGACTTAGATGCAGCGGAGGCTCGGGGCTCCAAAGTAGTGCTGACTGTCTTAAGTCTCCCCGGAGATCGCTGGAGGCAGTTCAACAATTATGAGAATGATGATCGGATATGGAAGGATTTCAGTTATCATGAACAAGCGGCAGTGTTTTGGAGGGATCTGGCAAGTCGATTGAAGGATCATCCTGCGGTAATCGGTTATAACTTGATTAATGAGCCACATCCGGAGACGGCGACTGGATTTCATGACTTCTGGACTCAGGATTACAACGAATGGTATAGCTCAGTCGAGAATACGCCTGCGGATTTAAATCTTTTATATGAGACAATTGTGACCGCTATTCGTACTGTGGATACCAAGACACCTATTATCGTCAATTCTGGTCTGTATGCTACACCGTGGGCCTTTAAATATTTGAAACCTATCGAAGACGAGAATGTGTTGTATGCTTTTCATATGTACGAGCCTTACGAGCTAACCAGTCAGAATAAGAAAAAAGGGTTAACCTATGAATATCCTGGAACGATAAAAGTCGGAGACAATAAAACGGAAAAAGCATTTAATAAAGAGACCTTAAAGGAATTTCTGGAACCTGTTGCGCAGTGGGCAAAGGAACATAATATTCCCGCAAATCGGATTGTTGCCGAAGAGTTTGGAACGAATCGGTTAGTAAAAGGTGCAGATCAATACATGGCTGATTTAATCTCGATTTTTGATGACTTTGGCTGGCACTGGGCGTTTTATGCCTTCCGAGAGGATACATGGGACGGAATGGATTATGAACTGGGCAATCAGCCCCCAACTTGGGAATATTGGCAAGCGATAGAGAAAGGTGAACAGCCCCCTCGAACAGCAGTAGATCATAACCCGATTTGGGAAGTATTGAAGAAAGGACTTGAAGGAAAGGAGTAAATGATGCTAATTGAACATTCTAATTGCCGATGATGAGAAACATATGACCCATATCTTGAAGACTTATTTTGAAAAAGAGGGCTATAACGTTTGGGTAGCTGCAGATGGGGAGGAGGCGCTAGAGCTCTTTTTTTCGAATAAGATCGATCTTGTGGTATTGGATTGGATGATGCCGAAGCGAAGCGGGATTGAGGTGTGTAATGAAATCAGGCAGGTTAGTTTAGCTAAAGTGGTGATGCTGACCGCCCGATCTTCCCATGACGATGAATTTAGCGCTTTAGATATCGGTGCAGATGAATATATAAGAAAACCATTCGACCCACGGATTTTAATGCTGAGAATCAAAAAAATGCTGGGTACCGAAAAAGTGGCTGCTATACGGGATTTAGAAATTGATTTTGAGCGGAAGAAAGTGTACAAGCAGGGGGAGGAGCTGTCCCTTTATAAAAAAGAATTTGAATTGCTAACCTTCCTCTATGAGAATAAAGGCCGGATTTTGTCTAGAGATGCTTTGATATCTTCCGTTTGGGGGATGGACTACCTTGGCGAAGAAAGAACCGTGGATACACATATTAAGAGATTGCGCGATAAGATTGGGGCTGACCACGTAATCACACACAGGGGAATGGGGTACAGCTTCCATGATAAAAATCAATAAAATAAGCACCAAGTTATTGATTATGGTAAGTATTATTCTGCTGATTGTATTTGGAACATCTTATTTATTGCACAATTTTTTCTCGTCCGATTATTATCTTTATAAAATGAAAACCAAGATTAACGCTATTTATGAAGAAGTAAAGGATCTCAGTCTGGATCAGCTCAAGGACAATGAAACAGCGATCGAGAACAATAACAATGTAACGATTGTGAGGGTTGAGAACAGAGGAAGCGTGACAGCAATTAACGAGAACATTCAATTTGCGTTGTTTAAAGATAAGGTGGCACTCAATAAGTTTTGGATTACAGAAAAAGTTTTGCAAAAGGTAAACGAAGGAAATACGGTGAATCTTTTATTTAATCAGGGGAAATTGAAATCCAGCCTGTTAACGAAAATATACGAGCAGGATGGCAGTTTGATTCTCATCGGCACTGTGGTTGTGCACAATACCGATGCTTTAAATATCGTAAATCAATTCAGCTTCTATTCCATTCTTTTGGGGATTATTATCAGCTTGCTGTTAGTGGCATTTTTTTCAAAAAAGATTATTACCCCATTAGAGAAGCTACAGGATGTCGCGAAGGATATCTCCAATCTTGAATTTAAACAGGTGACGATTAAAACGGGGGATGAAATCGAAGAATTATCCAAAAGCATTAACCAGATGAGCCAGCGCCTGAAAAGTGCCCATGCAGAGCTGGAACAGAAAAATCAAAGCTTAAACACACTGATCTCAAGCATTTCACATGAAGTGAAGACACCGTTATCCCTAATTCAAGCGTATACCATTGGCATTCAAGACGATTTGGATGATGGTACGTATACGGATATCATTTTGGAGCAGGTGGAATATACGTCGGATATGGTGGATTACTTAATTAAACTGTCCAAAATCCAAAAGAACGAAGTCCATAAAGAAAGATTCGATCTTAAAGAGCTTCTGCTCAAAGTGATCTCACAATATAATATTACGCTCAAAAATAAAAATCTGATTTTACAGAGCGACTTCCATGCGGTTAATCGATCCATCGTTGAAGAGGATATCAGCCAAATAGAAATTATATTCAACAACTTAATTAGTAATGCCATTAAATATGGGGAAGAGAATGTTTTTGGAATATCGCTAGCGAATGATAGCCACGATACCCTGAAATTCACCATTACAAATAAAACCACGCGCCTAAAAGAGAAGCATCTAGCGTATATCTGGGACCCGTTCTATGTGATCGAGGAGTCTCGGAATAAAGAAATCTCCGGTACTGGACTTGGCCTGTCTATCGTCGCGGAGATTCTAGCTAAAAATGATCTGAAATACGAAGCCACATTAGAGGACTCGTATATTAGGTTTAGTGTTTGGTTTGATGTTAAGATTACAGAATGATGAGTACTTTGGTATCTTCGTATGAACATAATATATACCTCGATTAAATGATTAGATTAGGGAAAACCTCCCTTTGTTCGTATGATGTGAAGCTTAATGCAACGCTAGTGGAATTGAATTACGGTTCTTAGGCAGAGACATGATTCTACATATAATCGTGAATGTTTTTTAGACTTCCCCCAATAAATATGGTGAAAAGTAACGGAGGGAATTTTGGAACTGTAGGAGCGGAGCGTTCGCCTGAAAGCTTTCCGAAGGAAA
>NZ_NFVA01000151.1 GCF_002264395.1 Paenibacillus sp. VTT E-133291
AACAGGTGCGGTCGGCGCGACTGGAGCAACGGGAGCAACGGGAGCAGCTGGAGCAACTGGCGCGACTGGACCAACCGGAGCGACTGGGCCGCAGGGAGTCCAAGGCATACAAGGTGTAACCGGAGCGACGGGACCTACGGGCGCACAGGGAGCAACCGGGGCATCTGGCGCATCAACAATAATTCCATTCTCTTCAGGCGCACCAATAACCATAACGACAGCCCTCGGAGGATTAACCAACACAGTGGCGATGCTCGGATTTGGCAATTCGTACTCAGGAGCTAGTATAGTAGGTGGAAAAATAGATTTAACCAGAAGTAATGGCTCTGATCCTACAAAAGATCCATACAATCAGGCGTTTATAGTTCCACGTGATGGTACGATCACTTCAATATATGCTTTCTTCAGCACAACTGTAGCTATGACTTTAGTAGGCACAACCGTAAACATTCAAGCACAAATGTATAAAGCGGATAGAGACAGCAACAGTTTTACTCCTATTAGTGGTGCAGCAGTATCCTTGGCGTCTGCTTTCACAGGAATAATATCAATCGGATCTACTAGTAACGGATTAAGCACAGGATTAAATACTTCTGTTCAGGCTGGCGATCGCTTAATGTTAGTGTTCTCTTCGACGGCTTCCGGTCTAAGCTTGATAAATACACTAACAGGTTATGCGAGCGCTGGAATTGAAATTAAGTAATTCAAGATTTGGGGTTGAAACCCTCCATTTTGTTTGATAGGAAGTGATTAAATATGGCAAGGAAGCTAGTTTCGATAAAAAGATTGAGTTTATTGTTGGCGTTAGTTCTTATATTTTCATTCGTCATTCCATTCCCATCGTCTGCGGGGTATGCAAAAGGACGTGCTATTGAAGAGGTAAAGCTCTTGGCTGCACCGGCAAATTTGGCAGTTAGCGGCACAACCTCCACAAGCATCGGCCTTAGCTGGGATGCCGTAGTAGGAAGCTCTTACTTCGATCTGAGTAATAAGGTAAGCCTAGTGGAGCAGACCAATTCCAGCGTGACCGATGTGGTCTACACCTTTGATTCAGGCGGATTAACGGAGTATACGGTGAAGGGATTAGCTTCCGACAGGAGCTATACATTCACGGTCCAAGCGGTAAATTTATCTGGACCTGTGTCCAAAACAAGTCTCCCTCTAATTGCAAATACGCTTCCAGCGGAAGCACAATCTCCGGCAACGAAAGAAGAGGAACTCCCTTTAGCCGATCAAGAACCCCCGAGTACTCCCGAGCTAAGTCTTATCGGTCGAACATCGAATAGTATTAGCTTGGCATGGAGTTCATCCGAGGATAATGTCGGAGTTGCGGAATATGTTCTATATCAAGACTCCAATCTGTTGGCAGAAGTAACGGTCAGCACAACAGTCTACACGGCTGTCAACTTGAAGGCTGGACAGGAGTACACCTTTTTAGTACAAGCTATAGACGAAGCGGGGAATAAATCAGCAATCAGTAACGAGTTGAAGGTTAGTACACTTGATGATGTAAGTATGGTTGGTCCGGTTATGAGCATGGGCAACGGGAATTCCTTCCATACATTAACTGTGCAGCCGGATGGTAGCGTATGGGCCTGGGGCAATAATAGGAAAGGTCAGCTCGGTGATAGCACGACCATCACTCGTAATAAGCCTGTGCGAATGGTTGGTTTGCCGGAGATCAGCGCTGCATCCGTTGGACAAGACCATTCCATCGCACTCGCGACGGACGGAACAGTGTGGACATGGGGAGGCAATAATGTGGGCCAGCTGGGTAATGGTACGTTGGAGTCCCAGCTTATGCCGCAGCAAGTGCCTGGATTAGCGCGTGTCGTAGCGGTTCAAGCGGGTGAGCAGCATTCGATAGCGTTATTGTCCGATGGAACGGTGTGGGCATGGGGACTTAATGCATATGGGCAGCTTGGAGATGGGACCACCGAGGATAGTGCATCACCGGTGCAGGTTATAGGCTTGAAGTCCATCGTATCGATCTCGGCCGGAGCCTTTCATAATCTAGCGGTTAGTCGCGATGGTCAGGTTTACGCATGGGGGGTCAATGCTTATGGTCAACTCGGCGATAACACAAAGATTGACCGCGCGACTCCCGTGCAGGTTGCTGAATTAAGCGGTGTTTCATCCGTATCTGCCGGCTTTTATCACAGCATGGCAGTGAAAAAGGACGGAACCGTATGGAGCTGGGGAACGAACGTCAAGGGGATCTTGGGTGATGGGACATCCGAAGATCATTATACTCCCGCTCAAGCGGTGGATCTGGGTTCAGTGATCAGCGTATCCGCTGGCGCCTTGCATAGTATGGCGCTGAAGAGCGACGGAACCGTATGGATATGGGGAGCGAACAACGAGGGCCAGCTCGGTGGCGGAACCGAGTCGGAGCGTTCCATCGCGTCTAAGCTCGATATTGGCAGTCGCATCGTCACTATTAGTGCAGGGTATATGAGCGGCGGTGCGGTTAGCGAGGAGGGAACCTTGCTGACTTGGGGTTACAATGGATTGGCCCAGCTTGGTAATGGCACTTATACTAATGTCATAGATCCGGTTACAATTCCACTTGTAGAAGAAACTAATTAAATTTGAAAAGTAGGGAATTCCAAGCCAAAGTGCAGTGGATTCCCTATTTTTTATATGAGGACCAAAAGAGAAAATTCTTTTAATATTCATAACTTTATCACTACAGCTATCCTCATGACTGCATGACTATTAAAATGATGTATCCGAACATGTCACCTTCCGCATTTTAACTGATGGGGGAGAACAGTTCTTGCTCCGTCTTTACCCGGATAATGAACCTCGTAAGTGCCTTGTCTTACCCGAAGCTGTAACCGATTTGGAAGGGGCTTATATTATGGAAACGTCGGCGAGTGATGGACAATGGTACAGAAGGATGGAATGATCCACGCCGACTAACACAATAGAAATGTCGTTTTTCTGGATCGTGAACCGTATCCTATCAATTTTGGCAGGTGACCATATAATGAGACTAGAATGCTTCTTAACCTTCTTATTTGATAAGTAAAAAAGACTCTTCTATATAAATAGAGGAGTCTTTTTGCGGTGTTAAGGTATTTAGATAAATAGATTATGACTAGATTGATCGGCTTGACCGAGGTAATACCCAACGCCGCCAATTCCCACGCCGTCGATAAGTTCTTCACGGGTGATGCCCATAAGATCCATAGACATTTGGCAGGCAACGATCTCGACGCCTTGGTCGACAGCCATTTGAATCAATTCTTCCAAAGATGAGACATTATTGTTCTTCATTACAGAGCGAATCATTTTGGAGCCCATACCCATCATGTTCATATTCGAAAGTGTTAGCTTCCGACTGCCACGTGGCATCATCGCTCCGAACATTTTGCCGATGAAATTCTTGTTCACAGGTACTTTTTCATCCTTGCGGATAATATTAAGGCCCCAGAAGGTAAAGAACATCGTTACTTTTTTGCCGCTGGAGGCTGCTCCGTTGGCAATGATGAAGGAAGCGATCGCTTTATCCAAATCACCGCTGAATACAACCATCGTACTTGCGTTACTAGTTTGGACAGGTTGTGCTCCTGTTGGTATGGAATCCGCAGGAATACCTTTGCGCAGATAAGCTTCTATCATGCCCGTAGGCAGCTTCGTTAATTGCAAAAGCGTGTGCTTCGACATACGAGCCCATGCCTTGATATCTTCATAGAATCCAGGATCGGAAGCCGTTACCTTTAAGACTTGGCCGTCCAAGAGCGGGTCCATGCTCATTTTGACTTGGATCAACGGCCCAGGGCAGCATAGGCCGCAAGCATCAAGTACGGAATCAGGTGTTAGATTCCATTCTTGGTTGGAAGTGGCGGATACAGATGCGCTGGAGTTGGATGCGAAAGCTGTAGTGTTGGTATTGGCTGCAGCAGTGCTAGTCCCAGTACCATTGCTAGTGTCAGTTCCCGCCGGTGCTCCCGTTGCTGCGATTTCTTTACGGGCTGCTGAAATACCTGCGTTTGGCGTCAAACTATCTTTTTTTTTAGGCGAATAATTACTCAGTTGATATGTCTTATAGCCTCCGGTCAGATTCTTCACACGGAAACCCTTTTGCTGTAAAATCCGGGAAGCGGTATAGCCTCTAAGTCCAACTTGGCAATACACCCAAATTTCTTTACTAGGGTCAAGCTCGGCTAGACGACCACGCAGATCATCTACAGGGATGTTAATAGAGCCCTCAATATGGCCGTTGGCATGCTCGATTTCCGAACGTACGTCAACTAAAATGGTATTGTTGTTGTCACGACCTTCTAAATCCTTAGGAACGAATACTGTGGTCATACCTTTCAAAATATTTTCAGCGGCAAAGCCAGCCATATTCACTGGATCTTTAGCGGAAGAGTAAGGAGGGGCATAAGAAAGCTCCAATTCCGTTAAATCAGTAACCGTACCTCTAAAACGAATCACTGTAGCGATATCGTCGATACGTTTATCTACTCCACTATAACCAACAGCTTGTGCACCGAGCACCGTACCTTTTGGATCAAAAATCAGCTTCATTGATATTGGAGTTGCCCCCGGATAATAAGTTGCATGAGAGCTTGGATGTACGTAAATCACGTGATAAGGTAAGCCTAAACGCTGAAGTGTTTTTTCATTATTACCGGTAGAAGCACCTGTCACACCAAATACTTTAATGATAGAAGTTCCTTGGGAGCCTTTGTAAGTCGTACCTAGACCGCTAACGTTGTCCGCTGCAATCCGTCCTTGCTTATTGGCAGGGCCTGCTAGTGGAATGGCGGTTTTAGTTCCATTTACGAAATCAACCACCTCGACCGCGTCACCAACTGCGTATACCTGATCCAAATTTGTTTCCATGCGCTCGTTGACCAAGATATGCCCGCGTGGACCGAACTCTAAACCACTATCCTTCAGGAAAGAGGTATCCGGCGAAACGCCGATAGCCAGCAGAACCATATCACTTTGCAGCACAGTGCCACTCGCTAATTGAACTTCTATTTGTTCGCCAACTTCTGCAAACCCTTGGACCATATTCGAAAAAATAAGATTAACGCCATGCTCGTCGAGCTCTTTTGCCAAAATAGAAGACATTTCGGTATCGAAAGGAGCTAAGATTTGCGGGCCTGCCTCAATTAAGGAAACTTCCAGTCCAGCTTCTCTCAAGTTCTCAGCCATTTCAACACCGATAAACCCACCACCGATCACAACGGCGGAACGAGTACCTTCGGCAGCGACTTTGGTTTTGATTTTGTCAGTGTCGGGAATGTTACGCAGCATGTGAATTTTGGAGCTCTCGATACCAGGTAAATTGGGACGAATCGGTTTAGCGCCTGGCGATAAAATAAGCGCATCATAACTCTCTTCATAGGAACCACGTTCCTTGCTTTCCACTCGTACTTTCTTGTTTACAGGGTCGATAGACATCACTTCGCTTTCAATCCGAACATCGATGTTAAAACGTTTATGCATCGCCTCAGGTGTCTGAACCAGCAGCTTGGAGCGATCCTGAATGGAACCTCCGATATAATAAGGTAGTCCGCAATTAGCAAAAGAAATGTATGGATCACGCTCAAACATAACGATATGAGCCTCTTCATCTAATCTCCGAAGCCTGGCGGCCGCTGATGCGCCTCCTGCAACTCCACCGACAATCAGTACTTTTTTACTCATGATGATTTATTCCTCCCCAAGAAATAGCTGAATTAAATGTTTGATCTTCTCGTCTTTCACAGAATAGTTAATTTCAAGTCCATTACGTTCGGTCTCCACAATGCCAAGCGATCTAAGCTTCTGCAAATGTTGGGATACCGTAGATTGTGGAAGGTCGAGACAGTCCTGCATAAAACTAACGTTGCAGCTGCCTTTTTCAAGCAGTCCTTTAATGATGCACAAGCGAACGGGATGAGCGATAGCCTTTAAGGTTTCGGCGGTTTGGTTATAGGCTTTGAAATTTTTGTCCATGGTTATGAACTCCTCGCTTTACAATATCCTTATATCGTAATATTATGATATAGTGATATGAAAATCAAGTTATTTTTTAAAAAAGAGAAGGAGAGATGCTCGATGTCTTTTAAAATTTCAAAGGAAATTACCCCACAGCAAGTCGCGGAACTTCTGAAAAATGGAGAGACTCCTACGCTGCTGGATGTACGTGAACCCGCTGAATATGTGGAAGGACATGTGATTGGTGCTAAGCATATTCCGATTGGACAGCTGTTAATGCGTATAGATGAACTAGATCCTAATGATGAGATGATTGTGATGTGCCTAAGTGGTGGTCGAAGTGGACTGGCATGTGAGCTGTTGAGTGAAAAGGGATATAATGTTGTGAATATGATGGGTGGATTAAGTGCTTGGACGGATGATTATTTGGAACGGGGGTAATGGCGTGAATATGGTGTTTAGGATCCTACTAAGTATATTAATTGCTTTTAGTATTGTAAGGTTCTTACGTTCCGTTTGGCCAGTGCGCTCACTCTCCTATGTAGAAGCCCGCGACGTTCGAGAATTAGCAGATGAAACATTGGATATGAAAATGCTCGATGTAAGAGATGCCGTAGATTATGAGAAGGAAAGTATCCGTGGCTCGATAAATATATCAATAGGGCGGTTAGCCTATGTCTGGCAGCACTGTCTATCTCCGGACGATTCGATTCTAATTCTTGCTGATAGTTACTATAAAAGAAACAAAGCTGCGAGAATTCTTTATAAGCAGGGCTTTCGAAAGTTATATGCGGTAAATGGTGATTTTTTAGGGAATAAAAGAACGCTTTCCGACATTTCGGTGAAAGGTTGTTGTGAAGGATAATGGATTTAAGCTCATTAATGTCCCGTCTTGGATTTGGCAAAAGTGAAAGTGTAACTGTAAGGGTAAAAACCTTGAAGGTGGTAGAGTTTCGTAGCGAATTGGAGCAATCCAAAAATAAGCTGCTGATCGATGTCCGTGAACCGGATGAATACAAGAGTGGATTTATTCCGGGGGCGAAAAACATCCCGCTGTCTCAGTTGGAAAAGCGGCTCGGTGAGATCCCGAAGGATCGGGATGTGTTACTCTACTGCCGCAGCGGTATGCGAAGCAAAAGCGCAGCGTCGATTCTGAGTAAGCAGGGGTATACTCGGCTTGCACATTTGCAGGGCGGGGTAAGCAGCTGGGATGGGAAGTTGAGTCGACGGTAGGCTTTAGGGGATTTGGTACTGAGCATAGTTCACCTGAGGTAGCTTTAACGTACTTAAACCAATTAGCTTTTTTAATGGAACTGAATGCTGTGGTGAGGCAAATGTAGATGAATTACTCTAACTGTGCTAACTAGGTTAGTTAGCACTAATTTAACTTACTGTAACTGAACTGCTGTATGAGCTAACTTAACTGACCTTACTTTATCGCTACGTACTTTAAACTAATTAGCTTTTTTGCTGGATAAGTTTTATTTAGCTGGATCTAGTGTTGGCTGTTGAGTGTTATTGACAGTATTAGAAAGTGAATACTATACTTTTGAGTAATAGGATGAAGCACGTCCCGTACCCATATTGGGTGCGGGATTTTTTTATGCCAAGGAGGAGTGTAAAGTATGGGATTTGCGGAAGAGCATCGTAAGTGGGTGGAGGATCATATTAGTCGAAGAACAGGAGAACGTCGGGGGAGATTGGAGCGGGGACATGGCCATGGTGAGCGGATGTTTTTGGAGAAAGTATGGTGGCCTATGATGGGACATTTCAATGACCTTCATCCTGAATACGAAGTGGTGGATTGGCGTAGCAAGCCCTACTTTGTTGATTTTGTGTGGAAGCCTGGACAGGTTAAGTTTGCATTTGAAGTAAAGGGCTACGGCCCACATGTGCAAAATACAGACCGAACGCGCTACAGGCAGGAGCTGAATCGAGAGACTTATCTGCAAATCGCGGGTTATCGGGTGGTCGCGATTCCTTATGATGATCTGGATGCGAGTCCTGAACTTACGATTACTTTGTTAAGACCATTGCTGATGCCGTACCTCGCTGTGAAAATGGAGGAGAAAAGGGAGTTTAGCCGACTGGAACGTGATATTTTACGGATTGCTGTGCGTTCGAATGGGTGCATCCGGCCGGTTGATTTGGTGAGGGAGCTTGGGATTGATCTTAGGACGGCTAGGAAGTATATGAAGTCTCTCTCTGAGAAAGGAAGGTTCAATCCGGTAGTTTCCCAGGTAAGCGGTAGAGTTTGTCGTTATGAATATGTTCATTCTTTTAGTGATTTTCATATGTGGTGAATGAACGGTATAAACTCCGTTGAATAGAGCTATTGGGCGAGATATGAGTAAAAGTACGGTATAAATCCCGTAGAATGGG
>NZ_NFVA01000063.1 GCF_002264395.1 Paenibacillus sp. VTT E-133291
TGGAACAATCGTTGCAGATGGAACATTGGAAGAAGTAAAAGGTAACCATTCCACGCTGGAGGATGCCTATTTTGCCCTGACAAATGAGAATACAGGTGTTGTTGTATGAGAGCATTCAAGGCGGAACTATCAAAATTATTCTCCCTGCCGGGCATTTGGCTTGCCTCTTTCATTGGAGCATTTGCCCCAGCGGTCATTGCTGCCTTGGACAGTACCGCACAAAAAGAGGAGATTATTGCTGGTGTTAGCACAAGGCTAGCGGAAGTTGGCTATATTGGATTAGTTTATGGTGTGCAAGGTGTCATTCTTCTTGGCGTGCTTGCTGTTAGTAGTGAGTATATGACAGAGAGCAGTGAATCGGGTGGAGGACAACAGATTATAACAAGTTTAACTGTTGTTTCATCCCGACTTCATTTTTTGCTGGCAAAAGCAGGGGCTGTGACAGTGATTAGTATACTGCTGTGTATTGTTGCTATTATGACAACTGTGTCAGCAACCCATCTTATTCTTGGTGAATATACCCCTGCATTGGAATGGTCTAAACTTATCGGTGCAGTTTGCTACTGGACATTTACTGCTCTTTTAGCATTTGGGATTACTGTTCTTACTAAGAATGGCATTATCCCGCTTACTGTACTCTTGATAAATTCATCACTTGTGTCATTTAGTTTCCTGCTTTCTAAGATTACAAAGTTAGCGTTTTACTTACCAGATATAGCTGGCGCTGATATGTTTATGAGCCTCGGATTTAACACCCCATTCGCAGGCGGTTTAATCATGTCTATATGGGTAGCTGTTCTTTTCATAGTTGCAGCTATTGTATTCCATAGGAGGGACGTTGCAGCATGAGTGTTTCATCTAGTAGAAAAATAACACAAATACTTGGTGCTGAACTGGAAAAACTAGTTACCTTACCATCGATATGGCTCACTCTTATGGGGACGTTCATTTTTAATTTAGTTGTAGCTGCAGCTTTTACTTCTGTTGGTCAACAAGGGGCAGCAGGAACGCAAAGTATACTGAATATAGGACTTGCTTCTATGGGATATCTTCAAGCGGGGTTTATTATTCTTGGTATTTTAGCTACTTGTTCAGAGTATACGGGTGGACAGATTCGAACTACTTTAACTACGATACCTTGGCGTGGGTTTCAATTATCCACGAAGTATTTGGCATTGGCGATTATAACCATTCCTGTGGCGTTTATTATTGCTGGATCAGGTGTACTATATACTTTTATTAGGATGGAAGATACAGCAGAAGTGATTACAATAGACACTATGATAACAACATTAACAGGTGCAACGGGCTATCTAACATTAACTACACTTCTCAGTGCAGCTATAGGTGCTTTATTAAGGCGAACCATGCCTGCTTTAGTGTTACTGCTTGGTTATTATTTCATTGTAAGTCCACTGCTGAGAAATTTTCTGCCTGGTATTACAAATTATTTTCCGGATATGGCAGGGTATTATATGTATATGCCGCGCTCCTCTGAGGAGATAAATGTCCTTACATCAATGCAAGGGACAGGTATTTCAATGTTATGGACATTGATCTTTATTACAGTTGCTATTGTATTTTACCGTAAACGGGATGCCTAATTTCAGGTTTCATTATAAGGTTGTAAATTCTCTTATGGATTGATTTCGAGCTACAGCTGTTGCTATCATAAATTTATGATCATCTATAATTGCATTTAAACGTTAATATCAAATGGCTTCGTCCTTTGTTTTCAGAGGACGAAGCCATTTGTGTTTTTTGGTGTTTTAGCGAACACCTCGCAATGGTCCTTCTTGTGGAAATTGATCCCCTAGCACACAAATAATTGCGAACTAGGACAGTTTTTATAAGTCAAATTTGTTCAAATCCAGTCTAAATAAGCGCTTACATTAGGGGGCGGCTAAACTTACAATGATGTCTAAGCATTAAATTTGGGAACTTCTCCTATAACGGCGACGAATTATACTGTCATAGGCTTTCTTGCAAAGCTAGATTGAATATTGGAAAAGGAGGCGTCATGGGGATTAAAAGACGAAAACCAACAGTGATTATCTTATTTATCGCTCTGATTGTTCTTATTTTACTCGTGTTGAGCTTAACTAACAAAAAAGCGGGACTGCCTGAAAATTGGATATTCACAGTAGGCGGATACGCCGTAACAGAAGAAGAATTTCAATTTTATGTCAAAGAGCAAAGATCTATAACGACAGACTATTTCTTCAAAACTTATGGGGCCCAAGTAGATGAGGGCTTCTGGACACGTCAATACGGCGAAAATCATGAAAACCCATCTGAATACGCCAAAAAATCTGCGATGACTGCATTGCTAAAGACCAAACAGGAGCAATTAATTGCAGATGAGCGGGGGGTCGCCCCATACAAAAGCTTCGATGAGCTAAAATCCGACATGGAAGATGAAAATGTAAAGCGAACAAAGATGGATGATTCAGGAGGGACTTACTATGGGTTGCCTCAGTTTGACTTATATCAATACATGCAATATTTAAGTGGCGCCCGTTGGCCGGATTTGGTAGAAACCCAGCTTAAAAAAACGAAAATGAGCGAATCCGAGTTGCAAGTTGAGTATGCTTCAAAAAGTGCGGAATATGTTCGTGTTGCTGATGAATTAACGGCCACGTTAGCGATAGCGGGGCAGGCTAAGGAAGAGAAAGTGCTAAATCGTTTGGACATATCTAAAGAAGATACCGAATCTCTTAAGTTCTGGGAGTCATTAGCTGCTGCTTCTGTAGGCGAGACAGTAATCGGTAAATATATGGGTGAAGATGTCATTGCCACCTTAATCACAAAACCGGAAATCTCCAAGCTTAAACTGGAAGAAGTGAAGGATTCCATTCTATACGGATGGGCGGAATCTGACTTACGGGCGTTAATTGCAAATACCAATAAGTTGAAGATCGTGTATAACGCTAATCAATTCAGTGAATTAGTAGTGAACTAGAATAGTTATGTTTTTAAGTTTATAAGAATCTATGTCTATTGAGACTTCTATAGATGCAGATTTTTTATAAAGTATTCATTTATTAATTTCAAAGGGAGGAAGTGTTTGGATGATACGATCGAAATGGATGCAAAAAGCTTTGTCGATGATTACGGCATCTTCGTTGGTATTCCCTGGTCTGTTCGGCTTGGCGCCTTTATCTGAAGTGTCAGCTGCGGGAGGGGGCGAATCTTTTGACTCTGTTGTACTAGAATTGACACAAGCGGCAGGTCAGGCGGGCAGGGTGAATCTTACCTATAAAGGTTCGCCTTTAAGCAGTCTGGTGAAAGGACCGGTTATTGACGAGGTTAATTACGATTCCAGCAATACAAATCTTTTAACTGTTAATAATCAGGGGAACATTACTTTAGCTAGCGGTTATACCTTTGCGTCGCAAGGCGCTCCGGGCATCCCGGTGACAATCACGGCCGCGGCGAGTTATTACCATGACTCCGATGTGTTGTTCATGGAGGACTTCGAGAACAACAATGGTCCGATGACATCAACGGGCAAATTAGGCTCGTCATACACGCTGTCCGATGCTCAGTCCCGTTCTGGATTGAAAGCGATTACACCTTCGAATGATACGAATAATGAAAATGTAGCCCAAGACGTGGCATTGCCGGCAGGCAGCAATTACAAGATGACGGCATGGTATTTTGACCCGTATCCTGATGAGGAGAAGACAGCGACGGATAGAACTCAATTTGCTATTGTAGATGGCAAAAATGCCACCTTTGCCGGGACATTCTATCAAAGCTCAGAGGCTGATGTTATTCATAACCCGACTAGATATACTTGGGCATATGCACCATCATCAGCGGGTACAGCAGGCAACCGTTGGAAAGATAGCGGGGCTTTACGTTCCACAGGCTGGCATAAATTCGAGTGGCTCATTACACCGAATGGTGCGACTTTACAAATAGACGGAACATTAATATCCGATTCAGCGCAAAGTAATATTTACAAAGCTATGAAGAGCGGTACAACCATTCAGCCTAAAATAGCTGGAGGATGGAACAACCAGTCAGGCAACAAAGCTTATATTAAAAATAAACATCTAATCGACGATTTTTATGTTGTTAAAGATGTGGCTACAGCAACAGAAACCAGAACATTAACATTGAATTTGGTACCTCCCGGTGGATTGCCAAATTTAGAAATAATCACTCAGCCAAAAGCGGTAAAAGTGAAACAAGGTGAGACAGCAACATTTAGCGTTGCGGCATCAGCCGCTGCTTCAGCCTATCAGTGGTATGTATCTGATGACGAGACTGGCTTGAACGGGACAAAAGTCAGTGGAGCTGATAAGGCGCTATTAACGCTTCCCAATGTGGACTCAGCTTCACAACAAGGCAATTTCTATTATTGCGAAGTGTCCTCGGCAGAGGGAGTTATGGTGAAATCCAATGCTGTACCGTTATTGATAACCACCAATACACAGGTGAATGCGCCAATTAACCCGATGCTTGACTCAGATACGGGCATTTATAGTGGTGCTTCCAATTACGGAGATACCCTTGTAACACTGTTCAAAGACGGTGGACCTGTTGGTTATTATTTATCGAAAAATGGGGGACCCGACCAACCTAACAATCATGAAAGGCATCATGTTCTGCCCTATGCTAGGGCACTGGGAGTGGGCAACTACACTGTTACAGCCATTGTCATTAATAATGTGGGAGACATCAGTGAAGAAGTTGCAGCATCCGGAATATTAAAGATCGAGAAATTACCTGTACCGGTAAATGTCAGATGGAACGGCACATACGCTACATGGGACCGTGTCGCTAACGCAGCTGCCTATTCGGTTCAACTCTTCAGGAATGGAGTGGCTAATGGAAGCCCGATTGCAGCAACAACCAGTGATGTGGCTTTGTCCCCGACTTTAAATGATACATTTAAAGTAACAGCAAACGGCAACGCAACATCACGATTCTTAGACTCTGCTGAATCAGGGGAGAGTACCCAATATTCAGCTAACATTGCGTTAATTCGCCAGAACGATACTCTGCGTGCAGGAGATAAAACGCGGTTAATCGTTGACACTGCTGATATGTTCGTTGCTGATAACATCAGCTTCAGCCCAGCGGATCAAGACAAGGATAAGATTGAAGTGGATGCTGCCGGATTCGTGACGGTTAAGAAAGGTTATGTTCCGACAGGGAACGAAGAGGTCACTGTTCAAGTGAGCGTTGATTACTTCAATAAGGCTGAAACTATGTTTTACGATGGGTTTGAAGGGGAGAAGAAATTTTCAAATGGTGCGAACGGATATGTTCACAGCGATGTGATGTCCCGTACCGGAGGAAAGGCCGCGACATCAAGCGGCGCCGGTCAGGTGGCTACTGTTCCAGGTACCTATAATTACGCCCCTGCAACCGGTAAGACAACAATCGTTACTGCTTGGTACTATGATGATGGCAGAGCGGGTTCCAATGACCATGCTGTCTTTGGCTTAACCCCATCGTCCAATGAACATATCGCCATCAATTATGGCAATGGAGATGGTGATTGGGCGGAAAATCTGACCCATTACGCAGTCAGACCCGGTTCATCCGGAAGATTCTATCCTGTAGATGTCAAGCGAAGCGAAGGCTGGCATAAATTCCAATGGTTCGTTACATCAACGGGAACGACCTATAAAATCGATGGACAAGACCTTCAAAGGCAATCAACAGATGGTGGCAATTTTGATACCCAAGTTAAGAATAATATTTCCAAGATCGATGCATTGCAGCTTGCTACAAACTGGGGCAACAAGGCTGGAACGGTTAAGGATATACAGAACAAACATTTTATCGATGACGTATATGTTATCGATAGTGGAAAAACAGCCCAAACCGGGACAGCTTCTATTACGCTAAAGCTGTTGCCTAAAGAGTATAGTCACTTGGAAGACAGCACATATGTTATGGGTCTGGATGACTATAATATCACCGTAAATCCTGATTTGGCGGATCTAGCTGGAGTGGAAATCGGCACTGTAACTTTACTCCGGGATGTGGATTATAAGGTTAGCGGTAATGTATTGAAGATTAACAAAGAATCATTCGCAAGAAATAATATCGTACCGGGAAAATATACGGTTAGACTTAATCTGAATCCTGCCGAAATCACATTCGAGTTGAACATTGTACCCCTTGAAGTCCGTGATTATTATTTCTCCAATAACGGTGACGATCAGGAAGATGGGCTCACTCCGGCTACGGCTTGGAAATCAATCTCCAAGATTAATGAATATGTATTTATGCCGGGTTCAACCATTTATCTGGATGCGAATAGCGTATGGAATGAACAAATCAGACTGCGCGGCAATGGTGAGGAAGGAAATCCGATTACGCTTACAAAATATAATACGGCCGATCCTAACCAACGACCGATCATTAATGGTGGTGGAACAGCGTCGAGCCCATCAGGGATTTCCTTAAACGGTACCATTGAGTTATATGACGTTAACTATTGGGTAGTCAGTGGAATTGAAGTCACGAACATCGGCAATGCAGCAGGTGACGGCCGTTCCGGTATCGCTGTAATGTCGCGGATTTCCAAGCTGAGTCAAGGTCAGTTTAATATTCAAGAGTATGCTGATGCTCGTATGCAAGGAATCGTGATTCGAGATAACTATGTTCATGATGTTAATGGGCTGCACCAAGCAAATGGAGCAAATAAGGTGTCCGGCGGCATCATTATTAATGGTTATGTAGATATATTGGTTGAAGGCAACAAAACCCTTCGCTGCGATAATGAAGGTATTCGCAATAATGCCTACGGGCCAAGCAATCCAGGGACCAATAACACAGGTATTACTTGGAGTAACTCAAGCTATCCTTGGGCATCAAAAGCTGTGTTTAGAAACAACTGGGTTTCTAGTTCGGTTGGAGATGGTATTGTCATGTCCGGGGGGAACAACTCCCTTGTGGAAAGAAATGTGGTCACAGACAACGGTTACAGCTATCTAAGCGATAATAGCGGCAACCTGGTTACGAACTGGGGACCAAATAATACAAACCCAACATATCTAGGTTCGCAAAACTATGCGGCCGCGTGGATTATGGCAAGTAAAGGTACGATCTTCCGCTATAATGAAGCTGTCGATAACCCTTATCATGCTAGCAATGACGGTATGGCTTGGGACATAGACAACTATTGTCAGGACAATGTATATGAATACAATTACAGCCGAAATAACTATGGCGGTTGGTATTTACAGATGAATGCTGCCAAGGGCAATATCGTTCGGTATAACATTAGCGTGAATGATGGTCGCAGCCCGGATTTTAACAAGAGCTTTAATAGTCTTATATTACTAGCGGGGGGTTCTTCAACGAGCGAGGAATTAAGCGGCTTATACTATAACAATGTTATCGTCACGCCATTAAAGAATAGCAGTTCGTTAGTGTTTGACCCGACAGCCTCCAACTTGAACATTTATTTCCAGAATAATATTTTTGCCTACACTGGGGAAAACAACCATGTTGGTCTGAAAGGCGGGGGAACATCAGCTCCATTTGCAGCCGGACGGTTTACGAACAACATTGTGTATCCGACTAATCTTTTTGGTAGCATGTACGCAGGCGGGGGCGGGTATCTAGGTGCAGGCGTAACTGCAACAGACAACCGCTATGTAACAGAAGAGGAACTAAATTCTATATTAAATGATTATAAATCTACACCGGAACATTGGATTACTAACAGTGGAACAGTTGATGCCAAGCTTGATTATAGTGCGATGAACGGGTTCCGTCTTGCTGACGGTAATAACCTGGCCTTTGGTACAGGTGCCGAAATTGTGAGCCCATATGTGGATCGCGCGAACGCTCTACCTCATATGACGGAGAGAACAGACTTCTTCGGCAACCCACTTAGCGGCAGAACACCTTCCATCGGTGCACACAACCCTTATGCGGTGACTTTTGATTCTAATGGTGGCAGCGATGTTGCAATGAAGTTCGCTGATCTGGGCGGGACAATTACCGGGCCAACAGTGCCGACAAAAGAAGAAACGGTTTTCGACGGTTGGTATCAAGATGCAGGATTAAACGATGCCTGGGATTTCGTTGCTGATCCTGTTACAAGGGATATTGAATTATATGCGAAATGGGTTGAAGACGCAGGTACGGCGCCAACGATTACGACGAATTTGCTTGCGGATGGCAAAGTTGGACAACCGTATTCGGCAGTCTTTACCACTGACGGTGATAAACCGATCAAATGGGCCATTGTAGAGGGTCAATTGCCATCAGGATTAAGCTTGGATGAAGATGCAGGTATTATATCTGGTACACCGGATCAATGGGGTCAATTTACGTTCAAAGTTCAAGCTAATAATGAAGCAGGCAGTGACACGAAACCGTTCAATATAGTAATCACTAAAGAGGTCTCAGATGACACAGCTCCGGAAATTATAACTAAGAACTTGCCAAGCGGCAAAGTAGGACAACCGTATACGGCAACTTTAGCGGTATATGGCAGCCAACCGATGACTTGGAAGATCCAGGGAGGAGCTTTGCCAGCAGATTTTAACCTAGATGAAACAACCGGCGTTATCTCGGGTACACCTCAAGAGGCAGGGTATTACGAATTTAATGTTGCAGCAATGAATGACTTTGGTAAAGATGAGCGGGTATTAAGCATCGAGATTAAAGAGGATAAGCCAGTAGATACAGCTCCAGAGATTATCACTAAGAATCTGCCAAACGGCAAAGCTGGACAACCGTATACGGTAACATTAGCGGTATACGGCGACGAACCGGTTACTTGGACAGTGAGTGATAATTATTTACCTGTTGGGTTGAATTTAGAAGAAGCTTCGGGTGTAATATCAGGGGTGCCTACTGAAGCGGGAACGTACAAATTTACTGTTACGGCTTCCAATCATGCTGGCAGGGATACGACAGAGTTAACTATCGTAATTACTGCCAAAGACAACGGCGGTAATAACAATGACGAAAGTTCAGGTGGCCCAAGCAGTACGCCGACGCCTTCGCCAGAACCATCAGTAGCGGATCGTATGGATGCTACAATCAAAGAGCAGCTGAAGAAGGGCGATTCCATAGAATTGACGTTGTCAGCCGGAATAGACGAGCTTGAGATTCATAGCGATACGATCGGTGCAATTATTAAAGCTGACAAACCACTAATCGTTACGAATGACACCGTTTCGGTTGAATTATCACCTGAATTGTTGAAGCAATTGAATACAGGCAAGAAAATGAAGATTGTCATTAAACCTGTAGATGAAGGAGACTTAGTAATAGGGCGGGGTTATGAGTTGAAGATCTTCGCGGATGACCGGGAAATAAAGGAGTATAAAGGGCTTATACCCGTAACCTTCGATCTGACAAAAGAGAAGTTGTTGAATAACGATATCAGCATGTTATGCGGTGTCATTCTTCGGTTAGACGGTAGCATGGAACGTTTAGGCGGTAACTATGACCATAAGACAGGTAAATTTACCTTCACAGCAAAAGGGCTAGGCTATATCTTCGTTACAACTAAGCCTGAACCTGTGATATTGGAATTTACGCTAGGTAAGACAGGGTATAAATTAAACGGAAACGAAATGAGTATGGACGTTGCGTCGATGGTCGTTAAAGGAAGAACGTTAGTACCACTACGCTTCGTAGCCGAGAGCTTAGGAGCAAAAGTAGGCTGGGATAACATTACGAAAACCGTACTGATTACCTTGGAAGGAAAGACTTTGTCGATTGCGATCGGTGAACTTGCACCAGGAATGGATGTAGCTGCTGAAATTGTAAACGGACGTACTATGCTCCCATTACGCTTCATTGCTGAGTATTTTGGTGCAGATGTATTCTTCGATAATACTACAAAATCCATTCGTATCATGAAATAGTATTCGCTAACAAAATTTATTTTCATAGCTATTAAAAAAGTCCTGATGATAACTTTATCAGGACTTTTTTTTGCAATTTCGAGGATTTATAGCATTCAAGCTACTATTTTTAAGTAACTCATTTCGATAAATCACATATACCGTTTTTTTGAAATCGATTGTCAGATACTTTACAAAGAGATATGACATAAATCATAAAAAAGACACATCTTTTTGACGAGTATAGCTACATTGAGCTATAGGCAGTTATCTTCCTTTTATTTACACTTAAAGCGTATTCATAGAGGAGCGCTCACGATACTGAAACTAGTGTGCACAAAACGTCTCTAGCAATAGAAATCTCGCGATATAGTGGGGGGTACAATCAATCCAATATTTTGAAGGAATTAAGCTTTCATTCATTATTAGGTGAGTCAGAAGCAATTCTAAGCGAAAATAGCGCAGGTAAAACAACTTTTTCGTGCACTTCTTCAACTGCTTCGCAGAGAAACGGGAGGCTGAATCAGTATGAACCATTTATGATGAAACTGATGCAAGCTTCGGAGGTATCCAAGGATCGTAAAAAAAGGGGGCAGTGGTTATAGCCAAGAGAAACTATCATTCAGGCATTCTGAGAATTCTGGTCACGATATTAGCTACTCTCTTCTTTATCACACCAACCTATTGTAATGCAACTAATACGAATCCGGAAGCGATTCCACTGCAGCCGATTATAGATGCGGCTCGCAGCGGAGATTCAATTTCCCTCGCTCCGGGAACTTACCTGGGACCGGTTCGCATTGACAAAAGGCTGACCATCAGTGGAGAGGGAAGAGCGACATTAGTAAACTCTTCTCCAGACGCTAAGATTGCTGTCCTTATTCTCTCTGAAGGCGTACAGTTGGAAAATCTGAATATTCAACAAGACAACGACGAGGATGCGGCAGCGGTTCAGGTGGAAGCAGATAGGTTTATATTGAGGAATTTGACGATCCATACTGCGGGATTTGGAATTGTATTACGTGAGGCTGACGGTGGCATTATTGCAAATAATAAAATCCGCTGGTTTATTCCAAAAGGGACTGCTCCGGGAACAAGGGGCAATGGGATTGACCTATATAACTCTCACGGAACAAACATAAGTGAGAATGAAATCTCTTACTTGCGGGATGGCATCTATCTGGAGAACAGTCGCAATACGGTAGTTGACCAGAACAAGCTTTCGTATTTACGCTATGGTGTTCATTGTATGTATATCAATGGCTCTTCGGTCACCAACAACATTGGGGAATACAATGTGACGGGAGCAATGATAATGGGAGTGAAAGATGTTCTGGTTTCAGGCAATTCTTTTCGCAAGCAGAGACAGAATGTCCATTCCCAAGGGATTTTGCTATATGATGTGCATACCTCAAAAATTGTGAACAACGTGGTGGAAGGAAATCGTGTGGGGATCTATATGCAGCAGTCTTCAGACAACAACCTCCAGAATAACCTTGTGCTCCGGAACTATATTGGAATTCAGTTTGAAGAAGCAGAAGGTAATCGTTTTCAACGCAATGGTTTTGTTGCTAATGTCATTGAGGCACAAGCGACAGGAAGCAGGAATAATGAGATGAACGGTAATTTTTGGGATTCATTCGAGGGTCTTGATCTTACTGGGGATGGCGTGAGCGATCTTTCTTATGCAATTAATCCCTTTTACCAGCAATTAATCTCCAAAACTGCTGCTTATCAGATTTTTTTCCAATCACCAGGCATGACATTTTTAAGCGATATGTATACAGACGGTAAAGCACAGTGGTCTACTGACTCGACTCCGCTAATGCAATTGGAGATAGGTGCGGCCGCTGAAGGGCAGACAAGTGGAGGCCAAGGATCAGTAATGATAGTAGGTTGGCTGCTTATGTTTTTTTCAGTGATTTTAATAATATACTTGGGGGTATTACGATTATGAAAAAATGGAATGTAGGTTTAATATTGGTCCTGAGTTTGTTAGTCTTGTCAGCTTGTGGAGTCAAGAAGTACAAACCTTTGGCTATAAATGAAGCGGTAGATATTTGTGTGATTTGCAACATGCAGGTTAAGGATGATGCTTATGCCACTCAATTGACGACCAAAGATGGTAAAAATTATAAGTTTGATGATATTGGTTGTATGAACGAATGGAAGGAAAAGAACGGGACCAAGGACATTGGAATGGACTATGTCAGGGATTACAACGACAAAGAGTGGATTGAATTTAGCAAAGCGAGCTATGTCTATGATGAGTCTCTGCGTACACCTATGGCCTATGGTGTAATTAGCTTTAAGGATAGCACTGCTGCTGAAGATTTTGTAAAGGAGCAAGGGGTAGGTACAGTACTGACTGCCGGAGATTTGGCATCCCATGAATGGAAACAAAATACGGATAATATGAATATGGATATGCATGGTGAAGAAGGTCATATGGACGACCATATGTCTGAGGATCAGGATGGTATGCATAATGACCAAGAGACGGGCATGTAATTATGGCTGACATGCTGCAAGTGGCCCGTAGAGAAATTAAAATGGGATTTCGCAATCCTTGGGCTTATTCTTTTTTGGGCCTATTCTGTACATTTAGTTTAGGCCTTTTGCTAATTAATTCACAAAATGTGGTCGAAGGGTATACAGCTGTCACGGGTTCCATGTTAAGTCTTATTGTTTATCTTTTGCCTCTAATGACCTTGTTTTTAGGTTCCTTCTCTTTAACTTCGGAAAAGGAGGAGGGTAGCTGGCAACTGCTGTCAACTTACCCAATTGGAACGTTCTCTTTTATTCTGGGCAAGTATATGGGACTGGCCTCTGTGCTGCTCATCATTGTGGCTTTTGGTTATGGGTTGATGGGGATGATGTCTGGATTGATGGGCATGGCTTTCGATTCCAGTACGTACTTTCTTTTTCTGGCTTTTTCAGCCGGTCTGGTTATATTATTCTTGACGATTGCCTTATTGATTGGTTCATTGTCCGGTAACCGCTGGCAAGCCCTGACGGTGTCCGTCGCAGTATGGTTCTTCTTGGTCATTGGCTGGCCGACTTTTCTGATAGCTGGTTTAGGTTTACTACCTTATCTCTGGATAAAGCCTCTGCTCGTGGCACTCACCATTCTGAATCCTGCGGAGCTAGTACGTTTATTCGTTGTGATAAAGCTAGGTGGAGGCTCAGTACTGGGACCTGAGTACTACCAGTGGGTAGAGTGGATTAGAGGATCTAACGGTACTTTGTTGTTTGTGGGAGTATGCCTGATTTGGATACTAACCTCGATTCTATTCGTTTATTGGATTTGGGAAAGGGGGCGTTCCCGTGGATAATTTATTTGTAAATGTGAAGGGAATCTCTAAGATTATAAAAAAGAAAACATTAGTAGAGGAAATCAGTTTTCAAATTCCTCGTGGAAGTATATTAGCGCTATGTGGCGGAAACGGGGCAGGAAAAAGCACAGTTCTGCGGATGATTGCAGGTATTCTTCAGCCAACAGCAGGTGAAATTTCCGTAAATGGTCTTCGCTGGAGTGATTCACGCAAACAATTCTCGACGCAGATCGGATATATGCCTGATGATTATCAGTTTACACAGGGTCTGTCTGCTGCAGAAATTCTAACTTTTTGGGCAGCACTTCGTAAAGTTCCTAAACGGAAAGCAAGAGTCGAAGAAATACTCGTCTTAGTAGGACTAGAGGACAAACGTAATCTTCTGGTAAACACTTTCTCCAAAGGAATGCGTCAGCGTATCTTGTTCGGTCAAGCGTTGATAGCCAAACCGCCATTGTTGATTATGGATGAGCCTACCAACGGTCTCGACCCTTTCTGGATGAATGAATTCGTTAATCTGCTACAAGGCATAAAGGCAGAAGGATATACGGTGGTGTTCTCAACTCATCAACTGGAAATAGCAGATAAGGTAGCCGATCAAATTGTTTTTCTCAACCATGGAAAATGTGTTGGTTCAGGTCCGACTGAAGGTTTTCAATCAGAATTCGGTTCTTTATACGCAGCCTTTAATCATAGTCTGGGTCTGAGATGAGGATAAACCGAATCATTGCCTTGCTAGTCGTTGTCGGGGCTATTTGGGCCGTCGTATGGGCATTTATAGATAATGAAAACAAGGTTCCATCTGAAAGGATTCAAGTGGGGGCTGCCGCTCCTGACTTTGAAGCTACTACACTAACCGGCGAAAAAATTACCTTGAAGGATTACAAGGGGAAAAGAGTGCTGCTTAATTTCTGGGCCTCATGGTGCAAGCCTTGCATGCAGGAAATGCCTCTGCTGAATGATATTCACATGTCTTCGGGGGATCAGGTTGAAACGTTGTTTATTAATGTTGGAGAATCTAAAGGGACGGTATCAGAATATCTGAAAGGACACCAGTTTTCGTTTCCTGTCACTATTGATGTTACCGGGAAAATCTCTATCGCCTTTGGAATTACTGCGCTTCCTTCAACCTTCATAATTAATGAAGATGGAGAGATCGCAAAGATTAGGCTGGGCGAAATCGAAGATTACACGTTGCTGCAGCAGTGGCTGGAGGATGCGAAAAACATAAAATGAGGAGGTTGCTCCAAAGATATAAAAGATGGCTGTTAAAGCTATCTTTTTTATTATGGCTTTAGCCAGTTAAGTGCGTGAAGCGCGGGAAATCCGGTGAAGCCATCTTTTAATGACATCAATAGTAGCTTTGCAAAGAATCAAATCATCGAGTTATCGATCCTTTTGATTGAGAATTATTATCAATTGTTGTATATTAAGAACGATACATATAATTGAGTGGGGGATATATAATGCAAATATATTGGACTAAAATAAATAAGATTATTGAAGAAACACCTGAAGTTAAAACGTACCTGCTAGACTGTCCGAAAGACTTTACATGGGAAGAAGGATCCCACACCCACTTCGCACTGGAAGGTTTTAATGCCGGAGATAAACCAAATCGTGGCCTGATTCGCCATATGTCAATCTCTACTTTACCACACGAAAAATCAATCGGTATCACAACACGAATCAGAGAGCAGTGCTCTGAGTTTAAAACGATTTTAAGAACTCTTAAAGTCGGCAATGAAGTTGCAATATTCAAAACTCATTCGAATCTACCGCTTAAAAGAGAAGATAAAAATGTTTACCTGCTGTCATCAGGTGTCGGACTGGCTACTTTCAGACCTCTTGTTCTTGATTATTTCGAACGTGCTGACAATGTCAATCAAATTCATTCCCTGAACATAGATTCATCAAAAAATTTCTTATTCACTAATATTTTCGAATCCATTCCTGATAAGAAGTTCACATCACAGTTCGTCGATAATCGTAAAGACTACTATGAAGAAGTGAAAAATCTTGCTACAGACAAGGATGGACTTTTCTATATTGTCGGTAGTGACGAATTCCTCGTTCAGAACATTGAAGTACTGCGTGAGCAGGGCATCAAGCCAGATCAGATTATGCTCGACAAGCGTGAACAACAACTACCTGAGTTTTTATCATTTGATTTGTAATTTTAAGTAAGTGTTTCGATCAGATGACTATGAAAATAGTCTTATTGGAAATGGGAATATTACAACTTCAATTGATTCAACTTACACATTCAATGATATTAATAAAAAAAATAATAAATTAATAACTCAGTGCTGACCTTTCTTAATGAAGGTCAGTTTTTTTAGTAAAGATAAATTTCCGATTACTTGTTATTACTGTCAGAGGACAAAAACTCGCATCCTTAGCCGATTTGTTCGGGATCGGCAGACTGTTAAACTCCCATGAAAATTAACTTTGCAATCACAGTAAAAGACAACAGTAAATAGTACGCAACACATTTCACGATGAACCGAATTACCATATGTAGTCGCGGTTCTTATTTTAAATAAACAGACATTCGAAAAATCGTAGAGAGAAGAACTTTATTTAAGTTGATTAATGAAATAATCATAAGATGCAAAACCACAGTTTTTTTATGCCACGCAATAGCTGTATATGGAAGTAAAGACCGACATATAGACTGTAGAAGGAGCTGGATGAAGTTACGAACTAACTATTACTGTCAGGAGACAAGAACATAGTCCTATAAGAACCCGAGCCCCGAGCGGTTTTTGTATTTAAGGGATCAAGTTCTTGTCCTTTACTCCAGACAAGAACTTGATCCCTTAGCCGTTAATGGACAGGAACATGGCCCTATTACCGATTTGATATTCATCAAATAAGATTGGAATTAATTAACTATTTCCTCAAGGACAAGTATATAGTCGCATTGACGATTAAATGAATATCTAATGAAAGGTTAAATACTTAACGTTGGGGCAACTTTTACTCCTTGGTTTCTTTGTCCTTGCCGCCAATATTAAATCCTAACTTTCCATTATATTTGCCTACCTGTCCGGCAACTCCTAAGCCTGCTCCTTGACCGCCGCCGAGTTGTGCCTTGGCCTGGGCGCCGAGACCATTTTCGCCACCAAGCTGCAAATGGGTTTGCAGTCCCGCGCCTTGAGTGAACCCCAAGTGTCCTTCTGTATCAGCACTCATACCGTACTCTCCTCCGACCTGCGCCCCCGTATGAAAACCTGCCTCTTGACCGCCACCTATTTGGGTTTTTGCCTGAGCCGCAATCCCGTACTTGCCGAAGGCCTGGGCTTCGGCATTGAGCCCTAGACCCTGGCTGCTGTCCAGATGAGTATTGCCTTGCGCATGGATTCCATATGAAGGAGTGCCCATATGGCCGCCCGCATACATACCCATGCTACCTAAGGCTAAATTCCCGCCAGCATTTAAGCCAATGCCGTGTTTACCGCCTACTTCTCCTCCGGTATTTAGCTTAATCCCCTGACCGCTGCATACATTTTCGTTCATATAACCTTTTAAAAGTTCTTTTTTGGTGTTTTCGCTGTCTGAGGGTTGATCTGCCAGACTGCTTTCTGAACGGAAGAGATGGTAGTAATGAGAGTAAGGGAAAGGATCGTAACGGGTAAAGTAAGGGTGTACGGATGGATTAGCCTGGCTGTTTGGATATTCGTTCCCAAAGGTCATCTGGGATACCTCCATTATTCAATTTATTACAACAGCCTATTCATGGATGAGTTGAAGTGACACCCTTCCTAAATAAACCGTATGGATTCAAGGTTCGCAGCCGATGCACAAATGAGCCGGGCGAAGTATCACTATTTTTAACGGGGAAATCTACAATTACCGTGAGCTGCGTAAATCGGTGCCGGCGGCGTGGCCAGCTGCTGTGCACAGCATACCTGGTTGCTTCGGACACATAGGTGGGTGGAACGACCGAAGTCAGTGACCCATCTCGTTAATTTTGCAAGAAAACATGGTTATTGATCAAGTCATTTATATGGGTGGATTTTAAATGCCGGAAAAAGTGGGGGAATCGGCAAAGGGAAACCAGATGGTGCGATGGGAGTCGGTGGCTGCTCGCCGGCCGCAGCCGGGGAAAGGGTCACCTACCTCTTTGGCCTGAGCGGCTGCGGTATCAGACGTTCCGGACGACGGCGGTAGTCGCAGCATCGGTGAATTCCCATCCGGTTGCTGCAGCCACCAGGGTAGCACGTACTGGGAGTAAAGGAAGAAAGTCGGGCATAGCCGGTGCGAGGTAACAGGGAAGGGCGGTGTGTGGCGACCGCCGCCAAAGGGGCCGGCCAGATGGTCCTTTTTTTTATCATCGGCTAACCGCGGGGACTTGGTGGTCGTTACCAGACGTTTCATACGACGACGGCTGCCGCCATCCGGGTCGGGCGTACCGGTAAGTCTTAATATTCTTTTCGCATCGCTTTTTCTCAACTAAGTAGGAAGTGTTCCATAAATTTGAAGCGAAATTCAAAAAAAAACGGTATAGCGTAGCGTTTTTTTTGATGTTTCACAATGGAAAATTTCTTAGCAGAGGAGCTGCTCTCCTCCAGCATAAGAACCGTTTTTGGCTCAAATAGAAAAGGATAAAGTCGGGGTTCGGCTGCTGTTAATTCAAGCAACTGATGCATGGCATCAAGCATAAACAGAGTACGAAGCCGTTGAGTCTCTATAAATGGTGTAGAAAGGAATTGCGACGAACTCTTCTAATGGAAAGCACAGTGCGAGGAGTGGAAATTGTTTCCAGTTGGGTGTTCAGGACTCCCTTTTTGGAATACCTAGACGGTGCCGGTCTTCCTCGGAGTTGGGGCTTGATTGAAGACGTAAGTAAATCATTGGGGTTAAATTTGAAGACGGCCAAGCTCAGTGATCGCTACAAGGATACGAAGCGCGTACTCATAACTCCCTAAGACAAATTGTCTTTGTCTCTCGAATATACCTTTGGGGAAGGATAGCAGCCCAGCCTTGGTGCATCTATAAGACAAGGTGCACGAGCTGTAAAATCGTTGTGCAGTTGGCCACTCAGTTCGCCGGTGAAGCCGGTCCAATAGATATAGAATGTTCATCGTCTACCAGCAGCTGATGAAGAACAGACCCGACCGGAGTTAGTTCTCCAAATGAGCCTGTTGTACGGATTATTCAAAAAATTATGAACTACTTAATTACGTGAGTTCTTTTATAAAGAAGCATTTATTAAAAAACCAACTCATTAGGGTATGGCCAGAATAGGGGGGCGGCAATGGGACTAAGTTCTTGTCCACACAGGACACATGTAAGAGGACAACAACATAGTCCCATATGAGCTCGCGTCCAGCGCGGGTTTTCTGTTTTATGGGATCAAGTTCTTGTCCTTTGCTCAGGACAAGAACTTGATCCCATTGCCGAAAATGGACAAGAACATGGTACTATTGCCGATTTGATAAATGTCTAATTAAATAAGAAATTTATAGGGCGCGTCCGATGAGACGAGGACCGAGAATGCTGCCCAGCAGTAAGCCGATGCCAAGAAAAAAGGTAATCATCGAGGAATAGACGATATAATTATCCGGACTTAGCTTATACTTCATTGCAAAAATCGGAAGCGCAGCAAACACACCATTTACAATCCCAAAGAATAGTTGGCCATCCCGGTAAAATACTTCCTCCTGAAAGAGAGGAGGTGAATGGCTAACCACATTACTCGGCAGCTTCTCTTTTCGATGTAACAGTATCATAGCAATTATGGCTAAAATATTACATTTGGCAACGAATGTGTTCAAACACTTAATATTCGACATTTTCTCTTAATGACACGAACGATCTTTTGGCAATATAATACAAATGATCTATTCGAAATCGATTTCGAATAGATCAAAAATGATTTGACTGGAGGATTTTTATGAATTTTTCAAGGAAAAAAATTGCAGTTCTTTTAGTCTTAATTCTTCTAAATGCCAACACATTCTCTGCTTTAGCCCAAACGAACATAACAAGCGATACAGTTGGCAAAGGTGAGCAAAAAGATGTAAGCGCAAACATTGGTGTACAGTTGAACTCCAACAATCCTAATGTAGACATGAAACGTAAGGTAAAGGAGCTTCTATCCAACAGAACTCACAACTCTAAACATTATCTTCTCGAAGACGGCAGTTATCAGGCAGAAATCTATAAAGACGATATTCATTATAAAGACGATGCGGGAAACCTCCAAGATATACTGCCTCGTTTTATGGATGAATCGGAGATTACCAGCTTGAAGACAACCTATTCCAAGGATTTTGCGAGCAAGTTCAAAAGCAAAAGCAAGGAATACGCGCAAGGAATTAAAAAAGAGGCAAGTAACTACATAGCCGCTCAGATCCCCTTTAGTGTTGAGATTCCGAAAAAAATAGTAAACGGCTACGGAATTGGTAAGGATGGCAATGAAATTCGAATCAAACCGCTAAATGTGTCACAAACGGCATCGGCAGTATTGGACAAAACGACAGGAAGTAAGTTGACCTATCATAATGCTTGGAAGAACACTGATATGGAGTTGATCGTGACCTCAACGGGGATCAAGGAAAACATTATTTTACAGAATCCGGACTCCCCGAAGAAGCTAAGCTTTGAGATTACCCGAAAGATAACGGACAAGTCTAAGGCAGGTAATCTTAGCCTATTACCGCTTTGGTTAGTAGATAGCAAAGGTGTATACCGCGATGTTGCCGTTAAAGAACGCTATGAAGGCTTAAAAACCTATTTGGATGTGGAGTGGGATGCTTCAGGTCTTGAATATCCAGTTACAATCGATCCTTCAGTGGTTGCTCAACCGGAGGGGAACGGACTTACTATTGTTAATAGCAGCGGCTTGAATTTTAGCCCATATGACATTCAAATTGGGGGTACGCAAGGTCCTTATGGAAATCCCATAAATGCCCATAATGCTAATACGATAAGCTATCTGCTTTATTCTTTGCCACAACTACCTAAGGATATCAAAGTCAAAAGCGCGACACTCTCCCTATATTACATCAGGTATATGACAATAAGCGGAGGTAATTCTAATCCTTCACCTATGTTTGATTTCTATCCTTATTATGTCGAGAATGATATCACGCCAGGAGCAACTTATTCATGGGCAACCAAACCCTTGCATAGCACAACTATCTCCGGGCAAATGGTCCATTTATCTCTTACTTCCCCAACAAATACGCTTTATGAATCGGATGTTACCCAATTAGTTAAAACTGCTTATGATAAACCTAAGAACAAGCTGACCATCGCATTGGCTTCCTATAATCACAACATATATCAAAGCGACCTCAGAGTATTTCTAGGCAACGGTTATATAACAAACAAGCCTTCCAAAATAACAATTAATTATGATACAGACACAGAACCTCCAAGCGCTCCAACTGAGTTAATATCAGAAAGTTTCGATAATACCAACGTATACTTATCCTGGACTTCATCGACAGACAATATTGGTGTAAAACAATATAACATATACAATGGTGAGACGTTAATTGGATCGACTTCAAATACGAATTACTTAGTTTCAAATATTAGTAAACCATCTATCTATAAATTCAAAGTAAAAGCAGTTGATGCAGCAAATAATATATCGGCTGCAAGTAATATCAGTACTATAGATTTTAGTGATATTACTCCTCCTTCTGTGCCCACAAACTTAATTTTTAAGGACGTTAAGTTAAATAGTGTTACATTAAGTTGGTCACCATCAATTGATACTTCAGGAATCAGTAAATATATTATTCGTGATCAAAGTACAAACAAAGAATATTTGTCAACAGAAACTACGTACACTATCAATGATTTAAATAGTTCTTCGACTTATTCGTACTCAATAACTGCGGTCGATCTTCTAGGGAATAATTCGCAAGTTAGTCAAGCGATTCAAGTTACTACTGATGGATATATTAATAAGAATTTAGAGGTTAAAGTAGATGGACTATTTACCAATGAAGGTGATTATAATGCAAGGACTTATCGGAATAATAAAACTTATTTGAATATTTCTGGTTTGTCTGGTGACAACAATGGATTATTGGAAGGCATTGATTATAAAAAAGAAGGTATGGATTACTGGTATTCTACAAGCTACTTATTGCAACGAATGGATGTAACAGAAACATCTAATAAAGTATTACTTACTCCTAAATCAGTTGCTTCTATGAAGAAAGCACAATTATCAAGTGTATCGGAAAGTGTTTATGATTCAACGAGTACCTTGTCAGTATCAGAGAATGTTTATGGTTTGAGAGGCATATCCAATTATGATTTTGATGGTAAGCTCGGGGAGTTATATGATTATCTTTATACTCATCCCGAGTCTAATGGGAATGAAATAAACGAATTTATTAAATCCTTAAGAGCAAGTGTTAATAATAATTTAAAGATTAATGAAAGAATTAATGAGTCCACACTACAAACTAGCACATCTAGTGCAACTAGTGCTACAGAAGATAGTGGTTACGATCCTGGGGGTTTGAATCCCCAAGAGTTGGCATTAAAGGGGGAAAATTTAAACAAAGCATTTTGGTCTTTGGCTGTAGGTGCTGTAGCATTAGCTCGTGCAGAAAATCTGTTTGACACAAGTGAATTAAGTAATGGAAATGGCGATGCATTTAGGCACGCTTATTGGGGTGCGCTGATGGTCGCTAATCCTGAAGTTGGCTATAATTGGGCTGGAAGATGGGGAACTGCGCATGAAGAGGGTGAACCTAATAATCCAGCAGATCAGAAAGTAATGGATTTATATAATAACTTTGCAGGAAGATCGATAGGTCTTTTATATATTTCTAAATTAAATGGTCGAAAACTTCCGGATAGTTGGATGGATGATTTGAGGCGAGAAGTTTTAATCGCATTAGAAAATGGTGAATTAAAAAGAATAGATAATGAGCAAGTTTTTACATCGCTATCTGAAGTTTCAACATTTAATTCCTTAAGTGCGATAAGCCCTATGGCTGCAACATCTAATCCATACAATAATATTGAATTATCTGCGAAGCATATGAAAACAGATACAACTGGAAAAAAGACGTCAACTCAACAAGCTCCAGCAGGCTGGGTACACATTAGAACGTACCTATCAATCAATAAATTTAAAAATGGTTGGGGGCAAGTTCAATTTGTTGGAAACAATCAGCTTACTATAAGAGCCTGGATTAATGATACGTTCAAAGGTAAAACCTATGAGGACATCACAGTACCTATGGATATGACTTTATATAAAGAGGGCTATTTTGCAACCCCACAGAGTATTAAGAACGCATTAGCGAAATACTTTGAAAGAAAGAAGAATAATGGGATTTATGTAAGACAATGGGGAGCGGAATCGACAGGTATCTTTTATAAAGTAGATGGTATGTCGCAATTTAACGTTTTTGGTGGAAATAGAAGTGGTAGTTGGGTTGACATTAATACTTTTATAAATTCCATGGGCCCTTTATGGGAAACCGAATATCTTGCTTATACAAATTCAGATGCATTAAGAGATCTTCAGAAAAGCCTTGATTTAATTTCTGTTTTCCCAGTAGTTGGTATTGTTGCTGGAAGTGGAAATATAATAATTAGTTTCGTAACAGGAAGTACAAAAGATGCTGTTCTTTCGGCTGGTTTTACAGCAGCAGGTCCGGTTATTGGGAAATTTACCAACTATGCAGGAAGCGCTGTATTAAGAGTTTATAACTCAACTCAAGTGAAAACAATTCTACAAAATGCCGGAAGTTCAATAAGTAATCTAAAGTCAGCCATAAAAAATACGTCTAGTAACTTGAATTCGCTAATTACCAATGTTTATTCGGGGTATAACGGAAGAATAGAACTTGAGTTTGCTGACATAGGCCGGATGAATTTTAATCAAGCTCAACTGATTGAAGGAACTAATGAAGTTGCACAGGCTAGATATAAATTCTTTCTAGAGTCCAAATGGGCTGAGACAGCTGCCGAAATCGATACAACATTTGAGAACGCGATGACTGGGGATCATTATAAGAAGAGTGGTAGAATTAAAGTGTTAACCGAGAATGCTTATTATAGAAAAAACGGTTATACTTATACTACTGATAACAAGGGTAGGATTAATAGGGTTGAAGGCAGCCTTGTTTTAAATTCAGCGACTAGAAACGAATATGCTCAAGGTATAGCAGGTAGACAAGATCGCATTAGAGACTTACAAAATCCAGATGTTGGTGGACATTTAATAGCATCTTCATTTAATGGATCTGGAGATTTAGATAATTTGGTTGCTATGAACGCTCAAATTAATGGATCTGGCGGGAAATGGTATCAAATGGAGGAAGTGTGGAGAAACGCGCTTCAAAATCACAAAAGTGTAAATGTTAAGATAGAACCAGTATATTCTGGAGTGTCACAAAGACCATCTTCTTTTAATGTGAAATACACTATTAACAATGGCGAACCTGAAATTGTAACTATATTAAATCAAGTTGGAGGTTAACATGTCAGTGAAAAAAACGGAAGAACTATATCAACTTATCGGAAATAAGCTAATAGGAATAATCCCTGATGAGTGGAGTAAGATTTATCTTTACGCAGAAATATTACCTGGTTCAAGAATTATCTATTTTTACTTCGAATCAACTACAAAAAAGGAGCTAATTTATAGTCATAGTATCCCTAAAGTTTATGGAGTAGATGAACTTATATATGATCGGTTATGTAGGGAGTTACAAGAATATTTCGTTGAATTAAATGAGGGTTCTAGAAGCACACTTGATCAAGCTTGGACAAATCTGACGATGTATTTGGATTCTTCAGGTAAGTTTAATATCGATTATAATTATGATGAGGTTGTTTTCAATCCTTCTAAACAACGAACGATCTGGAAATATAAAGTTCTAGGATTACTTCCTACAGATGCATTTCACCAATCGTACTTAGATGAATATCTAAAACAAAAGATTGATTAATTCTCTTGCGGTGTCCCGAAAGCCATTATATGGTTGTTTGGGGCACCTTTCGTTATTTTTATAAGATTTATGTAAACACTAAGACCGTGCACATCCTCACAGAGACCGAATTAGGGATCCGAATACAATGCTGCTAAACAACCACTCTTCTGAGAGTTTCTCATTTATTCTGCCTCTTCAGTATGCACTAAGAAACAAGGCCTTAAAGGATTATGTAGATTCCTTTGTAAAAAAACATGACTAAACTCCAACCAAATTGCTGTAAGAACACTATTTAACGACTGTAAACAACCGTGATTAACCGGTTGTTTTTTTGCATTAGAAGGGGGGATTCGGCAAAGGAACCAAGTTCTTGTCCTACAAGGGACTATGTTCTTGTTGTAGGTGGACAAGAACATAGTCCCTTTTCCGAAATTGGACAACAACATGTTACTATTGCCGATTTGATGATTATCTAATGTATGTCTTACACCGACTTGACGCAGGCCACAGGAGTCGAATGCTCGCCTATACTCGCGTTCGGAAACAAGGAAGCGTTGTTCAGCCAAGTGCTGGAGCTGCCGACCTCGCGGGAGGTAGCCGCACACTTTCTCCTTAGTGAAGCTTAATTGAATACTCTTTACTCGTATGGCAGGGGGCTAGGTGTCCAAAAACACCTTGGCTGTCTCAGACGAGGCGAACCGATTCGACATTTCCAGATCAATGCTTACACAGACAAAGAAGCGTCACTCACTCCGGCAGCCGTGACCTCTGGACTGCTGCTGACGGCACCACTACTTATAGTGTGAAGATCCAAGCAACGGCAGGCAAGGAAGCAGGAGCTGCCATCGTCAAGTTGGATTCCACTGTAATCAGTGATCTGGTCCGCAAGGTCAAGCAAGCCGAAGCCGCCAGGGCAGAGCTGAAGCTGAATACAGGCATTGCTGCTATTACCTTTACGTCCAACGCAGTAGCTGCTATTGGAAATGCAGCAGAGGATAGCACAATCCTTGCTTCATTAAGCTTGCCGGACAAAGCCCGGAGCAAGCTTGGAGACAGACCGGTTGTAAACTTCTCTGTAACAGCCGGAAATGCTGAAATTACAGCATTCAACGGTGAAATAGTTAAGATCAGTGTACCTTATACGCCAAAAGCAAATGAAAAGTCAAAAGCCATTGTGGTGTATTATAGCGATCAGACAGGAAACCTTCAGTTGGTTAACGGGGGCTACGATGCAGCAGCCGAAAAGGTTAACTTCCAGACCTCCCATTTTTCAAATTATGCTTTAGGGTATAACGAAATCAAATTCAATGATGTTGCACCGGGCAACTGGTATTGAGGTGCCGTTGACTACTTGGCGGCGAGAGAGGTGGTAAAGGGGGTAAGCAGCTATGTGTTTGCACCTGAGGCCCAGGTGAAGCGGGCTGACTTTCTGTATAATATCATGAAGCAGTTGAACCGGCTGCCGGATGGCAGCAACGGTCAGAGCTACGACAGCTTCAAAGATGTCAGTGCGGTAGCCTGATATGCCCGGACAGCAATGAAGCAGTTTGTAGAAGCGGGAATACTCACGGGCTTGGTAAGGAGCTGAGCCCAAGGGCTGCCGCACCCGGGAAGAGGCAGCACAGATTGTATATAATTGCATTAAATAACAAGCTGAATAGCCGTCCGCCAGGAATCTGCTGGCGGACGGCTATTTGTGTGAGTAGATCAGAATAGACCCGGACGTAAAACCAATCCTTTTATGAGTATGACAATGCCGGAAACCGGACTAAGATGATTGCCCCTTTTCCATTTATGGAACGAATCAGTTAAAGAGGGTGCCCCGAAACGGGAAGCAAACCCAAAAACATAGGACAATTATTCCTGCTAAGTTATATAATATAAGAGGAAAGTAATATGCTGCTTTTGCTACCTGCGACCTATTCTTGAAATGTCTTAGCAAAATTGGTAGATGCTTTACTATTAATAATTAAGCGGGGATAAGGCTATATGAAACGAAAGAGTTGGATTTATTCGCTAATGCTAGCAATTATAGTATCGGTTGTATTCGGGGTTGGCAGTATTTATGCGGCTGCACGGAACATCACCGACATTGTCAAAGTGACCAAACCTGCTGAGATAAAAGTTGGGGAGTGGAAATCATACGAAATAGCCATCACTGACTGGACCGATGCAGACGTTACGGAACATGACTTCACTCCAATCTCTTCAGATGAGAATGTTGTCAAGGTCGTACGAAAAACGCAATGGGTTTCTGAACTTCATGCAATAAATAAAGGGAATGCTACCTTAACTGTCAATATTGGAGAAAAGTTTGAACCTTATGTATTCAATGTTCAAGTGGTGGATGATTATACAGTCATTCCTGAACCAACTAAGCCGGTAGTTATAAAGGAACCTACACACGAAGAAATTATGTTACAGGATCTTGAAGATTACATTGAGCAGTTGCAGCCATTAGGAAGCTATGAAAAGAAAGCCATAACTACGTTAAATCAAAATAGACTCCTGAACGATTCAACAAGAAAAACACTCTTTCTTACTTTAAACAATACTGTATTGCCCAATTATACTAAATTTGTATCCGGGTTGAAAAACCTCAAAGCTAATAATGTAGAGTTGAAAGAAATACATACCTACTATCTGGCAGGAGCAAAACTCCAGTTGGAAGGGTTCACTATAATGCGGGACAGCTTGAAGACGACCAAAATAAATTGGTCCAAATTCAATGCAGGTGAAAAGAAGGGGGCAGAAGGAATTAAGCAATTGAACAAATCCGAAATGCTTCTTGACAAGTATGCAATTAAATATGTCAAATAAATAAAATAATAAACAGAACCCTTAAAGTGCTTTAAGTTAAGGGTTCTGTTATTTTTTTTGAGGGGCCTGTGCCAAATATATAGACCATTAAGGCATGCCGGCAGGGAGCTGGGGCACGAATGCTTCAAGAATGTAGATTATGTCTTAAAGATAAAGTTCTTATAAATTCTCACATCAGCACAAAAGCTAACTTCAAAATGGCTTTTAAGTACCAAGAGGTTAAAGGTAAGAGCGCTGAAAGTATAAACTTTAAGATGTATTATGAGAATACAATCAACACAAGAATCACTGAATATCAATGCCCCAATCATAGCTTAAGAAAAAAGAAAGCTATTTCAAAAATGAAATCCTATGTACCAGCACGGATATCCATTGATTATCCAAAAAATTATGAACTGATTAATTACGTAAGTTCTTATATAAAGAAGCATGATTATTGAAAACTGCTCCAGTTGAGTTGTTTTTTTATGGCCAGAATAGGGGCTTTGTCGGCAAAGGGACTAAGTTCTTGTCCTACAAGGGACTAAGTTCTTGTCCACACCGGACACACCGGACACACTGTCGGATGACAAGAATGTGTTCCGCATAGAACCCGCATAAATTGCGGGTTTTTCTTTTTTACGGTACATATTCTTGTCAAAAGCTAATGACAAGAATATGTACCGAATGCCGAAATAGGCCAAGAATATGTACCGTTAACCGATAATTAATATATTCAAAACCAAACCACCGGAAAGACGTCAAAAAAGCATGATATTACTGTAAGAGGGAGTAAGAATTTCTGGGCCGGACTAACAGGCAGGATTGTTCAACAATTTCACGAATAACCTTTAGGATAGACTTTTTACGAAGTTCGTAAAAAGGACGTTATACGCAATTGCACAAACACCTGAAACCATTTCCAAACACAATCGCAGCATATTGTAAATAAATTTCAATTAGGTGAAGCATGAAAGTTTTTGATTACTTAAGAGGCTCAACCTAAAAATTAGCGGTTGATATTTTCATCCTAATAAGCGTAGCCGATTGCATTCGATTAAAATACCAGCTTTGTAACATCGACGATTGCGCGTGAAATAATGTCGACGCTGATATGCTTTGATGCGATTATGTCTTCCTTCCAACGTCGCATTCGTCCAGCGGCAGCTATGGTAGTTCACAATTTCCTCTTCCCAATTTCGCATCGTTTTCAAGGCGCTTTGCATCGCTTCGTGCTCAAGGGCTTCCCCCTGCTGACACCAACGAGTAAACCCAAGCTGGGCCACATGGTGATTTGGCGAATAATCATACCAGTGAGAAACGCCTCTTTCCATTCCCATACCTCACGCAGCAGCGGCGAGAATGCCAGCAGTTGATCTAACTGAGTTCTGCTCTTTTCGGGTAAGGAATCTGCAGGCGGATTCAGCAGGCGATGATGACTTTTCAAGATGACTTTGGCCCGGGGGAAAAGGGTAGACTGAACTGATTTCCGGACCGCCTGGACACTTTCAATGACGCAACCGTGAACGTGGAACCGATCGGCAATTCGGAGCGCCCCCGGAAAACATTCGCTGAGCCAAGTGTGATACGTTTGAGCCAGATCCATAACAACTGCCTTGGGATTTAGGTTCAAAAAATCGGGATGTTGCTGGGCATACGCACGTAACGCATCCAGCTTTCGCCCAGCCAGCAGGTCTAGCATGGTTTCGCCTCGAAGATCGTGAATGCCAGTATTGTAGGTGTATCCTTTTTTGATCGCAAAGTCGTCGATGCCGAGCACCAGTTCTGGCGTGTCTTTGGCTTGACGCCAAGCCTGCTCAAGTAGACGCTCATTCTCTGCGGGCAAGGCCTCTTGATGCATGCGCTGAACCGTGCTGGCAGGTAGATCTTGCATTCTCGCCTATGCGCTGCCGTGGAGCCCAGTGCCTGGTTTACAGTCTATGACGGAAGCTACTCTCCTTCCCGTGTTGGTATTGTTGGATAGCGGGCTTCGAACAGCTCATTCAGCTTCTTTTTCACCGCATCCACACCAAATCCTGGGACTACACGTTCTGCAAAGCGTTCATTGTAATCCGTCGCTTCCAAGTACACGATTTTCTCCGCCGCGTCCATATTGGTCAGACTATTCATTGGTTTGAGTCGCTTACGGATTTCCTTATTCATTCGCTCGATCGGATTCGACGTGTAGATGGCTTTGCGGATCTCCGCCGGGTACTTGTAGAACGTCAGTAAGGTTGACAACTGTTCTTCCCATGAGGCCATTTCTTTCGGGTACAGCTTGCCCCACCGGGCTTTGACCGTATCGAATGCGGCCCGGGCTAACTCTTCATCAGGTGCGGTATACACGGTCTTAAGGGCTTCAATGACATCGGTTTTGTGTTCCACCCGGATTTTAGGAAATGTCGCTCGCACTTTGTGAACCACACAGTGCTGCACATCGGCTTGAGGATACGTTTCTTTAAATGCAGCGTCGAGTCCCGGCAGGCCGTCAAACACCCCCAGCAGGACTTCCTGTGCACCACGGGTGTAGAGGTCTTTTAGGACTTCCCGCCAGCCCATTGGAGCTCTCTTGACCGCCGACGTAAAACCCGAGGATTTGACGATGTCCCTCTTCAATGCCCATGGCAAAATAGATGACTTCACCGTCGACGGTGCCTCGTTTGAGCTTCACATAGAGACCGTCCAGGTAAATCACGGAGTAGCGTTGGGCGAGCTGACGCGCCTGCCAGTTCTGAATGTCCTCCAGCACCGTTGCGGTAATGTTGCTCACGGTCGTTGCGGAATAATGGCTGCCGAACATACTTTCAATGAAACGGGCCACGTCTCGTGTGCCCATGCCGCTTTTGTACATTTGGATCACCGCCTCTTCCAGCCAGCCGTCTCTGCGTTGATACGGTTCAAACATTTGTGTCTGGTAGTATCCTTTACGGTCTCTAGGCACCTCTAGATCCTCCAAATGACCGTATTTGGTGTGCAGACTCCGTTTGTAATATCCATTGCGGCTGTTACGCTCACCCGCTTGCTCATTCTCCATGAAGTGCTGAATTTCCGTTCTCATGATAGATTCCAAGTTGTCTTTGACAAACGTAGTGACAAGATTTTCAAATAGATTATTCATGAGATTTTCGGGTACAATAGTCATCGAGTAGGGTTCCTTTCTTGGTGGTTTCGCAATCCCGAGAATACCCTACTTTTTTGTTGCCTGCTAGGCTCCAAATCTTGGTACACAACTTACTTTACGCCATCCCTTTACTGAAAAAATTGCTGAATTGATAGAGAACTTTAGGGGCAAAAATAAAGAGATACGCAAAAAGATTAACCGAAAAAATCCGAGATAATGGGTGTTAAACTGACTTTTGATGGAACAATATTAAGCTTATCAGCTATTTTAGGTAATAAATACAATGACTTAGAGAAGGAAGATCTAAAGTCGATGAGTGAAGCTTCCTTACGTTCGAAGGTGATGTGAATTGAAAGAAGTATAACGGTTACAATGAGCATAAGCGCGGGACTGCGATATATCCATGGGGACTGGCTAAGGATTTTTTCTTCAATCTGCCCTTGAAGCATTAACAGGTGGACAAACTGAAAAATACCACTGATAACCATAAATGCTAAGATACTTTGGCTCCACTGTGAAGTGGGAAGCATATTAATGAGCATCGCGCCCGTCATCCCTGCCATCATGCCAGATAATGCCCCGTTCAGAAAGGCACCAATACTGATTATCGCCCCTATACTGCCACCTGCAATCATCCCGATAAGAACACAAATGAAAAGGGATAGCAGCAAGTTATGACTGAGTAACAAACCCGCAATCGTTCCTCCCCCAAAGCCGATGATCATGCCGCTTACCATTGGGGATATCATCGTGATCGTACTTGTAAGATTACAACGGTAGCGGTAAATGAAACCGAATGACCAACATGCCATGAAAACATAAAAGATTGTAGCAACCATCCAGCTTGTCATTTGTACAACCCCCTGTTTGTTGATAATGTATCGTATGGCCAAAGAGAGGGATTCATTCCACCCTAAAATATAGGGTAGAACTTCATAGTTTCCACACAATTTTTATGTAAAGTATAGTTAATAAAATTAAGATATTACAAATTGGAGGAAATGGAATGAAAAAGGTTTTAATCATTGGATCGTTAACGTTGTTATTAAGTGCCATTTTATCTGGATGTCAAGTAGGCAATAAAGACTCTGAAGCAGCAACCAATGAACCAAAGAGTACTACGATCTCAGAACCTTGGGTGGGGACTAAAAATACGACACGCATTAATACGTCTGATCCGACTCAGGCAGCAGTTCTGGTCTCCCGCACACTTTGGACGGCGGAGACAGAAAATAATAGACCCTCAAGTGTGGTTTTGACCGATGTGAGTAACTGGCAAATCGCTGCGGCTAGCACCGATTTGATTCATCACCCCAGCAATGGGCCGGTTCTCTTTTTTGGCAAAGAGAGTGTTCCTTCTGTAACAATAGAAGAGCTTAAGCGGCTGAAGCCGATGGGTGCTAAAGGGAATGAGAACATACAGATTGTTATTGTAGGGCCAGTATCGTCAAGCGTTGAAGAGCAATTGAACACCTTGGATATGAAGATCGATAAGATTGAAGGGGACGAGCCAGCAGCTGTTGCACAGGCCATTGATGCCTATTATGCAAAAGCAGCGGGTGAGCTTCCACAGGCCGTCATTGTTGGGTCCATGGATAGTCCTGAGTATACATTACCAGCTGTAAATTGGATCGCCCACATGCCAGAACCATTACTCTATGTGAAGAAAGACGAAATTCCTGCAGCTACAGTGGAAGCTCTGAATAAGCGCGGAGGAAAGGCGACCATCTATGTCCTTGGTCCAGACTCGGTTATATCCAGCAAAGTTGAAGAAGAATTAAAGTCTTATGGATCGGTAACCCGAATTGCAGGCGAAAATCCCTACGAAAATGCGATCGCTTTTGCCCAGTATAAAGATACTAACAATAATTTTGGATGGGGAATCACTACGCCCGGACATAACTTTTCGTTCTTGACGACAGATTCGACGATGCTGGCAATCGCTGCTGCTCCATTTAGTCATTTGGGCAAACACGCTCCGTTGATTTTTACAGAAAAGGATGGACTGCCGAATTCTGTGATGGAATATTTGATGAATGTTCAACCCAAATTTCAGAAATCACCTTCAGAAGGTCCCTACAATCATGCCTGGGTAACCGGTGAGAGCTCAACAATTTCTGCCACTACCCAAAGTGAGATTGATGATATGCTTGAGATTTCCCCTGCATCTGGCGGAAACCCGCATTCCGGCCATTAATTGTCATTCATAAACTGATATCAAATTCTTGATATCACTGAACAGGCTGGCACCGGTCAATTCTCGGTTGTCAGCCTGTTTTGGTACACATGATCCGTTGAAAGTCATGATAACCCAATCTTTACCCAATGTTTCAACATATTTTCTACATATTCAGTCCGTACAATAAAGATAGCTAATCAGATCATCAGGTAAGAAATGATAAAGTCGTATACCGAAGGGGAATCATATGAGAGTAGAATTATTTGAAATAGGCGGCTTTACAATTCGATCCTATGGAGTTGTCGTCACACTGGCGGTTTTGGCGGCGGTGGGAGTGGCATTATACATAGCAAGAGATACTTCTTTTCGTGAGCATATACCCAATTTGATGATTTACGTTATAGGTGGGGCAATTCTTGGAGCCAGAATCTGGCACGTGTTCTTTTTTCAATGGGACTATTTTTCGATGCATCCTTCAGAAATTATTGCAATCTGGAACGGTGGGATCTCTATACAGGGAGCATTGATTGGGGGGAGCGTTACCGCAGCAGCCTATGCCCGAATCCATCGGATCTCCTTCTGGGAATTAGCAGATATGCTTGCGCCAGCAATCATATTGGGACAAGCGATTGGTCGCATAGCCTGTTTTCTAAACGGAGATGCTTTTGGTTCACCTACTAATGCGGGTTTTGGAGTCGTTTATCCAGAAGGAACGTTAGCCTATGAGCAGTATGGAGCTGTTCCATTATGGCCGGCAGAAGTCTGGGAGGGACAGTGGGACTTTGTTGTCTTTGCTATTCTTCTTTCCTTAAAAAACAAGAAACTGCCTAGAGGTGTTCTTTTTCTATCCTACAATATTCTCTATGCAGCTGGCCGATTCTTACTGGAATATCTCCGTGGAGATTCTCCGCGGTATGCGCTCGACTGGACAGCTGGCCAATGGACTAGTGTTTCGGTAATGAGTGTGGCTCTGGTTCTTATGGTGTACTTTATAAGAAAACAAAGACTGGATACACCGATAACTAGCGGTACAGCGGGTTGAAGTAGATAAAATAAAGAATGGAGAGTGTGGGTATAATGTCAAAACTACAGGTATTGATCGTAGATGATGAGTGGAATATGCGGAACTTACTTCGTATTTATCTAATGAAAGAAGGATTTCGAATTCAAGAAGCTGCAACGGGTCAAGAAGCCCTGTCTATGATAAAAAAAAACACCTTTGATATCATATTGCTGGATGTAATGATGCCTGATATGGATGGCTGGCAAGTATGCAGGGCTGTCAGAGAAACAGATACCGTACCTATTCTGATGCTCACGGCACGTACGGAAACCAAAGACAAAATCCATGGACTTGGGGTAGGGGCAGATGATTATTTAACGAAGCCCTTTGAACCTGAAGAGTTATTGGCTAGAATGTATTCGTTAATCCGGAGGTCTACGATTACTCAAGTCTTGCAACCCCCACAATGGGTGCTGGATTTTCCAGAGTTAAATATTTTCCCGGATGCTCGAGAGATTCGTATTCATGAGGTTCCTGTAGATTTTACTCAAAAGGAATTTGATCTTCTTATGATGTTAGCCCAGAGCAAACAGCGTGCCTTTACCCGGGAGGAACTGGTTGAACGGGTTTGGGGACATGATTATGAGGGTGAAATTCGAGTGGTGGATACTCATATTAAGAATATTCGTGAGAAGCTGCATAGAGCTGGAATGAGTTATAATCCGATCCAAACGTTGTGGGGAGTAGGCTATAAATTTCAAGCGGCAGAGAATCAAGATGCGAAATAACCGTATAGGGTTAAAACTAGGACTTGTGATCATTACTGTACTCTTGATTGTTTTGTTATTCCTGGGCTTTGCCATCGACAAAATGTTCACAAATTTTTATACCGCCGAAATGCGAAAAGAAACCGAGGAGATTGCCTCCCACTTTTCGGTTATGGCTAATGCTGCCGATACGACATCCGAGCAGACCATGATGACTTTTGCGGAGTTTTCGAATGTTAGTATCTTTAATATTTTAGAAAATGGAAAAGTAAATCTTCACTCCGGTGTCCATGATTCAGCCGACCGAGCGTTTATTCGGAATTCTGACCTCGAAAAGATTTTTACCGGCAAAAAGGTTAGCTTGCTGTATGAAGATCCTGACGGACATCGTTATTTTGTTTCCGGTCAACCGATCTCTAGCGAAGGTGTCATTACCTCAGCCCTTTATGTAATGTCTTCTACGGAACAAATGGAGCAATCCCTATCTGGAGTAAGGAATTTGCTGATCCTCTCCGGGATGGGGGCATTTTTGCTAGCTTTGGGAATTACGTGGATTATCGCCCAAGTCTTGTCTCGTCCGCTTTTACAAATGCAAAAAGCTACTCGTAAAATTGCTATAGGTGAACTGGAAACCCGGATCGAGATCAAAAGTAGAGATGAAATCGGAAGTTTGGCGGAGGCCATCAATGATTTAGCGGCCGATCTTCAGCGTTACCGGGATACCCGTCAAGAGTTGTTCTCTAACATTTCACATGACCTGCGGACACCCATTACCTATTTGGAAGGGTACTCTAAAGTGGTTAGAGATCACCTCTATGAGACCGAAGAGGAGAAAGAACGTTACCTGGATATCATTTATCAAGAGGCGGTCCGGCTGCAGCATTTAGTCGATGATGTTTTCGATTTGGCAAAAATGGAAGAAGGGAAAATACCCCTTTTACTAGAACGGATCAACATGACGGACCTGGTGGAACAGGCTGTCCAAAAAGTTGAATTGAAGAGAAAAGAAAAAAGCTTAAGCCTGTCGTTCCATCCGTATGGCACCAGTTCTTTGGTTCTTGCAGATGGTAAACGGATGGAGCAAATCGTCTTGAATCTGCTGGAGAATGCCGTTCGCTATACAGAGAAGGGTAGCATTAATGTAGATTTGCAGTATACCACTACATCGGTAATCTTAATTGTTGAGGATACAGGGATAGGAATTCCTGAAGAAGACCTGCCTTATATTTTTGAACGGTTTTATAGAGTGGAAAAATCTCGTTCCCGTCAATTCGGGGGGACGGGATTAGGTTTATCCATCGTTAAAAAGCTAATTGAGTTACAGGGCGGGGAAATAACGGTTACCAGTAAGTTAGGCGAAGGTACCCGGTTTGAAGTTCACTTTATGCTGCAACCGAGCCATGGGGGGGAATCATGTGAAGAAAATTGAATGGCTTATATCCTTTCTCTTTATGGGAATAGGGGTCATGTGTATGACCCTGTCAGCCGTTTCTTTTCGGAGTGAGACGCTTCTTCAATTTGGCAGTTTCGTAAAAACATTTTTGATATGTGCAGTACTCATCGCGATAAGTTTGTTCCTGCTGCTGAGAGTATTGAATCTAAACAGAAGGTCAAAAAAATAAACCTTGCCAGTGTGGATAAAAGGGAGCAGTAGTTAATGCTGCTCCCTTTTTATTTCTATTTAAGAACGCTACCACCAAATAGAAAACGTTTTTCCCATTTGGTACCTTCAATGTTATCAATCCGAACTCCACCTGATTTTATGGAATAAGTTTGTATAATTTTACTGTTTCCGATATAAATGCCGTTATGCATAATTCGGGCCTTATTTTTGTTAATCCCCTTATAATCGGTTTCTTTGCTGCCACGGTAAGACATAAAGAACATAATGTCGCCCTGGTTTCAGGATTCTCCAGTTGGTTATGTCCATTCCGTTTTTTTGATATAAGCCCCTTGAGTCCTCGAATCTGCGGGTAGTATGATTCCCGTCCCTTCTAGATAAGCTTGTCTTACAAAATCAGAGCAATCGAAAGTTTTAGTGTTACTACGGATTGAACCAAACTCGTAAGGAGTGCCTAGATAATTCATTCCCTGTCTTATTACGTTCTCTCTCAGAGTACTCGCTGTTGCTGTCGACTGTAAAGGGAGCTCGCTAGCCGCATAGGTAGAAAGAATCCCAGATGGACTCGTGAATAATGTTATGGAGACGAAAAGATAGCTATTGTTTTTTTCATGTTGTGTTCCTCCTTATGTTGTCATGTGAATCTGCTCACATCCTAACATAGGGTTTTATAGATTTGTAAGGCGTAATATTTGGCACCATCATTTTCTATAAACTCCATTGAAACCACATAAAGTCCACATGATTCCCACAAGAACTTTAGCTACAATATGATTTTTTACAAGAACATTCTTTCTCCATACTTTTCCCAAAGTACATTGGTACGCTTGAAATACAGCAAGAGCATCAGAGTATTGTTAGACAAACTGTTCATTAAGAGGAGGAAATGATGCAGATGGACGAGTCGAGTATGCCGTCAGGGTTTAGAGTTTCTGGAAGTGCAGAAGGCATGATGGGCGCGGGGAACTATAATTCAGGTGGTGTGATGAGTGGCCTTTTATCTGGCTTGACTCAGTTGTTAGTTGTGGTGTTAATTCTTAGCCTGGCTATCGGACTAGGAGTATGGGTGAAGAACAAGTATTTTAAAGAATCATTTAACAGAGGGAAAGAATTCATTAGCAATGATCCTATGCTGAAGACGATAGTCGTTCTGGCATCCACCTTACTGGGTGTACTTGTGGTCTTGTATCTCTTGGGTATTCTGATGAATGGAGGATTTTATCCAAATCAAATTGGACTGATTTCCAGCTTAAGTGTTTCGGCAAAAATAACGTTTTTTATTATACTGTTGACCATCCTTATGATCATGGCATTGATTGCTTTCTTATTCAGCTATGTGAAACAATATATCACTATGGCTTCTTCAAATGGAGCTTTCCTTACCTCAGGAAAAAAAGAGAAGCCCACTCAAAAGGATAAAACAGCGAACGATTGAATCTAACATGGAATTGAAGAAATAACGATACGAAATTGGAGGGATTCAAAATGAAAAGCAATAATGGGTGGCTGAAACTAGCCATAATCTCGTTTGTTGGGTTAATTATCATGGTGGTAGGAGGAACCATGCAAGGGACTAGGAATGGTGTATCGATGGATCAGATGGAAAATATGATGCAACAGATGAACAAATTACAGCAGGAAATGATGCAAATGCAGCAAGGCTATATGGGACAACAGGGTTCTACTATGGGAAGCTCAGGCGGTATGATGGATGATGACATGAATATGAACAACGGCAATTCAAGCAGCAGTGGCGGCGGAATGGGAATGATGTAATCGTTCGAATAGTCAAATCCAATGGATTCAGGAAAAAGAACAAGCTGACTTCGGAAAAACCGGGTTACAGCTTGTTCTTTTCTTGTTAATAAATATTTGTGAATTTTTTCTATCTTTATGATTAACCCAATGTTTCTACATATTTTCTACATAGTCATTCCCTACAATGAGACTATAACAAATCATATTTTTATGGAGGTAACGATATGGATTGGTCTTGGCTAATCGCTCTGGTTTGTCCGTTAATGATGATATTTATGATGTTTGGTATGCGAGGTGGACACAGCCATGGTCCTCATAAGAAACAACTTTCCGCTGGTGAGGTACAGCAAGAATTATTGAATTTAAAAGCACAAAATGATTTATTGCAAAAAGAAGTGCAAGGGTTAAAAGATAAAGCAGTCGTAAGGGGGAATTAGGAATGAGTTGTTGTGGAAATCACAATCATGGAAAACAAGCCCACGAGGATAACGGTCATGATCACGGTGAAATAAAAAAACATGGTTGGTTTATGAAATTATGCTGCATCCTACCTATTGTTCTTATAGGGATTATGCTTGTAGCGAATTCTTCCAAAGGGGCATCTAGCAATATCTTAACATACAGCCTGTTACTTATTTGCCCGCTCTCACATTTAATATTGATGCCGCTAATGATGCGAAAGAGAAACATAAAATGATCCTTAATTACTTTAGTTGGAGGGCATAACTATACTATGAACAAAAAAATGATAATCGGTCTGTCTATCCTTATTCTTGCAGTAGGACTCACAGCATGTGGTAATGGTTCAAGTACGAAACTGAACTCTGCACTACCAGCTGCTAATAGTCAAACTGTAGAGTCGAATAAACCCTCCCCAGGAGAAGGAGCCTTGGAAGAAAGGGGAGTCTATTATACAGCGAATGAAGGAGGCAGCATCTCGAAGATAGATGCAGCCACCAATAAAGTACTAGATACCATTCAAATGGATGGAGCCGTTCACAATGTTCAGATTTCACCCGATGGAAAAACCGTTGGAGTAACGGTAGTCCCCGAAATGCCGGAGATGAGTGAGAGTGATGATAATCATAATTCCGATCATGACATGAACGGATCTGCGGTATTTTATGATACAGCAACAAACAATAAGATTCACCAGGTAGAGGTGGGATTACACCCTGCACATATCGTATTTACAGAAGACAATAAGTATATCCTGATCTCCAATAATGAAGATGATAATGTGACGGTTCTTGATGCCAAGACATATGGACAGGTAACAACAATTCCTACGGGAAAGGGACCGCATGGATTTAGAGTTTCTGCAGATAGTAAATTCGCTTATGTTGCTAATATGAAGGAAGATACCGTCAGCGTGTTAAACCTCCAAACGATGAAAGAAGAACAGAAGATTACGGCAGGACAGACTCCTGTTACAACAGGTATAACAAGTGATGGTCAAACCTTGGTTGTTACGCTTAACGCTGAAAATGCAGTTACCATAATGGATTTGGAAAAAGGTAGTAGTGTGAAAGTACCTGTTGGTGCAGGCCCTGCACAAGTCTTTATCCAGTCAGATGATCAATATGCCTTTGTTGCCAATCAAGGTACAGAGGAAAACCCTTCAAACAGCATTTCCAAAATCGATTTGAGTACACAGCAAGTGGTTGCAACCATAGAAACCGGCAAGGGTGCTCATGGTGTCGTAACAAGTACGGATAATATCCGCATATATGTAACGAACATGTTTGACAATACCGTCAGCGTCATAGATAACCAAGAAAACAAGGTGATCTCCCAGGTTAATGTAGGTGCAACTCCGAATGGTATTAGTTACACACCCTAAGCTGATATAGAGTTCATATTGATTTTCAATGAATGAGTACAAAGCGAGAGGGTAAGGACGTTGCAGAACATAAAACGTGGAGACGTTGTGATTATTGGTATCGTACTTTTCATTGTAGGTTTGATATACGGAGTGAAATGGTTTGATTCACGGAATGATACGTATGTTCAAGGCCAGTTAGTTGCCCAAATCACGGTGGATGGCAGAACATATAAGACCGTCAATTTAACAAAGGAAGAGCAAATTATCGATATCCAAACTAAATACGGACATGATACCTTGAAGGTATTTGATTACGGTATCCAGATGATATTTTCTGATTGTCCCAAAAAAATCGCCTTACAAATGGGCTTTATTTCGAAGCCTCATCAGCAGATCATTTGTATTCCTAACCGGGTGATGGTTGAAGTACTTAACCCAGGCGGTAATAAAAATGCGGATGAACTTGACGCTGTCATTTAACTTTTGGGATTTCCTTGAACAAAAATATTTATTTCTGAACTTCATTCATCCCCGTTTATTCAGAGAAGAAGAAAATATAGGAGGAGATACTAAATGAGAAAGAAGTTTTGGATTGGTCTTAGCACAGTTATATTAGCGATGGGTATTGGAACAGCAGTATATGCAGCGGGAGATGAAACATCCCACCTGAAGGACATGCTTCCCTTCATGAAGGAGATGCACCCTAATATGTCCGAAGATCAGTTATTAGACATGCATCAATCCGGAGACATGAGCAAAATGATGCAAGGTGCCGATATGAGCAAAATGATGCAATCGATCTAAGAGGGCTTTCAAATAACAAGCTGACTTCCCGTTTTGAACCGGTTGTCAGCTTTTTTCATTTTTAAGAATATGTATTCATACTTGTAGGAAGCACGAAGTCCTATAGAGTTTGTTGCATTTCCGACATCCATCACCTGCGAAATAAAAATCAGAAATTAAACTGGATCTTGATCGGTTAAACTGAGCTTAGGAGGGGGCATTATTCTCCTTTAAATTGCCCTAAAGGACTCCTCAGGCACATCGTAGAAGAGCAGTGTATGGATGTTGGGACTCACTGATTAAGATTTATGAGCCAAGAAGTAAATTCTCAATGTACTTTTCCAATAAATTCAGTCCCACTTGTCCAATACTTGATCCTGCTTTCACTGTGAATTCCTTGATTTTTTGCATAGCGGTAACCTTGTTAGTTTCAGGAGTTGTTTCATCTTTCAATTCATCAAGTGCAGTTTTTAAATTTAAATACTCTATCTTTGACGACGTTTTATCTTTGAATATTCTTAATAATTGTTCATCAAAATCATTATAATTTAAACCTCCATTTATTTCTTTTGCTATAATTCCCCTTACATTGGAGAGGATTTGTGGGTTGTGAATGTTTACTGTATCTACGTTACTAATGAATCCATTAAGATAGTCAGGACTTGTAATATCTAAGAAAGAGTCTGGTCTTGTCGTTGTAACCATGCTGTTGATTGGATCTGGTGAACCCAGGTCAATCATTTCAGAATGCAATCTATGTTTAATAGCTAACAACTTTGATTCTTGTTCATATTTAATATCTATTGCTAATCTTTTTGCTTCTCTAGCATATTTACTTATAATTTTACTCATCTCATTTACTTGATAAATTTGCATCCAATAGCATACTACTTGCTTGATTAACATCATTTGCACAAACTTCTAAAAAGTCAGTGAATTCAGTGAATGATCTTTCAAAGTTCTCTGAATCCAACGTTTGATCATCACAATAAAAAGAGTATATTACACCATTCTGAGTATTCATTTGATCTAGGTTTACGTTGAATCCCTTCGTTTTCTTAAGATAGTCTGAAAAAAGGGAGAGGAGCTTATCAATTTCATTTGACCATAACTGTTCATTGTTTACATATAACCTAAAAAGTAATCCTTTTGTGGTTTCTTTTAAAAAGGCTCTAGTTGATACTGAAATTTCTAATCTCCGATTATAAGGAACAATTTCAACCCCGCAGTTGATAAGATAATCTATAACTAATTTCTGTTGTGTTTTGCCTGCTTCCCGTTCTTTCTTATACTCTTCATCATCAAGTTCAAGCTCGACGTCAGAATTGAATATGTATTTCAAGTTATCTTCATACACATAGACTTTGTGAAAATATGGTTTCATTGCGGTACATATTCTCCTTAGGCCTTCGAAGTATTCGTCGTCGCAACATCTAAGAATAGCACTTTCAGTCAACTTCATAAAAACATGTGAAATATTCTCTTGTTTTCTGTTTAGCATCTCTCCAATTATCAGGAGAAGAACTTAATAGTTTATTTATATATACCTTATCTAATATCTTTAATTCATTGACAATTGATTCTGTTGTTAATTCACCGATTAACAATACCTTTTCCTGTAGGTTATTCATACGAAATCGCTCCTTATTTTCTTTTATTACTTTCATTTGGCTAATCTTAAGCACTATTAAACATGCTCTAATTTATGAACGTTGTAAGTAAGGTATTATCTTGATTGTATATTCGTGAAAGTTTTAAACTATCCTGCCATGAATACTGGAACGGACGTTGCGATGGAGGCAGTAGATGTAACTCTGATTCGAGGTGACTTGACGAGTATTCCTGATGCCATATATATGAGCCACAAGACAATGACTAAGACCCGCCAGAATCTGTTCTGGGCTCTTGGTTAAAATACTCTGGGTTATTCTTTGCTGCTGGACTCTTGGCGCCTTGGGTTGTAGGAGTGGCTATGGCACTTAGCTCTGTATCCGTAGTTCTAAATGCTCTTCGATTACAACGTGTAAAGCTATAAACATGAAGCGGGTCTGGTATCCCTTTGGTTATCAGAAGTTACGTGTCTCCTACTTTCGATGATTTCAAAAAAGACTTCGAAGAATATCGAGGCCACTGAAAAAGTCCCAATACTAATTTCTCTAAAGACTATACATCCAAGGTGTCAGTTGTAA
>NZ_NFVA01000101.1 GCF_002264395.1 Paenibacillus sp. VTT E-133291
CGCTCCTGTCGCGCTATATGGTGGGGTGGTGTAGCCAGCACGTTACAAAAGTGATGCCGAAATTTTGCTGCCGGCTCGATCAGTAACAAAAGACAAATCCCGTTCAATAATGAAAATAAAATATTATTAAAAGGAATTTTAAAAGGGTATTTAAAAAATGGAGGGATCAGACTATGAGATTTAACTTATTGTCTATAGAAGCTAATGACACTGGCACAGAAGAAGCATTTAAGAAATTAGTAAATGAGGTTCTGCAGCAGCCGAACCTGTACCTACTCATGAGCACAGTTGATAGATCACGTGCTTATGCCGGCAAGATTAATGGTAAGGTTTGGTTGTTTTTGTACACTAGTCCAGAACAAGTGAACAACAGCTTTGAAGGTGTTTTACAAGAAAAAGCGGAAGCATATTATGTTCAACTAGATACAAAAGAATCGATTCCCTGGTTATTAGAGCATTCTGATTATGGCATTGATGGAATTCGCATAAATGAAGGTCCGCATGGGTTTTGGATTTTATTAGAAGATTTGAAGCCTATAGTTAATGAGTTGAATGACTTTTGAATATGATATCAAGTAATAATTTAGGAAGAAAGTACCAAAAAAGCTTGTTCGCTAGATAAAAAAGACATATTATTTAATATTAGATACAAGTGTATCCATATTGGGATTATTAGTCTTTAAACAACTAAATAAAGATAATACTGGTGTTTATGAAGGTAGTTACATTTTTAATTTTGAATGAGATGGGCCGAAAGGAAACTAACGAAAGGAGGAATTCATGCTCATGTGCAATATTCCCACAGCGACTTCTTATAAGTCACAGCAGCGTAGAAAGGATACTCGATCAAATTTGATCAAGTGGATAGATACCTTACCTAGTTTGTATGATTTACATGAAACCTACACCTATGAAATCAAGGGCATTGATTATTATTTAGTTACCAGAATGCCTCCGGAAGTGATGCAGATCGCCTGTGCTTATGTTCAGCTTCGTTTATACCAAGATTCTGATTATAAAGGTGCAACGCCGTATCTCATTTTCTGTGGTCAACTTATTAATGAACTATCAGTAACTATGGAAAAGAATCCAATGACAGAAAGAATATTCAGTATTGATATGGAAAAAAATATGGAGTTATGGCACGAAAAGAAAGAAGAGATTTTAAATATAAAACATTTCAAGAAATAATAAGTATACGCACATACAGTTATCCTTACATAACGAACAATAAGTAAAAAAAGATCAAACTTGCAAATTGCCTAGCCTCTTTGCTATAATCATCTCATATTCATGACGGCGGCGCCGGATTAATGATTCAGCAATTGTTGAAGGTTAATCTCACCCAAAGAACTTGGGCGGCTATTGGATGATCCACATAGTCATGATTGTAAATTGCTTTCTGGATCTTTGTAGGTTAGCCGTGAATCATCAGAGTAACCGGCTATCTGAGTAAACGAGAATTCCTATTGAAGATGACAAAGGAACTCGATACATCTGGCAATTTATGGCCATCCCAAAAAATGATTTTCAAAATAGCCCAAATATGGGCAATATCAAAAAGCAGCCTTTCTTTTGAAGGGCTGCTTTTTCGTTTGTTCAGTGAGTGAGAGTGAAGAGCTGCTTAATATATCGCGGCGGCTTATCTAGTTAGTATTTTTTTTGATCGATCGGATGGTATTTCATTATTACTTTTATGGGGGCGATTTTTTTATGAAGAAGAATTTATCTTTTATAGTCGGCGAGCGTGTACATAATGCAGCACAAGTATTAAGTTCAATTTACAATTTTGATTTACAGATCTTTCGTGATGAAACATTCGGCAAAGAGTTTACAGAGTTTGATGAGTCTTATCTGACGTTTGTTGTAGGAATGATTGATCTAGCACTTGAAACAAAAATGAACGAACAGGATAAAAACAATTTTATACTCTCACATGCTTCAGAGTTCTTTCTAAATGAAGGGAAGACTCCGATGTCATGGCTTAGGGAATGTAAAGATTTGATCAGTAGAGAAATGACTCCGTTTTCCTCATCCTTTGTTGGTTAGGCAGATAAGCCAATAAAAAGTAAAAGAGGAGGTACACCATAATGTCAGGATCCTATGAGCAGGCAGATGAAGTGATTATGATCATACAAAGGATTTTAAAGTCAGAAAATGAATTCAAAGATTTAAAAAACTGTAATATTATTGCCCGCTTCCGTACTGGAAATTGGAATTCAAAGGGGAGACAAGTATTAGGGCGAGCCAAGGTCCTTACTGCACTAGAACGTTATGAAACCAAGGCTGAAGCTGTTATCATCATAAACAAGAATGCCTGGCAATTTTTAGATGATCGGATGAAGGAAGCTTTAGTCACTCATGAATTATGTCACTACCTCGTCCCAACGGACAAACATGGTAGTCCGAAATTAAATAAAAATGATAAACGGCCAGTTCTTCAGATCTGTGGACATGATATCGAAGAGTTCCAATTGGTTGTGAAGAAGTATGGTCTATGGATGACGAATACCAGAGAGTTTTTCGATGCAGCTCGTCAAGGTGAACAATTATCAATGGAGACTTCGAAAGAGAACAATGTTGTGTATTTACATATGGTGAATTAGAGAGAATTTCTTTCTGGGAATGGGCAAGAATCTTTAAAGAAGATGGAAGGTTCACGATACTTGGTAGATATAAAGCCTAATAACAATTAGGAGGCTTCTGGTATGCGCTTATCAATAAAAAACGATTCAGTAGTAGAGGTATCTCCGGAAGGTCTCATCTCAGTAGCTAGCTATTGTAAAGAATTAATTCAAGAGGGACTTGAGAAGGATTCTATGAACCATCAGTATTATGCAGTCTGCCATGTACTGAAACTGTTAGATATTCATATTGCCGGTATCAATTTTGAAAAGCCTAGAACTATTGGTGATCCAGAGTGCATTGTTCAGTGGCATATGATGAGGGGAACGACAATAAAAGTTATTGATCTTGACGGATCAATTATAGAAACTGCCAATGCACTTTCAGTACCCATTCACATCACCAGGTGGAAAGCCGGAATTCATTTAGTAGAATTAAATCCAAGTAATAATCAAACAGAAATTAAAATTGGTAAATGCGATTACTGTAAGAGTGAAAATGTAATTATCCATGTAGTGGACGATCCGACTGGAGTGGACCCGCTTCACTTCTGTTTAGATAAACAGAAGTGTAAGGATGCGATTCAGTGAACAGCGACAGAGAACCACACATATTAATATTCAACAATAATATAAACATTACTACAAGCAGCCTGAATTCTGGCTGCTTGTTTTTCTTTTATGGGTGAATAACAAAATTGGAGGTAATTGAAGTGACAAAAAAACAAATGTACTTAAGAAAGTGTGCTGCTCTGAGTCTAGCCATTATCCTTGTGTTTTTACCGCTAAACGGAACATCGGTTTTCAAAACTAGCGGCAAGGCAATGGCAGCTGCAACGAAGGTACTTGCCCAGTCTGTAGAGGTCAATGTCGATGGAGTCATCTCTACTGAAACTCAAGGTCCGAGTACGCTTTTTGTAACCGTATTTGATGTGAGTAAAAACAAAACTGTTATCCGCCAGGAAGCGGGTAAGAATGGAAAAAATATATTTAAAGGACTCGTTCCTGGAGAATATATTGTAAGGGGAGAATCCTATGATGGTACGACAAAGGCAACTCAGAAAACAGAGGGGCGTTCAATTGTTATCACTAATGACATGTTCTTCCCAATTACACCGAGTGGACTTTCACTGGGAGCTGAACTTTCAAAGGATTCGGTAAAACTGACTGCGTATGCAAATCCGATACCGGGCGACGAGACGGTAATCTATTTCCGTCTATACAAACCGAACGGTGGCCTAATTAAAGAAGTTAAGGTTACGGATAAAAATAACCAATACTTTTCTAGTACGTTTTCTTTGAAGCGGAACGAAATCGCAAAAGAGAAATATAAAGTTACCGCTCAAGCAGTAAAATACGGGAACATTAGTCAAGAAATTAGTGAACTTATTGAGGTGAGTAATGTCAAGGAAGATCCGAAACCAATTGAACCTTCAATAACTAGCCTAACTGTTAATGTTAAAGGCTATGCTGAAATCACGTCGGATGTAGCCACGAAAAGCAATTTCTATTATGTTTACAATTCTAGTGGAGTTCAAATTCAGAAAAAAGGATTTAACCTTAAAGATAAAAATAAAATTATTACAGATGAACTTCCTGCCGGAAACTATAAGGTGTTGATTGAATCCATACACGACACATGGAAAACAACGAGTCGTTCTAAGACACTTTCATTCACTGTAACTGCGACGCAAGCCGCTCCTCCAATTGCTGGTATTGGTAACAATAAGGTAAGCGTAGGCTTATTTAGAGAATATAAAGCGGACCAGGTAATCATTAAAGCCGCTTTACCCTTCTACTCAAAAGAAGGTAAATATCTAGTGAAGGTGATGGATCCAAGCGGTATTGAAATCGCACGAGGATATACCAAAGAAAGCAATGACTTAGCGCTTGCACAAATTAAGATTCCAGCTACTTCTGTTGTCAAAAGCGGTAACTATACTTTTAATATCTTAGGTGAGAAATTCAATGTTCAATCGAATCTGTTTAGTATGCAGCTAAATGTCGAGGCTCCTCTAGGAGAACTATATTGGTCTGCTGCTACCCAAAAGTAATGAAAAACACCAGCATGATACTTGTGCTGGTGTTTTTTTGTAGTAAGGTAATATATATGGAGGTCGTAGTATTCTTGGAAAATTAATCATGTTTTATCATGCACCATCTGTTACCAATTAATCAAATCTTGATGAAGAGATCGGGGGGCTGAATGCAGTAATTTGCTAGGAGACTATACTAAAATAAATGCATAAAAAAGAAGAAGTTTATGACGATATAATAATTAGGAGATTTCTAATGGGTCTTTCAATATCCAAAAGGAAATAGATAGTAGGGAGCAAGTTAATGAATGCAGGATGGATGGTTTTTCTTTCAATAGTATTTTCTACACTTGAGATAGTAATGATCTTGTCTCTCTCATTGTTGCTATTTCGTATTTCTTTTCGCAAGAAGCTAGATCAAATCGTTTTGATTGGAGTAATCCTATCTTATATCTCTTTTAAAATGAGAGAGTTTGGGCTTACTGGGTGGGACACTCTGCTCCAGATTATTCTAATGATCCTGGCACTTCGCATGATATTTAGTATTGGGTGGATTTATTCGGTCATTATTGTAGCTGCCGGCGCTTTGGCTTTGTATTCGGGTATACAGTTTGTTGTTTATTGGTTAATAACGCGCAGTCAGGGTGTACAGTTCTTAACTCAAGACGGTCTCAGCAGTGGTGCATTACTACTTCAGGGTGGAACTGTTATTATCGGATTTATCCTTGCCTTCCTCATGAATCGATTTCATTGGGGCGTGACGTTTGTTCCATATGATCCGAAGGAACCAGTAGAATTAATTGGGATTAACAAAAGAATATTTATAGCAGCAGTGTGTATCATTGGAGCTTTCATGCTATCTTTAATTGCTATTCACTTTAGAATAGATACATTAATCGAAATCAGCGGCTTAACACTTTTAATATTATTGGTGTATATCTTAAGGTTGGTTTTTAAAAAGGAATTTTTATAACATGATAGAGTTGCTTGCACAGAAAATAGTGAAATGGACCATCAAGTATACTGATGAAAATCAATATTCAGAAAGTCATATGATGTTTTTTATGCTTCATTTACTCACGAATACAGGAGTTATTGTAGTATCCATATTTCTTGGCATTGCGAGCGGGGAATTGAGTGGTATGTTTACCGCTATCATAAGCTTGGCAGTTTTAAGGAGATTTTCCGGTGGCTTTCATTTAAAGTCGCCGGAAGGATGTATTCTTGTAACTGTCATAGCAGCTTATGGAGCAACTATATTTTCTGTAGGGGTACTCCTAGAATGGTTATTCCATTTGGTAACGCTCGGTATAATTTTTTTATTTGCACCTAATCCTTCGAACGATCTTGTGAAAGGAATAGAAAGTCACAAAGTACGATATAAGTTTATTTCCGTCTTACTGGTTGTTGGAAGTATGTTATGGGGGAACTCTGTAATAATCAATATCTTTATGTTTCAAGCTATAACGATAATTCCATTCACTTCGAATACGAAAGGTGGTGAGAAAATTTGATTATCAAGAAGATGATAGCTTCTTCAGCTACCAAAATCATGATGTTTGGTTCGGCAAGATTAGCGACAACGCAAAAATGGTGGTTATTCACTACTGATTTACCAAACAAAGATTAAAATACTAATGAAAAAAGGATGAATTCAATTGGGTGAATCAGAAAAAATTGTATTCCCAGTATTGCGAAAAGACGGCCACACTTTATCTGTTGATTATGTTGCTCTTGAGGACATCGAATTTTTTGAGTTCATAGATAATCGAGTCTGGGCATTTACTCCAAACGGAAAGTTTCAAATGCTGCATACCATTACGGATTATGCTCTTCTGGATGGCTTTGCTCAAACCGACAGACCTTTTGTGGTAAATCAATCACGTGTGGTTGCCTTTGATCCGACATGGTCACAGGTTTTGTTCAAAAATAAGAGCAGAGCTAATGTATCTGGAAATCTAGCGAAAATGCTCAGGTCCTGGTTAAATCATTTACCTAAAGTATAGAACCTATCTCTTCTGAGATAGGTTTTTTATTGGAGTCATTTCGGCAAAATATGTTATCACAAGCAATAAGTGATGTAAATAAAAGAATAAAATGCAGATAGTGATGAAAGTAGAGGTGTAGGAATGTTATTATGAGATTGTCGTTTTAATCCATGTATGTAAATTAAGTGAGGTGTTTTCATAAGTGACATTATTAGCCCTAGTAAAGGATCCGGATTTACCCGGACAATTGACCAACATTTCGCTCGAGGACTGTCTATATATTGAAACCAACAAGAGAGTGATCATATATCATCATAAAAATGGTAAGACATACAGTTCTGCATCAATGCTAGCGGACTTAATGGAAAGTGATCTCATCAAGGAAATGACATTTGCTAGGATGGATAACAGTAATTTTGTGAATCTCTCAAAGGTTAAGGTATTTGACTCTCACGAAGGATGTGTCTTTTTCGAAAGCAATCCAGACAACTATAGTAAACGAGCAAACATTGCCCAGAAAAACTTTTCAAAAATGCGACAAGAATTGGAACAAGGTAAATTGCAGTTAAATACTCGTGAAACCAATAGCACTAATGTTACATAAGGGAGGATATACATCTATGGTGCTGCCTGTATATAAAGTATTAGTTGCAGAATATGACGAAGAACAATTAGAAACACTCATTTCATCGCTAGCACGCATACCACGAGTAGAAGTAGTTGGGGTGGCCCGGGACAGTAGTGAGTTGATGAATCAAGTTACACAGATGTATGGAGAAATCGATGCTCTAATTATTGATATGAGTCTTGGCAATGGTGTGAGTGGTGCAGACGCCTATATGCGAATGCCTTATCGTGGTATTGAACTTCCAGCAATCTTTCTTACGGATCAGGAACATATTGATGTCCAATCAACTTACGATTTGGGTGTCATCGATGTCTTGCAGAAGCCGTTTACATTTGAGAGGCTGAATAAATGTATCTTCCAACTGCAAAAAGCTTTGCAGATAGATCGATTTTTAAAGAGTGGCGGGAAAATAGTCCCTATTATTGATTCGACTATTGAACAGGTCATGTCTATAGAGATAATGTACATTGAAACCGATTCATCTAAAAAAACATCACTGGTAAAAACGGAGAAGGCTCTACATCCCTCTAGAATTACAATGAATCAATATGAGAGCTATTTGGTTAGTAACAATTTTAAGCGAGTAGGACGTCATCTTATAGTTAACATAAGACGAATTGAAGAAATCCGTGGAGTGGAAATTATATTCGATAATAATGACCGGATACCTGTGAACAAGAAATATGTATCTGATTTACTTTTCAGTATCAGCTCAAAAGAAGATGTTATTAGACCTTAGTAGGGAATAGCGGGACCAAAGATTCAGTTTTTAATTATTTTCAGACGAACTGAAATGACATTCATCCAGATGAATATTAACCAGTAGAATAAACTGGATATATAAGGATAAATAGAAGATAAGAACAAAATGGACATTATCATGAAAATAACAATGATTTTATAGAAATAGAATATATTGTATATCACATTAACAATTATTCAGTCGAAAAAAAGAAAAAAAAGTCGAATTAGGCGAAACTCTTTTTATGATGTTTAGTGTCATTTAGTGTAGACAGAAATTATCTTATCCTGACGGAAAGTGATACAAACCTGGGTATGAGCATGGTACAATTTACCTATGAGGAAAACTGAGCGGCCTGCTTATTCTGCAGGAGATCAATTTATACCCTTTACAGAGCAAATTTAGGAGTAGAGAGTGAGTGAGCGACTAGCATGCTGGAGACAACCGTAAAACTGGCGAAACTAATGATTGAGACGCATAATACAACGGATGTATACACTATTGCGGAGAATGAGTCTATCAGAATTATAACCAATGATCATGTCGAATTGGCAGGACATATCGCATGGGTTATCAAGGCTTATGGTAGAAAAACACTTATCGTTACAGGGAAAATCAATGAGATGCAAAAACAATCTGTAGTTGCACGCGCAATCGGCTGTTTTGATATTTTTCTATATGATGAAGACGATACGCTAATGGGGCTACATGAGAATCCATCTACTTTCGAGCAGCAAGCCACATTAAATTATGCAAGTATCTTTTTATCCAAAAGTGCAGTTCCCGCTTTCGCATAAAATGAAACTATCTAGGGATATGAGTAGGTCCAATAGACCTACTCTCTTTTTTTGGTTGGATTAACTAGCGTAATTGCGAAGCACGGACAATCTTCGTGTTTATAAGCCGAAATTAATCAGTAATTATCGATTGTCTTTTATTCGCTCAAATAAGCTGTGAATAATGAATCTAAATCGAAGAAAAGTATACATAAGAATACTGTACGGTACTTTTCCTTCTAGCTATAATTAAGACACCCAAATGAATTCATCTTTAATCAGTAAGGAAAGAAGCCTTGGACAGCACTGGCCCGCTGCTCAAGGCTTCTTTCTTCAGGTATGAGCTTGTCATTTAGAGAAGCTGGTTTATTATGATTCTAGAACTGATAGATAAGCCGGTTCACCCTTAAATATCTGAATGAATCCATATCAAGGAGGAATTATTATGATTAAAGATATCATGAAAACAGTGGCTATTATTGGGGGAACCCAAACCGATACACTAATTAAATTAGGAAAAAAGAGGGGACTCCAGGTACTACATCATACAGGAGAAACCAAACGCTCCAGAAAGAAAGTACTGGAAAGTATTATTAGGAAGGCAGATGGAGTAGTTATTATGGAGGGTGCTATTAACCATATGTCTATGAACACAGCTCGAGATTTGGCTGAAGGTATGGGTAAAAAAATTGGTTATCATACGGGATTTGGAGCTTCCGGTGCACTAGATAAAGCGGTTATATTAATAGGGTAATTCAAAATCAATTGTTATATTTGTTCATGATAGGAGTGTGATCCACATTACTTCACACATTATCTAATCCCCATTCTGAAAATAGAATGGGGATTATTTTTCATTTTTAATTTTCGTTAAATATCAGAAGAAAATAAAGTTTTAGACTGACGTGTTCATGAAAGCTTCGAGTTCTTGGTACATTCGTTTAAAGCCTGTATTTGATTAGTACACCGATGTCCTTGGTCGGAAGTACTTGTATCTGCAGTTTGTGCTCTTAATGCCATCTCTTTTGCGGTCAGCGTTCTCGCTGATGACAGCAGGAACAATCACCTGCAGCCAAGCACTCCTGTTATTTAGAATGATGGTGTTATTTGTATCACCGAAGCCTGTGACCTGGAGGAACTATCCCCAGAAGCTCCCGCTCCCGATAAAAAGATTTGGCTTTTGCAGTAGGCCCTTCCGGTGTGCGCGACCGATTGGACTCACACAAATCACGCATCTGATGATTCTGATACCTGGTTGGACCTATTCGGTTCACTGGTAACGACGGTCAGATGGAATAGTCTTAAAAAGAACATAACCTTTGTAAAAAAAAGTATTTAATTTCTGTATTCAAACGTGTACAATAAAACTCGTGAAGTAGTTATTCCTGCCTATAACGATCTATAACGAAGGAGAATGTCTATGCAATCTGTTGCATTATCTGAAGAGCAAAAAATGATGAGGGTTATCTATAAAAAGGATAACCAATTACCCGTCACAGTTTATGGAACAATTTTGCTCTGTAATATTACCGATTTTATTCTGTATGATACGGATCACAAAAATACTATCCGTATCAATAATTCCGAATTAGAGGACATATCTCCTATCCAGTAAGTGATATATCTTTTGAGGATTTATACATAAATTCACAGATTACACTTCGATCATATCGATTGTGTGATTTTGAAAGGGACATTTCTATGCGATTGGAACCGCATCTTATCGTTGATCGAAAGGCACCAGCTTCACCTATTTTGGCCTATAATCGGAACCAGCCTACATTTGCCCAATATCTTTCTCAGGCCGTTGTGGCTAATGCTGCGTCGTCGCCAGTGACCCAACGTGTTTCACAGCCCGCTTCAATCAAAAGACAGAGGTTGTTACACTTATAATATTTTGAAAGTGAGGTTAATACTTTTGACACAACCACTACATCATATTGAATCAATTCTCATGAAGGGACATCTTTCTAACAGAACAGCGCATTTTTTAGAAGTTGCTCTCCGTTCACAAGTAAACATGATTATTATTGGGGAGCGGGTAGATGCAAAATTACCTTTATTGGCTCTACTCGGAAACCAAATTCCCCTCTCCGAAAAAGTCATTGTCCTGCAGGATGAACCGGCTCTTGAAATAGATAGGATGATGACACCTATTTGGAGTGCCACAAGTCGAGAAGACAAGCAAAAATTAATAAAAGCCGCTATATCGATGAATTCCAATCGTATCCTTTTGTCTGAGCTGCGAGGTGGAGAAGTAGAAGATTATATTGATGGGGTTATGCAACATCTCCAAGGAAGTATCACCACTTTCGTAGCAAGAGATTCTGAACACACAGTTGATCGTCTAGTCAATTTGATGATGAATCCTACTCTACCAAACTCACCAGCAATGGAAAATCTTATTCCCTCTATCGTTGCGTCGTTTGCGGAGCTTGTCATTCGAGTAGCCGGTAATGAAAGTAATTGGCAGGTGAAGGAACTTACCGAAGTCACTCTAGGATCCAAACTTGAGATTATCCATAGACCTATAATGGTGAATGAAGGCGAAAAAGAAAACTGGAATACCGAATATCCTAAGTTTGATATTAAAAGAAAAAAGAAGCGGATTAAAAGTAAATGGTTTATTTAGTAACCTGGCATTGCAACTGGAAGTACAGTTTGATGAGAATGGTATTCTAGGAGCACCCTGCAGGTGCTCTTTTTTTTTATTAATAACGACAAGAACAGGAGGAGGTTAGTTAGATGGCAATTTTGAAAATCGAACAACGGTTAGTTCGGAAGGTGGGGCATCAATACTACCCAGTTAAACCTAAGCCGAGAGAGCTATGCAATCGAGTTACGATTCAGGTCCCTGATCATTTAGTATGGGAAAGGAAGATCCAGCCAGTGATAGATGCCTATGCTAAAGAAGTATTTCGCGAGGAGTTGATCGGAAAGAACTTGGATGTCATACGACAAGAATATGGTTTAGAGCTGGTTCCTCATTTACTTTCATTCGAAGATGAAAACATTAGTCGTCAAGAGGGTAGACCATTCCGTTGGGAGTCAGTCTGAGAATCATATCTCATTTGATTCTCCTATTGATGATCGCTAACATTGACCACCTTGTAATTCTTAAAACTCAGGTTAGGATAATTGTAGCATTGGCAATGAATGATATTCTTTTCTGCAATCGAAAGGATGTGTACTATGTTAGACACATATCGAAGAACGAGACAGTTTGGATCCTCTTCAGTAGCATCATTTGGTAATGTTGACAACAAATCATCCGTAATAACCGGTCAACATAACTATCCTGAAAAGCTTGGAGTACCATCTATGGATGAACAACAAGCCCGTTTTGAAGGAATGTTCCGCAGGCATCCAGATGATAAGCCAAGAGAACAGCTTACCAACAAGGTAGTTCAACCCCTTACCAATCAAGACGAAAGACCGAAGGTTGTATCATTAAAGAACAGAGATAACTTGGACAGATTGGATATTGCGAATAATAAGCCGAGTGAGAAGACCAGGACTAATCATTCATTAAGCATTCCACAAGTCATTCAGAAACCTAAGGCAGAAATAGACAGACATGAGATAATGCTTCATCACGAGTTTATAAAGCTTAGAGAAGGCGAAAATGACTTGAAAATACAATTCGACCTACTTTCCTTTCATGACCAAGAAGATGGAGATAATGAGCGGCATAAAATTGTCATAACCATTCTGACTTTCAATAAAGAATCATCAAAACGCACCGGTATTCTGAAGCACTACATTGGCATGTGTGAGTTCGGTGCAATTATGGACATGGTTTCTCGTGAGCAATTTTCTGGAGAAACATTTTATGGAGGCGGATTCATCAATGGCGAATGTATTTCGCGAATAACAGAATTTAACGTCATGCGCGACGGAAAGCTCAGTATTCGGTTAAAGCAAGGACCAGGTATACGGACACGAGAAGGCGGTGTACGTCCGAATCCAGACCGTAAAGGTGATTGTATAACTTTGCAGGTCATGCTTGGCGGCTTTGTACTGAAAAAAATGATTTTTAAGCTTAAAACCATCGTCCAAAATCAGATGTTACTTGATTTGAAAAGGTCACACGAAGAATCGATGTCTCGGACAAGCACAGATAGAAGTAATCACCTGCTGTCATGTCGATCTTGATTAATAAGTAAAGGAGTATAGGTAATGAGAGAAACAGATCTCTTTGAACCGGTCAAATACTGGCTAGAGGAGCGGGAATGGGACGTATATGCAGAGGTGACTGGTGTCGGTGGTCGAGCGGACATAGTCGGTCGGCATGGGATGGCAGTACTGAATGTGGAGTTGAAAGTGCAGCTTTCTTTTGAGTTATTAAGTCAGGCTGTAGACCGAAAAGCGTATTTCCATTATGTTTACATTGGAATTCCTAAAAGAAAGACACCCATACCTAGAATAGCAAGGGATTTATTAAATAGAGAAGGGATAGGATTGCTTGAAATTCAGAATGATTTCGTAAGCATGTCTCTTCCTGGGAGATTTAATCGTCCCGCTCCATATCACAATATAAAGTGGGACAGTGTATTGAGACCAGAATATAAGTTACATGTTGGAGGGGATAACGGTCCTCACATACAGACTCCTTACAAACTTTTGATGAATGGGATTAGAAATCATTTAATAAGCGTGAGAGATGCCGATAATTTGAGATCTGTTCACGGGGGCTTTCGTAATTATGGATGGATAGAGATTCAAGAGATTTTAGATCACTGTGAAGCGCATAGACATTATGCTGCTCCAAAATCATCAGTCTCAAATGCTTTAAGATCTTTTGAAATGAATTGGTGTGAAGTGAAAAAAGAAGGAGGGAAACTTTTTTACAGGGCAAAAGAAGATATACAAAGACAGATGAATCCATAGCCCACTATTTATGTTTCGTAAAGCCCATTGGTATATTAATGTTTTATTATAGAATCATTGGAATAATGCACTCCAGTATAGTGTATAGAAGGAAGAAGGTGAGCTACACTATGAAAAAAAATAAAATCGTATCACTGGAAAATTACCGCAGTGAGCGTGAGGTGGAAGATTATTTAAAGGAGCGGGCCCAGGCTTTGTATTTTCAGGAAACTGCTTTAAACATAGAGCATAACATTCCCGTTTCAATAAATTGCACGTATATACCGCGCTGGATTCAGATATGCGAAGCTTTAATGAAACGATACCAAGATATGCTACTGTTTTTGAATAATAGTGAGGGAATTCTCATAACAGATGGCAGACAGTATGAAGATGTGCTCACAGAATACTATTTAAAAAAAGTTGAACTGGATCATCACCTAATTCGTCTTGGTGGAAATCGAAAATCCGAACAACATTATATATTCGAGTATGAGATGTTGCATTGGAAATATTGGGCGGAGCAATTTCAAATAGAACTTGAGTCTGCTTGTTTTATAGATAATATTGACCAATCACAATATGGCATGTCGGGGCAGATGCTCATATATTGTTCAGAAGCAGACCTTCCATCATTTATGAAGGGCTTACGAGTTTATATTGACCATTTAAACCATTTAAATGATGATGCTGAGATGATCATAGTGGCAGCGATATTCCTTCATGAATTTCAAGATATATTAGGTGAGAGTTCTTGTGTTGAAAGTGATCTCTTAGACCGGTTACATCAACAATTGCTAGATGTCACACAATATAATAAATTAATCTCTCGGTTTTCCTAAGAAGGGTCAAACTTCTGGATCGTTACGATATTTTGAATATCCTAATAGCTTGTACAGAAAACTAGGAGTTTAAAAATAAGAAAAGGTACCTTAGGTTCCTCCTTTTCTAAGTCCAATAAAATTTCAGGAAATGGGATTGAAATTATGAATAAAATCATATATCCAATAGCTGCTTTTTTTGTCCTCTTTGTTTATTCTCTTTTAATTTTACGTGATATTCAATATGCTACGACCATAGCGATAATTGGATTGTTAAATGTATTGAACATTCAAATATGGGTTCTACTAATTAATACCTGGAGAAGTTATAAATCGAAAAAAACATAGTAAACTAGAACAAGTCTAAAAAATGGGGCTAATCTCGTAAAACCGAAAACCCACTCTAATATCCCATTCATCAAAAGCCTATTATACACCTGTATGAGAGGCTTTTTTCTGTGCGCTCTGCTTAGCGACATCACATGGATGAAATAGCGAATCAAGGAATAAAAATGGGTTTTAGAGCGTAAATGTCCTCCTCCCTACTAGGTGAATCATTATATCCTCCAAACTGAGTTGTCATTTTGTAATCCCATACTATGATAATCAGACCATCAAATTAATATACCAGTATGGTATTGGAGGAGGAAGATTTATGAAGCATAATAAACCAATTATTCAGGACCATTTTTTAAATCAGTGTCGAAAGGAACGTACGCTACTCCGGATCTATCTGAAGAATGGGGTACCAATAAATGGACATCTTACGGAATACGATAGTTTCACTCTACTAATTCTTGATAATGGAAAACAGCACTTTATCTACAAACAAGCGGTAGCTTCTATTATTCCCGTTAAACCTATTATTCTTCCTCCTATGGAGATTCTGGAGCATGGTGATCGTCAAGATCGCTTTTTCACTCAATGTCAGGCAGGAAAAATCCCTCTCACTGTCTATTTAATATCAGGAAAACCATTGATCGGTACAATCTCTCATTTTGATACCTTTACTATGGTATTGAATGGTAAAGGTGGCCAACAGTCATTTATCTATAAACATGCCGTTTCGACCATATCACCAGCGCGTAAGGTTACAATAAAGTAAACATCATAATACGATGCTTTACATGTGATGAAGAAAATATGCTAAATATATTATGAGGTAGTGTGATGAAATTGTCTTTGAGAGGAATTTGTGTGCTTCGCGTTTTATTTTTGGCAGCTGTTTATAGTGTATTTCAGAGTTTTCTATCCAATCCCAATGACAAGAAGCTGTTTTTCTTTGTCATAGTGATGATAAGCATTATGGGTTATGCAATGGACCGAAATAGACAAAAGGATTCGAATATCAGCACTAATAGATTAACTAAAGTCAAAGAAGCTTCAAATATACCGCATTGTAAGCTTGCTATGGAAGAAAAGTATAAGTGCCTATCATACACTGAGTTAAAATGGATTGGGAAAGAACTCCAAAGAAATCAACAGCATACTCAAATAAAGGGTTCATACTATTTTGTGATCTGCGTATTGTTGGTTTTTACTTGGATGCAAGGTTTACTGGAAGCGGGTGGTGAGGTTAATGTGGGCTTGAGGATTCTTATCCCCGGTTGCTTTATTCTGTTTCTAGCTATTCTAGTCATTCGTATATATATTCATCAACGACAGCTTGATAAGGAGAATTTGGTAATCGAGAGTATAACCTCCAAAAGTGAAATTAAGCGTAGGCTTAGTAAATATGCAAATTAGAAATAGCAGTTTTGACCAAATTTCTTATTTACTTTTATTACAAAAATATGTAAACTAGGTTTATCAAATCTTTTTTGCATTCCTTTGAGTGTACTCTTAAGCTGTGAACGTTATAATACGATGGCAGCAAATCTTATAGTGCACAGTGGACTTTGGTTAGCGGAAATCATCGACCAAAGGATAGAGGAATGAAGTTGTAAGTCGTCACGGAATTTTTGAACAATAGCTCCGTACTGATGATGACAACGCAGCTAGCATGACGATCAGGATTGCGTATTGATTCCGCTCTTGTTCTCAAAATGCAGGCAGAGATATTTAAACAGTGATTTTAAAAATGAAGATGCAAAGCCCTACGGGATTATAAAAGAGTGTCAGCCAAATTAGGCCGATGCTCTTTTTTTTTGTGCCTGTAGGTGAGAAGAAGGTTGACGATGCAGATGTTGTCAATTAGAAAAGTCAGGTTATCATTCTCGTAACAGCTAATTCAGAAGATTACTTTGAATAAAAAACAAAAATGGAGGAACTCAAAATGAAAAAAGAAATCGTCGTTGTCTTGATGATAATGGTATGTCTGATTGCCACTGGTTGTAGTGATAAAAAGAAAGAAAACCAAAACGTAATCCCGGCAGTCACTAAAGTGACTCTGTTGTCCAGTTCGAACTTGTATGGACCTGATCATTCAGGTGCGCAAGAGTTCATCGATGGAATTACAGAAGAGGCGACTATTGATGAAAAGGAAGCGATCATCGCTGATATTCTTGCTAGCGAAGCAAAGAAGACAGTAGAACAGACCTTGGTACCGGTGGAGCTGGAAAGTCAGATTAAGCAACTAGAAGAGATGAAAACAAATTCCAAAGTAAACTGGGAATTTGAAAAAGCCAAGGATGCAGAAGAGTCAGCATACTATATCCTTCAGGATTTGCTCTCTACAAGTAAAAATCCAGAAGGTTTTGTAAAAAGTGCTTGGATGGGTCAAATAGATAGCATTGAGCGGAAAGCACAATTGATCCGCAACAGCCAAGATAAAGTTAAACGTATGAAGGAGCAAACAACTGCTACATTGGATGCTCAGATTGAGGAAGTGTATGTAACTCAGCAAGCGTATGAGAAATGGTTATCCGAGCTGGAGCCTGCTGAGTTGTCTATTCAAGACTTTATAACTCGTGCTGAACAAGCCTTGGACCATGCATTTTTTGTAATCGATGAAGGAAAACTTCAGCTACAAGAAGCGGATGAAAATCTGCTAGAAAGCCTGGAAAAAGTCGAAAGTTATTTAGAACAAGCAAAGGCTGTACTAACTGCGGTCTAACCCCAATATGGCCTGGAGCGAAAAAGGCTCCAGGCTTTCTATTTTGGGACACTATATTATACACATTACCAATCGATATGGAGGGAATTGAAAATGGAAGAAAAAGCGAAAAAAGTAGTCGAGTTAGGAATTGAACCTGGGGACCGATTTACTAATCGAAAAGGAAAGGAATTCTTTTTGTTGGAAGTGATTAAGAGGGGCAATAGATGTACTCTCTTGGCAGCTTCAGCAAATAAACAACAATATTCCGTATCTTTGAATGATTTTGAAAAAATTCTTGAAAAGAATGCTGCACCTCAACTCGTTCAAGATTATCATGTTGAGGTTCAACAAGGAAAAGAGCGGAGTAAACAAGTCCTTTCTTTGAAACGAGGAGACAAGATTAAATGTCAGAATGGGATCTTTTTTTTCGCTCTACGAAAAAATAGTTTAATCTATCTCTGGTCAGAAGGAGTAGGATGTGGAGATATTCGAGTTCTTCCTGCAGGCTGTTTTCTTGAACTTCTCGAACGGCCAAAGCCGGATAAGGAACATCAAAAGAAGTTGAAAAATGTTAGTCAATATATTGGTCAAACAATTAATTCGGGTGACGATGATTACGTTGTTGTTGGGATTAATGAATTTGAAACCCATGTGGTGCTGCAAGGGAGCGAGGACAATAAAACTCTCTCTATTGATGATTTTTTGAGCCAAGCTGAACAAAACTATACGATCATTTCGCGCTATCAGCATGAGAACAAAATATCATAATAAAGTGACAAAAAGATAAAATTGTAAAGGAGGAGCCTTCCACATGGCAATCACTAAGGAGCAACAAGAAGAAATCATTATCGCTTGGTCACAAAAAGCAAAAGAAAAGATTGATATTTCAAATGTAGTCGGGGATTATCTGTTTTTGCAGAGGAATGGGAATATGCTCAGAAGTATCTGTCCTTTTCATGAGCGAAAGGGACAGGAGCTTACTTTTGAAGTGAACCAGACCCAACAAGTATTCCAATGTAGTTCGTGCCAAGTGGAGGGTGACTTTTTTACGTTTATCCTCCTTATGAATCGAAAAATCAATCCGGAGTTTTCTGCATATGATGCGTTTAAACTCGTGAATCAGCAGTACATTGGGACTAACATAGCGCATTTGGTGGATCCACGTCATGAAAGGCATCACCAGTTGATCGAAATGTATGAGGGGAATGAATTTATAGCGAACCTTTATCATCGTGTACTTATAGAAACAGAAGAAGGGAAGCTGGCTCTTCGGTATTTATTGAAGCGCGGCTTAACGATGAAAACTATAAAAACATTTAAAATCGGATTCGCACCAGATTCATTTCAGTTTGCTACCGATGCTTTAAAAGCAAAGAACTTTAATATGGAGCTCATGGTAGAATGTGGTTTGATATATATGAATGATAAAAAGAAAATGTTTGACCGATTCCGTGGTCGAATAATTTTCCCAATCCAGGATATTAAAAATCGCGTTGTTGGTTTCGGAGGACGCACGATTCAGGATGGAGTGCAACCGAAGTACTTAAATACTTCAGAAACTCCGATTTTCATAAAAGGTGAACATGTTTATAATTTGAACCGTGTCTTACGTGGACATAAAGAGGGACAACCGATTGTTTATTTTGAGGGTTATATGGATGTGATTGCTGCATGGCAAGCTGGATGTACAATTGGTGTAGCCACTTTAGGTACAGCTATGACGCAATCTCAAGTTCGCCTAGTATCTTCAGTAACTGATCAGGCAATTATCTGCTATGATGGCGATGAACCTGGGCAATCAGCAACTGAAAAGGCCCTCTTGCAAAATGAAAACTTCGGAATGGTATTAAAGGTTGCACCGATGCCGGCTGGTACGGATCCAGATGATTATGTCAAAGCGTATGGTGCTTACTCTTTTCAGAGAGATGTGATAGGAAAAGCAATTCATCCTTTTGAGTTCCGCTGCAATCGCTTAAGAACAAAATGTTTTGAAGCGGGTGGAGATCGGGTTGCTTATCAGGTATATCTTCAAAAAATAATTAGTCTAATAAAAAAACTACCATATAGTGAACAGCACAGATACCTTACCAAGTTTGAAAGTAGATTTCATCTATCGAGAAGAACCTTTTTATAAATGAAAAGTCGAAACAGGTAAAGAGGCTCCCGAAAGGGGGCTTTTTTTTTGGGAAAAAATTAGAATTCGTTATCTGTAAACGATTAATTACACTAAAGTATAATAAACTGTATACATTAGGTTACTTACAAAGCCACTTTGAAACCGTATTATTATAAATGTAAGCAGCACGCACGAAACAACGTGAGAGCTGATAGGTCGGCCAGAGCCGACTTGGGATATTTTAATACTTTTAGTTGGAGGTGAGTTTGAATTATGTTGAAAAAAGTAAAAAAGTGGGTACGGAACGAACAATCCGCATCGCTGACAACTGAGAATGGCATGCTGATGCTGGGCGGTATCGCCTTGGCAGTGGGTGCAACCTTTCTGGTGTCTCAGTATCTGAAACCAACCGGTGAGACTGTACTTTCCGGCATGGAAGCAACAGCAACGAGTGGTATTTCTCCTGACACTGCAACGGATAACGTATCCGGCTGGGGTCGCACAAACTAAAAGTGACCATATTACAAAAAAGGCGCCTAATATGGGCGCCTTTTTTGTATTTAAATATTTACAATATAGTTTTAATGTATTTACATGTGTACAGAATGTATGTATGATGAAAACACTAAGAAAAAATTATATTCATAGCGAATGGGAGGCGCTGAAAGGACAATTTATCACAAAATTATATCGAAAGAGGTAAGTAAATGAGACCACTATTAAGAAAAACGCGTACAGGTAAATGGACTATTATTGGGAAACTCGCCCTTTCTGTAGCGATCCTCGGTAGCTCAATGACAGTTGGTGGGGGAATTACGGGTTTTGGTCCATCCATTGCACAGGCAGCAAGCTCAACCACAGTCTATTCTGATAATTTCACAGTACCTGGGCCTGATGGATATTCATATCGTGTAACTATTTATGACCCGGATCTCGCTTATGTATCGAGAATAGTTAATGGTGTTGAGGATGATCTTGACTCTCGGCAACTACCGGATGCACCATGGAACGATCAAGATAAAATACTGAATGTAACTGTAACTTTTAATGATGATAAAACTATTACAATTCAAGCGGTTTACTATGCACAGGATAGTAATTTTACATTCACTACTAAAAAGATGCTTTTTCCTCCAGCAGCACCAACGTTCTCTATAGATAATCCTGGTGAAGCTAAAGCTAAGACCGTATACATTAATTATGCAGCTGGTACAACAAATCCCAAGGTAAATGGAAGTAACTATACTGGTTCATATAATGCAGTGGTAAATAATCAAGTATTACAAGCATACAGTTATTCATCGGATGGCGTGAGATCAGTTACTGGGAGATATACCGTCACGGGAATTGACAATATTCCTCCGTCAAAACCTACTTTCAGCGTTGATAATACAACACCTTATGATGGGATTAAAAAAGTAACTATAAACTATTCGGCTGATTCTGTTATTAAAGAATGGTCAACAAATGGAAGTACCTATTCCCAATATACTGCTCCGATTAGTTTAATTGCGGATGCTACGGTTTACGCTCGAGCAACGGATGCTGCTGGAAATGTGAGTACAGTTTCTTCGGTTGTAGTCACAGGTCTAATGTATGAATTAACTTATAGATCAGCCATGAATTCGGTTGAAAAAGCGGAAGGATCTAAGTTGCAAGCGGATGTGACTTCAGCCAGAAATTTTGTCAGTAAATTGAATGATCCGGAAAAGGGTGAACTCAACGCCCGTTTGGATATAGTGCAGGTGGCAATCGACTATGCTGCACAGGTTACGACAGCGACTGCAGCAGTAGTGAAAGCAGAAGGGTCGAAACTTCAGGCAGATGTAACGGCGGCGCGTACATTGGTGAATGCTCTCAATGCATCTGACAAGGCGACACTTGGAGGCCGTTTGGATACAGTGCAAGCAGCAATTGATTAT
>NZ_NFVA01000072.1 GCF_002264395.1 Paenibacillus sp. VTT E-133291
ACATTTGTCCGTAAGCTCGACTAAAACATGTATTCTAAGGATTTAAGATCCGCTCGGTCCGTCATCCCAAAGAGGCGTGTGCTTAATCAAAAAAAGGGCTCCCTATAGCAACAGTGAATATTGGCCCATCCCTTGAGTTCATTTCACATTTTTCCGCAATCTAGAAATTTCAAAAATTCTATTATAGCAAGTATAAACGCCTTCGGTGTTCTTAATAGGACGGTAGAGTCTAGGCCATTGGCAGATCCAACTGTTTACGAAACTTATTCCGAACTCCGACAGAGAGTGCATCTAGCTCGACAAGCTCTGTCAGAGCTTACGCCTCTTGAAGACCAACCTGCATTAGATGCAGTACATGTGACAAGGATGCACCGCCAGCTCCATTTTCTTTTTTAACAATTACGTCACCTGCGGGAATTTCTCCCTTTATACTGATCTGACATTTTACAAAATTTCAACTATTTAAAGAAAGGTATTGATAATTATTCTCATATGATTTAATATGATAACGATTCTCATTATCATTGCTTAGAATTAAGGAATGATAAAAAAATATAGATGGGGAGATAGAAAATGAATCAGAAAAAAGTTTTATTAGCAGGGGTATCAGCAGTATTAGCTTTGAGTTTGGCAGCTTGTGGGAACGATGCAAAGGACAACGCGGCTTCAGAAAAAAGTGGAAATAATGCTGCAGTAGCAACAGAGGGAAATGCAAATAACAAAGGAAATGCGGCGGCAGCAGAGACAGTTGCCACTGAACAAACCATTACATATCTAGGTAAGGATTATGTAGTACCTGCAGAGATTCACAATATCGTAGCTGCAAGTCTGGAATCTATGGAAGATGCTGCAATCCTAGGAGTGAAACCTGTAGGCGTACTTGCAATAGCAAATGCCATTCCAGGTTATCTGTCAACTGAATTAGCTGGTGCATCTTTAGTGGGGGATAAATTTGCTCCGAGCAATGAGGCGATCTTGCAGCTAGATCCAGATGTTATTTTAGGGTCTTCCAAGTTTGGTGAAGATGTGTCGGGTGCGCTTAATAAAATTCAAACGATGATTCCTTATTCTCATATCTCAACAAACTGGAAAGATAACTTGCGCTTATTAGGTCAATTATACGGTAAGTCAGCAGATGCGGAAAAGATTATTAGCGATTATGAATCTAAAGCCGCGGGTGCAAAGGCTGAGATTGGAGAAAAACTGAAAGATAAATCCATTCTTGTGATCCGTATTCGTCAGGGCAGCATGTGTGTATATCCTGCTGGTGTTTATCTAAATCCGGTTATTTACGAAGATTTAGGTGCTACCATTCCCGAAGTAATAACAACTACTAAAGCTCAAGCTGAGCTTTCACTAGAAGCTTTAGCGGAAATTAATCCGGACTATATTTTCTTGCAGTTTGAGACCAGTGAGAATACGGATAATGCAACAGCACTTGATGATTTACTTAAGAATCCGATCTTCAAAAGCGTGAATGCAGTCAAAAACAATCATGTCTTTGTAAATGCAATTGATCCTTTGGCGCAAGGTGGTACGGCTTGGTCAAAAGTAAGATTCTTGGATACTGCAATTGAAAACCTGTTGAAGTAAAACTGAAGGTGCGATGAATAAGATGAATACAAAAAATTGGAAAGTTATATTGATCCTATCAACTTCTCCATTATTCATCGTATTAGCAATGGTTGTATCCGTCTTATATGGTGTTAAGGATATTGGAATAGCAACAATCTGGCAGGCGATTACACACTTCGACGCAAATAATGTGGACCACAACATTATTATGACATCTAGATTACCGCGTGTAATCGCCGCTTTATTAGTTGGAGCGGCCCTGGCTGTTTCAGGGGCATTAATGCAAGGCGTTACACGGAATTATCTTGCATCACCATCGATTATGGGAGTAAATGACGGATCGGCATTTGTTATTACGTTGGCTATGGTGTTTTATCCTGGATTATCGAATGTTCATATGATTCTTTTATCCATGGTGGGTTCTGCTATCGGAGCGGGGTTGGTTTTCGGATTTGGCTCATTGGTCAAAAACGGCTTATCTCCAGTCAGACTAGCCATTATTGGTACTGTAATTGGTACATTTTTAAGTAGTATTGCCTCAGCAGTAGCGATGTTTTTTCAAGTCTCACAAAATGTTAGCATTTGGTATAGCTCAAAAATACATACTGTAAATCCAGATATGCTAATATTGTCCATTCCCTTTATAATCGTTGGTCTGCTCTTGGCGGTTAGTATTTCTAAATCTGTAATGGTTGCCTCCCTAGGGGATGAAACAGCAATTAGCTTGGGTCAACGGACAAAATGGGTGAAAATCATCAGTATTTTAGCTGTTATATGTCTGACCGGAACAGCAGTGGCCTTAGTAGGTAAGATTGCCTTTGTTGGTCTAATCATTCCTCATATTACACGTTTTATAGTTGGTATCGACTATCGTTTCATCATTCCTTGCTCAGCAGTCATTGGAGCTGTTTTTTTAGCATTTTGTGATGTCTTAAGCCGGTATATTAACTTTCCGTTTGAAACGCCAATTGGCGTTGTGACCGCCTTTATTGGCATCCCGTTCTTCCTTTATTTAATTCGGGTTAAAGGGGGAGAGCAGCGTGGATAGAGGGAAAGTACAGTATAGTCGCTATCTATTGACGCTACTAGCTTTTATTCTGCTTACGCTTGTGGCGGGGTATTTTCATCTAACGAATGGCGCATTTGATATGTCTGTCATGGATGTGATAAAAACGCTGCTGCGAATCCATCCCAATCCTAAATTTGACCTGGTTATTTTTCAATTTCGATTGCCGCGGATCATTATTGCGTCATTAGTAGGCATAGGTCTGGGGATGGCTGGAACGGTCATTCAAGGCATTACCCGAAACGGGCTGGCTGATCCAGGTATCCTTGGGATTAATGCAGGTGCCGGAGCTGCCATCGTTGCATTTATGTTTTTCTTTCAGATGTCAGGGGTTACTTTTTTTAAAGAAAGCTGGTTTTCGATACTAGCCATGCCACTCTTTGGCTTTGTGGGGGGGCTTGCCGCAGTTGTGGTTATCTTTATTTTCTCTTGGCGGAATGGTGCACTTGATATGCAACGTTTGATATTGACAGGGATCGCGATAAGCAGTGGTTTTGGGGCGTTGTCGTTGTATCTTTCTTTAAAAATGAATGCAAGTGATTACGAAATGGCTGCGGTATGGAGTGTTGGAAGTATTTACAGCGCGAATTGGACTTATATCATAATGATCACACCTTGGGTGCTGATTTTAGGATTTGTAATGTATCGAAAAAGCTACTTGCTCAATTATTTTCAATTGGAGGATTCCAGCACAAAAAGCTTGGGAATCTCCGTAGAAAAAGAAAAGCTAATCTTTCTGTTATGCAGTGTAGGAATTGTAAGTGTATGTGTGTCTGTGTCCGGTTCTATAGGTTTTATAGGATTGATGGCTCCTCACATCGCTAGAAGATTAGTAGGGATTAATCACCGCTATATTATGTTATCCAGTGCAGTGGTTGGGATGTTCTTGCTTGTGATCTCGGATTATTTTGCCAAAACATTATTTCAGCCAGCAGAGTTACCTGTGGGAATAGTCGTTTCGATTATTGGCATTCCTTATTTCTTATATTTATTAGCCAAGTCTAGAGTGTAGGGGAGAGTGAGCAGCACATATGTCAACACAAGTTGAACTCGAACACACAGAATCATGGAAACTAGAATCTCAGTATATGGGTTACACGTATGATATAAAGGTCTCACTTCCGAGAGTAGAAGCACCTGAGAAGGGATTTCCTGTCTATTACATGCTCGATGGGAATTCATATTTTCAATTGGGCCGGGATGTCGTGAAATTGCAGTCCAGAAATGCGCCGAAAACTTTGATTGCACCAGCCATCGTGATTGGTATTGGGCATTATGGTTCAGACGATGAGGTTTCTAAAAGAAGATTTTATGATTTCACGCCTACTGCGGAGCAGTATGTATATCCAGATCGTTTGAAAAATGCTGACTTAGGGCCACATGGTGGTGCCGAGAAGCTCTTATCTTTTTTAGAGTTAGAATTGATGCCGCTGATCGCTAAAAATTATAATGTCGATCCACAAAAGCAAGCCTTGTTTGGTCACTCATTAAGCGGTTTGTTTGTCCTATGGACACTATTCACTCGTGCGGAGCTATTCCAGTATTATTTGGCTTCTAGCCCGTCGATTTGGTGGAATGATCATGAAATCCTGGCCTATGCGGATCAATGGTACAATCAGGGTCACATGACAAGACCCGAGCAACGAAAGCTGTTGATCACAGTGGGCAGTGAAGAGGCGTTTATGGTCGATGATGCTAAAGGATTATTTTCAAAATTGTGTGAGTATTCTTTGCCGAATTTACAGGTTGAGCATTACGTAGCGCCAGATGAAAACCACGCGTCAGTAGTGCCGACCATCATGAGTAGAGCGTTCCGTCTGTTGAATAGTTAAGGAGGGGGATGACGAAAATCATGTTAGGAGAACTAACTACCTTCGAACATATGGGGCGACAAATCACCGTGTATCTTCCTAAAGCATATCAATCGTTTACAGAACGAAGCTTCCCCGCGGTTTTCTTACAGGATGGCGATTTTTTGTTCAAAGAATCGATTACAGCTATAGAAAATGATGTGGAAGAGGGGATTACGGATCCGGTTATTTTTATCGGGATTGATTCTCAGCATCGTAATGATGAATATACACCTTGGGAAATGTCTGCTCTTTTTAAGGATTGGTCTTTTGGGGGCAAGGGGGATGCCTATTTAGATTACGTCTATCAGAATCTTGTTCCATATATTAAAAGTGCATATCGCATCTCTCAAGAGCCAGGCAAATTGGCATTAGGCGGTGTTTCATTAGGTGGATTAATAAGTCTGTATGCGATGTACAGGACGGAGCCAATTTTTGATAACTATATACTCATATCTGCGTCTGTGTGGTTTAAAGATTTTATCGATTACATGGAGATTACAAGGTTAGATCGGGAATGCAAAGTTTATATGTATGTAGGTGAACAGGAAGGTATCCAGAAGACTAATGCACAGAAGGACATGGTCCCTAATAGCAAACGTGCTTTTAATCTTTTAAAAGAGAAGATAGATGGAGCGGATTATCGTGTGAAGTTTGAGACAGATCCACTGGGAACGCATAATGACACCTTTTTCCTACAATATTTTCCGAATAGCATCCGATTCTTGTTTCCCGTAAAATGATAAAAAGGACGAGCAGGAGGGAGTATCCTTGCATCGTCCTATTTTCACGGCTTTAGTTGCTCTTCTGTAAATTCTCAAGATGTACGTCCAGATTATCAAAGGTTTGAGAGATACCCGGCAGCATCCCCATATCAATCACTTGTTGTAACGCTTCTGGAGAAGCGTATTTACCGGTGTTTACCAGCTTCGTTTGACCAGCCAGCTCGATAAAATCTAGTTGTACAAGCGTTTCAGGCAGATCTTTCGAAATATTACCCTCTGCATCTGAGAACCAGTCCGTATAAATAATTTGCTCCGGAAACGTAATTTCCCGATAAAGCGCTTTGCCCCATGACTCCATACCGTAAAAATCACCCTGATTCTTATCCTCGCATTTCATGCAATAATGCCAAGTCCCCCCTGGACGGAAATCGACATGACATACGGGAATCGTCCAACCTTTAGGCCCCCACCAATGCTTCAAATGCTCAGCCTCAGAAAAAGCCTTAAAAACTAGCTCACGTGGAGCTTTAAAAATACGCTCTAAGATTAGTGTGCTGCCTTCAACTTTGTGTACTAGGTGGTTGGTTTGGTTAGAATTTGTCATGGGATAGATCCTCCTCGTTTACTTTTCCTTATCTGATTCCTTGCTTTGTAGCTTCTGCAAATAATCATCCAGTCGATCGTAGCGTTCCTCCCACATATGGCGGTAGGATTCTAACCAAGTGTCTATTTCCTTAAATGGTTCAGGTCGGAGCTTGCAAATACGCCGATTAGCAACTGCTTGCACTTCAATAAGCCCCGCTTCACTGAGTACACGCAAATGCTTAGACGCTTGAGGCTGCCGCAGCTGAAGATTTTCCGCGATCTCTCCAACGGTTAGGGGGCTATCGCGTAATAGTTCAACGATCTGCATGCGGTGAGGCTCAGCTAAGGCACTCATTACGTTAGTATTCATAAACAAAAATCACTTCGATTCATTGAATTGATTCGTATTTCCTATTCGTGATTACAATATACCATTATGCGAATATTCCTGTAAAGGTATATTTAAAATTTTCATTGTATGATAACTTCAAAAGAAGGGCATAGTACAAGCATTAAGAAGAAAAATGTTCCATGATAACCACTAAACTTTACAAAAAACATAGGAATAGATATAATTAAGTATAACTTATCGGTTTTTGATGTACGCAAGGGGCCTAACGCCAGTAGGCTCCTTTTGTATTTCTTGGCCATGTTACAGGAGGGTGAAGGTCATACACAATGAAAAAATTATGGTTTGTGTTCATTATGGTCCGCATGGGGAGCGTTTAATCCGGCGTGGTGTGCAACTGTCTGAAATAATAGGGGCCCCATTGTTTGTATTAAATGTCGATAGTTCGGACAATGATGAATATAATCAGAGCAAAGAAATGTATATGACGGTTTGGAAACGTCTTGCCGATGAAGCTGGCGCAGAGTTTATCATTCGGAAACGTGAAGGCCGTAAAACAACTGATATTATTGTAGAAGTAGCTGAAAAGAATGAGGTTACACAGATTGTCATCGGACAATCTGCCCAGACTCGATGGCAGGAGCTTACCAAACGTAATTTCATCAATGAACTCATTGGTAAAATGAAAATGATGGATCTGCATGTCGTGGCCGTTCAACGGATGCGCGCCGGGTTGGAAGAAACCCATGAGGAAGGTGTAATCGCCTACCTGGTCAAAATTGGGGATGAGTATCAGCTCAGTGATGAACCCAAGGGAGAATATTCGCTTAAAGGAAAGTTCTTTCACGAATTACACACAGAATTTGAGAACGGTTTATTCAGAATTGAGCAAGAAGATGGAAAGGCTAGATATTTGCATATTTGTGATGGCACATTGACCGATTCTTTATAATCGGGCGTGCCCTTATCTTCATGAGGGCCTATTATTAAGGGCCCTTCCAATCATATGATCTTTGGCTTTTGGTAAAAAAGTAAGTACTAAAGTTCACAACTTGATAAGCTCAAGTGGAAAAGGAGGACTGCCTTTGCTGCATGTAATCATACTTGTTCCGTTTCTGATGGCCTTAGTAATCGCACTTTTGACCAAGAGAGCATCCAACCTTCATAGAGGATGGCTTGTTTTCCCCGGTTCGCTCGCTTTGTTTGTATATTTTTTAACCCGGATTCCCGTGATTAAGGGAGGGGATTTGGGATATGAAACCGTTTCGTGGATTCCTTCCCTAGGGATTGACTTGGTTTTCCATCTGGATGGATTAAGTTTACTCTTCGCTTTGTTAATCACTGGAATGGGTAGTCTTGTAATTATCTATTCGATTTATTATCTAGACAAGCGAAAAGAAGCGTTGACCCCTTTTTATATTTATTTAATGTTGTTTATGGGAGCGATGCTTGGCGTTGTGCTCTCGGATAACTTGATGGTGCTATACGGTTTTTGGGAATTAACAAGTGTCTCGTCATTTCTGTTGATTGCTTTTTGGCATCGGCGGCAAAAATCGCGGTATGGTGCTTTGAAATCTATGTTGATTACCGTATTTGGTGGTTTAGCGATGTTTGCCGGCTTTTTAATGCTGTATGTGATGACAGGCACCTTTAGTATTCGGGAAATTTGGAGCGAGGTTGGAGATATTAGTGGGCATGCGTTGTTTATTCCAGCGATGCTATTAATTCTATTAGGTGCATTTACCAAATCAGCGCAGTTCCCGTTCCATATCTGGCTGCCGGATGCCATGGAGGCACCGACACCCGTAAGCGCATATCTTCACTCAGCAACGATGGTTAAAGCTGGATTGTATCTTGTCGCCCGTTTCAGCCCTATTTTTGCGGGGCAATATGAGTGGTTCTGGATTGTGTCAGGCGTCGGTTTGATCACCTTGATCTATGGTTCGATCCAGGCGATGAAGCAGACGGACCTGAAGGCTCTATTAGCCTATTCAACAATTAGTCAACTTGGACTGATTATGGGATTGCTGGGAATGGGATCGGCAGCGGCATTTTATATAGGGGAAGAAGCTGTCTTTTATACTGCTGCAACAACAGCGGCTATCTTTCATCTTATTAACCATGCTATCTTTAAAGGCTCATTGTTTATGATGGTCGGTATAGTTGACCATGAGACGGGTACCCGCGACCTGCGAAAGCTGGGCGGACTGATTTCCATTATGCCGGTTACCTTTACGGTAGCGATGATCGGCAGTTTCTCGATGGCTGGTTTGCCGCCATTTTCCGGGTTCTTAAGTAAAGAGATGTTTTTTACAGCTGTTCTGAATATCCGAAACCTGGATATATTCTCTATTCCCTCGTTGTTTACGCTCTTCCCGGTTTTGGCCTGGATTGCCAGCGTGTTTACTTTTGCATACAGTATGATTTTGGTATTCCACACCTTTTTCGGAAAATATCAGCCTGAGAAGCTGGACAAAAAACCGCATGAAGCCCCATTTGGACTTCTGCTTGCCCCGTGCCTGCTTGCAATGCTGTCTATATTTATCGGTTTTTTCCCGAATATTTTATCTAATACACTTATTATCCCTGCAATGAATGCTATTCACCCTATCTTGCAGACCGGGGAACCTTTTGTTGTGAATATCCATTTCTGGCACGGCTGGACACCAGAAGTATGGATGACACTTGGTGTTGTGATTCTTGGTATTACTGTATACCGAATCTATGGCCGCTTAAGTCTGGTCGATAAAGAATGGGGCAGTGGCTACACTTTAAATCAAGTTTATGACGGAGTAATCCGGCTGGTTGAGAAATTGTCTAGATGGGTGACTGGTTCTTATATGACTGGTTCCATGAGACATTATTTAATGTATATTTTTTCCTTCTTGATCGTAACGATTTGCGGTGTCGTCTGGTATTCAGATGGAATTACACTTGGTACGACGGAGTATACTCCTTTTTCTTTGTTTGAGGTTATTGCTGTAATGGTTTTGCTTTTAGGTGCTTTAGCTATTCCGTTTGTACGTTCGAGAATAACAGCCATTTTGTTAACAGGAATGGTTGGTTATATGGTTACTTTGCTCTTTGTTCTGTTCAGAGCTCCTGATCTGGCGCTTACACAAATGATTGTTGAAGTGGTATCTGTTACCTTGTTCCTGCTATGTTTCAGGCATTTGCCTAGGCTGGAGAAAGAGAAGCTCAAGCCTCATGCGCATTTCCTTAAACTAATTATTTCCATCGGGATGGGCGTAACGATGACATTGGTTGCACTTGCTGCTTTAGGCAGTAGTCCGTTCGAATCCATCTCGAAATATTATGTGGAGAATAGTTATACTTTGGGTGGCGGTAAAAATATTGTCAATGTTCTGCTCGTTGATTTCCGCGGCTTTGATACTATGTTTGAAATAACAGTACTAGGCCTCGCCTCACTTGCTATTTATTCCATGATCAAGCTGCAGTTGGATGGAGAGGGTACAGCATCCCAACTGAAGAGGGTTGTTCCCTATAATAAGCCTCGTTATTCTCGAAGTGATGATGTGTTACTACAAGCGGTAGCTAAAGTAGCATTCGTTATCATTCTGATATTTTCGTTGTTTTTGTTTTTTGCCGGTCATAATAATCCGGGAGGCGGATTTATTGGGGCTTTGATGGCTTCTGCAGGTTTGGTGCTGCTTGCTATTACTTTTGGGATGGATATGGTTGAGAAGGTGCTGCCTATTAATTATCGTAAGTTAATTGCGATCGGGATTTCGATTGCTTTTCTTACCGGGGTTGGCTCATTTATATTCGGCGTACCCTTTCTGAGCCAAACGTTTGGATATTTCCAATTGCCGCTTATGGGCAAAACAGAACTAACCACTGCAATGTTCTTTGATCTTGGTGTTTATCTAGCTGTTATTGGTGTCACTATGAATATCATACTTACGATCGGGAGGGATAGCTAATGGAGCTCGTTGTTGCCTTGGCGATCGGCGTATTGTTTTCCGTAGGTGTGTATCTAGTCCTTTCCAAAAGCTTGCTACGCATCCTACTGGGTACTAATTTGATTACCCATGGTGTTCATTTACTGCTGCTGACGATGTCGGGTCTCAAGACAGGGGCTCCACCATTGCTTGGTGAAAAAGCAGAGGCATATGTAGACCCGTTACCACAGGCGCTCATTTTGACCTCAATTGTAATTAGTTTTGGAGTAACAGCATTCTTCATTGTTTTGGCATACCGGACTTACCGTTCGACGGGTACGGATGATGTGGAAGGCACCAAGGAGGAGAGACAATGAACAACTTGCTAGTGCTGCCTCTGCTGATTCCGGCCTTTACGGCAGTGATATTGATTTTTCTAAAAGAACGAGTGGACCTGCAGCGTATGATCAGTGCCGTCAGTGTGTTTTTAAATATTTTGGTTGCTGGAATTATTGTGTATCAGGTAGGTACAAACGGAATCCAAACCCTAAATATGGGTGGATGGCTTCCGCCATACGGGATTGTGTTTGTTGCCGATATGTTTGCGGCCTTACTTGTGTTAATCGGCGCTATCGTTGGTGCAGCTTGCTTATTTTTTTCCTTCGCGAGTATTGGGGAAGAAAGAGAACGGTTTTATTACTATCCGTTTTTCCATTTCCTATTAACTGGGGTGTTTGGCTCCTTTCTCACCGGAGATCTGTTTAACTTGTTCGTCTGTTTTGAGGTCCTGTTAGTTGCCTCGTATGCTTTAATTGTACTTGGTGGCTCCAAAGGTCAACTGAGAGAGACGTTAAAATATGTATTAGTTAACGTGATTTCCTCGTCTTTGTTTGTAGCAACGCTTGCTTATTTATATGCCGCGACAGGAACGCTGAATATGGCACATCTATCTATGCGTGTAGCGGAAGCGGGACAAGGCGGTGTCATGAACGTCATTGCGGTTCTGCTGCTGATCGTATTTTCGATAAAGGCGGGTTTGCTGCTCTTTTTCTGGCTTCCGGATTCTTATAGCGCACCACCAGTGGCTGTTAGAGCACTGTTTGGGGCCTTGTTAACGAAAGTAGGGTTGTATGCAATTACACGTACTTTTACATTGATTTTTATTCAAGACCCGGGACTCACCCATACACTGATCGCCTGGATGGCGGGAGCGACGATGATCCTTGGTGCAATCGGTGCACTGGCTTACAACGATCTGGGGCGGATTTTTAATTATAATATCATTATCAGTGTTGGGTTTATTGCTTTTGGGATTTCTGTCGCGACTCAGGATTCGTTAAATGGTGTAGTGTTCTATTTAATGCATGACATGGTTGCCAAGGCATTATTATTTTTCCTGGGCGGGATGATAATCTCGGCATCGGGCACCGACCGCTTAAAAGAAATGGGTGGTTTAATCCGACGTTATCCGTGGACCGGCTGGATGTTTTTTGTACTGACTTTGGCATTGGTTGGTGTTCCGCCTCTTAGTGGTTTCGCTGGAAAAGTTATGATGGTACGTAGTGGATTTGGACAGGATCACGTGGCTCTTGCGCTGATTGCACTCGCATCCAGCTTCGTAGTGTTATATTCCTTGATCAAAGTATTCCAGCAGGTATTCTGGGGTGGCGAGAAAAGGGAAGAACAAGTCAAACCGCTTCATTATAAAGCTATGATGGCACCGGCGGCTGTTCTGTTTGCGATTGTAATTCTGATGGGTGTAGGTGCTGAGACGGTAAATGGATACGTCAGCCAAGCCGGAGCTGTACTGGCTGATCCTGCACTATACATTAACGCTGTCATGAAGGAGTAGATACTATGGCATTTCAACTATTATTGAATTTCATGATAGCATTCCTGTGGATGTTTCTGCACAATGACTGGACTGGTCCGCGTTTTGTCATTGGTTTTCTGCTCGGTATACTCATTCTGCTCGGAATGCGTCGTTTTTGGCCCAGGTTATATCTCGGAAAAGTGTGGGCGATCCTTAAGCTAATCCTGTTGCTGCTGCGGGAGCTGATCGTTTCTAGTTATGTAGTGGTAAAAGCCGTTCTAAGACCAGAGCTTAATATACGTCCAGCTATTCTCAAATATACTACAGAGCTGAAATCAGATTGGGAAGTGGCTACATTGATCACATTGCTCTGCCTAACGCCTGGATCGGTGGTACTTGAAGTATCGGATGATAATCGGACATTGTATATTCATGCCATGGATGTTGAAGACCCTGCACAGTTCAGAGCCAATATCCGTGATACCTTTGAGCGTGCGATACTGGAGGTGACCCGCTAATGATCCATTTTATTCTTATGTTATCCATTACTATTATGGCTGTAGCAATAGGCGTATGTGCTTGGCGTCTGGTGAAGGGACCTTCCTTGCCTGACCGCGTGGCTGCACTGGATACGATCGGAATTAATCTGTTAGCCATGGTGGCCGTTTTATCGGTCTTTCTCCAAACACAGGCTTTTATAGAAATTATTTTGTTGATTGGAATTCTTTCCTTTATCGGAACGACAGCCTTTGCCAGATATATCGAAAAGGGAGTGGTGCTAGAAAATGGAAATGATCAAGACTACAGGTGAGTTGCTGTTTGCCTTGTTAATTCTTATAGGGGCATTGCTTAGCGCTGTAAGTGCTATTGGTTTGATTCGGCTGCCTGATGTATATCTAAGATCGCATGCTGCCGCGAAGAGTGCCACTCTCGGTGTTTTATGTGTCTTGGTTGGGGCATTTCTATATTTTGCATTTTTTCAGGATCATATTAGTGCAAAGCTATTATTAGGAATTGTCTTTGTGTTTATAACTGCGCCTTTATCCGCCCACCTAACAGGTAGAGCGGCATATCGTTCCGGTGTTCCTCACTGGGACCGGAGAATTCAGGATGATTTAAAAGAGGTGCTGGAGAAAGAGCAAGTTATACCAGTAACCCCTGAAGGAGATATACCTCAAGAACAAAGGTAGAAGTGTTAGGAATTGTCTTGATTTTCAATAACAGCAGCAAAAACTATAACAAACCCGCATCTACACGCGGGTTTGTTTTTTATTAATGGAGTACTATTCTTTTGTTTACATCTCAACGAACCAATATTTTCCCTTCTCCAGCGAGCCTGCGTAGCACCCTTGGAAGAAACTCAATGTCTGCTTCAGGAATGTCTAATTGAATACCGTAATGGAAACAGTCCTGCTGTTCTCTATTCCATTTTAGAACTCCTTCTAAGTAAATAGATTCATCCGTAAGATTCATTTCCATACCAATCCGTACTAGGTTATTCTCTGGATTTATGTTGAGGGGTAACGATAAGTGGCAGCCTGTTCGACTGATGTTGAACAGTACAGCTCTTACAGGCTTAGAAGGAACCTGGATTCCGTTAATACTAAGAATATGAAGATCAAGGGTTACAGGTTCTTTAAGGGTATATCGAAAAGGTTCAGTTCTGCGATTAGTGTTCATATGCTCCTCCATACTTTTCCATCTACTATAAATTATCGACAGGAAAATAGGATTAGTGAAGAGTTATTAAACATTTTAAAGATTCGAAGTTACAAAAGCTGCATACCTGATTTTTGATTTTATCGTAACAATGTAAGTATTTCTTTTACAGAATTATCTACAAATGATCTTTCAGGACGGGATTTCATGATCACAGTAAGTCCAATTAATGATATGACTAGTGTCTGCGCTAAACTCTTTGCGTTAATAGCGGGATCAAGCTCACCTGAGCGCAAACCTCGATCAATCGTTTCTTGAAATATTACCGAGAGATACATCTGGTGTTCTCTTGTTAGGAGCTCAAATTTCTCATCGTGGGGTGAAAGTTCAACCATTGAATTAATGCAAAAGCATCCCCAGTTCGGATTTTGTCCATATTCTTTTGCCACTATATTTTCGAAAAAGTCACGGAATGCCTCTTTAACAGAAGAATTGTTTTGAAGCTTGTTACGAACATAGGCAGCATGAGAACTCGTATATTTCCGCAACGCAGCTTCAAATAGTCCTTTTTTATCTCCGAAGGTAGAGTAGATGCTAGGCCGTTGAATACCCATTCTTGATGTCAGGTCGCTTAAAGAGGTAGCCTCGAACCCTTTTTCCCAAAATACTTTCATAGCAGCATCTAATGCTTTTTCCTCATCAAATTCACGTGGTCGAGCCATACTAACTCCCTCTTTTCATATCGAACAGTATGATATTATTTTATGGTTTGAATCTTAGTATGTCAATTAAGAAATGGGTTTTTAAATCGTCTGCATCTAATTTTTTGTTGTTCTATAAGCTAATCTCTTGACAGTTATCTTTTTTTAGAGTTATATTTGTCAAATATATTTACGTACTGATCGGTATGTAATTTATGAATCTGATAAAAGTCAATTTCAGGAGGCGTTAATTTTGGGGGAATCTGTTGAGGAATCGAAAGCTATTATAGTGGATCAAACAGACAAAAAAGCTAAAAAAGTACAAGGAGGGCTTAGAGCGTCGGAACCAGTGCCTGTATCAATAATATCTCGTAGTGTGGCACTTTTATTTTCCGTCGCTTGCGGAATAGTTGTTGCTAACATATATTATGCGCAACCTTTACTGGACGCTATTTCGAACGAGTTTGGTATTTCTCATTCATTCGTTGGACTTGTTATTACAATTACTCAAATTTTTTATGCACTTGGACTGTTGTTACTAGTGCCTTTGGGTGATTTATTAAATCGGCGTTGGCTGATCGCTGGACAGATGCTGCTATCCGTATTGGCTTTAATTGTCGTTGGTACTGCCACCAGCAGTATAGTGTTATTCATAGGTATAGCAGCGGTTGGGTTTCTTGCCGTAGTGACACAGACGCTCGTTGCGTTCGCGGCAACTTTGGCTGCTCCTGCCGAACGTGGGCGTGTCGTTGGTGTTGTGACAAGTGGAATCGTAATTGGTATTCTACTGGCGCGAACTTTCGCTGGCGTATTAATGGATTTAGCAGGTTGGCGTTCTGTCTACCTTGTTTCCGCGGTATTAACACTAATTATGGCATGTGTATTGTTTCGGGTGCTGCCACATTATGAGCACACAAGAAAATCATTATCTTACCTACAGTTGATTCGTTCAATGTTCACGTTGTTTGCTCAGGAACGAACTCTTAGAATCCGTGCTGCACTAGGTATGATGATTTTTACCGCTTTCAGTATATTATGGACGTCTTTAGTATTACCTCTCAGCGCCCCGCCGTTTTCTCTTTCACATACTGCGATTGGAGCGTTTGGTCTCGCAGGGGTTGCAGGCGCGTTAGCAGCAGCGCGAGCAGGTCGCCTTGCTGATCGAGGTTTAGGGCAGAAGACTACCGGTGTAGCCTTGATTCTTTTGCTCATATCATGGTTGCCAATAAGTTATGTTCAGCATTCGCTTCTTGCATTAATCGTAGGTATTATCCTACTTGATCTTGCAGTACAAGCCGTACATGTCACCAATCAGAGCATGATCCTTACTTTGCAACCTGAGGCACGCAGCAGGCTTACTGCCGGTTACATGATTTTCTATTCCATTGGCAGCGCCACTGGGTCGATCGCATCTACCAGTATCTATGTTTACTTTGGCTGGAACGGAGTGAGTTTGTTAGGTGCAATTGTGAGTGCTCTGGCTCTTCTTTTTTGGTCATTAACAAAGGAGTAACTGAAGGGATGAGTATTCGTGCTGAAAAATTGTAACACTGATCTCTTATAATTAGGTGCGGTTTCTAAGTCTTAACGCTCCAGCCAGGGCTATAGTATTTCATGTCACCTGGCCGTGGGAGCAATTCGAAAAGTTTAATTCATCATAAAAAATAACAAAAAGCTCAATTAGAAACTACATCTGTTGTTGAATTAGGGAGAGGGTCTTCTGGTGAAATAAATTCGTGAATGATTTGACGGAAGTATCCGTGATTATCATAGCTATTGTACATACGCCAGGCCATTGTTTCTGAATTTCCAAAAAATAACCGCTCAAATTGGGTTTGGCGGCCACCGAATGCACCAGCTCCCAGTTCCCATGCGACCCGGAATAAGGCATTTCGGTACCGAGCATCCGAGACATTACCCTTTAAATACTGATAGAGGTATGAACCGGCACTTGAACTGAAGTCCGATTCCGAGGTGATCATAATAAGACCGCTTGAGCTGAGATTTTGAACCATTTCAACCATCTTTAGATAAAACTCTGTAAAGTGAATGGTTGAAGCTAGGAGGGGGCCTTTATCAGGTACGAGATATCCAAATTTGTCATGAGCTGCCCCGATTTCGGAAGCGAGCCTTAACGCTTTGAAGGTCTCTAGATACATTATTACTTTGGAAATCGGTACAATCGTGTAGGGTTCAAGGACAGCATTTTGTTCTTCTGCCAAAGATTCTAGCACACCGAGAAAGAACTCCGTTTTAGCAATATAGCGGGTGATGATTTGGTGACCAATATGGGTATGAAAGTGACTCTCACCGAACAATCGGGAACAGTAATTCTCATCCCCGTAATAAAAGATACGATCATGTGGGATAAGCACACGGTCGAATATAACAAGCGTATCCATTTCTTCGTACCTTGAACTTAATGGATGGTCGTAGGTGGAAGTGGCTGCATAGCTTTCGCGGCAAAAAAAAGTGATCCCCGGCAGATCATTAGGTACTGCAAATGCAAACGCGAAGGGATTATCATCATCCACAAGGGAGGGGGAAGGCGTAGGGAATACTAGCATTTCATCACATGTTGCCCCTTGTGTTGCCATCATAAAAGCACCGGTTACAACCATTCCTTCATCCTTGATTTCTACAACTTTAGCAGCTATAGAATCCTCTGTAGCATCAACCTGACCGGATATTTTACTTGCTTGAGGCTGGATGAATGCATGGGATAAAGTAATATCATGATCTCGGCAGTAGGCATAGTATTTCCTGAGGTTCTCAGCATATTTTGGATGAAGGTCCTCAAGGATATCGGCAGCAGTAAACAGAGACATGATTGCCGTATTCATATAATCTGGGGATCGTCCTAAAAAACCGTGATGTCTGTTTGACCAGAGTTCAATCATTTTTCTTCGGCGTTCTAAATCTTCAACACTTTTGGGCGGGAGAAAAGATAGACCAACAAGCTCTCCAGTATCAGGCGAAGGGTAGGTCATCTGCGCTAAATAACGTTCGTCACACTGCATGTTGTACATTTCGGCTTGTGTTTGTATGAGGCCTTGAAATGCAGGATGTTTGGATAAGGGCCCTTCGATACGCGTTCCTTTGTACCAGATATTGATATTTTGCCGGTCGATTCGTTCGATGTATTGATTACCATTTTTAATAGGCACATGTTCCACCTCTTTGAAGAGCTGTATTATTATTTTTAATGTACGTAATCATAATTCTTCTTGTACATTGTCCATACACCGAGTCAGAGAAGGGGCCAACCTAACTAGTGATTCGTATTGTTACTTTAAGGTTGACATAAATGAGACTTACTTGTATATTTTTTACATTGGATTACAAGTGTAGTCATTTGGTGAAAAGAAAGGCGGATAGGATTATGTCTACGGAAATTCCAAAAATCTCGGATGCCGAGTGGGAAGTAATGAAGGTGCTGTGGACTGGAGCCCCGCGTACGGCAGGAGAGATTGTTGAAGCTCTTGAGGGCAGCCGGGACTGGAACCCAAAAACGGTGCGGACGCTGATTAAGCGTCTGACGGAGAAAGGGGCTATCGGTTACAACCAGACAGGAAGGGTGTATTCTTATTACCCACTGGTGCGGGAAGAGGAATGCGTCCAATACGAAACACAATCTTTTCTGAAGCGGATCTACGGTGGAACGCTGCGCCCGATGTTAGTCAACTTTTTACAGGATGAGAAGCTGTCCCGAGAAGATATTGAAGAATTGAAGAGAATTTTGGATGAGCGAAAGGACTGAGTCGCTTGCTGGAAGCTGCATACAATCTGTTGGTTAAGATATTGTCACTATCCGCTATGGCGAGCGTGCTGTCTTTGCTGATCCTGGCAACGCGTTTCTTGTTCAAGAATCGATTGAAACCGACCTGGACGTATCTTCTGTGGATGCCGCTGATCGTGAGATTAGCCGTCCCTTGGACCCCGGAAAGTACGTTCAGCATTTTTAATTTGTTGCCGCTGGAGACAGAATCAGTTCAGACTTTCAATATTCGTTCTGCGCAGCCGATTGTAGGTGATTTGTCTGTGTCTTCGATGGACATTCAAGCGGTAGATTCGTCCACGGTCGCTGAAAAAACAGGAACAGGAACTTCACAGCAAGCCGAGAAAACGGAGAGAATGACACCAATAACTCCGGAAATCTACGATCCATTTGAGATATCCAATGCACGTTGGACGCCGATGTATTTGCTGGTTCTGGTGTGGCTTAGCGGAGCAGTGGTAATGATGAGTCTGTCGGTTCGTGAACAGCTGCGATTCACGGCACGGGTTCGAGGGGAACCGGAGATTCGTTCCACAGATATCCTGCGGTTGTTCAAAACGTGCCAACGAGAGATGAAGGTAAGGCGCCCAGTGAAGCTGGTTGAGACGAAGCAGATTGCCATGCCGACACTGCTTGGCGTTATGCGCCCTAAGCTGCTGCTACCGACATCCATGCTGCACACGCTGGAGGCGAACGAACTACGTCATATATTTCTGCATGAGCTGGCGCATGTGAAACGTCGTGATATTTCGCTGAATCTGCTGACAGCACTGCTGCTGGCGCTGCATTGGTTCAATCCGTTGCTTTGGTATGCCGTTAGCCAAATGAAACGGGACCAAGAGGTCGCCTGTGATGCGCTGGCTTTAAAGCATATTGCATCGGAGCACCACAAAGACTACGCACGGACTCTTCTTAAACTATTGGAAACATTGACCGGTCCAATCCGAGTGGCTGGTGCAGCCTGCATTTCAAGCAGCAAGAAGGAAATGAAAAGAAGGATAACCATGATCACCAGGCATAAAAAAATCACTGCACAAAACACGGTGTTGGGGTTAGCAGTAATTATGGTCTTAAGTGGCTGTACCTTGACTGGGGCAATGCTGAGTTCTACATCAGCCCCGGAGAAGAATGTTGTTATCCCGTCAGCTTCTCAGGTTAAAGATATACCTGCGATCGATCCCAAAGGAACCCTATTAGCGGAGAAGAACGGAATTACTATAACTGCAAAGCCCACGGCTGAGCATGCACTTTTGCATGAAGTCACGGTAGATGTACGTGGTGAAGTTAACAGAACGTTTTTATGGGATGCTGGTGAAGATGAAACGCGGCCTCCTTCCATTGAAGAAGCGGATCTTAACGGGGACGGTATTAAAGAAATCTTCATTCGTATTACTACCGGCACGGGAACAGGGCTCTCCATGAGTGAGATTCATGTGCTCCGGCCTGACACTCTGGAAGAGCTTGTGGTAGAGGACCCGGTCGAGGCGCTAAATCGGAGGCTGAAATCCTCTATTACACACCGGAATAACCACACCTACGTATCCGCTGAACTAGACGGAAAGCATTTGACTAAAGTGTATGATCACACTGAGGGAGCTTGGGGCAAGAAGATTGGTTTTGGCGCCGTAGTTTCGTATGAGTTGGAAGGAGATCGTATTGTAGCCCGGTTGGCAGGAGCAGCATCCATCTCTGAGTTTCCGCTTGAAGTTATTGTTATTTATGGCAAGGAACTTACCATTGAGAGCGCACAGATGTACTATGGCTCGTTTATTTCTCCTCCGCTCAGTGAACAGGATATTAAGTCCTTGCTGGATAAAAAGCTTCCAGCTAGCGGCTGGGCCTTTGGTAAAGAAGGCGATCAATACAGGATTGATTTTATGGATCCACCGAATGGCGAAGGGGAAGGCCTTAGCTATAAAATTAATCCGCTAACTGGAACAGTTCATGATGTAACTTCTGGCAGTCCAGTGAGAAGCCTAGTGAATCGAGAAGCGGTAGATCTGTGGGACATATCTAACGGTAAGGAGTACCAGAAAGAGCTATATAGGTTACTTCAGCCAATATTTGATACAGAAGGCTTCGAGTCAACAGATGTGGATTGGATTTCCGGCTTTATTGGAGATGGTTATTTGTTCAGTAATGTTAGGCAAGGCGGCAGAGAGTTCACGATAAAAGTGGATGTCTTCACCGGTCAATGGGAAGAAATTGCTGACCCGTATAAATAGTTATGTCGATGTCGAAGAACCTCTTAACAATAAAGAAAGCCCGTGCCTAGCACGGGCTTTCTTTATTGTTACTGACTTAAAGCAAATGCTTTCCACTCACACCAAATCCAGCCCCTACTGCTGTTGTATTTATTTTATATTTTCAGCAATCCCCTTTTCCTCCTATTTACAATTCGGCTACTCGGTGATACTATATAGTGGTACTAAGCAATACAGAGTAGTATTGGAGGATTTTAATGGATAACCTAACAGAAATGCTGAAGGGAGTTTTGGAAGGCTGTGTACTTGAAATCATCAGCCGGAAAGAAACCTATGGGTATGAAATCGTAAAAACGCTAAATGCGCTCGGTTTCGAAGATGTTGTTGAAGGAACGGTCTACACCATCTTGATACGGTTAGAAAAAAATAAACTCGTCGATATCGAGAAAAAACCGTCCGAAATAGGACCACCAAGGAAATTTTATAGTCTAAATGAAGAGGGATGGCGGGAACTGTCCATGTTTTGGGAGAAATGGGGATATGTTTCGTCAAGACTTACTCAATTGAAGGAGGATAGCCGTGTATAAGAACATGCTCGCTAAATTTAAAGATTTACGTGAACAAAAAAAGGCTTACAAAGAGTGCGTAAAACGTTCAAAAGCGCTCCCAAATGATTACCGAGAAGTTTACAATATCGCATCGCGTTACATGCTGAACTTCTCATCAAACGATTCTAGTGTCATCAACCTGTTCCCCGAAATGCTCGACATGTTTGAGATGGGAGCTGCTGAAGGTCGAGATGTTCTGGAGATCGTAGGGAATGACGTAATGGCGTTCTGTGACGGGCTGCTCGAGGACGTTTCCGCTCAGACTTGGACAGGGAAAATGCGAGCGAAAATGAACGAGTCCATTCACAAAAAACTTGGAAGATAGGGGGGATTAGGATGACATCGAACAATTGGGCGATTGAAGTAATAGGCCTCAAAAAATCATATAAGAACGTGGATGTGTTGCGTGGGGTGGACTTCACCGTTCAGAAGGGTTCAACTTTTGCTCTTCTAGGGTCCAACGGTGCGGGTAAAACTACGATGATCAAAATTCTTGCCACCCTGCTCCAGCCCGACAACGGAAGCGCAAAGATTAATGGAGACGACGTAACTAAGCAACCGGAGCAAGTACGTAAGGAGATCAGCCTGACAGGACAAAGCGTCACAGCAGACTATATCCTGACCGGACGCGAGAATCTGCGAATGATGGCCAAACTCCGCCATTTGCCCGATCCTGACAAACAAGCCGAGGAGTTATTGCGTCGTTTTGACTTACTCGATGCCGCCGATCGCCGAATCTCCACGTATTCCGGAGGGATGTGTCGGCGCTTGGATTTGGCTATGAGCTTATTGGGTAACCCTTCGGTCATTTTTCTCGATGAGCCGACCACCGGACTTGACCCGCAAGCGCGTCTTGCTATGTGGGATATGATCAAGGATTTAGCGAGATCAGGTGTCACTGTTTTTCTAACTACGCAGTATTTAGAGGAAGCTGACCATCTAGCCGATCAAATCGCGATCTTACACGAAGGTCATATCGTGGCAAGCGGCAGTCCCGCGGAGCTTAAAAATAGATTGCCTAAGGGTCATATCGAGCTTCGATTCGACAATGAAACAATGTTAAATCAAGCACAAGATCTGTTAAAGGAATTTAACGCGACGGCAGATTCGAACAATCTCACGCTCACCGTCATTACAGACGGAAGTACGAGACAGATGATGCGCCTGCTAACAAAAGCAGCGGAAGCTGACATAGAAATTGCCGAGTTTGCCCAGAAACTGCCCTCGCTTGAGGATGTTTTTCTCGCGATCGTCACTAGCAAAAAGGAGGACTCCCGATGAAATTCATTCATTTTCTAGGCGATACCGCCGTCATGAGTGGGCGTGTCATTCGCCATTCCACACGTAGCATCGACACGATTATTACCGTAATCGCTATGCCGATCATGATCATGCTGCTCTTTGTTTACATCTTTGGCGGAGCGATGAACACTGGTGATGTAAGTTATATCAATTATATTGTGCCCGGAATATTGCTCTTTTGCATTGCTAGTGGCGTGGCTTATTCTTCTCTTCGTATCAATAATGATCTCACGAAAGGCATATTCGAGCGTTTTCACTCCATGCCGATCGCAAAAGCCTCTATTCTAGGCGGTCATGTGGTTGCTTCATTAGTTTTTAACGTCATTTCATTGCTCGCCATTTTCCTTGTTGCCTTCGGAATGGGATTTCGGCCGAAAGCGGATGTGCTCGGTTGGATATTAGCCATTGGTATTTTGCTGCTTAGTATCCTTGCGTTTACTTGGATTGCCGTCACCTTCGGCTTGCTTGCTAAATCATTCGAAGGAGCCGGAGTGTTTTCTTACATTTTGATGTTACTTTTATTCGTTAGTTCTGCCTTTGCGCCGACTGACAGCATGCCTTCGGCTATCCGCGTATTCGCAGAATATCAGCCCATGACACCGCTTATTGAGAGCATTCGTTCTCTTTTACTCGGAGGAACGGCAGATAAAACTACGCTTGTGGCGGTATTATGGAGTTTAGCAATACTTGCGTTTTTCTGGGCTTCCGCAATGCGAGTGTATAAACGGAGAATGAAATAGACGTAAAAAAGAGCCGGTGGCTTCTCGAAAGAGGGGGATACCGGCTCTTTGTGTACACAGGCTAATTTTAAGATGCTGGCTGAATGGTGGGGTGAATATTTCTGTGCTATTCTTGAAATGTGATTTATATAAAATTTTTGTACATAGAATTAGTAGTACCGGATTTGGTGATTATTTTCAATAAGCGAATGGGGAATGAATGATATTTTTAAAAAATGGGGGAGTAAGTTATAGTGATACCAAACGAAGCACAAAACAAAAAACATTGGAAACGCGATATAATTATCTTTCTAAGTAGCCAAACATTGTCGTTATTCGGTTCTGCGTTAGTTCAATATGCAATTATGTGGTACGTTACGCTGACGACAAAATCAGGTATGATGATGACATTATTTATTATTTGTGGATTCATTCCTACCTTTTTATTATCACCTTTTGCAGGTGTATGGGCGGACCGTTTCAACCGGAAATATCTTATTATCATAGCAGACGCCATGATCGCCTTTGTCACACTGATTTTAGCCATTACATTTTTGCTTGGTTATGATGAAATATGGTTGTTGTTCGCCATTGCTGCAGTTCGTGCACTCGGAGCTGGAATTCAGTCGCCTGCAGTTGGGGCAATATTACCTCAAATCGTGCCAGAGGATAAGCTGACGAAGGTAAATGGGATCAATGGAAGTCTTCAAGCGCTTATGATGTTTGTTGCACCGATCGTAAGTGCGTCACTGCTTGCTATGGCAACCATCGAGGTTATTTTCTTTATCGATGTTGTCACAGCGGCGATAGCGATCTTTACATTATCTTTCTTTTTGAAAATACCGTTGCATAAAAAAGCGACTGATAAACAAACGACAAGCTATTTGGACGATTTTAAACAGGGTTTAAGTTATATTAAAAACCACAGCTTTCTCAAAACTTTTTTCATTTTTTTTGCCTTTTTCTTCGTATTGATGGCACCGGCAGCATTTTTAACACCGCTACAAGTGACACGCAGCTTTGGAGATGATTATTGGCGTTTAACTGCCATTGAAATTGCTTTTTCTATCGGTATGATGGCTGGCGGAGCTATTATTGCCTCATGGGGCGGCTTTCGAAACAAAGTATATACAATGACTTTCGCTAGCTTAATTATGGGTGTATGTACATTAGCTTTGGGTATTGTACCTGTTTTTTGGATCTACTTGGTTATGATGGCTGTATTCGGGGTTGCGATGCCCGTCTTTAATACGCCGACGACTGTAATGCTACAAGAAAAGGTAGATCCGGATTACATGGGGCGCATATTTGGAGTGTTCGGAATGATATCGACTTCCATGATGCCCATTGGAATGCTGATATTCGGTCCGCTTGCAGATGTTATTGAGATTGAATGGCTCCTAATTGGAACAGGATTGTTTATTGTAATACTGTCCATTTTTTTCATACGTAACAAGCGTTTGGTTGAGGCCGGGATGCCGTTAATAAAGGAAGCATCACAAGAGCAGGAGTAGGGATTCGCTGTACCTGCGAGAATAAGGCGAACATGTGTAAATAAAAAGGAGACCGACAATGACTTATTCACAGATGTGGAACAACGCAGAAAATGAAGCTGAAATTCTCTATTTGGAACAGCAGATTGTGGCCATCAAAAAAGAGATAAAACGAGCAAAAACCGCAGGACAACAGGAGATATTGGATCAAGCGAATAGCAAGCTGGCTGAATTGGAAGCGAAGCTGGATGAGCTAGAGGAGTAGGGGCTAACCGCCCCATTGTTGCATCAATATTTTGACAGCTTGAATATCGGCCTCGCAACCGTGCGAAGCCAATAAGCAAATACGGTCGTTCCGGTCCATGAGTTTCGCTTATTCTGTAGGTATTGATCGTTGATTATATAAGTCCGTGTGGAAGCGGGGCTTTTCAGACCGAACTTTTCCCACTCTGCCGGATCATTCGAACCTCTAAGCTTTTCAAGCATATTTTCCGACGCGATATTTATTTTAGAAGGAATTTGCTCGTAGGCTTCAGTGATTTGCGCATGAAATTCGTCGATAGGATTGCGGCTGGCAAGGCTCTCCAAGTGAATGCCTTCGCGAAGGTAAGAAACGTATGCAAGATGGTCAGCCCAGAATTCGTCGATATAAAAAAGCTGTACCCGCTTCTCCGCTGGACTCAACGGCTGCTCACCTTTCAAAATTCGGAGCCGCTCCGCGTATAGAATTCGCCTCTGATCCTCCACCATATCCGAATAACAATTCAGTTCCTTGTAGATATCGAAGTTTTGGCCCATAACAATACGCTGAGTACTGGTGATCTTGCTGCTAAGCGCCGTCTCGTCAAGAGCCTCATCCTGCCTGAGAGCGCGATCCGTTTTATGGATGCCAAAGCGAAGCAGTAACTCATCCTCCAAGCTTACATAAAAAACGGAAGCTCCAGGGTCACCTTGGCGGCCGGAACGTCCGCGCAACTGGTCATCGATCCGTACGCTTTCGTTCACATGGGTGCCAATCACGTACAACCCGCCCAGCTTAGCGACAGCTTCGGCTTGCATGGGGTTGCCGCCACCGAGCCGGATGTCAACGCCGCGTCCCGCCATATTCGTAGACACCGTCACGGCACCGATTTCCCCTGCTTTGGCGATGATGTCGGCTTCTTCCGCGTCGTTTTTCGCATTCAGAACATGACAAGGTACGCCATTAGCCGCTAGCGCCTCTGCCAGTATGGCAGACTCCTCGACGCTTGACGTACCAATGAGAATTGGACGCCCCGTCCTGTGGACCGAGGAAATATCTTGAACGAGTGCCTTAAGCTTGGCTTCTTTATGGTTGTAAATCCGGTGCGGATGGTCGATCCGGATGTTTGAACGGTTCGGCGGGATTTGTACGACCTCCAGCGCATAAATATCTTTGAACTCCATTGCGGAAGCATGCGCGGTAGCCGTCATTCCGCAAATCTGCGGATACAGGCTGATAAAGTGTTGAATGGTGATCGTCCCGAGAATTTGTCCACTGGCTGTGGAGGACAGCCCCTCTTTAGCCGTAAGCGCGGCTTGCAGCCCGTCCGGCAAATACCGGTTCTCCGCCACTCGGCCGGTATATTCTTCGATCAGCTCGATTTTTCCGTCCCGGACGATATAATCGACGTCTTTCTTTAATAATGATTCCACATGCAGCGCACAATTTAATGAAGTCAGCAAGTGGCTGTTATGGCTATCGTACAAATTGCCGCATCCCAGCAGCGATTCCGCTTGCGCAGCGCCTGTTTCATTTAAGTAAACGTTCCGCTGGAACTCGTCGAAGTCGTAATGCTCATCTCGTTTGAGCTGCCGAGCCACTTCTGCGAAACGAAAGCCATCGCTCCTGGAAGAGGGGGAATCGCCGCTGATGACTAGGGGCACCCGTGCTTCGTCGAGAAGCAGCGAATCCGCTTCGTCGACGATGACATAGTGGAAAGGACGATGTACGGTATCGGCTTCGTTTAATGCAATGGTATCACGCAAGTAATCGAATCCCGCTTCTTTGGCCGTAACATAGGTTATATCCTTGGCGTATGCTTCCTGTTTCTCGGACAGGCTCATGCCCGCTTGAACCGAGTGTACCGTTAATCCGAGGAAACGATAGATCGGGCCCATCCATTCCGCATCCCGCTTTGCTAAATAATCGTTAAAAGTCAGCACATGAATACCTTTGCCAGTCAGTGCATTTAGATATGCAGGCATAACAGCAGAAAGTGTTTTTCCTTCACCGGTATGCTGCTCGATCAAGAATCTCTCGTGCAGAGCGATGGCAGCCATGATCTGGACGTCGTAAGGATTTAATCCAAGCTTTCTCTTCGCTACCTCGCAAACTAACGCATAAGCAGCAATAAGCAGCTCATCCAAAGGTGTACCTGATTTTGCTTTTTTTTGTAACCGGAGGGATTTCGCTTGAAGCTGCCCATCGTCCCATTCTTCCAAATTCCGTTTTCTGATGAGCTCCACTTTGTCCTGATAAACTTTCAGCTTATTCTGGGTATCGCGATCTTTGAATTTTTGTATCAATTTGACAGCTATATTCATAGAAATCTGAGCTCCCCTCGGTAGAAATACGCTTAGTTTTGAACAATATTTGCGCTGATCAGTTGATTAAGATGTCCTTGGATTCAATCTACCAAAATATTCTATTAAATGCAATTTGGACAAATCATGACTAGCATAATGTAAAATTTAAAACTCTAAACATTCATCGCCATCTTATTTAAGTTGTTATTAGGTGGATGATTTCAATTCTCTAGCGGAAAAGTACAAGAGGTGCATACAGGCTCCTAAATCCGATTTAGGGGATTTGACACAGGCATACGCTGCTTTTACAATTGCCTATGAGTTGATAGACTTATGAGAGAGAGGCATACGCTGTGGAAACTATAGTAAGTCAAGCTTGGCCAAAATGGAGTGGAACGCTACAGAAGCGGAGCGGGGGTTGGAACAACACTACTTATTTTGTGGAAAATAACGGGAAACGCGCGGTCCTTCGAATATATGATACACATAAGGACAGAAACAAGATTGAGTTCGAGCATGCTGTGCTGGAGCAGCTTGGAACACGAGCTTTGCCTTTCAACGTACCTCTTCCCATTCTAACGACTACCGGTGAAACTATGATTCAGTTAAGGGAGAGTGGCAAATTCGCCTGCTTGTTCCGATATATCGATGGTGATTCACCTGTGGAGGAAGAGGTTTCCTACCTAGAATCCTTTGGAGAGGTGACTGGAGTTTTATCAGAAGTTCTATCTGTTATTGATCCCGGCCTTACTCCGGTGTACCGGCCATATTATGAATTGCGGACGTCTTATCCGTTATGCAGTCCGGAGGTGATCCGGGAGCTGTGCCTGAATCCGCCGGAACCTTTTAAGGATCTGGGAGATGAGCTATTGATGCTCTCCAGAGCTTATGAAGATATTACAGGTTCGCTGAATGAACTGGAGGGACTGCCACACCAACTAGTGCACGGTGACTTGAATGCCTCTAATCTCTTGGTTCATTCAGAAGACCCGGGGCAGGTGTCCTCGCTGCTTGATTTTGAGTTCTGTACCTATGATTTGCGGGTCATGGAGCCAGCAGTTATTCTATCTGGGCTGCTTGGGCATGTGGAGGAGAAGAAGATGATTCGTGATTTCTGCCGGGGCTTCAGCCGCAGTATCCGCCTCACCCCAGCCGAAATCAGCGCCATTCCAGTGCTGATGCTGCTGAGAAAAATCGATGTCTTTCTTCATTTTGTCACCCGTTATCTGGAGGGTACCGATGAAACCCGGGTACTGCATGAGCAGACAAAGCTGCTGTCCGCATATTTAATCCAGCTGTCTGCAGGAACAGCAGAAATTCTAGTGATATTGCAAGAAGAGCAGGGAAGTGCAAGCAGGCTATAGCTCACTTCCGCTATTAGGTTGCACCGCCGCTCCTTTGCTGTTCAGGATTTCTTTATACACCTCAATCGCCAGCGCCCGTGACTGCTTAAGATCAACGATAGCATTGGGTCTAGGCAGGTGGATAGCTTTATCGGACAAATCCGCAAGCTCCGGCAGCCAGGTGCGTATATAATCTCCGCTCGGGTCATGAGTCTGAGACTGGGTTACCGGATTCATGACCCTGAAGTAAGGGGAGGCATCGAATCCGAGCGAGGAGCTCCACAGCCAGCCGCCACGGTTCAGTACATTATCATAATCGCTCAGCTTCAGCCGGAAGTAACGCTCCCCGTAAATAAATGGACAGCCCAGATTTTTGGTAAGAAACATTGCGGTAATCATCCGCAGCCGGTTCGGCATCCATCCGGTTGTGTTCAGTTGGATCATTGCAGCATCAATTATCGGAATGCCAGTTCTTCCCAAAGACCAGGCCTCAAAGTATTTCGTACCAAGAATGCTCAAATCATACACCTTCTCATAACGGAAGAAATCTGCATCCAGACGGGCCTGATACAGATAGAAATCCCGCCAGGCCAGCTGTCGCAACCATTCTTCCCCATCGGTATCTTCTTCCGCCAGCCGAGTATACACAGTACGTGCTGAAAGGGTACCCGTATTGAGATACCGGCTGATTCGGCTGGTGCCTTCCTGTGCATACCTGTCACGGCTCACGTGATAATCCCGTAAATGCAGGTCTATAAATTGCTCAATCGTATCGTGTACATCTATCTTCTTTCCTGAAGTTGCTAATTCTTCAAACTGAAGTGTAATCTCTTCTGGAATCTTGAAATCTTCGGCAATCCTCTCGTCTAGCGCGGACGTTGACAGCTCAGCCAAGGTTGAAGAATAAGGCGGACGAAACCGTTCTGCCACGTAGTTGCGCCAGCGGCGGTAGAACGGTGTGAATACCTTGAAGGGCTGCCGCCGCCCGCACCAATCCATGAAATCTTCCAGATCGCAGAGCATGCTCTCATGATAAATTGTGAAACGGATGCGGAGAGAAACCGACGTATCGCGTAGGCTCATGTCTCTTTGTAATGCATAAGGGGTGTAATCTGCATGAATCATTATTTCCTGAATCGGGTAAGCTTCGCTCAGCCTCTTGACAATTATATCAGGCTCTCCATAAAGAATATGTAGCTGTTTGCCTTCAGTGGCGTACTCCTGCTGAAGTCTTGAGACCTGCGTCAGGAAGTTTACCCCGCTATGCTCAAGATAGCGTTGTTTGCGCAGCAGGAAGGGTTCCAGAATCAACACATGAAGGCTGCGAGAGCCAGAAGAACGTATGGCCTCAAAGGCTGGAAGATCACTAGTCCGAAGATCTTTGCGGTGAATGAAGAGAATCATTAAAAGTATTTCCTTTCTGTTATCTGAGAGAATAAACCGCTTGTCCATAATACGATAGATTTAAAGTTTTGGCGATGAACTGTCCCTACTGGAAGAATTGGAGTCAGGAGATTCGGATCATGGGCATTGCATTCACTCTGGAAAGTGTTATAACCATGATATACACCATAACTTAAGCACAAAAAGCCCGCGCCAAGACGCAGACTCTTTATGTTTATTCTTCCCCAATGGCTATGGGATTCCCCTTTACGAGATGAACCGCTAGGATGAACTTATTTGGCAGCTTCTTCATAGAGGAGGCAACGAAGACTCTTATCCGGGTAGCGCAACTCTGCAATATAGCTGCTACCGTCTTCGAGTAAAAGTTTGACGTCTACCATACCGCGACTATTATTTTTGTCGGTATCTATCAGGTATGCCATAGTGATTTTTCGGGTCTCTCCTTGTTTGTCTGTTACTATTTTTGTAGCCTCGTGAATCCAGCTTGCGTCCTTTTCAATGGCCTTGGCAGCTTCAGCACTGATCGGAGTTCTTTTCAGAGTGAAATTAGCGGCAGTCGTATCCACTACCGTCCGGGTAGGATAATCAACGATTACGGTATATTGCCAGAATTCCTTACCCTGTGCTCTTAAGGTGTCCGCTTTATAAGGAGCGAATGTAATCATCCATGATTTTCCATTAAACAATAATATTTCATTTAAATTTGCGTATACTTCCAGTTTGGAGACGTCAGCACCAAATAGCTTCTTTACACTTGTAGTGGCAAGGGCGACGGCATCGGTCTGACTCAAATCTTTGGAGTCCAGCGGAGTTACAATGTTCCGTTTGGACATGGCATAGTCCATCCGGTAGTGCCAGTCAGTAGTTTCTAAGAGTTCCTCGTCAGTCAATGGTCGATTCGGATAAACGATCCTGTTTTTGTCCAAGTCCCAATAATGCTCTGCTTGTCCCGGCTTTAGCGGAAGTGGCTGCTTGGGACGGAGACCGTCATACAAATACTGGTCTTGCAATATCAGCCTCCGGTTCATTTCATCCTCGGTCATCGGCCTGCTCTCGGTGATCTCATTATCAGGCTTGTCCGCAAAATCATAAATTTGCTGCAATTCTTCTTGAGTCATCAACTGCTGCAGCTCTTTGTTCAGGTCGGATAACGTAGTTTTTACTTTTTCTGCTTCTACCTTTAATACAGGCGTCTTGCTGCTGCTCAAGATCTGCTTGCCCGTGTCCTGCACGACAGGAATGCTCTTGGCAACGCTGGTATTCACAAATCCTGGGACAATCATTGCGCTAACCACCAGTACGCTTCCAGAGAACAAGAGCACTGTGAGTGTAGTGGAAATCTTTTTGTTGTTCATTAACTTAACCTCCATTAGGATTGGATGATGAATCTACCTAACCTTAATCCAAAGATGTTATAGAGTAGGAGGGCAGTTGTTATGAAGTTGTAAAAAGATACGCACGCAAGTCCCCATGCCAAGATCAGAGTCTAATGTTAACCTGGCCTGATGTGCTTCGGCAATTTGCCGGCATAAGGACAATCCCAGGCCTGCTCCGCCGTACTCGCGTGAACGCGCCTGGTCTCCCCGGTAGAACGGTTCAAATACACGTTTGGTTTGTTCTGCCGAGAGTCCGGCTCCTGTATCGCGGATTTCCAGCACAGCTTCTCCATTCAGCTCATAGGCCAGCATTTGGATCTCGCTACCCCGCTTGGAAGCATGAATCGCATTTTCAATTAGATTGACTAAACAAGAAGCCAGCAAATCTGCGTCTCCCCAAACAGTAGTGATCCTTTGGTGGACATGAAGTTGTATGTCTGCATCCTCTAATTTTGGGCGTTCCGTCTGTTGGACTGTTTGAAACAGTTCCGGAATGTCCACCTGCCGGAGTGCCAGCGGCTGATGCCGGAGGACAGACAAATCCAGCAGTTTGAAGGCCAAATTCTTGAGACGGAGGGTTTCGCTAAGAATATATCCGCCCGCCGTTTGCTGTTCTTCCTGGCCGATGTTGGCCGTGGTCAGAAATTCGGCGAACCCCTGCATACTGGTCAAAGGCGTGCGCAATTCATGGGCTAAATTATCCACCATCCGCTGTTTCTCTTCAGCCATCTCCGAGAGTTCGGTGACTCGCTGCTCCACAGCCTCTGCCATCCGGTTGAAGTTCAGGGCCAGTTCGCCAAATTCATCTCTACTGCGCAGCTGCACCCGTTTCGTATAGTCGCCTTCGGCGATCGTTTTGCTGGTCTCGGACAGGAGATTCAGCGGCTTACTTAGCTGCCGGATCAGCAGATACAACAGTAGCAGCAGAATTGGACCCGCAATCAAGTTAATCATTACAAAAAAGCGGTTCAGCTCCTGTTGTTTGGCGAAGAGCTCGCTGATATCACGCTGATAGACAAGCCGCATATGCTGGTAAGGAACAGGAAGCGGTGTGGAGAGCTGAATAGACCGGGCGCCTAAGGCTTCAGGCTCGCCGCTATTTCCCGAGCTTTGCTCCATGATGTTTTCATTTTGGGGAGGATAAATCATCAAGCCGTTCTCCCAGAGCTGCAAATAAATTCCCTGCTTACGGTAGTAATCACCATAGGATTGGGAGACGCTGGCCAGGAGAATGGGAGTCAATGGGTTACCCCGTGCCTGAATAGAACTAAGGTTCTCATAGATATTGTTGACGATCAACAATTGTTCACTGGAGGCTCTCTGCGTCTCACTATCTATGTTGAGCTGCCAGCTTTTCTTCATCACCATAATCACACTTACATCCAGGGTGATGACGAAGAGGGGGAGCACCGACAGTAGAATTTTATGCCAGAATCTCATGATTAACTCTGAACTTCTAGGCGATAGCCTAGTTTGAAAATGGTTTTGATCCGTTCTTCCCAGCCCAGTTTTTTGCGTAGCTGCCGGATGTGGACATCCACGGTGCGGGTGTCGCCTTCAAAATCATAGCCCCAGGCTAATTCCAGCAGCTTTTCCCTCGACAATGCAATGTTCCGGTTGCGGATTAATACCTCAAGCAGCTCGAATTCCCTAACGGTCAAATCAACTGGCGTCTGATCCACCAAAACCTGCCGTTCCAGATAACGCACCTCAACGTCATCGCAAATGAAGCTGGATGTGCCTTTTTCCCCCCTGCGCAGCACGACATTGATTCTTGCCAGCAGCTCAAGGATTTCAAAGGGTTTGATGATATAATCATCCGCGCCCAGCTCGAAGCCTTTGATGCGGTCAGCTAAAGAATTTTTGGCGGTGATCAAAATCACTGGAATCTGAAAATGTGCAATCCGCTGCATAACTTCAAAACCATCCAGCTCCGGAAGCATAACGTCCAGCAGAATCAAATCCGTCTTCTCACGCTCCAGAATTTCCAAAACCTCCGGTCCACGGTAAGCCTTGCTATATGTATGTCCTACCAGCTTCAGATTCATTGTAATTAAATCACTGATCGCTCGTTCATCTTCTACTACCAATATATTTGCCATTCCGTATTTCTCCTCCTGATCCCTTGCTGACTAAATGCTACTTCCCGTTATACACTATATACAACTAAAGGAAGAATTGTCTAGAAGGTTGGTAGTTTCATCCAGGGATGACAACTATCAGAATAGAATAGTATGTGGTCAAAAAAGAAAAAATGAATCCATACATTGCGAACCGTTACCCTAACAGAATTAACAAACTGTTGATTTCAAACCCATCTAAGAGATTCCAGTGTAAGGTATATAGGCCAACTCCAGCACCGCCAGCACATTCGCAGTCGTGACACGCAGGAGCTAGCTCTGTACGCTAATGGTTTACTTGGCACAGACAAGGTCAACGTCATAAAGCGATATCCCCAGTTTGCTGGATCATAGGAACGTCTGGATTTAAGAGCGTTTGCTTCGGAGGCCGGAGGCAAACGGATTGAACGTAAAAAGCCGCCCAAATTTCCCGGGCAGCCTTTCATATTCTTACGCGTGCGTCTTTTGAGATCAAGCCGTTTGCGCCTCATGTTTGCGAGTAGTTACAGTGTCTTCTTTTTCCGTGGACCCGTTGTCCTGACGCTTAACTGCTTCCTCGTCTCGAACCCCATTCAATTCATGTTCGTTCTGATGAAATTCCTTGAGTATATTCTGGTAAATATGAGCCTCTTGAAGGTTCAGTCCGTCGCGATTTTCTTTCAAAACCCAGTTCTCGACCGTTTTCTTCAAGATTTCGCTCTTCCGTTCCAGCAGTTCCGTATAACTCAATTTACTTCATCCTTTCCGGTTCATGGTTTCAAACGCCGGATGGACTTTGTTTACTTGTCAGTTCGTGCGTTTAGCATCACATCCGACGTAACGTTTACCATTATACAGAAAATCCTGGTCGAACCCAACGCGTTCCAACCGTCATCAGATAGGGTGAGCACTACTCAGAATGGAACGGGAGTCCTCAGCGGACCGATTCGCAGAAGTGCGGCCGGATGCTCCGGGATGCTGACCGTTGCTTCTCTTTCATATAATCGTTTAACCAGATATCAAGCACACGCTTTTAACTCTAATCTTCCTCAAGAGCAAGCGTAATCCCCATACGAAACCCAATCACTCTAATTTATTTCATACAGTTGAATTGTATATTTGTATATACAGCCTTCTCCAGCGCTAATACAGACGGGTGCGACGAGCTGATTTAAATGGAAATATGGTTTTCACTGGGCTTATTTATTTTATAGATCACAGATTCTGGATCGCCTCTCAAACCTTCTTTATAGCCTTGTTTTGAATGATCCTGCCGATTTCCTATTGTGCATTCTAATGATAATGTGGCACACTATATATAGATAAAACCAAACGAGGCAAAGAATGCCCCGTCTCCTTTCCTTTTGGAATAGAGGCGGGTTTTTTTATGATTAGAAATATATTTCGTTGCAGAGCGAGGGGATAGGTAATGGGTTTCGAGAGGGAGCATAAGGAATGGTTATGTAATCATCTCAAACAAAGGAAGGGAGAGCGGCTCGATGCACTTAAACGCGGTCATGGTTACGGAAACCGCTTGTTTGTCGAGCGGGTGTGGTGGCCTCTAGCCGGACATTTTCACGGATTACATCCAGAATATGAAGTTAAAGACTGGCGCGGCAGATCCTATTTTGTGGATATTTTGTGGGAGATCGGAGCCTCGCGTATTGTATTTGAGATCATGGACTATGGCTCACATGGAACGGATCGTAGCAAATACCGGATGGACTTGAACCGCGGGCTTTTTCTACAGTCTCAAGACTGCACGGTGCTCTATATCTCGCTGGATGAGCTAAAAGAAAATCCATCCTTCATTCTCTCCGCGCTGCGGAATATTCTCTTTTCTTATTTGTTAGCAGAAAAGTCTGCGAAGCCAACCGCTGAGAAAGCCTATTCCAGAATCGAGCGCGATCTTATGCGGGCAGCCATCCGGCACCATCGTTTCCTTCGCCCGGCTGATGCCGTGAGAGAGCTGGAACTGCACACGATGACGATCATTAAATACTGCCGTCAGCTGGTGGATAAGGGTAAATTTCGCCCGGTGGCAAGAGGTTCATCTCAGCGGATCATTTACTATGAATATATTGGTACGCTACAAAGTCCAGATTTGATTTAAAGATGAAAGCCGTCGTGAGAATGTGTATGAAAAATCGAATACAATGTGCCGACGGTAGGTAAATGAGTCAAATATATGCGAAAAACCGAACACAATGTGCCGACGTTAGGTAAACGAGCCAAATGTATGCGAAAAACCGAACACAATGTGCCACCGGTAAGCTGAATGAGCTAAATGTATGCGAAAAACCGATCACAATGTGCCACCGGTAACGTAAAGAAAGCAG
>NZ_NFVA01000193.1 GCF_002264395.1 Paenibacillus sp. VTT E-133291
ACACTGTACACTTGACAGGGAGCACTTCACAGTTCAACTGTCAGCGTCTTTTTGATGCGATGTTGAGCTTGAGTAGAGGTAACACTGATAATCCTATAAATAAACCAGCTACGATTCCTTTTGTGAGGTCTGAGAGGGTACTGCTTCGATATACGAGGGGGTATAGACACAGGAATAATACAGGAATTAGGATGAGCAGGGCATTGTTTTTTTTCAAGTGGAAAGCTCCTCTCAATTAGATATACAGTATTATACAACTTTTAGATGAAGAGGAGGATTTAAAAGAGGTATCTTTTTCCTGATTGTTGATTATTCAGCGAAGGTGTGGATATAATACAAACATACGTTCGTGCATAGCGGAATAAGTATAGAAATTAGGGAGGGGATACCATGGGCAAAAAGCTGGAGAAAAACGGACTTTGGGAAAGCAGCCGCATGATGCTGCCGGAGCACAAGGTAAGAATTATTAGGGATGAACGGGAGACGCTGCGCCGCATCAAGCCTATTCTTGATGAGCAGAAGCTGGAGGAGATCGAATGTACACTGGCCTTATCGTTACGGAGTCATGTGCGCGTCACTGCTGTGCTGTTTGATCCTTTTGAGAATAAGACAATAAGTGGTTTTGTGACTTCCATTCACACCCACTCGCGTGAGTTTAAGCTGCAGTGGGCGGAGGAATGGAAGTGGATCAATGTAGATGACCTCGTGGAGGTTTACATCGTCTAATGCTGAGAACCGCTGACTTCACTTTTTTCATAAGCAATTAGGGTCACCGTTGGGTTGCCGGTCAGATTTGCAATGGAAGCTTCGGCATTTCGAATAATTTCGAGCGCTTCTTCCTGCTCGCTCAGGGCAGCAACTTTATAGCTATCGCTATGAATGTCCATATGTGTTCCCACCTTTCGCTAATATTTTGCCCTTTTTTGTGGAATTGATCCAAGGTGGAGAAGTTATGAATAGGTGCTTTTCAGGGGAGATCTCGGGGATATCGGGGTCTTTTTTGCTGATGCAAGCAGGGGTATTAGTACAAGCGAATGGGGGAGCGGGATCATTGATTATACCAAGGGGTGATTCTATGCTGACTTTAGATCAAGTGAGGGACAAATCGGCGGCGAGGCTTGTTGGGCTTCATCCTGTTTTGGCAGCAGGGGCGAAGGCTTTGATTCAGCAAAGCTATGCCAGAGGAGTGCCCATCGTTATTACTCAGGGGTTACGGTCGATTGCTGAACAAAATGCCTTGTATGCGCAGGGGAGAAGTAAGCCTGGACCTATAGTTACCAACGCCAAGGGTGGAACCAGCTATCATAATTATGGCCTTGCGTTTGACTTTGCGCTTTTGCTGCCGGATGGAAAAAGTCTTTCCTGGGATATGAATCGTGATGGTGATAAAGATAAAATTGCGGACTGGCAAGAGGTTGTACAGGTGGGAAAACAGCTAGGGCTTGAGTGGGGAGGAGACTGGACGTCTTTTAAAGATTATTCACATCTGCAAATGGCCTTCGGCTTAACCACGACTCAACTTCGGGCAGGTAAACGTCCTACGACGGATCAGGTCAATGAAGCTTTAAAAAGGATTACTGGGGAGGATGAGCAGGTGAACAAAGACGTTAAAGTAACAATAACCTTAAACGGTGCTAAACTTACGGATGGTGTTCTTGATACCGGCATAACGTATGTACCCGTACGTGCTCTAGCTGAGGCGCTTGGAGCAAAGGTTACGTATGACGCAGCGAGTAAGACAGTGAACGTAGTAAAAGAGTAAAGCTAATCATGTATAGACAGTGCCACCCAAGGGGAAGTTATCAATGATAACTAACCATAAAGGGAGGCATAACGTTGTGAATAAGCTAATAACAAGCCTTGCATGCTGCACTGTACTGTCATTGAGTATAATGGGAGCTAGTTACGCTAATCCAATCGGGTCAGCCGCATTAGGCGGTATCCCGAACGCGAATACGGGCATGGATGGTACCATGAATAACACTCGGATGATGAATACGGAAGGCAATCTAATGAACGGTACTACGGGAACGATGAATCAGCATGAGAGCATTATGAGAGATAAGATTCGCACAGGGGAAAATTATAGACCTAACACCACTAACTACAATGACAACTACACCCGGGATAACTACAACAGAAATACGGTAACTCCACTGTCCAACACTACAACAGACGGTAAATATCGGGCAACCAGCACAACTACGAATACTGGAACTACCAGCAGAGGATCTAACTGGGGCTGGCTCGGATTGTTTGGACTCTTGGGTCTTGTCGGAATGAGAAGCAGAAGTGACGAACGCAGATAAACGACATGCTTAATAACCCGTGTCGGCATATGCTGGAACGGGTTATTTTTATGGCATAAATATTTTTTCGAAAAAGTATTGCACGTTATCGAAATTCGTGATATTATATTTCTTGTCGCTTAATACATAAACAACGTATGGAGCAACAACACATAATATGCCGGGGTGGCGGAACAGGCAGACGCACAGGACTTAAAATCCTGCGGTACGTGAGTA
>NZ_NFVA01000020.1 GCF_002264395.1 Paenibacillus sp. VTT E-133291
TTGAAAAGAGCGATATGCTCATTTTGAAACTGACGATTCATTAAATGAATCTTTTTAAAAATTAACGCGTTCCATTTGTTCAGTTTTCAAAGAACTTGCTCCTAGCATTTCGACATTCAATGTCTCTTGCACAGGAATTATAGTATATCATGTTGTCGTATTTCTTGTCAACTTATTTTTTCATCGTTTGTGTTTCATTTGTTCGATGCGTCATAAGCACAAGAGATAATATACCATGCCGTTCTTATGTTTGCAAGCTTTTTTTGAAATAAAAATAATCTACGAATAAATACTTTCAAACTAACACAAACCAACACAAATTGATTCCAATAATTCATAATCTGTGGCTAAATAGAATCTATCGCAATCCCATATATTAACTTCTAATGATACGTACGAGAGGAGTCTAAATGAAAAACAATCCATCTACTGCTACGAGCCAAACAAACACTAAGGACAAGGAGCAGCGTAATCTGCAGCAAGCAACAATTTATAAGATTTTGCTGGCTGTCAGCTTTGTTCATTTATTTAACGATTCTATTCAGGCAGTTATCCCTGCAATCTTCCCTATTCTTAAAGATAACCTGATGCTCTCCTTTGCTCAAATTGGGTGGATCTCCTTCGCCTTAAACATGACGTCCTCAGTGATCCAGCCAGTCATCGGATATGCCGCTGATCGCAAACCTCGTCCTATTTTGTTACCACTGGGCATGTGCAGCACATTTTTAGGCGTACTTTTATTGGCTTATGCCAACAACTATATCCTTGTATTGTTTTCCGTCATGTTAATCGGCTTCGGATCTGCTACCTTTCATCCGGAAGGCATGCGTGTGGCTCATATGGCTGCCGGTCAGCGGAAAGGTCTTTCGCAATCTATTTTTCAAGTCGGCGGCAATGCCGGGCAATCTCTAGGTCCAATGCTTACAAAATGGATTTTCATTCCCTTTGGGCAGATCGGGGCTCTTGGCTTCACTATCGTTGCGGCTGCCGGAATTGCCGTCCAGACCTATGTCGCTCGCTGGTATCGGGAGATGCTGGATGCGGGATATACGTTTCATAAGAAATCAACCGCACGCGCAATCGATCCTGCCCGCCGCAAAAGTATTCGCACGGCAACTATCATCCTTGTGTTCCTAGTCTTTGTAAGATCTTGGTACGGCGCTTCTATCGGCAGTTACTACGCTTTCTATTTAATGGACAAATATCAAATGACGCTTGATAAGGCCCAAATCTATATTTTTATGTATCTGGCAGCTGGAGCTGTCGGTACATTCTTTGGAGGCCCACTGGCTGACCGCTTCGGACGGCGTAATCTCATCCTTCTTTCTATGGTCGGAACAGTGCCCTTTGCGCTGGCTCTACCCTTTGTGAACCAAATGTGGGCAGCTATTCTCCTGCTGATTGGTGGTTTCATCCTTTTGTCCAGCTTCTCCGTTACTGTAATCTACGCTCAGATGCTTTATCCAGGCAATATCGGAACAGTTTCAGGGTTAATCACTGGTCTTGCTTTTGGGCTCGGAGGAATTGGCTCTTTGGTACTCGGCAATCTGATTGACACCATTGGAATTTCAAAAGTGTTTATTGCTTGTGGATTCCTCCCTCTTCTTGGTTTCCTTGCTCTCCTGCTTCCTAGAGACGAGAAACTAGAAGAATGGGCCGCTCAATAAACATCAGTAAAATCAGTAACCACTTAACGCCTTACTCATGACTGCAGAAAATAGAGCGGCAGCCTTCCCGCTGCCCTCTGTCATATAATTATCCCTATTTGTACGATCAAACCCCATCCACACTGCAGCTGTCCATTCCGAAGTATAACCAACAAACCACAAATCCCGATTAGCTTTCTTGCTTACGCCAGGCAAATCCAATTGGGTTGTTCCGGTTTTCCCTGCTACAGGTCTGTTCATTTGCGCTTTTTTGCCTGTTCCTTCATTGACAACATTACGGAGCATCATCGTCATTGCCTCTGCGGTTCGCTGCGAGATTACCTGCCGTGATTCGGAGAGATGTGAATACACGACCTTCCCTTTTGAATCCATTATCGTGCGTACCATATGAGCCTCATTCAGTTTACCTCCATTAGCAAAGACACCGTAGGCTTGTGTCATTTTAAGTGGAGATACTCCGTTATGAAGCCCTCCCAAAGCTATTGATAAATGGTTATCCTCCTCCGTAAGTACAATTCCTAATTTGGCTGCGAATTGCCGCGCAGATGAGATTCCAACCTGCTTCAAAAGCCAGACGGCTGGCGCATTTATGGATTTTTGTAGCGCTGTGTTCATGGTAATCTTACCTTGGTACACTCCATTCAAATTCTCAGGTACATAGCTTCCATAAGCGTATTTGCGATCAGACAGTATGCTATCCGGGCTATACTTCCCGCTCTCTAGTGCGGGTCCATAGTCAATGATCGGCTTGAAGCTGGACCCAGGTTGCCGCGCATCAATTGTAGCTCTATTCAAGCTCCCCTCGTTATGTTCACGTCCACCAATCAATGCTACCACTTCACCTGTACGATGATCCATGATCGTCATAGCTGCTTCTACCTGCTGATCTTTTCCGTCGGGCGGGAAAGATGAGTGCTTAAGAAAGGCCTGTTCAAGCGCCTGCTGTGCTTGAATGTTCAATCCTGTAACAATAATGTAGCCACCCGTCCGAAGCTCCTCCACAGACTTCCCAGTGATCTGAGCCGCTTCCTTAAGCGTAGCATCCACATAATGTACGCCAATGATTTCTTCTTTGTTTGCAGCGGGAGGATGATACTGTATATCTCTAGCCTTAATCATTTGTTCATTAGTGATCAGTCCTTGATCTAACATAATCTGTAGAACGAGATCCCTTCTTGTTTTGGATAATGTCCAATTATCTACCGGATTATAAATAGACGGTCCTTTAGGAATTCCCGCTAGGGTGGCGATTTGCCATATTTCTAGTTTTTTTAAATCGGATACGCCGAAGTAACGCTCCGCAGCTGCCTTTACTCCATATTGCCCACGCCCCATATAAATCTGATTGAGGTAAAGCCCTAGGATCTCTCGTTTTGTTAACTGTCTCTCTAATGCAAGAGCAATGGATGCTTCATTTAGCTTACGTATGACATTCTTGTTCCTGTTCAAATAAAGATTGCGAGCTAGCTGCTGAGTAATACTACTCCCGCCCTCGGAGAGATCCATATCCACAAGATTATTTAGAAAAGCGCGAGAAATCCCTTTATAATCTAACCCCTGGTGGCTATAAAAGCGCCGGTCCTCCACCGCTAAAAACGTATTGATCAATAATGCAGGCATCTCCTCCAGCTCCGCTGAATGTCTATACCCCGAGCCCGGTAAAGGGATCCTTCGTAATGTCGTCCCATCCGAGGCCTTAATGATGCTCGATTCCGGCAGCTGAAGTTTATCCTCTTGCTGCTCAACCACTTGCCCGCCGTATTGAAATACGTAAAGCAAACCCACGAGCGCTATTATTATTCCAATGATACTCCCATCAAATAATAAATACCCCAGACGGAGTATCCGGGTACGCATGATCCATCTGCCATCCTTGCCTGAACGGGCTACACTTTGTTTTTTTTCGGTAACGGCATTCATGACTCTATAATCAGGTTCTCTAAGAACCGCTCCATACTACGGGCTTCAACATTCGCTGCTTCAAGAAGTGCTTGGGCTTCCATCCCATCATCCATATTGTCAGCATCCTCTACCTCACGGAGAGCACGGAGAATTGCCCGAGTTCTTATCAATAAAGCTACTGCTGGTGTGTCCTGCATCGTTTCTGGTGCTACGCCTCTATTTGGAACTTCAATTCTTTGCATGCGATTCAGGTTAGCAGCGATTTGTCCTAATTCTCCTCCGGAGAGAACCTTGATTTCTTTTGTTACTCCCTTATCTGCTAACTCTGAGGTTCCAAGCAATACCGTGTGCAAATCATCGGCAATTTTCTGTGAACGGAGAATAAACAACCCGCTGAAGAATAGAACAAATAGAATTATGGCGCTGGGGATTGTTCCAATATGATTAATGGTCCAATGGATAAGACGAACAAAAAAGACGCCTGATTGCCCCAAATAATGAGCATACAGTAAAGCAACAACCCGCTGGACAGCAAAAAGAAAGGCAGCACTCAAAAGAGCACTCCCTATAAAAACATAAAGATAATGGATGCGAACCGTCCGAAGTTTGTGCATAGTAATCCCTCCTTGTGCTCATAAGAAGAAACGCCTTCGGCGTCCTTTTTAAGGACGATAAGCATTTCTTCGAAAAATATAAGGATAAAGTATAGCTTGAAGCTTATACTTTCTTATATTTCAAGGATAGCTTCCAAATCTTAAGAACCTGCCTAGAGTTTTCTTAAGATTCTATGAAGAAGGGGAAACAGGTGATGAAATCCGTGCGAAGTGGGGAGCTTTCTACATAAATAACGCCATTGTGGCGTTCGATGATACTTTTTGAAATGGCAAGGCCTAAGCCTGAACCGCCTGTATGCTGTGAACGGGACTTCTCTGCCCGATAAAATCGTTCAAAAATAAACGGAATATCGCTCTCTGCAATCCTCTCTCCAAAGTTGCTAATGCGGACAATCGCTTCATTTCCCTTTTTACTGAAACCAATCTCCAGTTTTTTGCCGCTTCTCCCGTAACGGATTGCATTCGTAATCAAATTCTCATAAGCACGAACTAATTCTTTAGGGGAAGCCTCTATCCACAGCTCATCAGCTTGGTCATCGATCTCGTAGGTCATTTCAGCCTTTGTTAGTTCAGGAACCGACTCCTCCGCTAACTGCCGTATAAATGCTTTTAAATCTAATCGCTCCATAGCCAGAGGGTATTCCCCACTATTTACGCGTGTATATTCAAAAAGATCGTCGATCAGTTTACGCAGCACAAGGGATTTGTTGTAGGCTATGCTCACGTAATATCGTATTTCTACTTCTTCCTGGCATCGATCTTGCTCGATATATTCCAGAAAGCCGAGGACAGAGGTGAGTGGGGTTCGTAAGTCGTGTGAAACGCCAGTAATCAAGTCATTTTTCGCATTCACAGCTTTACGTTCCTCTTCCACGGAGTGCTGCAAACGCTCAGCCATTTCATTAATATTCTCAGCCAGCACACCCAACTCGTCCGATGTTCTGACCTCAATGCGGTGAGTCATCCCTGAGCTCGTGATTTCCTGAATCCCTTTGGTGATCTCCTCCAGATACAGCACTACTTTACGAGTATAGATAAAAAAGAACAGCAAAAAGCTGATAATCCCGGCTGCGGTCAGTAGTGGCACAGAGCCAATATGATTAATGATCCAGCGTAAGATACGTGAATAGGGAGCCGACTCTGGAGCTGGATTCAGATAGATCATAAAATTAACGAGCTGGTAGCCAGCCATAAGTAACAAACCACCGGAAAGTACACTAAGTAAAAATGCAAATATAAACTTCCACCGGATCGTTGTTATATATTTCGAATTCAAGAAGCCTCACCTAATCCTTTCAGGAAGGTCCATCTAATTTATAGCCAACTCCCCAGACGGTTTGTATGTAACGCGGGCGCTTTGAATCGATTTCAATTTTGTCGCGGAGATTACGAATATGTACCATAACTGTATTGCCTCCATCTAAAAATGGTTCATTCCACACTTTATCGTAAATCTGTTCTAAGCTGAGCACTTGACCTTGGTGCCTTGCCAAAAGCTCTAGAATAGAAAATTCCCGCGGAGTCAGCTTAATCTTCTGTAGATCTACATGTACCTCATGCTTAGACGTATCTATGGTTAAATCTTCAAAGCTCAGTTTACTTTCACTCCCCAAGCTACTATTATCCTTATTAAATGCGTGGTAACGACGCAGCTGTGACTTGACGCGGGCCACAATCTCTAAAGGATTAAAAGGCTTGCCCACGTAGTCGTCCGCTCCTATGCTCAGTCCTGAGATTTTGTCCATATCGGTATTTTTGGCTGAAAGGATGATAATCGGCATCTTCCGCGCTTCACGGATCTTCATACATGCCGCTAGTCCATCCATCTTAGGCATCATGACATCAAGAATAATTAAATCCACTTCTTCCTTCTGCAGACACGCCAGCGCTTCCAACCCATCATAGGCTTTAAGCAGCCGGTAGCCCTCATTGCTGAGATAAATCGATAACAGCTCTACAATTTCCCTCTCATCATCTACTAACAATATCGTCTCTCTCTTCACGGAAGGGGTATCCTTTCAAATAGAGTAATAAGTATCTATAGCTTATATATTAGCAGATCAATCGAATGACAATAAGAAGAATACGCAAAAAAAGGGTTCCAGCTCCTCTCGTACTTAAACGAAATGGAACTGGAACCTTTTGAGGTTCTAGTATAACTATGCTTACATCTCCAGCAATCGAATCAGCTCATCCTCATCCTCAATGACTTGAATGCCCAGCTGCTGCGCCTTGGCCAGTTTACTACCTGCCTTCTCGCCGGCAATAACTAAATCCGTCTTCTTGGATACACTACCGGATACCTTCGCTCCAAGTGCTTCTAAGCGTTCAGCGGCTTCGTCTCGGGTAAGCTTTTGTAACGAACCGGTCAACACTACCGTTTTTCCGCTAAAGAAGGAATTCGTACTAACAGGACGTGGTGCCTCAGGAGCTTTCGCTTCAACCCCAAGCGCGCGCAGCCGCGAAACGTTCGCCACAACGATAGGATCTGCGAAGAAGTTAACAATGCTTTCGGCGACAATCCCGCCAATGTCCGGTAACTCAGCGAGCTCCTCTGCTTTAGCCTGCATCACAGCATCCAAATCGCGGAAATGATCGGCCAGCATCCTGGTTGTTGCTTTTCCTGTGTTAGGAATACCTAACGCAAAGAGGAACGAAGCGAGATCACGCCCCTTGCTATCTTCTAACGCTTGCAGCAAATTCTGTGCTTTTTTCTCTCCAAAACGATTTAGCTGTACAAGCTGCTCAAAGGACAATTCATACAGATCGGCAGAGTCATGTACATTAAGCTCGTCGTAGAGCTGGCCTGCCGTCTTCTCACTGAACGTCTCGATATCCATCGCATCTCGCGAAGCGAAATGGGTGATCCGGCTAATAATTTGCGGCCTACAATTCAGCTTATTATTACAGAAAAGATGTGCGCCGCGCATTTCCAGCGGATATCCACAAGCCGGACAATTTTCAGGAAAAATGATCTCTTCACCGTCATTCTCTTCTGTTACTTTGCCGAGGATTTCCGGGATAACATCATTAGAGCGCCGAATAAACACTCGTGAGCCTAAGGCGAATTTCAAGTTTTTGCGCTCAATATCGCCCACATTATTTAATGTGCAATTCTGTACGGTAACTCCAGCAAGCTCTACAGCCTCAACACGAGCCAGCGGAGTCACTTTACCTGTACGTCCAACATTCCAGCTAACAGACTCTAGCACGGTCGTTGTTTCTTCCGCTTCAAATTTATAAGCCACCGCCCAGCGTGGAAACTTATCCGTATAACCAAGAACCTCACGGATACGGAAATCCGTCACCTTAATTACGGCCCCATCGATCAGGTAATCAAGACTTGAACGACTCTCCTCGATTCCAGCAAGCTGTTCGGTCACATCATCGAAATCATTGCAGTAAGTCAGATAAGGATTTACTTTGAATTTGTTATTCCGCAGAAAATCCATCATCTCCTGATGATCTGCGAAATCTACACCCTCTGCAAAACCTACATTATAGAAATAAGCATTCAACCGACGCTCTGCAGTCGTCTTTGGATTAAGATTACGCAGTGCACCCGCTGCTGCATTACGTGCATTCTTCAGCGGCTCTGCAGCCCGTGTATTATAATCAGCCAGCACAGACAGATTCATAATTCCTTCACCCTGAACCTCAATGACCCCTTCTTTAAAAGGAATCGTTAATGGAACAGACTTAATGGTCTTCACCTGTGCAAGGATTCCTTCACCCACTACACCATTCCCACGGGTTGATGCCTGTTCGAGAACACCATTCCGATAGGTTAGATTTAGCGTCAAGCCATCGAACTTCAGTTCTACTGCATAACAAGGATCAGGCAGAGGGTTGCCTGGGTTCTTAAGATTGTACTCATTCACTAAGCGAAGTACCCGCGTATTCCAGCTCCGCAGCTGTTCGATATTCTGTGCTTTATCCAGACTCCAAAGCGGAGCCAGATGCCGATGCGGCGTGAAGCCCTTAAGAAGATCTCCTCCTACACGTTGTGTAGGAGAATCCGGTAACACGAAGCCACTCTCAGCCTCCAGTGCTACAAGCTTGTCGTATAAAACATCGTATTCCTTATCGCTGACTAGCGGTGTATCCAGCGTATAGTAGTGGTAATTATAGTGATTCAATTCTGCAACAAGCTCTTCCATCACATGCATAGCATCCATGCAGGTACATCCCTCCGTCAATAAGTTTCCTAATGGTTAGCGTGGTCTAAATATCCGTTCGTTAATCGTTTGTTACTATTATTCCACCCTGGTAATCGGTGCAAACCCTGCAAGCAGTCGTTTTACACCCACTGGTGCCGGAAAAGCAATTTGTAGCTCCGTATCATTCCCGGTGCCCTTCACAGCTACAACGGTGCCAGTGCCCCATTTGCCATGCGAAACCTTATCACCCGCTTTGTATTCGCCAGCTGCTGCAGCCCCTGCTCCAGTAGCGCGCTGAGCGCCTCCGGAGGTTACGGTCACGCTGCTCTTGCTTGTCGCTGCTGACGCCGTGCTTCCGCCTGCCGACGTAGCTTCGGCCGCTCCGCCCCGGCCGCCAAAGTTCCCACGGCTACCGCCGCTAAAGCCGCGTCCGCCGTAAGCACCGCCTACGTCCGCGCCTCCGCGCTGGAAGCGGTCCTTCGTCTTAACGGTATCTTCCTTCAGCTCTTCTGGAATCTCCTCCAGGAAGCGGGACGGCTGGTTCGCCGTCGTCCGCCCAAAGAGTGTACGCATCCGTGCACAGGAGAGAAACAGTTGTTTCTCGGCGCGTGTGATCCCTACATAAGCAAGCCGACGTTCCTCTTCGAGCTCATCATTGTCCTGGAAAGCACGGCTATGCGGGAATACGCCTTCTTCCATACCGACGATAAAAACGGTCGGGAATTCCAGACCTTTGGCACTGTGCATTGTCATTAGCACAACAGCATCACTACGATCCTCTTCATCATCGTTGACACTATCAATATCTGCGATAAGGGCCAGATCCGTGAGGAAGGAGACCAGTGACTTGTCCTCGTTATTCTTTTCAAACTCCATCGTCACGGACAAGAACTCATCGATATTCTCTAGCCGGGAGCGAGATTCGAGTGTGTTTTCATTTTGCAGCTCCAAACGGTACTGCGACATCTCCAAGATTTTTTCCGTCAGTTCAGTTACAGACAAGAACTCCACCATACGGTGCAGAGCTTCAATCATATCGTAGAACTCTACTAGCATATTCCGCGTCCGTCCGGCAAAGCCCAAATCATCAACAGTTTGCAGTACGCGGAAGATAGAAACACCACGTTCACCAGCCGCAGCTGCCAGCTTGCCAACCGTTGTATCCCCTAATCCCCGCTTAGGTACATTAATAATACGCGTCAGGCTGATATCATCATCAGGGTTAGACAACAGGCGTAGATACGCCAGTAGATCCTTGATTTCTTTACGATCATAGAACTTAATCCCGCCAACAATTTGATACGGAATATCTGATTTAATCAGAATTTCCTCGATTACCCGTGACTGGGCATTCGTACGATACAATATCGCGTGATTCTGATAAGCTTGGCCTTGTTTTACATTCTTACTAATTTCTCCGGTTACAAAGTACCCTTCGTCATGCTCAGAATCTGCTCTGTACACTTTAATCTTGGCGCCTTCTTCAGAGTCGGTCCACAGCTTCTTCGGCTTCCGTCCACTATTGAGCGCGATCACACCATTCGCTGCATTCAGGATATTAGCGGTCGAACGATAGTTTTGTTCTAAAAGAATGGTCTTCGCTTCTGGATAATCCTCTTCAAAATTAAGAATGTTCGTAATATCCGCTCCGCGCCAGCGATAAATCGACTGGTCACTATCCCCTACCACACAAATCCGGTGGTGGCTATCAGCTAGCATGCGGCATAACATGTACTGCGCTCTATTCGTATCCTGATACTCATCTACATGGATGTATTTGAATTTCTTTTGGTAGAAATCAAGAACCTCGGGAACTTCTTTAAATAATTCGATAGTCTTCATAATCAAATCATCAAAGTCCAGCGAGTTATTGCTTCTCAAACGTCTTTGGTACATCTTATAAACCTTAGCAATAAGGCCTTCAAAATAATCGCCAACCTTCTGCTCATACTGCGCTGGAGTGATCAGTTCATTTTTGGATGCGCTGATTACAGCTTGTACAGCTTTTGGCTCGAATTTTTTCGTATCAATGTTCAGTTCCTTCATACAGTTACGGATTACCGATAGCTGATCTGTAGAGTCCAAGATGGAGAAGTTGGAGGTAAAGCCAATCCGCTCGATATCCTTCCGCAAAATCCGCACACACATAGAGTGAAAGGTGGATACCCAGATATCTCTTCCCTCAGGTCCAACGAGCTTAGATACCCGTTCCTGCATTTCCCGCGCGGCTTTATTCGTAAACGTAATCGCCAAAATCGCCCAAGGCGGCGCCTTTCGATTGGCAATCAGCCAGGCGATTCTGTGAGTCAACACTCTCGTCTTCCCACTGCCCGCACCAGCCATAATCAAAAGGGGTCCTTCAGTAGTTTCGACAGCCTGTCTTTGTGGAGGATTCAGTCGACTCACTGCATCTTGTATGCTAATAAGTTGCATGTGTAACATGCTCCTTTCTAAATATAAAATCACAATATAAAATCACAAATCATAAGTAGTCCTTGGACTAACCACTACTCAAATTGCTCTTGTACTGTCTTCTTCACAGCCGCAACTGTTAGCAGTGCCTTCTGTACATCACTATAAATAATATTGCCGACCACTACTGTATCACATAGAGCTGCTGCCTGCTCGGCTTCCGCCTCACAAGTAATGCCTCCACCATAAAAAAGCTGGGCTTGCTCCACCATTTCGCGCACTGTCCGCACGGTCTCCATATCCCCGAATCTACCGCTGTATTCAAGATAAACAATTGGCAGTGACATCAGCCTGTCCGCAACCTGAGCATAAGCAGCCGCTTCTTCAGCATCAATCGCCGTCTCAGCCCCTGTAATCCGCGCAACTGAAGATTCGCTATTCAGCACAATATAGCCTTCCGTTAGTAACGAATCCCATGGAATCATAAATCCATAGCGTTCAATCGCTCGGCGATGATGGCCTACAATCCAAGCTGGATCAGGCGTATTAAGCACCATTGGAATCATATAAAGATCAAATCCGGGCACAGCAGCTTCAAGTTCGGACACCTCGAGTGCACAGGGCAACTCAAACCGTCTTACTCTGGATAAGAGATCCACTGTGTTCTCATAGGTTACTCCTGTAGAGCCCCCTATCAGTATGGCATCCGTGCCAGATAAGCAAACGGCCTCCAAATCCTCATCCAAAATCATCCGGTCAGGGTCAAGCTTAAACACATGCCGCCAAGGTTTGATCATTTGCTGCACTGATTTCATGAGAATCATCCTTAATAGTCATTTGGGCAAGACAAAGACACTCCTGCCGCCGCAAAAGATATAAATCTAGTCTATGCCAGCACAGCAGGTGTGTCAATTTAAAGCGAACAAAAATGCGAACATTTTTTCGCATATAAATTTTGGGAAACCCCGCAAAGTACCTGAATACACGCTAAGGAAAGCAGCAATTTGTGGGGATATATTAATGGCAATAAGTAGTCTACGATTTCAACGTACACCTGAGATGTTAATCAAATCCTTTTCGGGTACAAAATCAGTGTAAAAACCATCCACGCCCATACGGGCCAGTTCCCTAATTTCATCTTCTTCATTTACTGTATGAACATATACTCGAGCGCCAGTCTTCTTCAGCTTTTTAACAAAGCTCTTGGTGGCTCGGCTAACTGGCATGGTAATATCCACACCTGTTTTATTTACAAACTCAATAACCTGTTCATCCGTATCCTTGGATTGGTACAGGGTGTAGAGCACTTCCGGAAAAGAATATACCTTATTGATCTCATCCAGCATCGTCTGATTGTATATTTGTGGAATGATTCGATCTAATATGGCTGGATCCCGGCGCTGCGCCGCTTCTACCAACAATGTAAATTGTTTATTTATAAGTTCAGGTTTGATTTCTTTCGTATCGGTCACGATATAAGCATCTGAATAATGCTGCATCAGATCAAGCAACTTCTCAACATCGATCGGGGAGTATATATTTAAGATTGGACTGTCCATGAATTCCTTATAATCTAGCACTACCCCTTGTTTATTAGCAGGAAGTACATCCAACTGACCTAAAAGCTTACTCATGTTGCCTGACCACTCATGCCTACCTACTAGCTGATCATCAGCCGATAATAACAAGTCTACTTCAAATACACGAGTTCCCTGTGCATAATTAGCAACAAATGCTTCAAAGGCATTGGTGTATGTATGACCGTTAATGCCACCCATGGCATGTGCTACGACCTTGTGAGCCTCAAAACCACTTGCAGGCTGTTCGTCTTCATTACTAAAAGCGATTACAAGTAACATGATAAGAGCTCCAATTACAATTACGGTAGCAACAATCTTTTTCTTATCCATAGTTGAGAGTTTCCTTTGCGAAGTTTAGATTATAAAACCAATAGAAAAACAATACCCCGCTCTACCATAGGTAGAAACGGGGATCCAATTAAAGTTTTAGAAAATCTGAATAAGTGCAGGAATCAATAAGCATTTTTGTTGACAAAGCCGTTGCGAATCGTTTTGAAAATAATTCGAATGTCAAACAGTAAAGACCAGTTCTCAATGTAGAAAATATCGTGCTTGATCCGCTCCTCGATGGAAGTGTCACCGCGGAGTCCATTACTCTGTGCCCAACCTGTAATTCCAGGGCGTACATGGTGCTTAACCATATACTTCGGAATTTCATCACGGAACTGTTCCACATAATATGGGCGTTCTGGTCGAGGTCCCACCACACTCATATGTCCCAGCAACACATTAAAAAATTGCGGAAGCTCATCTAGACTTGTCTTACGGATAAAAGTACCAAACCGAGTTCTGCGAGGATCTTCACGCGTACTCCAGCCTGTATCCTCTTCACCATCCTGCTGCATCTTCATGGAGCGGAACTTATACATCATAAAATTACGACGGTTCAGACCTACACGTTCCTGCCGGAATATAATCGGTCCCGGAGAGGTCAGCCGGACACCAAGAGCCACGATAAGCATCACTGGAGAGATCATAATAATTGCGAACAAAGAGAACACAATATCAAACAATCGTTTTGCCATCTTATTCCCCGTCATATCTAATGGAATATCACGAACATTAATCATTGGCATGCCTGCAAAGTTATCAAAGTAAGGGCGGGCTGGTAAGTAGTCGAAAAAATCAGGGATAATCAATGTGCGTACACCTGCTTTTTCACAGGCCGCAATAATTGAAGGGTACTTCGAATGCGCATCAAGTGGCAGCGCAAGTATAACCTCATCCACAGGCAGCATCTCTAGCATTCCAGACAACTGGTCAACTGTTCCAAGAATTGGTTTATATCGTTGTTCTTCAATTCCATCCCAAGTATGATAGTCATCCAGGAAACCAATCGCTTCGTACCCAAGCTCAGGGTACTGTTCTAGATTATTGTAGAATCTTTTGCCTAGCGTTCCTGCGCCTATAATGAGTGCAAACTGTCGGTTGAAGCCCTTTTCGCGAAAAGATTTAAGCATTTTCTTTAGTACATAACGGTACAGCATAATAGAAAGAATGTTCAATCCCATGTAAAGAGCTAGATATGTTCGGGAGATATTTATTTCTTTCACGAAAAACATCAGACCAAGCAGAATGAAAATGCCCATAATATGCACTTGGAAAATCTTAATGAATTCATCGACAAACCGTTTCTTACGCTTCGGCAAATACAGCGACAGCAGTATACCGATTAACACTGCAATTCCGCCATAAATCATACTCCAGTAAGCGTACGACTCTACAGGCAACGGGTTTTCATACTCCATCCAACCACTTCTAAACTTTAGCCACCAGGCTATAAGGAAGGACAGCTGGATAACAAGAAAGTCAGCCACCATATAGAGCTGTGTCAAAAATTTCTGATTACGCCGAATCATAAATTCACCTCAGTATTCTTTTCGTTACGTGCACCTGTTTCATTAGCGGAGTTAAGACTCTGTGCAGGTGATGGAACTCTTTTAGGAGAGATTAAGGCATTCCGCAAAAGAGAAAGTGCGAACTTCACGCCAACTCCAGCGTATACTGTTCCATTTATCATACTGTTGTACTTCTTACTATAATGCTTACGATGAAATAAAATCATTGCCCGGTGGAATTCATAGACGATCTTAAACGGTCTGCGTCTGGCACTGCCACCTTTAAGATGTACAATAGAGGTCTTCGGATAATAATAAATCCCCCAGCCAGCCTCTTTAATACGATAACACCAATCTAAATCCTCGCCGTACATAAAGAACTCTTCATCCAATCCACCCACCTGGTTAATCGTCTCCCGCCGCAGCAGCATAAACGCACCAACCAGACAATCTATCGGGTAATCAAGATCAGGGTCCAAATATCCTAACTGGTAACCATTAAACCTCGGACGATCCGGAAATAGCTTACTAAATCCAAAAGCATAATAGAAGGAAGCTGACGGTGTCGGAAATCCCCGCTTACAGGCTTTATCTAGCGAACCATCCGGTAAAATAATCTTACATCCTGACGCCCCAACATCGAGCCGACTGTCCATAAAGGAGATCATTGTCTCCAGCGTATCCTTACGCACTACTGTATCTGAGTTGAGCAGAAGCACATACCTTCCGGATGAAGCCTCCATACCTTGATTATTTGCACGGGCAAAGCCGACGTTGTCGTTATTTGCGATCAACATTACACCTGGAAACTCTCTACTAATCTTCTCTACTGAATCATCATGGGAATTATTGTCTATCAAAATAATCTCATAGGAATAGTTCGTTGCTGAGTCATATACCGACCTGAGACAATCCATCGTCAGGCGACATGTGTTGTAATTAACAATAAGTATACTTACATCTACATTCACTGCGTAACGCTCCTGACAAATATAGTAATCTACCGACAATAATTATAACATAAAACCTCCCTGAGAGGAGGTGACGTTTCAGGGAGGTTTTTCCAGATTCGATTTAGATTTTGTGTTTCTTTCTCTCTTTTATGGTGGTTTGTATATACTTCCGCTTCTTTTTTAATGCAGGGAGCTGAGTGAAAAAGGATTTCCATGCTGTGATTAACTGCGGCTCTCTAAGAAGCATATAGCCGTGCGCGGCAAGCTCATAGGGAAGAGAAATGAAGATTGTCTTCAGCATCGTTCGAGCAGGTTCATTCTTATAGATCATTTTGTAGCGGTTAATGTAAGATATTCGTCGGATGAACATCGCTTTGGTGCTGCGGCCAGACGTTTTCCAGCCACGTTCATGATACCCGATCGCCTCAGCATCATAGCAAGCTTGCCAGCCAAAGAGCTGAGCGCGCCAGGCGACGTCCACGTCCTCCTTATATGCAAAGAAGTCCGCATCAAAAAATTCACCATCGACACTAATGTCGTTGATCATCCGACGAGAATACACCGCAGCCGCTCCAGATACACCAATTACAGATCCAGACTGTGTCCATTGGGCTGCTGGCTCACCCGCACCGCGATCAAACGCACGCCGTGCTCTGTTCATACGGAGACCCGTGCTGTCTACCAGTCCATAATCGCCCTTTAGAAGAAGCTTACCTGTGGCGCTGCCGATCTGTGGATTATTCTCCATCTGTGTGATAAGTCTGGAGATATAGTCTGGAGCCAGCGTTAGGTCAGGGTTAAGGACGAGCACGTAATCTGTCTCCGTTGCGGCTATCGCCTGGTTGTGGGCTGGGGCGAAGCCTGTGTTAAGCTCATTCTCCAGAAGGTCAATTGTTGGATATTGCTTTATCTCCCTTGCGGAGTTCATAGCTTCATGCCCCACCAAGAATGCAGCGGGTGAGTCCGATTTAAACTGGTGATAGAACGTTCTGACCTTATCCGCCGAACCATCAGTTGAAGCGTTGTCCACTACGACAATTTTTTTGACCAAATAATTCTGTGCCATTACTGCCTCTATACAATCTATGATGTCGTCAGCACTATTATAGGTGACGATATGTACACTAACTGATTTGTTGTTCATGGGTATCCTCGACTTTGTGATTTCTTGTTAACTACCTACTCCCTTCCTATTATAGCGAAAGAATACAAAAAACTCCCGCATCGTTATGAACGATTTGGGAGTTTCAATTGCTACTATCTTATTCTTTTAGCTCTAAGAGGAAATCTCTCAGGCCCTCACGCCAAGGTCGAATATCCTGAAAACCGTTCGTACGTATCGATAGATGCTCCATCACCGAATTCCGAGGACGTGGTGCAGGTCTCGGGAACTGTTCCGTAGCACACGGTTCAAGCTTGGCAGTAAATTTCAGGCCCAGAATATCCTCAGCCTCCGCAAAGATCGCCTGCGTAAATTCAAACCAAGTGCAAGAGTCGCTATTTGAAGCATGGTATACTCCATACTTCTCAGTTTGAATAAGCTCAAGCAAGAATCGAGCTAAATCGACTGTATAGGTAGGCGAACCTTTTTGGTCATCTACAACTTGAAGCATTGGCTTTTCTTGACCAAGCTTTAGCATTGTTTTAACAAAATTATTTCCGTATTTACCATACACCCATGATGTGCGTACGATAAAATACTTAGAGGAAAGAGATTGAACGAGCACTTCACCCGCACGTTTCGATTTACCGTATATACTCTTAGGATCAGTATTATCATACTCATGGTAAGGCTGTGATCCTAAACCATCAAATACATAATCTGTACTAATATATACCAGCTTAGCCCCAGCTTTTTCAGAAGCTATCGCTACGTTTCGACTTCCAGTGGCATTAATTAAATAAGCAGCATCAATGTCACTTTCTGCCGCGTCCACAGCCGTGTGAGCAGCACAGTGAATGACAGCATCCGGTCCATACTCACCAATAACCTGGACACACTGATCGAGATCAGTAATATCCATCTCTTGACGGTCGCAGCCCATCACTTGGTGACCTTGATACTGGAGTAGTAAAACTACGTCCTGGCCTAGTTGTCCGGCCGCGCCTGTAACAAGTACCTTCAGTTGAGCCATTATAGAGATTCTCCCAAACGATCGCCATATTGTAATTCAGCGTACTTCTGGTATTCCCCAGATTGAATGCGAGTCCACCACTCGCGGTTATTGAGATACCATTGGATGGTTTCTTTAATACCTGTTTCAAACGTATGTTTCGGCTTCCATCCCAGTTCGTTCATAATCTTAGTTGGATCTATACCATAGCGACGATCATGACCAGGACGGTCTTGAACATAAGTAATCAATGAATCAGGTTTGCCTAGTTCCTGCAATACCGTGTTTACAATATGCACATTCGTACGCTCGTTATTACCACCAATGTTGTAAACTTCTCCATTCACACCCTCATGAATGACTAAATCAATCGCGCTGCAATGATCCTCAACATACAACCAGTCGCGGATATTCATCCCATCGCCATAAACAGGCAACGCTTGGTCCGCAAGTGCGCGAGAGATCATCAACGGAATTAGTTTTTCAGGGAATTGATACGGGCCATAATTGTTCGAGCAGCGGGTAATGTTTACTGGCAGACCAAATGTTTCATGGTAAGCACGAACAAGCAAATCCCCACCTGCTTTACTTGCAGAATAAGGACTGTTCGGAGTCAAAGGAGTTTCTTCAGTAAACAACCCAGTTGCTCCAAGTGATCCGTACACCTCATCCGTAGAAACTTGAACGAACTTAGTAACACTGTATTTTTTCGCCGCATCCAAAAGCACTTGTGTTCCAAGCACATTCGTCTTCACAAACACTTCCGGCTCCAAAATACTCCGATCCACATGCGATTCAGCAGCAAAATTCACCACCACATCCACACCTTGGCTAAACAAAGCATCCATTGCCTGAACATCTGTAATATCAGCCTTAGCAAAAGTGTAATTAGGGTGATTCTCGATTGACTTCAAATTCTCCAGATTACCCGCGTACGTCAACGCATCTACGTTAACGATTTGGTAATCAGGATGTTGTTGCAGCATGTATAATACAAAGTTGCTGCCGATAAATCCGGCTCCGCCGGTAACTAGCAGTTTCATGTGTAGACCACCTTTATATTAAATATTTATAGGAAACAGTTCTTCAAAAATCATATCATTCCTTAATATATGCTTTCACGTTGCTTAAGGAACAAAAAAACGCCTATATCAGATCATCAAGTCGCCAAATGCGACCGTTACTTATCCCTTTCTTTTCTGCTATTGTAATAGCTAAATGTGTTAAGTATTAATTCCTTTTCTATTCTCAGATAATTCGGTACATATTTAAACTTATGCCTTACTCTATTTATTCTACCTAGACCTGACCAGCCTTGGAGTGTGCCTTTAAGAAAATCTTTTCCGAACCCTAAGCGCCCGTAAACCCTCCACTTCCAAAGGAACCCCATGAACAGAAGAGGGGAATTAATTAAAATCTGCAAAAATGGCATGTTTTTATATATAAGATACACATTATTGCGTGCACTTATATGAACTTTAAAGGAATTTAAATTACCTTTACTTTCCCCGCTGGTCGCACTTCCAACATGGTATACCTTTGCCGCTGGTGAGTAGTAATTCACGTACCCATGTACCTTGGCCCGGTAAGAAAGATCAATATCTTCTAAATAAGCAAAGAATTCCTCGTCGAAAACACCGATTTGCTCAAATATATCTTTCCGATAAATTGCTGCTCCTGCACAAGAACTAAACACCTCTTCTGGTTCATTGTAATGTACAATTTTGTGCCCATCACCACGTTTAAACGCCCATCCCAAAACTGTATACCCGTCTCCAGCATCATCAATAAAATCTTTGTTGTTCATTTGAATCATTTTACTGCTGACAGAAAATATTCTGGGATCAGATTCTATAGTCTCTATCAGGCTTGTGTGCCAACCCTTGCAGACTTCGGTATCATTATTCAGTAGAACGACGAATCGGCCTTTTGCTGCAGCTATTCCTTTATTTACAGCACCCGCAAAACCATAATTACGTTCTAAAACAACTACATTCACTTTAGGATAATTGTCATTTACATAACTAATACTCAGATCTGTAGAAGCATTGTCTACAATAATTATTTCGTCTAATTGTGAATCTACATCCATTACTAGTGATCTCAAGCAAGGCTTAAGATACTCTAGACCATTATAGTTAGGAATGATTATTGTAGATCGCATTCTGCATCCCCTCTAGTGATACGTATACATTCATAGACCGTACCATTGCTTGTAATGATTAAAGACGGATATTTCGCTAGACATACAATACGTATCTTCTACCAAAAAGAGCTGCTTTAAATCCAAACTCACCAGATCTTCAAATAACATGGTTGCTTCCAGCAATTTATCCACAGCATTTCCTGATAACGGTATATCCATGATGACATCTTTATACACCGTCAGGGTCTCTTCAAAATACTCTTCAATTCCCATCATGATTTTCTTCAGACTATCGAAATTGTATTGAGCAAATCCACCGACAGCAAAATTCGGCACCAGTTTTCCTGTCATATCTTTTTCAAAATTCACAAATTGACCTTGATCCGAAGTGAGGACACTCTCGAGTAATAATTGATATTTATAGACTGCACTGTCTGTTGTTGCAAAATCCTCATTTTGTCTAAAGAAACCATGCATCGTATTGCCGTCAAATTGTGTACCTCTTTGTTTGTTGCTTGTCACAAAATAATAGCCGTCCAATGGTTTATTAAGAAGTTTTGACATGTAATATTGAATTGTACCTGAATATCCCACATCTACAACAGCCGCTTTAATGTCATCTAACCCTATCTGATTAATGTACTCTTTGTAAGTTTCTCTTTCTTTCTTTGCTCTGGCTAAAATAGCATCGATAAAATCATTAATCCCTTGTTTAACTGTATCAATGTCGGTAGGAAGAGAGATCACTTTGTTCAACTTTGATTCAGAAGCATTAATTCCAAATCTGACCTTAAGCAAGTCGGCAATTGTTCCCTCAAATGAGATTTGCAATAGTTCATAGATATCTTCGACATTCTCCAGGCTAGCAACAGAAGAAGCTCTCCGGGATGTATAAAAATATACACTTTTCACATTATTTAATTCTTCATCATCTAATCTTTCAACACAAATATCAAATACCTTCTTCAGAAGGTACCCTTCTCTTGCCAAGAAAAGTACAGCTCCCACTTTATCATGCTTAATTTTATGGATTAACCACATTGTGTAGCTGAATAAGATTGGCGCAAAAATCGTAAACCCAAGTGTTTTCAAGTCAGAAATTTGATACTTCCCATTCGAGTAAGACAATTTGAACGGGCTATTAAACTCTTTAGATATAATAGGCCCAAACATAACCGAATCACCCAAGCTGGAGTTGTTTTCAATATGAAAGCCCATGTGATTACCGAAATCAGTATTATAAAACATATTGCTTCCTGACATCACATGATACACAAGCAGCCCTTTCCCTTCAGCAATTTGAACATCCGAATGCTCATTATCGCCGATATGGAGCGTACGCTTACCTTGAAATTTTTCTTTAAAGTGATCCCACATCAGACCGTTATCTTTACGCTTCTGTACTGAAGAAGACACCCATAATTCGTCGTAATAATGAACATTACATTTTGCTAGCATTTTTTTAATGATATCTTCGGTAAGATACATATCACTGATCAAAATAATTTTCTTTCCTTTAAACTTTGCATAATTCAAAACTTCGATTACTTCTTTTCTCGGCACTGATAACCTTAATTCCCACTCGATTTCAATGCTCATAATCACTTCGCAGATACCATCACTGATATTGGCAATCTTTGATAACTCCTGATAAATCTCGTCTATCGAACAATCGCCTTGATAATTCTTTTTCTTTCGAACATTATTCTCTGCTTCTCTTCTGAGTAAGGTGAAGTCCTGTTCACCCAAAAATTCTCTCACTTTAATCCCAATCAAATCAAATACCGTATCCGGCTTTAATAATGGGCGTGTTATCAACGTATCAAAGATATCGAAAGAGATCACTTCAATTCCGTCGATAATATCTTTTAATTCATTAAGCTTTCTTGGCCAATACTGCATTAAATTTTTGCTGCCTTTATTAAATCTGTAATCACCAGTGAAAACATTGATCTCCACATATGAACTTCCTGTACTGGTAACAATAGGGACCATTGCTCTTTCTATAGCATGGGCAATCGTGCCGTCGATTTGTTTATCTTCTTTCGCGAAATCATCATAAGATAAATTCAAATCAAATAATGGTTTGATCGCTGCCGTTCTAGCCCAATACATAGTGCCTGCAGGAAAGTCCAAATACTTGGAATAATCATGTCTGATCCCTAATCTGCCTAACAAAGAATTCCCAATGCCTTTGTTCGATAACCAAGTATGAGCCCAATACGGAATCGTTTTATATGTTTCCGGGTACACAAGTCCTAAGTTTTCATGTTGACTAAACAGGCTGAACACTTTTTTAATAACCAAGGAATCGCCGAATAAATTATCCAACAGATGCCCTCTCCAGCCATCTTGCTCTGTACCTGTATACAGTGATTTTTTCGAGTGTACATGACTTAAGAAATCATAATGCACTAGGTCCTCTCCAAAATCGACGAACATCGGTGCAACATCGCGCCCCTGGTTTGGCGTGACCTTTACAACAACTCTATTAACATTATTAATAGTCTCAAATTTCTCATAGACAGATTGTTGCGCATTTTTATCCGTAATTGAAACATACAGATCAAAAGCATATGGCATGTTATTAAAATAATTATAAAATTCATTTAGAAGGTCTATATAAAAAAGATGCAAGTGTACAGCTATTTTTCCAGGTTGAGTCTCCACCAAATCCACTGAATCCAGTGAAGAGGAACTTGAAAGCAATAAAAATTTTTCTTGTGAGCTGTAATGTCCCTCCCGCGATTGAAGCCAAATTCTATACATACCTGTATCTTTCAGCAAGAAGCGAAACTTGGTGTATATAAAGGCTTTGACAGCTTCTTTTCGTTTCGAGTTCAGAGGAAGCAGTCTGTAAAAAGCTTTAATTGTTTTCTTTATTGCCCTTTTAGAAATTGCCGCTAAGTTTTTTGCATTATATTTTATTGCACGCAATGGTGCGGTCATTCTCCATGAACTAGAGTTCAAAAGACTTGATAACCTTTGGTTGTAATCTTGATTCGCAGCTAAAATATAATTCCGATCATGAAATAAATGGTTTTTTTCATTTATTGTTTGATTAAGTAGATTTTGAGCTGACGTAACCTCTGCTTCGAAATCTTTGAGCATTTTCTCAATATCGCTCTTCAAAGATTTATTATCCTCAATGAGAGAGGATTTGATTTCAGCCTCTGTTAATAGCTCTTCTTTAACTCTCAGTAGCTCTTCCTGTAAAGTTTCTGAAACCTTGTCCAACTTTCTCTCTAACACATTGAATTTATCCTGATCACTTTTCATCGATTCTAACTCGCGAATCTTTTTCATCAGGCTGGAATGCACCATATTTTCATTTTGAAACAATAGTTCACCAGTAATAATCATCTTACCCGTTTGATTAATTACGTTTGATGAAATTAGATACTCAGGACTGGTATTTTGAAACTCGTCCCATCCCTCTGATTGCGTCCAAGAATTTACGCATTGAATATTTACATTAGGGTACATTTCGCTTATCTTAATTTTAATCAAATGATCTTTGAACGGAAGCCATTTCGCCTGTTTGATTTCTGGCAACGAATCCAACCCAAATTCTACTCTAAAGGCCGTACCGTCATATGATAAGTCACTGTAAACAACGACATCCTCACTAAAGCCGCCGCCAAAATCAAGGTATAATTTGCTTGTGAACTCACGTTTTGTTTTAAATAGCATAAGATTATTAATCGAGGTTATATCCGGGAGACTTTGTTCAGAACAAACAGCTATCAAATATTTCCCATCTTCATTGAGACTTTTATCGGGATCCACAACCATATATTTATTATCAGCGGTTTCTGTTAGATTACTTAGCACACTGAACATTTCAAACCCCTGTTTAAAGATAGAGACATTAGAATAGTACTTACTCAAAAACAGTTCAAACTCTTCAAAATAAAACTCTTTGACATGAAAAGGATTTCTAAAATGAGGTTCATCCGAATATTTCAGCTTGTCCGGTGTTGAGATAATCAACACTCCATCATTTTTCAAGACCCTCTTAACTTCTATCATGAACTTTTGTTGTATAGCTACATCAACGTGTTCAATGGTTTCAAAACTAACAACAACATCCACAGATGAATCCGGCAAGGGGATATCTTCAATACTTGCTGTAAAAAAGGATAGATTCTCATTATTATATTTACTGCGTGCCCATTCAATAGATTCAGTGGAAATATCGATTCCTACTACTTGTTTCGCGACACTTGCCATCAATCCAGAGCCATAACCCTCTCCGCAAGCTGCATCTAAGACTGTCTTATCTTCCAAAAACTCCAAAATGGCATGGTATCTTTGCTGATGTTCAATCTCAATTTCACCCAGAGCTTTCCGTGGTATATATCTTTCACCTGTGAAATCCATCTTTTCCTCCTAAAACATAGTTATTTCAAATCAGTTCAAATTTCACTTTGTCTAAGATACAAAAACCTTGTGCATACGAATATGATCTTTTATTGCGGACATCGATTAGAAGAGCATCGCTTATCCAATGTTGTTGTACATGACTCTCATATGTTCCATCTGCGATAGCCAAATCTATACTATATATCCCGTCTCTTATATATGGGAATGCAAAAGACCATTTAAAGTAGTACTGGTTATTCTGTTTTAGGTCAGATATTTTAGACTTCTCGGTATCCGTATTAACGATAAGTACAGAGTTACCGAGCTTATCTTTTAAAACAAATCCTATGATAGGCATGGATATTAATTTGTAAGTTTCCACCTTCAGCAACAGATCCACATCTTCTCCGCCAGCAATAAAAGTGTTGGCTATCCCAGAAGAATTCAGTAGTTTTGCGTTTGTAATCACTGCACCCTTTTCTCCAAATTCTTGGGATCGATTAAACGCCTCTCTTTCTTCCTCCAAACCTGAATCTTCCACCAAATCCTCAATTTCACTTAAAACTGTATCATACGTCATGAAAGCATGATATTCATCTATTATATCCTCAGGCAATCCATCCTTATGAACCATTCCTTCATTAAACCAAATTACCCTATCACAAAAGTTAGCTATCGCTCCAAGATCATGGCTGACAAAGAGAACTGTCCCTCTCTCTTTGAACTCCCTGATCTTCCTGTAACACTTTTGTTGAAATCTTATATCTCCGACACTCAAAGCCTCATCAACGATTAATATCTCAGGATCCACATTGACCGCACATGCAAATGCCAAACGTACAAACATACCACTGGAGTAAGATTTAACGGGCTGATGAATAAAATCCCCGATATCGGCAAATTCAAGAATCGAATCCACTTTTGATTCCGTTTCTTCCTTGTCGTAGCCCATTAGTGACCCGTAAAGATAAATATTTTCCAACCCCGTGTATTCAGGATTAAAGCCGGCTCCTAATTCAAGAAGAGCAGAAATCCTTCCATTAACATCCACTTTACCTGAAGTAGGCGTGAGTATACCAGTAATAATCTTCAATAAAGTTGATTTTCCAGCACCATTCTTACCTATAAAGCCAACCGTTTCCCCTTTTTTTACCTTAAGGGTGACATTATTAAGCGCGTGAAAATCCGTGTGCTTCTTAGTGCGGAACGGAGTCAACGCTTCTAAAAGCCGATCTTTGGGATTGTTATATAATTTATAGATTTTAGTTATATTAGTAAGCTCAATTGCGTTTTCTTCCATAATTAACACTCCCACGATTATAGTACGTCAGCAAAATGCGGCTTTAATCTTTTGAATATAAATGCGCCTAATACAAAAAGAAAAAAAGTAACAGACCAAAAATAAAAGGTTAAATATATATGTTCTGTAAACCAAACGCGATTGAACAAGGAATCGCGGTACCCTTCCACAACGTAATACATAGGGTTCATTTTAAATAACCAACTATACTTATCACTTAATATCTTCTCAGACCACATAATGGGAGTAATCCACATACCCACTTGGAGAAAAATAACAATAATTTGACCTAAATCCTTGAAAAAGACAACCACTGAAGATGTTAAATATGACAACGCAGTTGTAAAGAATAATGTACATAAAGAATAATATAACAACTGAATATTATAGGCATGAAAGTTAAATCCATACGAGAAATAGACAATATATAGGAACACAATAAACACTAGGTGCACAAATAAAGAAGAAATAATCTTGACAATAGGAAGTATACTCACTTTAAACACAAGTTTTTTTACTAGGAAACTATATTCAACGAAGCTATTGCTTGCATTTGAAAGAGCGTCTGAAAAGAAGAACCATGGTATTAAACCAGCCATAAACCAAACCGCGAAAGGAACGTTATTATCTGTAGGTGTTACCTTCAAACCCACCTGAAAAACAAACCAATAAACCAAAATTGTTGTTATTGGCTGTACATATCCCCAAATAACTCCTAAATAAGAACCTGCGTACTTGGTCTTAAAGTCATTTTTCGATAAATTAAGAATCAATGCTCTATGAACATTAAATTCTTTAAATATTCTAAACAATTTTCCTCTAATTAAGATCAGAACACATATAAAAATCGAAGCAATCATTGAGAGAAATATAGCTGAATAAGTTTTCGTCTGAAGATTATCGTTAATAATATTTGTCTTCATTTGATCACTAATGGGAAGAAGAATATACGGATCTCCACCGTTAGTAATCACCTCAAGATTGTTATTAACCATTTTCAATTTATCTATCTCATTATTGTAACTGTTGGACAAATCACTTAATGGTAATGAATAATCCCCTATAATACTCCCCAAAGAAATACTCTGAAGTGTAATTCGAGACGGGTGATTGCCCAGATCCAATCTTAATGCATTCATTTCAGTATTAATATTGAATTTTAATGCTTTCGGGACAGGAGCAGATTCAAATGATTTTTTTATCGATTGATCTTCTGAAAATTCGCCTGCACTATTCGAATAGTATACTTGAAATTCATTATTGCTATCCGATTGTATACTTACTGATAAGGATAGGAAATTGGGATTAGGTATCAATTTTATAAATACATTATAAAGAAGTAGATACGCCGCTATAAATAAAATTACCATTTTCAGAATTTTTTTAATTTTCAAAGTATGATTCTCCCTAGTCTAGTATTGATAATTTGATTTTTGACCGCAGTATAGTTTACATCAATATACAGCCTATCAAAATGCTGTAATATAAAATAAAAAATCGCCAAGATTCAGTATACGGCAAATTATACACTGAGTCGAGCTTAGCGCATCCCTTCTTCTCCAGTTTTTAAAACATGTACTTAATTGTACTTATGTTGTCGTTATTCTTTCAAGTGGGATGATTTAGCATCTATTTAACCCTACATCAAGCTCTTAATCTATACGGTGCTGAAGGATTTTTTTTGTAAGGTCAGTTGGAGAGATTAGAAATGAGAGGAAAACCCTTTTGGAGGACCCCACTTATTTATTGAATATGAGGTTTACAAGACTTAAAATACAATTCCACTCTGGACAGAGCAAAGTAATTGCGACAACAATAATTATTTTCAGCTCATGAACTTACTCAGTGGAACAGTAGAACAGTATTATGCTAAAATATTGTCGTACCTACAGGAAAAGGAGATTATAACGTGTCGAAACCAGTATACGGCAAATCCGCCGCTCAGCCGAGAAATGCTGAAAAGATAGCAAGTCCGATATGGGCCTTGGTTGTTGCTTTCATTTTATTTTTATGTTGGGCCCCATTTCAAGTGGGATTATTTAACGGACAGCAGTTAGACTTCGAGAAGCCTATATATGTGTCAGCACTGGTAAGCGGACTTATGCTACTAGTCTGCCTTGGCTTATACTACAAAAAGTTCAATCTAGATGAACAGAGAGACTTAGTGGCATCAGCTTCAATATTACTACCTCTGACTTATGCTCTATCATTGTTAGTCGCAGTTTCGCATTATATGGCGATGAATATGTTGTTTATTCAGAGCATGTATGTTGCAGTCTTCATTATAGCCTTTTATCTCTTAAAGCAGAAGCAAGTAAATGTTGTCATTCAAAATGCTATTTTAGCCATTGCTTATTTCATAGTAGGGTTTGGTCTACTGAATTGGTTGGGGAGTAACAAACTAGCGGGAGCTCTAGTGGGTTGGTTCTCAAACACCGTAAGAAACAATATCTACTTAGATGCAGTAATGACGGACTCTAACGGACTTCGTCTGACTTCGATCTTTCAATATGCAAATACCTACGCGGCATTCTTGATGGCCTTTTTGTTTGTAGCTATTTTCGCCCTTATTCGCTCTAAAAAAATGTATGGAACATTAACACACAGCTTTATGTTAGTTCCCATCATTGTATCGATTTTATTAACATTATCTCGTGGTGGTTTAGTATTGCTACCTGTCGTATTTATATTGCTGCTGTTATTCCTAAAACCTGCGCAGCAAATCCTTTGGATTCTACATCTTAGTGTTGCTGGAATTGCTTCGTTACTCATTACTACTCCAGTAACTAACTTAGGATTAGAGTTAAATACAAATTCCACTTTTTCCGGTGCCTTAAAAGGCTGGGGTTATCTGCTTGGAGCTTCACTGGCTGTAGCTGTAGTATCTTGGGTCATTCAGAGGTTTTTCGCTCCTTGGCTAGAGAAGAAGCTCAGCAATTGGTCGTCTCGTAAACTGACAGGTCTATGGATTCCACTTGGTTCTATTGCACTCGTCGGAATTGTAGCTTTCCTACTAATAGGTACAAGCGCAAAAAATATCTTACCTAGCAATATGGCAACTCGTCTTGAAAACATCAACTTCCAGCAACATAGTGTTCTTGAACGGATTACTTTTTATAAAGATGCGATGAAGGTAGTTAAGGATTATCCGATCCTTGGCGCTGGTGGTGGTGGATGGTCCTCACTATATGAGCATTATCAGAACAACCCATACACCAGCCGCCAAGTGCATAACTTCTTTTTACAATACTTGATTGAGGTTGGGATCCTTGGTTTCATCGTATTTATGGGATTCATTTTGTATATTTTCTATAAATACATTCGTGGGTATGTGAAACGGGATAAAAATGATTTTGAGAATGGTTTCTTTTATCTAATTATTGCGCTATCTATCCTTGTGCACAGCCTACTTGATTTCAATATGAGTTATGCCTTTATGGGAATACTCGTCTTCCTTGGACTGGCGGGCATGGCAGTTGTCATGGATAGCAAACAACTACGTAAAAGTTGGAATAAACCTGGTTTGCGGCTTGGATATTCCGCTGTTCTCACGGTAGGAACTGTATTCTTGTTATTCCTCTCGATTAGCTATATTGGTTCCAGTAATGCTGCCCTAAAGGGTAAAAATCTAATCGGGGTTAGTAATTCTTACGAGGAAATTAAGAAACCATTAACTGAGGCTTTAAAAACACGTCCAGGTCATCCAGAATCAGTCTTGTACCTATCCTCTTTAGATCAACAGGTGTTTAGTCAGAACAAAGATGAACAATTTCTAAATGAGGCTTATAACGTACTGATTCGCGCACTAAAAGATGAGCCATACAATAAAAATATTCTAGCTCAATTAGTAAACAATTATGACTTAAAAGGCCAAAGTGATCTAGCTTATGGCGTTTACCGTGACAATGCAGAAAAGTTCAACTGGGATATTGAATGGTACGATACTCTGATTAGTCGTTCTCTCGCGTTAGGACAACAAGCCCTTGCCCAAAAAGATGAAGCTAAGAAACAGGGATATTTCAAAACTGAGCTTGAAGCGTATGAACACGTTCTTGCTAGTGTTGAGCACCTGAAGACTCTCCCGCCTGAACAGTTGCAAGGACGACCGTTCTCTGTAACACCAACGATTGCATTAAACGTCGCCAAAATGCAGCAAATATCTGGACAGGAAGAAGCTGCTGCTGCAACCTTGAAGCTTGGTTTTAATGAAGGTTATGCTGATATCATTAACAGCGGAACGCTCTGGGATATGAACTGGTATGAAGCGCTCATAAGCCGTTCTTACGAGCTGACAGAACAAGCTCGTGCCGGGCAAGACGATGCAAGTAAACTGCTTAATCTCAAGATCGGGCTACAAGCTTATAACCAAGTGGTTGGTGACCTTGCAACTCTTACACCAAGTATTGCTCTGAATGCGGGTAGAATTCAGTTAATGTCGGGGCAGTTACAAAATGCTATTGGGACCTTGAAACTTGGTCTGAGCGACGATTATACGAATGCAACGAATCGTGAAATTGCTCGATGGTACCTTGCTGCATTGAAGAAATCAAACAACGAGGATCAAGCAATATATGATAAACTAATCGCAACAGATCCTGCGGAAGCAGCACAGATCGAGACAATCGCAAATTCACAGTTTTAAATAAGCAAGAAACGAAAAAAGTGCGCCACTGTGATTACAGTGGCGCACTTTTTTTCGATGATATGAGTTCTACTTATAACCCAGCCCTAGCAACTTCACTATCTACAAGCTCTTTCATATAACGAAGTAAATCATCTTTAAGCTCTTCATGCTGAAGTGCATAATGTATAGTAGTCTGGATGAAGCCCATCTTCTCACCCACATCATGACGTTTGCCTTCAAAGTCATAAGCAATAATCCGCTCCACTTCACTTAAGCGGGAGATGGCATCCGTCAGCTGAATTTCTCCACCCACACCCACCTGCTGCTCACCAAGCATATCAAAGATGCGTGGAGTTAAGATGTACCGTCCTAGAATCGCTAGATTAGAAGGAGCATCTTCTCTCTTTGGCTTCTCTACAAGACGGTTAGCCTTATAGACCCGCTCAGCCAAAGGCGAAGCGTCTACAACACCATACCGTGAAACTTCTTCCCAAGGGACAGGCTGTACACCAACTACGGAAGATTTATATTCATCATACACATCAATCATTTGTTTGAGACATGGTTTGTTTGCTTCAACAATATCATCGCCTAGCAGTACAGCAAACGGTTCATTCCCAATGAATTTGCGCGCACACCAAATCGCATGTCCAAGACCTCTCGGTTCTTTTTGGCGAATGTAATGGATATCAGCCATTTCGGAGGATTTGCGAACGGATTCAAGAAGTTCCCACTTCTGCTTCTCTGCTAAGTTAAACTCCAGTTCAAAAGAGTTGTCGAAATGGTCTTCAATCGCACGTTTCCCTTTCCCCGTCACGATAATAATATCCTCGATTCCTGAAGCAACTGCTTCTTCGACAATATATTGGATCGTCGGTTTATCTACTATCGGTAGCATTTCTTTAGGCATTGCTTTGGTTGCAGGCAAAAAACGGGTACCAAGACCTGCAGCGGGGATAATGGCTTTTCGGATCTTCATCACATTAACTCCTTCTGTCGGTTACTCTTCCATCTAAAAAACTCTGTATAGTAAAATTACATATTTCCTTCTATTATAGCAGTTATAGCAGGCTAATGTCAGAGAGTTTGTTATATTTGTATATCAATTCCAATCAAACCCGAGAGGGAGAAGTTATAATAAGTCTTTCAAAAGATTAACCCCTTAACTAACCCTCGCTATTTATTATCTAGTATATGCAACTTCGAAGAGGACGATATGGTATCTATAAAAAAGGGCTAAGCAAGACTCACAGATCGTACGAGTCTGCTTCAGGTTGTTTTCATGACCGAGTACAACACGCTCAATCCCAAACGGTTTTTTTGAATTCGAACACCTTCGGTGAAGTGATCGTCATCTGAGTTAAACCATAAAGCAGATAATCCAGTAAAATATGTCATGGCATCTTCTTCACCATCTCCAAGTTTTGCACGATAACCGCGTCTACAAAGACCTCGATTAGCCATCAGCGTCGTGCAACTCTTTTTCAAAAAAAATATTAAGGATCAGAAGCTCTTCTTCTAGTAACTTCGCAGAAATACCATATTCTCCATCACTCGTCCATGCGGAAGTTATTCCCCTGCCTCGGCATTAAATTTCTTGCCAAAGAAGAATGACATCTACACCGTTAGCTACTCCTCCACATATACAGTCCCATTCACCGACTGGAACCAGCAACTCCACATTTCTTTGTATAATCCTTGCTTATTTATCTATTCCCCCTAAACCACTGTTTGGCGGGACTTTGATATATCTTTAGCTTATTAGAGTTTCAAAATATCACAGCGAACCACCAGTAATATAACAGGCTTTGGCAATCCTATTTACTTTCTCTTATTAAACATTGGTTAAGCTTCCCTTTTCCCTTTAATAGACAAATTATGGCCATCAAGCGTAAAATAGAATAGTATAGAATAGATCAATCACGTAAATGTTCACACTATTCCCATAATTTATATGTAGTTAAGGAGAGCTGATTCCGTTTATGAAAGGCATTATTCTTGCGGGAGGAAGCGGCACTCGCCTCTATCCTCTTACAATGGTAACCAGTAAGCAGTTGCTTCCAATTTATGACAAACCAATGATTTACTACCCCTTATCCACGCTAATGCTGGCTGGCATTAAGGACATTCTAATTATTTCGACAGCTGAGGATACCCCTCGTTTTGAAAATTTGCTCGGTGATGGTTCTCAATTTGGAATTTCGCTGCAGTACATTGTTCAACCAAGCCCCGACGGGTTGGCCCAAGCATTTATTTTAGGTGAAGAATTTATCGGAACCGATTCTGTCGCCATGGTCCTTGGAGATAACATTTATTACGGAAACGGGATTACCAAACTTCTTAAACAGGCAGCTGAAAAAGAACGCGGTGCAACCGTGTTCGGATATCATGTACTTGATCCAGAGCGATTTGGCGTAGTTGAATTTGATAGCACCGGTAAAGTGCTTAGTGTGGAAGAAAAGCCGGAACATCCCAAATCCAACTATGCGATTACTGGCTTATATTTTTATGACAATCGCGTCGTATCTCTGGCAAAGGAAGTAAAGCCTTCCATCCGGGGTGAGCTTGAGATCACCTCGATTAATGAAGCTTACTTGAAAATGGGAGAATTGGACGTTGCCTTACTAGGCCGCGGCTTTACTTGGCTCGATACCGGTACCCATCAGAGTCTAGTCGATGCGACCAATTTTGTCAGAACAATTGAGGACCATCAAGGCATCAAAATCTCTGCTCCTGAAGAAATCGCATATATAAACGGATGGATTACCAAAGAGCATCTACTGGAGTGCGGGCAAAAGCTGAGTAAGACCGGATATGGACAATATCTGATTAAAGTGGCCACCGGCAAAATTCAATATTAAGGAGCGGAGAATGACCCATGAAATTCACACCAACAGAACTGGAAGGCGTTCTTATTGTAGAACCTGCTGTCTTTGGGGACCATCGAGGATGGTTTATGGAAACCTTCAGTGAAGCAAAATTTCAGGAGCAAGGGCTGCAATTGGAATTTGTACAAGACAATCAGTCCTTTTCAGCTACCAAGGGTACGCTGCGTGGACTTCATTATCAAATTAATCCCAAAGCGCAAACCAAACTTGTCCGATGTACTAAAGGGGCAATCCTCGACGTTGCATTGGATATTCGTCGCGGTAGTCCGTCGTATGGCAAATGGTTTGGCATCGAGCTGACGGCTGATAACAAGAAGCAATTACTGATTCCTAAAGGCTTTGCTCATGGATTTATGACCCTGACGGATGACGTGGAGGTTCAGTACAAATGCGATGAACTGTACGCTCCGGAATGCGATGGCGGTATCCTCTGGAATGATCCTGAGATTGGCATCGAATGGCCGATAGATATAGAGCCAGTGCTATCCGCTAAGGATGAAAGAGCTCCACTGCTAAAGAATTCCTCACATAATTTTGTATATTAAATCTCTTTATCTTGCCCTAGGATGCCACTTGGCACTCTAGGGCGTTTTTTATACTTTGCCTTACTAATTCTACGAGATAAACAATCAAAGCAACGTCTGTACAGCATCTAGTTTATTATGATACTTAAGTTGATTCCCTCAAGTAGAGCGAAAGCTAATTTTTCTTTCTGAATAATTCAATTTCAATTTAGACACTTATTCCACACTGGAAAATAGTGCTCTAAACGGAAGGTAAAGATATACTCACTACGAAGAATGGCTAAACAGGCTTCAAATTAAAGATCATAGTGAAATTTTCAAGTATGCACACAAAGAGCTTTACCTTTGACTTTAATTATTTGAAATTTAGTTTACCTCATAGGAATAGTTATCAATTATTAATTCGGTGGGTATTTATTGAAGAATCTCACAGCGTTTTGCTTATTTGCTCACTTTTCTTCTTTGTATACCTATTCCCCCCCAATGTTATAGAGTTATAGAGTTCAAATTTAGGGGGATCATTCCTTTATTGTCTCGCACTAAATTATAATGCATAATACTACTATTAAGAGGAGTGACATTATGCAGAAATTAAAATATTTAGATGGCTTTAGAGGATTAGCAGCACTTATTGTTGTATTAAGTCATTTTATTGTTGCTTTTTATCCCGCACTATATAATGGAGATATTAACCAAGTCCATACAGGTAATGCAGTAGAAATAGTTATAGCAAAGAATCCTATTAATTTACTGTACAATGGTAATTTTGCTGTGTGTATATTCTTTATACTAAGCGGTTATGTACTAAGTTATAAATATTTCATGACAAAAAACTCAGAATATCTTGTTAGTGGTGCTGTAAAAAGATATTTCAGGCTTTTAGCCCCAGTAATAGCATCAGTCTCTATTGTCTTTTTATTAATGAAACTATCTCTATTTTATAACAAAGAAGCTAGTTCTTTGAGCTTATCAAATTGGTGGCTAGGGATTTTTTGGAATTTCGACACAAGTTACATAGATGTAGCAAAAAATATTTTTTTTGGTGTTTTTTTTAAATATGATGATAAATATAATACTGTTCTCTGGACGATGACGTATGAGTTATTTGGATCATTTTTGGTTTTTGGTTTTTTGGCGTTATTTGGTAGAGTAAAAAATAGATTTTTGTTCTACATGATCATTATAATTTTACTTTTTAACACCTATTATTTAGGATTCATCTTAGGTATGCTATTAAGTGATTTGAAAAACAATGGTTATTTTGATAATAGAATCTTTAAACAATTTAGTTTAAAGATATTTTTCATAGGAATTGGAGTACTCTTTGGTTCATATCCTACGGGTACAACGGTAGACAATTCTGTGTACAGATTTTTTGAGGCAACTAATTTCACTACAATAGTTATATATCATATAATTGGAGCATTTTTCATAATGGTTGTACTATTAAACTCAACTAAACTTCAATACATTCTCTCCAAACCATTTTTTGAGTTTTTAGGTAAGATATCCTTTTCGATGTATTTGCTCCATGTAATAATTATTGGTTCGTTTACAAGTTATATGTTCATCAAACTCGTTAACTATCTATCGTATAGTACTTCGTTTATTATAAGCTTTATTGCATCACTCCCATTGATGTTAATTGGTTCTTATTTAATCTATAAGTATGTTGATAAAAACGGGATAAAAATTGCGAATTATTTGTATAATCGAATTTTTAAACAAGCAGATTAAGTCAACTATATCTGCCTCTCGTAATAACTCTTTCAATATCTAACATTGATCAAAATTAGATAATAGTTGCTTATTTTAGCCCTTCTCGCAAGTTTGCAGGAAGCAACCTGGATGTCAAGACCATCACGATCTGCTGACGGAGTTCTCTGTACTCGTTTTTTTAAAGTAAAACTAGTTATGGGGGGCATACAAAGTGAAGAAAACATCCACACGCGAGCTTTTATTACTGTTTTTGCCCTGGATACCATTACCGCTGATCCGTAAGGAATTGGATGGAGGTACGATCAATTTTGCTATTTTAACACCGTACGACAAACATAGGCTTTAATGCCACATCGTGCAGACCCAGTGGAACTTTACCGAACATCGTCCTTATAAACAAGATGCGTACTGAACCAAGACCTTTCAACATTTACTATTAGTATCGGATTACTGATAATGAAGAAGTCGTTGTTATGGCTAAACGGTAATATGATGATTTTCCCCAGATAATAAATGAAACGGTGATGCAACCACTGCGTTAGATATTATCCAAAACAAGGTTGTGCTGAAATAAACCTTTGCAGAATTTAGTAGAGCAACTCAAAATGTGCGCCGCACAATGGTTTCTTCTGAGAAAAGTCTAAATGGTAAGTTGTTTATTGAATTTATAATGCTCATTATCTCTCCAATATAAAGAAACAGATGCAAGACAGCGGTTTGTTTGAAAAGCATACATTATGGCTTTATGGTAATTTACGGAAATTAATAATGCGGGCGGCTAATCTGTACCTATGCTGGTCTAGTTTTCTTTTATTTCCCCAGAAGCTCGTCTCCCGCATAATGTGAGTACTTCGCAATTAATAACATCCGCTAAATTCCACCATTTATCGAACTTAACATTCAACGCACATTTTATATGAATAATATGCCTATTGATTGAGCAGTCACCAGCGTTATTGTATACTAATCCATTTTATTCTTTTGGAAAAAACATTGGTCGCCAAATTTGGTATGCTTATAGTAGAATAGTATTGATCGGCATTATCAATTGAAGGAGAATCAAATGTTAAACATATTCAGAAACAAAAATACCTATTTTTTCTTTTTTTGCTATATTATCTTATATACTTACCATAATTTCATGTCTTTAACTGTTGGTGACGACATGTATTTCTCCACAGTGGAATTCCCTTTTTTTGACTGGATTAGATTGCGTTATGAGACTTGGTCGGGACGTTTATTTCCTGATACACTAGCGTTTATGTTGTTCAAAAATCATTATGAGGTTTGGCAGCTACTAAATCCTCTTTTCATAATGTTGTCATCATACGCGATAGTAAGAATAGTAATAAAGGATTTTAGAATACGAGATTTATTAATTAGCCTATTGATCTTGGGTTACTTCAGCAAAAATGTCTTGAGTTCAGCTTTCTTCTGGGGAACGGGTTCCGTAAATTATCTTTGGCCGATTGCTTTGGGGTTGTTAGCTATGATTCCATATGCAGACAAGTTATTTAGAGATGAGCAACCATTTTCGATGAAGCATTTTGCTATAACTGTCATTTGCGCATCTCTAGCTTCAATATCAAACGAACAAGTAGCTCTATGCATGATCGCCTTTTCTATTTTGCTTCACATCTCTCTAATACTGAAACGTAAACCGCAAGATATAAAACTGCTCATAATCACGGTGATAATGATTCTAGGAACTTGCATTTTACTTCTCGCCCCTGGTAATCATTCACGATACGTTAATGAAGTTGCCACTTGGTTTCCGGGTTTCGATAAATTATCAATAAAAGATCATCTTTATATAGGAATTATTTGGATTTTTCAGAAGTTATTTGTAGATTTAAAATACCTAATAATGTTACTCTCAATTATAGTGTTCATAGCTTGCTACAGAGATTCTAATTTTAACAGAAAATATTCATATAAAATATTCGGTGTGCTTATCTTTATCATATTTTCAAATATGGTTTTAGGTTATAATACTGAAATATTTTATAATTTCGAGGCGATAAAACAATACAACTTATTCCATAGCATTTTTCATATCTTCGGAACCGATAAAGGCTTTCTTTACGCACTCATACCTTACGTATTTTGGACCATATTCACCGCATTATTGTGCGTACTAATTATTAAATTGAGCCAACAAAAAATATTCATTTTCCTAGCATTATCCGCGGCGGCTTTTTCTCTTGTTGTCATGTTCTTTTCCCCAACAATATACGCATCTGGAAACCGAGTATTAGCGGTGAGTTCGATTATTCTGACCCTTATCACTGCGAAACTTATTTTAGATCGTCAATTGATCACAACTAAATATCATCTAGTCCTATTGGGTTGCTTGCCAGTCCTAAATTTATTGCAATTTTTGATTTCGTGGCTATCCAACGGATTTCACATTATGTATTGATTTACTTAGAAAGAGAGGATCAGCCTTATGAAGCTAATTTCGATAGTTGTACCTTGTTACAACGAAGAACACTCAATTGATTTATTTTATTCCAGCGTAAATAACATTTTAAAGATGATTAAGGAAATTTCCTATGAATTTATTTTTGTAAATGATGGCAGCTCGGATCAAACCGAGCAAAAAATCCATCAATTAAGTTTAGAGCATAATCACGTTGGGTACATCAATTTTAGCCGCAACTTTGGGAAAGAAGCGGCTATATTAGCTGGGATAGAATCTGCATTGGGAGACGCTGTTATTATTATGGATGTCGATCTCCAGGACCCTCCAAGTTTATTGCCAGAAATGATTAAAAATTGGTTGTATGACGGGTTTCAGGTCGTGTACACCCGAAGAGTAACTAGGTCAGGAGAACCGGTTATACGTAGTTGGTTTGCTAAGATGTTTTATAGGCTCATTAATAAAATGAGTGAGGTTCAGATCGTAGATGGAGCACGCGATTTCCGACTTATGGATAGACAAGCCGTAGATAGTTTTTTAAAATTGCGTGAACGTAATCGCTTTGCAAAAGGGTTGTTCATGTGGACGGGATTTAACACAAAGTGTATTGAGTTTGAGAATGTTGAGAGACAAGTCGGGGAAACTAGTTGGAGTTTCTTTAAACTTGTACATTACGCCATAGACGGGATCGTTTCGTTTTCAACTTCTCCATTGAGATGGGCGACTTATTTTGGTTTTTTCACTGCTATATCATCTTTCATATACATGTTTTATATAATTATTGATAAATTGTTTTTTGGAAATGCAGTTAGTGGATATGTCTCAATTGTCTCCTTGCTATTACTTTTTGGTGGAATCCAATTAATATTCTTTGGAATCATAGGTGAGTACATTGGGAGAATATTCATTGAAGTAAAAGCACGTCCAAATTATATTATTAAAAATACACATATAAGTTCAGCAAAAAAAGAAAACATCCCGGTATTATTGAGGAACAATGTATAGTGAAAAAAACTAAGTTATTCGAATCCACTTATTTTCGTTATGCAATTACAGGCGTCTTCAACACCTTACATCATTACTTTTGGTTCTATCTGCTCCATTCTCAATTAGGATATATCTATGCAAATTTAATAGCTTTTATAATTGCTAATGTTGTATCATTCTTTTTAAATACCCGCTTTACATTTCGCACATCGGTGAGTATAAAAAAGTTCACACTTTATCCCTTTGTCTTACTGACCCAAATGGTAGTATCATTTTTTGTTCCATTTATATTTGTTCACTATGTTCAAGTATTAAAGGGACTTTCACCTATTTTTACAACCATCATTAATTTCCCCGTCGGTTACTTAATAACTAAGCTAGTACTCGATGACCGAAAAAAAATTAAAAATGCTAGAACACAATGAGGTTGTCCCACTTTGAACTGACACCCGTAAAGTAACCATAGTAAATAATAAAACTTAGCTAATCGGCCTTGCTCCTGAATTTCATGGGACTGAGGCCGATTAGTTTTACCTGTAACTGTTCGTTATTATAAAAATATATGTACTTATTAATGCTCTTTTGGAGTTCATCAATGGTTCTGTAGGTATGTGAAACACTTCTCACATTTTAATGTTCCCCAGAAAGACTCAATCCCTCTGTTATAGATAAAGCATCCCACTCGGGACAACCTTTGTATCAGTTTTGTTACGTTAGATTACCTCAAATTTCATAGAAGTATACTAAAAACAACGGTCGGTGTGGAGCAGTGGATTATTGTTGGAATGGTCAAGCATTTAAGAAACAATCAACTTATCGAAGATCTAATATAGCATGTCCTGTGCTGCTCACCAGCTTTCTAGGCGCGCTTTTTAGTTATGAGGCAAACAGAAGAACATCAAAGAACTAAGTAGTACGCAAAACTATTAATAATGTTAGAATCCAGGTAAAGTAATAGGATGCTCAAACGTAGCGACAAGTTTTTGTGTGAGCAATATTTTTCAATACTTTTCACATACTCATTCCTAACTAGAGTTAGAAATTTCACACAAGATTTGTTCGTTCAAAAAAGTAGGATGTAATTGTTATTTTTCCTTCCTTATAAAAAAGGGCCAAGCAACACCAGAAGACCCTCTGGTAGTCACCTAGCCCTATTCCTTTAACCCTTATTACTTCGCGTTAACCAATTGTCCCCGTGTAACCCCCAGCTGGTTGGTAGCCTTCAAGCTCTTCCATACCTGCGTACCAGAGATCTCTCCACGCAGTGCGCGGCTATAGAGACTAATTACTTCAGCCACTTGCTCTGGTGTCTCTTCCAGGAACTCCACGCGGTACGAGGATACGCCTAGATCACGGAAATTGTTCAAATACTCCGCACCGGACTGTTCAACCGCGTTATAGACGGTATTACGGCAGCCTTCATCCACACGAACTGGATGTGACATTCCAATACGGTCTTGCAGGGAAGCGCGATGCTCTTCACACGGACGGCCACAGTTCGTAAAGTCTGTGCCTTCACTCATGAAGGTACAGTATACACAGTGCTCTGTGTGGAACATCGGCAAATGCTGATGGATTACGATCTCCATACGAGAAGTATCGCTGTGTTCAAGCAGGTCAACCATCTGTTGAATGTTCAAGTCATAGGATGGTGTTACCATGTCACAGCCCGCCTCCAGGAACAGGTCTACTGCCTTATGATTGGCGATATTCAGTGAGAAATCGCCGATCAGGCGTGGATGCACGGCATCAGGCTGCTCTTGGCGGCGGCGCAGATAATAATACAGCGCGCCGGTATTGCGTACTAACACGGCATCAGGCTGCAAGCGCAGGATATTGGCGTGGTAGCCGTTCTCGCCCGGCATATGAATGCGCGGTGTGGCCAGCGCGATGCTGGCCCCTGCAGCCCGTACCGCATCTACCGCTGCCGGGAACTGCTTGATAAACTCGAAGTCGGCGTAGATATTTCTCACGCCGGCCTCGAGCGCAGCCTGCACCTGCGGCAGGCTGCGGCACAGCGCGGTGAGCTCCGCTTCACCAGCGCGCTGCGGAGCGACGCCCCTGCGGGTAGCGTCGCCGTAGACCTCGATCGCCCGTTTCACGTACACGGGCGGTTTCGGGCGCTCGCCCGCAAGCAGCTCCACCGCTTGGCGGCGGATGCTGTTCAGCTCGCGCATAGGGACGATCACGTCGCCTTGCAGATGCGACTCTAGCGCATCAAGCTGGAACACGGTCCCGCCCAGGCGGCCGAATTGTTCTTCCAGCAGCGCGGTATCCATCGGACGCTTTTGCGCGGTTTCCAGCGCGAGCTCCGAGTCCACACGGACGGTAACGTTCTTCTGAACGTCCGTCCACCAAGTGGTCAGCTTCTCGCCGACGCAGCCTTGCACTCGCACATGTACCGGAAATACCCGGTACGGCTTCTCAGTCTCATACGTCTGACGTAGCGCCTTGTCTAGCGCAGGGTCATTCGTCTTCCAAATGCGGTCACCAACATTTAGACGGCGCAGGTCTACATCATTACGACCCGCTACGATGTCGATGATCCAGCCTTCTCCTGCTTCACCTTCGAGCTTCACACCTTTACGACGAAGATCGTAAACACGTCCACCTTCTTCTTTTTTCGTCGGATCCCCTGCATCAAACACGATTCCGTCTCCCCGCTTAAGCGGTGCGTGAATACGGCATACTACGCCGTCACGAAGAATTTGTTCAACTGTTCCGAGATATACACCCCGGCTTTTCGGGAAAGTGCCGTCTACGAGCTTTTTATTGTTCGTTCCATCTAGGAAACCATGCGTGAAACCGCGGGAGAAGCTTTGTTGCAGTTCACGAACTTCTTCCTTCGATGGTTTGGACATATCGCCATCAAAATACCGATCAATTGCCTTACGGTACTTACTAACTACATTCGCAACATATTCTGGGGTCTTGAGACGCCCTTCGATTTTAAAAGAAGTTACGCCCGCCTCGATCAATTCAGGCATAAGATCAATAGCTGCCAAATCCTTAGGGGAGAGTAAATAAGTCACATCACCCATAGGTTTAACTTCGCCATCCACCATCAGATCATAAGGCAGACGGCAAGCCTGAGCACATTCTCCCCGGTTCGCGGAACGTCCGCCCCACATTTCCGAAGTCAAACATTGACCCGAATAAGAGACACACAAGGCACCGTGCACAAATACTTCCATCGGCAGACGAGCTTGTTCCCCAATCGTCTTAATTTGCTTCAGATTGTTCTCACGACCGAGTACCACACGTTCCAAGCTGAAAGGCTTAGTGAACTCGACCGCCTCCGGGGAAGTAATCGTCATCTGTGTCGATCCATGAATCGGGAAGTCTGGTGAGATTTCACGAATCATTTTGACCAAACCTAAATCCTGGACAATCACTGCGTCCACACCAGCATCTACACAAGCGTCAATCAGTTCTTTAGCATCCGTCAATTCATTTTCAAAAACCAGTATATTAAAGGTCAGGAAACCCTTCACACCATAACTATGCAAAAACGCCATAATTTCCGTCAGCTCGTCCATGCGAAAGTTGTTCGCTCTCGCCCGTGCATTAAACTTCTCTACGCCAAAAAAGATAGCATCCGCTCCGTTCGCTACCGCCGCACGCATGCAGTCCCAGTCACCTGCAGGTGCCAATAGCTCCACGTCTTCTCTGCGTATTTGTTGCTCTTTCATTTATATCCTCCCAAACCGCCATGTGGCGGGTCATTTCTAGTTGATTAACTTGATAATTGTATCAAATATCACATCTCAGCGCCATGTGTTTACCAACATTTATATAAAGAAAAGAACGCCCCACGCCATTTTGGCTACAGGGACGTTCTCGTCTAATTGAATTACACTCTACTATTAGTTAGTAAAGAACTCCAAACATCCCTAAACTACTCATTCCCCGTGAACTGAAACGACTGGAGCGTTTTATCCAACAAAGCTTGCTGTTCTGCAGTAGCATTGGCATCATTCAGCGTAACAGTAATCGTGTAGACCACCTCATTTTTGCCAAAAACAACTTGCTTACTGCGGAGAGGAACACCATTCTTGATTTGATGCACAGTAAGGATCGTAGCAGGAACACCAGCAAAGGTAGACTCCACTATACTTTCAATGTGAGGACCTTTAGGATCATTATTTTTATTCTGATAAGAATCTTTGAGCATATTTACAGCATAATCGACTGAGCTCTCAGGTTTCGAGTTGATCTGGAAACGTCCTCCGATGAACCGATACTCTACCAGTTGTGTCTCGAATACATCTTGATTGGGTGTCCATAAACGTGGAATGTCGATGGCATAGCCGTTTTTGGATACTTTGGTTATCGTTTTATTCTTGATTATCTTATAATCATCACTAGCGATTCGGCCGAAGTTCTCCTTCATGTGATCAAAATTAATATCAATCGAGGATATAATGGCTTTAAACTTGGCCTTATCTTCTTCTTGTCCAGCAGGTGTCACATATTCAAAATAATACCGATACCCGTTCTTGAGCACGAGTGCCTGATATTCTGTCGTCCAACCGTTTCCAAAATTCAGCTGTGTCTCACTTATTTGCGCAGGTACGCCGGAGATTTCAGACTTCATGCTATCCTTAAAAACATAAGCGTCCGATACAAAGTTTTCTTGCGTTTTTGTCTTCAACTCTTCAGCCCAGCTCTCTAGTGTAGAACCAGCAGGCGCCGATGTAATCGCCACAGTCAAATGACTTCCTTGTTTGCTTTCATAATAGAAATGCTGGTCATCCTTAGTCCAAGCAGCAGGAACCTGTAGTGAGATGCCATAGTCCTCATTATAGGCTTCACTTAAGCCATTCTTTACGGTAGAGAGATCACGGATTTTGTTATCCTTAGTGTCAAAAGAGGGTCGAAAAGAGCCCAGCAATCCTGCATATTTGGCTAAGTCTTTATAATGAGTGGCTTTTTCATCGGTCAAATACATCTCGTAAAGTCTACCTTCAGCATAGATCAGCCTGCTTTCCCAGAGTGCTCCGCTGGAATCTTTACTGACCAATCGTGCATAGGGTACAGAGGCTTTCGGAAACGACTCCTGATCTAATATCAGCTCACCGCCTAACTCGACTTCCCGGACTAGTTGTTCTAATAACCCGTCTGCATCAACAGCAACTGCCTGATCACTTGCATGAATCTCCAAATAATAAAGATTGTCCGTACTGGAGAAAGCAGCCACACTCTCATCACCACCGCTATTTCCAGCAATCAATCCAGACGGATAATTTAGTGTCCATCGAAAATAGCTGTTCCCAATTTGCGTCTTCCCCACATCGCTATCAATACCAGTATCCACTGGCACATCGCCTTCATTATCTGCAGGAACTAAGGTAATGACGAGTTCTCCACCGTTACCTTGGGAAAGAGTTGCACCCAGGATGCTGGCCACAAAACGCAGCGGCACCATCAACACACCTGAAACCATCCGAGGAGCGGAGGTGAGTTTAACTTTAGTCGCATCCTTCCAGGCACTAATACTACCAATCATCATTAACCCTGTATGAGAGCCGTACGTTACTTTCACTATATCATTTCCTTCTAAGGAAACCTTGCTGCCAAATGTCTTTTTAAAAACCCCGAGCGGTACCATAACCGTTCCGTTCTCCATATAAGGCCGCTCGATAGTCACCTTCTTGCCATTCACCGTAGCTGAAGTACTGCCAACTTTAAGACTCAGCTGTAGCTTCTCTGTTTCTGCTGCCCGTGCGGTTTGTATCGGTAATATAAAAAATAGCAATAATAAAGCCAGCATCGCACACAATCCTTGTGTTAAAACTTTAAAGCCCATTTACCGTCCCCCTCTCAAGTTTCCTGATCACTCTTCCGTATGCTCGTCCCCATCTGTTCCAGAACTGTCTTCACTTAACAGGGGATCACCCTGAGTGAGTACGACCTTGCGGACGACAATATCCCCATCACTTTGCATAACCAATCGTACCGTCTTACCCGGAGAATAGCTTTTGAACAATTCATTAATATCAACTAGTGAGACCACACGGTGGCCGTCAATGCTGTACAAGACATCGTCTTCGGCAACACCCGCCTTACGTGCTTCAGCAGATATCACTTTTGTTACGGTAAGTGGATCAAGCGTTGGCAAGCCCACAATCGAGGACCAACTCGGCTCTAACTCCAGTCCAAGACTCGGGTGTTTTACTTCACCGTACTTAAAAAGCTGGTTCATAATATACTGCACGGTATCCGCCGGTATAGAGAAGCCCATATTCTCCACACCCACCGCTGAGTATTTCAGGCTGTTTATTCCCAGCACTTCGCCCTTCATATTCACTAGCGGACCCCCACTATTTCCGGGATTAATTGCTGTATCACTTTGGATCAGGCGATAAGCCGCAGCTACTTCACGGTTAAGGCCACTTATAACCCCTACCGTCGCTGAATTCCTTAGAGAAAAGCTAATCGGTGTTCCGATGGCCACTACCTTCTCACCAACAACGGTTTTACCGGTCGATGGAATAAACTTTGCAGGTTTAAGGGAGGTTGCATTGATTTTGATCAGGGCCAGATCACTAACTTCATCGAGATATGTTTCTTTAATGCTGTAGGTTTTGGAGTCTGACGTCACTACCAAGGCATTCTGCAGATCCTTGATGACATGTGCATTGGTTACGATCCATCCGTTCGACTTCACAATAATGCCAGAGCCATGCGTCAGATTGTACCGGTCATCCGGTCCGCTATTCCCGCCACTATCGTCTTTGCCGATAATGCCCACTACGGAAGGGGTGATACTTTTAATAATCCCTGGGACAGGGTCTTCAACTGGTGTAGAATTTTTGATTTTGTTTTTCTGGGTTGTCGTCGCCGTGCTAATCTTCTTAGTCGTACTACCAAATGCATAAACTGACTCACTCCATACTCCTGACAGCAACACACCACATAACATCAGGCCCAATCCTTTCTTCACCAGCTTCTCCCCAATCCTCATCAACCTTCACCAGACCCTCTCTCTGCACATGGATAAATTTTACATTATATAATTTGAAAAAAGACACCTTCAATGCGCCCACGGCGTTAAAGGAGTCTTTTGGTGCAAAGCTGTTCAATTTAATTCTTTCGTTAACTTAACCAATGCATCACCATGGCATAATCAGAGATTATAAAAACCAACAAACTAACCGCTCCGAAAGCAATGGCGAACTTGTTCTTCTGGGGAGCTCTCAGTAACCGAACGACTCCAACCAAAATTAGGATCGTGAATAAAATCATAAAAACATCAAAGGTATGAAATTTAGACGGTCCTTGCGCGGCAACTTCTGCAAGTAGCATTACCTTACCTCCTCAAAAATGTTGTCAAGCAAGATCCAGTATTCCCCATATCCTCTTCTATGTTATCGCTACCATTTGGGCGATGCAATAGGTTTTGTAGAAAAATTATGTATTTGTCGCAAAAAATATATTTTATCCCTGCAAAATCCGCAAAAATGATGATATTGGTCACTGACGTTTAGCTTTCGATCAAAAAAAGTAGGTGAATCTAACCAGAGATAGTATGCGTCGTGAAGGTTCAAAGAGGAAACCAGTTAGTGCTTTGAAGGTACTTTTTAAAGTACTGAGGAATCAATTTGGAGTTCAGTTTAAAATTCAGAGATAGAACTTCACACTTGCGTTCAAATCTTACGTTTTTCAAGAATTAGGGAAACCCTCCCTAAAATCGTACGATTATCAGATCAATTTGAGGTTTTTAGGGAATTTCTCCTTAAAAATCATTAGAAATCCTGCTAAATGATTTAAACTTCCTGATAATTAGGGAGTTTTTACCGGGTTTCATCTTTTATGATCTAGAAACTCAGATTTTTAGGGAGGTTTTCCCTAATCTAATAAAACATTCGTTTGATAGAGTTAAGTCTATAACAATTAGTTATTAATTTTTCAAGGAACCATTGCGCCTATTGCTCTCCTATTACTCGCCTATTGCATCCTATTACCCATTAAGCATACCAATAGCAACAGCATACTACTCATTAAATCTTACGACGGACATGCCCTACTTATGCCTATCTCATCTATGATTTTGTTTTCTTTTTATAGGAGTCATATAACGTTTACTAGAACACTCACATCAGAACGGATAATGGCTCTAATTTACAGGTGACTACTAGCATTTTACCTATCAATTGTTTTCACAAAATAATGATTTCGGACGGACAACAAACAAAAAGGTCACGGCAAATTGCCGTGACCTTTATCATTTAGTAGTTATACTATCCAGCTATTTATAGCTTAGATGGTTTCTGCCGTCTCAAGCATAAGGGCTTTGGTACGCTCTGTATCACGAATCAGAACCGGCTTCAGATACTTACCTGTGTAAGACTCCGTAACGGTAATGAGCTTCTCTGGTGTTCCTGTTGCCAGCACAGTTCCGCCGCCACTGCCGCCCTCTGGTCCCATATCGATGAGATAGTCCGCGGTTTTAATAACGTCCAAATTATGCTCAATGACGAGAACTGATTCTCCGGAATCCACCAAGCGATGCAACACTTCAAGTAAACGACCAATGTCATCCACATGCAGACCTGTTGTCGGCTCATCCAAAATATAAAGGGTCTTTCCGGTACTACGGCGGTATAGCTCGGAAGCCAATTTCACGCGCTGCGCTTCACCACCGGATAATGTGGTACCTGGCTGACCAATCTTGATGTAACCAAGACCAACATCCATCAGTGTTTGCATTTTACGATGGATACGAGGGATATTCACGAAGAATTCTGTAGCATCCTCTACCGTCATCTCCAGTACATCAGAGATGTTTTTCCCTTTATACTTCACTTCCAGAGTTTCCCGGTTATAACGCTTGCCCTTACATACTTCGCAAGGAACATAGACATCCGGCAAGAAGTGCATCTCAATCTTGATAATTCCGTCCCCGCGGCAAGCTTCACAGCGTCCGCCCTTTACGTTAAAGCTAAAGCGTCCCTTTTGGAACCCGCGTACCTTTGCCTCATTCGTCTTCGAGAACAGATCACGAATGTCGTCAAATACACCCGTATAGGTTGCTGGGTTAGAACGTGGTGTACGCCCGATTGGTGATTGGTCGATTTCAATTACTTTATCGAGATTTTCCAAGCCGCGAATTTCTTTGTGCTGACCCGGACGTACCTTCACAGCCTTATTCAGTTGCCGTGCCAAGCTCTTATAAAGAATCTCGTTAATAAGCGACGATTTACCGGAACCAGAAACACCTGTCACCGCTGTAAACACACCTAATGGAATCTTCACATTCACATTTTTCAGGTTATTCTCCTTAGCCCCACGGATTTCTATCCATCGATCATCAGTAGCACGACGCTTAGCGGTTACCGGAATAAATTTACGACCACTTAAATAATCACCCGTTAAGGAATTCGGATCCTTCATAATTTCTTCCGGTGTTCCTTGCGCCATAACTTGTCCACCGTGGATACCCGCACCTGGTCCGATATCAATAATATAATCCGCTGCCATCATCGTGTCTTCATCATGCTCAACAACAATCAGCGTATTCCCTAAGTCACGCATATGCGCAAGGGTCGAGATGAGGCGATCATTATCCCGCTGATGCAGGCCAATACTTGGCTCATCCAGAATGTACAACACACCCATCAAGCTCGAACCAATCTGAGTGGCCAACCGGATACGCTGTGCTTCCCCACCAGACAGTGAGCCTGCTGCACGGCTAAGCGTCAAATAGTCCAAGCCTACATTTACAAGGAATCCAAGCCGATTACAAATCTCTTTTAAAATGAGATTGGCGATGGCTGTTTCTTTTTCGCTCAATTTTATCTCTTCAAACCAATGCTGACAGTCACCAATCGAGAGATCGGTAATGTCCGAAATATTTTGTTCGTTGATCGTCACCGCCAAAATTTCTTTCTTCAGACGTTTGCCTTTACATACATGACAAGGCTTTGCACTCATGAATCCTTCGATAAATTCACGAATACCATCCGAAGCAGTTTCACGATAACGCCGCTCAAGGTTAGGAATAATCCCTTCAAAAGCAACCATCGCATCTTTCTTTTGTCCAAAATCATTCTCATATTTGAAGCGAACCTTCTCACTGCCTGTACCATTTAGTAGTTTGTTCATATGATCAGGTGTTAAACTGCTCACTGGAACGTTCTGTGGAATATTAAAGTGTTCACACACGGATTTCAAAAATTGCGGATAGTAATTGGAGGTACTTCCTGTCCAAGCTAAAAAAGCGCCCTCTTCAATGGATTTCTCAGCATCAGGAATAAGCAGGTCTGGATCGACCACCATCTTCATGCCAAGTCCATCGCACTCTGTGCAGGCTCCGAATGGACTGTTGAAAGAGAACATCCGTGGTGCCAACTCTTCAATACTAAAACCACAAATCGGACAAGCGAAGTTAGAGCTGAACAGCAGCTCTTCCTGACCGATGATATCCACAAGGATTTTACCGCCCGAAAGTTTAAGTGCCGTCTCCAGTGAATCCGTCAGCCGGGTCTCCACATCGTCTTTAACGACGATCCGGTCTACAACAACTTCTATAGTGTGTTTTTTATTCTTCTCAAGTTCAATATCCTCAGACAGATCTCTTAGCTCACCGTCCACACGCACACGTACGAACCCTTGCTTAGAAATGTCTGTGAAGAGTCCTTTGTGTTCCCCTTTACGTCCTGAAATAATAGGCGCTAGGATTTGCAAACGAGTCTTCTCTGGATACTGCATAATCCGGTCTACCATTTGTTCAACGGTCTGGGAAGTAATCTCAATTCCATGCTCTGGACAATGAGGGTGACCGATCCGTGCGAAAAGCAGCCGTAAATAGTCATAGATCTCAGTTACCGTACCTACTGTGGAACGAGGGTTGCGACTTGTTGTCTTCTGATCAATAGAGATTGCCGGGGATAATCCGTCTATCGAATCCACATCCGGCTTCTCCATTTGCCCCAAGAACTGACGAGCATAAGCGGACAAAGATTCAACATAACGCCGCTGTCCTTCAGCATAAATCGTATCAAATGCAAGCGACGATTTACCTGAGCCGCTCAGTCCCGTCAGCACGACGAAACGGTCACGTGGAATCGTCACATCGATGTTTTTGAGATTGTGCGCCCTCGCGCCTTTAATTACAATATTTTCGTTCGCCAACGGAACCTCTCCTTAATGAATCAAATATCAAATATCAAAGCTTTATCAAAAGCGTTTTCGATCCCTCCCAAACCCTCCCTTCCAAGGGAGGGCCCCAAGGGTTGCACCCTCTGGACACCCGCATTTATTGGCGAAGGAGGTTGGTAGGACGGGACTTAGTGACAGTGCTGCTTGGAGCGCTTATCCCTACGGGACCGCTTGGACGTTAGGCGCACACTTGCTAAGTGCGGGAAGTGCAAGATTACCGCAACTGCTATAACGTTGCAGGGCGCTGTCCCTGCGGGATACGCGTAAGTGCTAAGAGCATTGCGGAGCACTCTCCCTACGTAATACACGTAAGTGCTAAGCTGTCCCTGCGGGATGCGTGTCCATCTATTTATTCAAAAAGAACGGCCTGGACAGCACCGTTCATTTACATATTTTAAATATCGGTGATGCATTTAAGGTTTATTACTCGGCCCGAAGCTCCAACAATGCGTCACGCAGCTCTGCCGCGCGCTCAAATTGCAAGTTCTTCGCTGCGTCCTTCATCTCGGCTTCCAGACGCTGGATCAGGCTTTGTTTCTCTTTCTTATTCATCTTGCCACCAACACCCGTGAGGTAATCCGCTTTAGTCTCAGCAACCTTCGTTGCCTCGATGATGTCACGCACCTTTTTATTAATGGTGGTTGGGGTAATGCCATGTTTCTCATTATGGGCGATCTGGATGGCGCGGCGACGCGATGTTTCGCTCATCGCTTTCTCCATCGAATCCGTGATCCGATCACCGTACATAATGACACGCCCCTCGGAGTTACGGGCCGCACGGCCAATCGTCTGAATTAGCGAACGCTCGGAACGAAGGAAGCCCTCTTTATCGGCATCGAGTATAGCGACCAGCGATACTTCCGGTAGATCGAGACCTTCTCTTAGCAGGTTAATCCCTACTAAAACATGGAAAGTACCCAGACGAAGATCCCGCAAGATCGCCATCCGTTCCAGTGTTTTGATATCAGAGTGCATATACCGAACCTTAATCCCAATTTCCTTAAAGTAATCTGTCAGATCTTCCGACATCTTCTTCGTCAACGTTGTGACGAGGACGCGTTCGTCTCGTTCTACCCGATCACGAATCTCACTAATCAAGTCATCGATTTGTCCCTCTGTAGGACGAACCTCAATGATCGGATCTAAAAGACCTGTAGGCCGAATAATCTGCTGCACCATGGTGTCACAGTGCTCCATTTCATAAGGTCCCGGTGTCGCAGAAACATATACGATCTGCTTCACCTTTTCTTCGAATTCCTCAAACTGAAGTGGACGGTTATCGAGCGCAGACGGCAAACGGAAACCATGCTCTACCAGTACTGTCTTACGCGCCCGGTCACCGTTATACATCGCCCGAATCTGCGGAAGTGTAACATGGGACTCATCAATAATGATCAGCATATCATCCGGAAAATAATCCATTAATGTATATGGGGTTGCCCCTGGTTCACGGAAGGTGAGTGGTCCGGAATAGTTCTCAATCCCTGAGCAGAAGCCCACTTCCTTCATCATTTCAATATCATAACGTGTCCGCTGTTCCAGACGTTGAGCTTCAAGAAGCTTTCCTGCGTCACGAAGAACCGTTAAGCGGTCTTCCAACTCTTTTTCAATGTTGACCAGTGCTACACGCATTGTTTCTTCTTTGGTAACAAAGTGAGACGCCGGAAAAATAGCGACATGATCGCGTTCCCCGATCAGTTCACCCGTCAGCACATCAATCTCAGTGATTCGCTCAATTTCATCACCGAACAATTCGACCCGAATGGCATGCTCACCCTGAGATGCCGGGAAAATCTCAACCACATCACCACGTACACGGAAGGTTCCGCGTACAAAATTGATATCATTACGCTGGTACTGGATATCCACTAGCCTGCTCAAAATCTCATTTCGAGGCTTCTCCATCCCAACCCGCAATGACAAAAGCAAGCTTCCATATTCCATCGGCGAACCGAGGCCGTAAATACAAGACACACTCGCCACAATAATAACGTCACGCCGTTCGAACAAGGAGCTCGTTGCGGAGTGGCGCAATTTATCAATCTCTTCATTAATACTGGAGTCTTTCTCGATATAAGTATCGGAGGAGGGAATATACGCCTCTGGTTGGTAATAGTCGTAGTAGCTGACGAAATAGTCTACCGAATTATGCGGAAAAAACTCCTTAAACTCACTCGCCAGTTGGGCAGCCAAAGTCTTGTTGTGCGCAATAACTAATGTCGGGCGGTTTAATTTGGAAATAACTTGTGCAACGGTAAACGTCTTCCCCGTACCCGTCGCGCCCAGCAGCGTCTGGTGCTTCTTGCCCTGCCGGATGCCTTGTAGTAATTCCTCTATGGCATGAGGCTGATCGCCCTGGGGTGTATACTCGGACTCCAATTCAAAAGTCTTCGTACTGACGACAATATCACTCATTTGCCCGTCTCCCCTCTATCGTCTAAACTAGATTAATATATTATAATTGTTGTCTGAATGTTCTCTCTCCATACGATAGCAAGCTAAACGCCTTTGGCGTCTCTAAAAGACGTTAAGCGTTTGTGCGAGAATTATAAGGTTTAAGTATAACGTGAAACTTATACTTTCTTATAATTAAAAATATGGAAGATAAGAATATGTGTTCCCGTTCATTATACAGTGTTGACTAGATCGATGCAAACCATAATACATAGAAATGTTAGGAGCTTGAAGCATGGATATTACCTCAATAATTGGCCTATTGGCTGGACTGGCTGCGTTAATCGGCGGCTATCTCTGGGAAGGCGGAAGCCTCTCAGGACTGCTGCAGCTTAATGCGGCTTTGATTGTGTTCGGGGGTACATTTGCCGCCGTTATGATCAGCTTCCCGGCATCTAAGCTGCGCTCCATTCCAACAGCACTACGCATGGCTTTCGGCAGCAACCCTGATCGTGATATGGAAAAAGCTGAAGAACTCATTGCAATGGCAACCGTGGCCCGTCGCGGCGGCGTTTTAATGTTAGAAAAACAAGCTGAAGAACATCCGGATTCTTTTACACGTGAAGGTCTGCTTCTTATTGTCGACGGCACTGATCCTGAGCAGGTAAGACAGATTTTGGAACTGGAAATGGACGCTAAAGAATTGAAGCATGAGAACTATGCTAAGATTTTTGAAGCTGCTGGTGGATATGCACCAACGATGGGAATTATCGGGACGGTGATGGGTCTCATCCGTGTACTTGGCAACCTTACAGATCCGTCAAATCTGGGCACATCTATCGCAGTAGCGTTCACTGCAACGTTGTACGGTGTAGCCATCGCTAATTTAATATTTTTACCCATTGCCTCCAAAATCAAATCCCGCAGTCAAAGTGAGCTACATAGCATGGAAATGCTGCTAGTAGGTATTCTTTCTCTACAGAATGGGGATCATCCACTGCTGGTACGTAAAAAAATGAACTCATTCATCTCAGACTCGGACACGAATGACCGTGCGGAAACTAGAGGCCTTTTATGAGACAAAGAGACCGGCGCAAGCGGCGTGTAGAGACTCGGGAAAGCCGTGACCGTTGGATGATTACTTATGCAGATCTAATTACACTTTTACTTATTTTTTTCGTTATATTGTATGCGATGAGCAGCCTGGATACTGACAAATATAACATCGTGACAGGCTCGTTATCCGAGACCTTCAAGTCTGGAACCACTGTCCTTGAGGGTGGGAACGGTATTTTAGATGCTGGGAAATCAACTGAGAACAAACCGGAAAGTACAGACGGAAATGAGGATGCAGCTGCAACTGCAAGACCGGATGACGGATCTGGTGAACAAGCGGAGAATGAAACACCTTCGGCACGTGAGCTCGCTTTTCGAGAACAAGAGACTAAACTTGCTGAATTAATGGGTGTGATCACCCACTATGTGGAGGAAAATAATCTCGGAGAACAAATTTTTGTTGCTGACAAACCGCAGGGTATAGAAATCACACTCAGTGATCGTTTTCTATTCGATATAGGTAAGGCAGACCTGAAATCACCAGCCTTCCCTGCTCTTCAGCAGTTATCTGGTTTATTCAAAGACATCGGCGCAAAGATTAGCATTGAAGGACATACCGACAATACGCCAGTATCTTCGGCTTCTCACTATAACGACAACTGGGAGCTGTCTGGTGCTCGTGCGCTATCTGTACTGCGCTTTTTTCTAGACCATGAAGGACTGAAGCCGGATACTTTTCAATACGCAGGTTATGCTGACACCCAGCCCACCGCAGATAATACCACGATAGCAGGTAAGCAGAAGAACCGCCGTGTAGAGATCATTGTGCTGCGGCAGCTTCAAGAGGGTGAATAAAATATTGATTGTACTCAGAGCTAGATATAGTAGTTAGTGCGGGTGCGAATCTGCTATCAACATACTAAAATGGACTTGCCACTATTAATTACGGAAATACTCCCTGATTATCCGCGTGATCTCTTGTTCAGGCGCAAGATTAGGGAATTCCTCCCTGATTAATCCCCTATTTAGTAAAAAATAGCGGTTTCACCGGAATTTTCAGGGAGAAATTCCCTAAAAGCCTTAGTTTCACGCTATATTCGTCTAAAATGAGGGAGGTTTTCCCTATTTACACAACTAGCAGATTCGCTTTTAAATAAAATCAAATAATTCCGAGCCGTCCCAGGGTATGACGCAAAAATTCCCACCCACCTCTAAATAAAAATACCAAACAGCAAGTCCCCAAAAACAGAAACTTGCTGCTACAAATATCACTCGCGATAAAATTAATATCCTGTGAATAATCCCAATTACTCTCCTACCAATGCACGATATCCGGATGCATCCAGCAGACCTTTTACAGCATCAGCATACTCTCCGTCCACTTCAATTTCAAAAATCCAACCCTCGCCATACGGCTTATCGTTGATCAGCTCCGGACTAGCCTCTAAACCGTCATTAATCTTGGTAACCGTCCCCGAGACGGGTGAATATAATTCCGATACAGTCTTAACGGATTCGATACTGCCTACGCTGTCACCGGCTGAAATGGCCGAGCCCACTTCTGGAAATTCCACAAATACGATATCGCCTAACAAATGCTGAGCATGATCCGTAATCCCAATACGTACTACGCGTCCTTCCACTTGCTGTGCCCACTCATGCTCTTCGCTGTAAAGAAGGTGATCTAAAACTTCACTCATTTCAAGCCGCCTCATTTCCAAATTGGAATTCTAAATTTAGTTATAGCCTAAGTGATCCCAGAGCAGAATGTCAATATTACTAACAGTAAAATAAATTTGTCGTTTTTTTGACTTTTTCTTGTTGACAGCGCCCTCCTATACCCGTTTAATGGAGACATACAAGAAGAAACGACGTTGTCGTCTTTTTTATAGACGATAACCGTTTCTCGGAGAAATATAAAACAAATACAGTTGCGGATGATGGCATAGGGAGAGACTGTCTCACTTGAAGACGGCGCCGAAGGAGTAAGCCCTAACAGGGGTGAATCTCTCAGGCAAAAGGACCTTTGTCGGACGTACCTCTGGAGAGCATCAGACGCGGGGCTGAGTGCGTCAGGTCACCAACGGGGAAACTTGCAGGTTCGTTACGGCAGGGTAACTCTCAGGTACAAAGGACAGAGCAGAAAGCGATTAGTGCATTTATGCATGATTGCTTCTGCCTGTCCTTTTTTTCGTATGTAATCAGACTAGGGGAGTGACAATATGGATGCTTTGAAAAGAACACCTTTTTACGATCTCTATTCCGCTTACACGGAGTCCAGGTGCATTGATTTTGGCGGCTGGGAGCTGCCAGTACAGTTTACAGGTATCGTGAAGGAGCATGAAGCTGTTCGCCAGCAGGCTGGACTGTTCGATGTATCGCATATGGGTGAATTCATGGTGATCGGGAGCGGTGCTGAAGCCTTTTTACAAAAAATGACGACCAACGATGTCAGCCGCCTGACCGATGGTGCGGCACAATATACGCTGCTCTGTTATCCAAACGGCGGTGTGGTCGACGATTTGCTCGTGTACCGAATAAGTGAAGACCGTTATATGCTTGTCGTAAATGCCTCCAACATCGATAAGGACTTCCAGTGGCTGCAAGAGCATCTGACCTCTGAATTCGGTGAAGTTACACTCACTAATGTCTCTGACGAGACGCTTTTGCTTGCCTTGCAAGGCCCGTTGGCAGAGACCATACTCGCGAAAGTTACTGATGCTCCGATCTCAGAACTCAAGCCTTTCCACTTCATCGAACGCGCAACCGTCTGCGGTGTAGAAGTACTGATCTCCCGTACGGGTTACACCGGCGAAGATGGCTTCGAGATCTACGCTCCGCTGGATCGGGCAGCAACGTTATGGAACGGCCTACTTACAGCTGGCACTCCTCACGGATTAACACCTGCTGGACTGGGCGCCCGTGATACGCTGCGTTTTGAAGCAAAATTGCCGCTGTACGGTCAGGAGCTGTCAGCTGACATCACCCCTCTTGAAGCTGGAGTACAGTTCTTTGTGAAGCTGGACAAAGCGGACTTTATCGGTCGCGATGCGCTATTGCAGCAAAAAGAAGCCGGTCTACCCCGACGTCTGGTCGGCTTAGAAATGATTGACCGGGGCATTCCGCGCTCCCATTACCCAGTCTATGCGAACGGAATTAAAATCGGAGAGGTCACAACCGGAACCCAATCACCAACGCTGAAACGCAATCTGGGATTAGCTTTGCTTGATACAGCTTACAGTGAAATAGGCACAGAGGTATTCGTAGAGATACGCGGCAAGCAGCTTAAGGCTGTCGTGATTAAAGCCCCTTTTTACAAGTATAAACGCCTTTAGCGTCCATATTGGGACGGTTAGCTTTTAAGCGAGAAATAGAAGGATAAAGTATAGCGTGAAAATTGTACTTTCTTATATTTTAAAAAAGCCAAGGAGTGAAACCTTAATGAAGCACCGTTATCTGCCCATGACAGCACAGGACCGCGTAGAGATGATGGAAACCGTCGGGATTCAGTCCATAGATGAGCTGTTCTCCGATATTCCTGAAGCCGTCCGTTATCAAGGCACTATGCCGATGTCTGAACCACTCGATGAGTACGCCCTGCTACGTCACATGAAAGGTCTCGCTGACCGAAATGCTGATTTCGATTCGCACGCCAGCTTCCTCGGCGCCGGATTATACGACCATCACATCCCTGTGGTGATCAACCATGTCATTTCCCGTTCTGAATTCTACACTGCTTACACCCCGTATCAACCGGAGATCAGCCAAGGCGAACTGCAGGCGATCTTCGAATTCCAATCCTACATTTGCGAACTAACCGGTATGAAAGTAGCCAATGCCAGCATGTATGATGGCGCAACCGCATTATCCGAAGCAGCAGTCCTCGCAGCTGGTGCTACCAAACGCAAAAAATTAATTGTTTCCCGCACCGTTCATCCTGAAGCACGCCAAGTGTTACGCACATCGGCTAATGCTTGGGGGCTTGAGGTCGTGGAGATTGACTATAAAAACGGCGTTACCGATCAGGTAAAGCTTGCTGAAGCCATTGATGGTGATACAGCTGCAGTACTGATGCAATCGCCTAACTTTTTTGGCAGCATCGAAGATCTTAGCTCTGTTGAGCCGCTGATCCATGCTGTTAAAGGGTTGTTCGTCGTCAGTGCAAATCCGATCGCTCTTGGCGTACTAGAAACACCAGGTAAGCTTGGAGCCGACATCGTAGTCGGTGACGCTCAGCCGCTTGGTATTCCAGCTTCCCTCGGCGGTCCAACCTGTGGATTCTTCGCGGTAGCTGAGCACTTGATGCGTAAGATGCCGGGCCGTATCGTAGGCCAAACGGTTGACCGTAACGGGAAACGCGGCTTCGTTCTGACGCTGCAAGCACGGGAGCAGCATATCCGCCGAGAAAAAGCTACCTCGAACATCTGCTCCAATCAGGCGCTGCTGGCTCTCTGCGCATCGGTTTACTTGTCCGTTATGGGCAAAGAAGGCATGCGTGAAGTAGGCGAGCTAAACATTCGTAAAAGCCATTATGCCGCTGATAAACTTAGCCAACTAACAGGTGCTGAATATGCCTTCTCCTCCCCCTTCTTTAACGAGTTTGTCTTGAAGCTTCCTGAGGGAAGCAGCGTTAGCGCAATTAATTCGAAGCTGCTGAAGGAAGGTTATCTCGGCGGTTATGATCTGGGCCGTGATTATCCTGAGCTTGCTGGACATATGCTGGTTGCCGTAACGGAAAAAAGAAGCAAAAACGAAATCGACCAATTCGCTAGCGCACTGGAGGGCTGTTTATGAAACCGGAGCAAAGTCTAATTTTTGAATTAAGCCGTCCCGGCCGTTCGGCCTATTCTTTGCCACTATGCGATGTGCCGCAGGAAGAAACCTTGGAATCTCTGATTCCATCAGGTTTACTCCGAAGCGAGCCCGTAATGCTTCCAGAAGTATCCGAAGTGGACGTCATTCGCCACTACACTTCACTTTCACGACGCAACTTCGGTGTGGATAATGGCTTCTATCCACTGGGTTCATGCACGATGAAATACAATCCGAAGATCAATGAAGATGTAGCCCGCTTCTCAGGCCTAGCTAAGATCCACCCTTACCAGCCAGAAGAAAGCATTCAAGGCGCACTGCAATTAATGCATACCCTGCAAAATGACTTATCAGCACTAACCGGCATGGATGCTGTATCTTTACAGCCTGCCGCAGGTGCTCATGGGGAATGGACCGGTCTCATGATGATTCGTGCCTACCATGAAAGCCGCGGCGAGACCCGCACGAAGGTTATCGTGCCGGATTCCTCACACGGCACCAATCCTGCTAGTGCTTCAGCCGCAGGACTTGAAACGATCACGATCCCATCCACAGATAAAGGGATGGTTGATCTTGAAGCGCTGCGGACAGCAGTCGGCAGCGATACTGCCGCGCTGATGCTGACTAACCCAAGCACACTCGGCTTGTTCGAGACCCAAATCGTCGAGATTGCTGAGATCGTGCATGAAGCAGGCGGCTTGCTCTATTACGATGGAGCGAACTCCAATGCTATTATGGGCATTACCCGCCCCGGTGATATGGGCTTTGACGTTGTGCATTTGAACTTGCATAAGACAATGAGTACCCCGCACGGCGGCGGTGGCCCTGGAGCCGGACCTGTTGGCGTAAAATCCATCCTGATTCCGTTCCTACCACAACCAACTGTGGTGAAAAACGAAGATAACAGCTTCTCACTCGACTTCGGCGGACCTGAATCCATTGGACGCGTGAAAGCTTTTTACGGCAACTTTGGTATTCTGGTTCGTGCCTACGCCTATATCCGTACCTATGGCCCAGATGGACTGCGTGAGGTATCCGAAAATGCCGTGCTGAATGCGAACTATATGATGCACCGTCTGGCGCCGTATTTTGAAATTCCGTATCCGGGCGTATGTAAGCATGAATTCGTAATGTCCGGCAAAAACCTCAAGCAGTATGGTGTGCGCACCTTAGACGTTGCTAAACGATTACTCGACTTCGGCTACCATCCGCCAACCGTGTACTTCCCTCTGACTGTTGAGGAATGCATGATGATCGAGCCTACGGAAACCGAAAGTAAAGAAACGCTCGATGGCTTCATCGATACAATGATCCAGATCGTGAAAGAAGCGCAGGAGACACCGGAGATCGTAATCAACGCACCGCATACCACAGAGATTAGCCGTTTGGATGAGACACAAGCTGCGCGTAAGCCGGTATTGAATTGTTCTTGCGGTTAATAGATAGTGAGCAATATTAAAAAAGCAGGCCACGATAATCGGTTTATCGTCGGCCTGCTTTTTAGTATGCGAATAAAAATCAACACTATGATCTACTCGGCCTGCACCTTCGCAAAAATCTGGAGTTATGATATTCTAATTTGGAGGGTAGCGTTTTCCCCTTAGAAAGGAATGTATTCCTTGTGAAATTTGAATTTGTCCATAATGTATTCCACAGAAAATATTTATTGTCCCTTCCCTATTTGCTCCTCGCATTATTTATGTTATCCGCCTTGTCTTCGTCCCATAGAATATTCTCTATCATCCCTTTCATATTAATTATGCTAAATGCGTTGTATATCGTTGTAAAAATCATAATTTATAAAATCAAAACTTAGATCTCTTGCACTGTTCATATACGCAAGTAAATTCTCATTTTCTAAATAATAAGACCCTTCCCAGCATCATTTAAAATGACTGAGAAGGGCCTATTTCAGTTGTTTATCACTATAACTTTTTGAAATTAAGCACCATGCGTCGGAATTTCTACTTTCACCGCGCCCTTGCGCTCCTTAGCCGATTTACGGAAGTAGAACAGCTCGTAAATCGCTGGAACCACAACCAGCGTAAGCAGCGTTGCCGCGGTCAAGCCACCGATGACCACAATCGCCAAGCTTTGCGAGACGATGCTGCCCATCTCGGCATGGCCGAACAGCAGTGGAGTCATGGCGCAAATGGTAGCAATTGCCGTCATCAGAATCGGACGCATCCGTGTTCCGGCCGCTTCCAGAATCGCTTCGCGGATATTCATATGCACTTCATTCTGCTTAATACGGTCGATAAGCACAATCGCATTCGTGACGACGATACCAATTAGCATCAGAGCCCCGAACAGGGCAGTGAAATCAGGTGTTACGCCGGATACGATCAGCCCAACAATCGCCCCAATCGCAGCCAATGGCAAGGAGAACATGATTGCCAGCGGAGCACGAAGGGTTTTGAAGGTAAGGACCATGATTAGATATACCAAACCAATAGAGATCAGCGCCGTCATGCCAAGGTCGGTGAAGTCCTCTGATTGATCAACCGAAGCTCCGCCTGCAAATAAGGTCACACCTTTAGGTAGGGTTAGACTATCGGTTTGTTTTTTAATATCCGCTCCGATTTCAGACACCTTCTTCGGATCCACTTCCGCTGTGATTCTCGCATATGGCTTCCCATCTTTATGGAACAACAGTGCTGGTTCATTCCGAACCTCATAGGTTGCTAGTTGTGACAACGGCTTTGGACCTTCAGCAGTCATGAGCGTCATTGCTTTTAAATCTTGCTCTGTTTTTGGCTCAGCTATAGGATCTAACACTACTCCAGCAGGCGTACCGTCCAGTTCGATTTGCCCCATAGGGATCGGATTCAGCATAGCCGACAATTGCATGGTAATTTCTTGTGCATTCGTCTGTACTGGATCTACCTTAAATGTAAAGACAGGTTTGGTATCCTCCATATTGCTACTGACCTTCTGAATACCCTCCACAGTCTTCAGCTTATCCGTAACTTCTGCTGCAACAGCAGTAATATCAGTAAGATTATCACCCACGATATCAATATACTCGCTAGTGGAGCTTGAACCCATCATACTCATTTGATTGGCCACCAGGGTTGCTCCTGCATAGGAATCCTTTACATCACGAACATAATCGATGAAGCCTTGCGCATCTGCACCTTTTTTCATAACAACGGTATAGTCCACTAAGGTCTCTGAGCTGACACTCCCCCATTGTGCTGCGTCCGCACTATTCCCAGACTGCATGATCACTGTTTCTGCTTCTGGACGTTTCATCAGATCTTGCTCTAGCTGCTTTCCTTTTTCCAAAATCTCTTTAACAGGAACATCCTTCGGATAGTTCAACTGAACAGAGACATAGCTGGCATCTGAAGCATCAAGCGCACCTTTTGGCATCGTCACATAGGCTGCGATGGAGCCAATCAGAAGCAGAAGACCTAGGGATAAAGTGATCCATTTTCGGCGAAGATTCCAATCAAGGAATCGGGTAAACCATTTAGATGGCTCATGTTCTTTCATAGAAGTTCTTCTGAGCAGCCATGAGCTTAACAATGGAACCACCGTCAAGGCTACAACGAGTGAAGTAAGCAATGAATACGTTACAGTTAAGGCAAACGGAAGCAGGAAAGCCTGCAAACTACCACGCAGAAGACCCATCGGCAGAAATACCGCTACCGTTGCAATCGTAGATGAAGTAATTGCTCTAGCCACTTCCCCAGTTGCGCTTATGATCATTTCACGAGAGAAGGGTTCTTTTTGCAGCCTACGGTAAATGTTCTCAATGACTACGATACTATCATCCACCAAGCGACCGACCGCAACAGCCACACCACCGAGCGTAATAATATTCAGACTTATACCGGATATATCCAATAGATATAAAGTAACTGCTAAGGAAAGCGGGATAGAAACCGCCGTAATCAGAGTTGCCCGCAGGTTGCGCAGGAACAACAGAATCACGATCGTAGCGAACAACGCGCCAAGCAATACTTCACGCATCATACTGTTCACCGAGGTAACCACCATATCTGATGTGCTGAATACCACCGCTGCTTCTGCATTTGGAATGGTTTTATTAATATGAGCTACAGTATCTTGGATATGATCTCCGACACTTACTGCATTTGCGTTAGCTTCTTTGGTTACTATGGCGAAAAGAACATCTTTCCCATTCGAGCGACTAACGCTTTCTTGATCCTGCTTCAATTCAACGGCAGCAATATCCTGCAGCTTAACGCCCGCGGAAACAGGAAGTTTTTTTAACGTATCGATACTATCTATCGCAGAAACCACGTTAACATTCCCTGTCTGACCCCCAATCGTCTGCTCACCAAGGGATGCTGATACATTACGTCCTTGAAGTAACCCTAACACTTGAGGCGTCGTAATACCTTTTTCAGCCATTAATTTCGGATCTAGCTTCACTCGCACTTGCGGAGTTACTTTGCCATATAAGGCAACGTTGGCTACACCCTCTGCTTGTTGCATTTCTGGAATGATCGTTTCTTCCGCAAGCTTAAGGTTTTCTTTAGTCAGCCCTTCATCAAACGAAAGCGTAACCTGCGACACGGGAATCATGGAAGTATTCAATTGAAGTACAAAAGGAGCCATCACCCCTTCAGGGAACTGCAACGAATCTACAACCTTTTGTACCTCCCCAGCAGCATCCTTCATGTTCGTTTTCGAATCATAAAAAATGTTCACCTGTGCGTATCCGTCTCCGGAAGTAGACAATATTTCTTTCTTTCCCTTTACAAAAGCAGCCCCAGCCTCAATCGGCTTCGTAACCTTTGTTTCCATCGCATGGGCATCCTGACCCGGACCGAGCACCGTTACAGTCACTTGCGGATTATCCGCCTCTGGCATAAATTCCATCGGCAGCGAAGTGTAGCTCAGCCCTCCCACTACTAGCGCCATTACCACTAAAAGCCCTACCGCCGCCTTGTTACCGAACGACCATTTGGTTAACCATTTCATACTCGTTTCCCCTTCCACCCCGTATATTTCTGGTACTCCTTTTATGACTGCCCCATTATGTATTATTTTCCATCCCGAGATTTAGTTTAGACATTTTTAGCCGAAGTCAAAACAGCCCTACGGCTGGTTTTATACTCCGTCTTGAGGCGGGGAACTTTCTCCTTCTGAAGTACAGGAAACTAGAGCACAAAAAAAAGCGCCCCATAAGCCATGTAAATGACTTATAAGGCGCCCTTTTCTTTTGCTTTATTTCTCTCCAGCGCGCACTGGATCGCGGAACATATATTTTAAGAGTGGTGGTGTTACAAGTGTAGTTACAATGACAACAATAATTACCGAAGTAAAATACTGCTGCTGCAACAATCCGCTACTCAGACCTGTTGCCGCGATAATCAATGCAACCTCACCCCGTGAAATCATCCCTGAACCAATGATCGCCGACGAACGATTGTCAAAACCGGTAAGACGCGCACCCAGACCGCCACCAATCAGCTTGGTCAGAATGGCAATAACGGACAGCAAGAGGACAAACCCGATTTGACTGCCAACCCCTTCAAAGGAAACATTAAGTCCGATACTTACAAAAAAGACCGGAACAAAAATCGAATAGGCTACAGGCTCCAGCTTAGTTTCCACTTTGTGCTTAAAGGGGGTTTGAGAAATAGCAATCCCAGCCGCAAAAGCACCGATGATACCAGCCATCCCCATAATTTCAGCAAAATATGCGAACGCAAAGCAAATCATTAGCGCAGCTGCGATAACAGCCTCTGTCACCTTTAGCGGAGCCATCCATTTCATCACCCGCGGCACAACAAACCAACCCACAACAAGCGCTACAGCGAAGAACAGCACTTTTTTCGTAATTAAAAGACCAATGGATACTGATTCTCCTGTGCCGAAAAAGCTCATTAATACAGCGAGCAAAATAACAACCAGAATATCATCCACTACAGCGGCTCCCAGAATGGTAGAACCTTCACGTGTATTTAGCTTATTCATATCCTTCAGCACCTGCACTGAAATGCTGACCGATGTTGCACTAAGAATGACGCCCATAAACATAGCATTATGATAAGCAAATCCAAACATTTCTCCGATGGCGAACCCACCTAGAAAAGGTAAAATAATACCTCCGACGGCTACTGCGAAAGCTGACTTCCAGTTCTTGCGCAGTTGCTCCAAATCCGTCTCAAGCCCTGCTATAAACATTAACAATAGGACACCGATCTCCGAAAAATAATGAATAAACTCTCCATTTTGAATCCAACCCAGTACCGCAGGACCCAGTATAATACCGACAATTAGCTTACCCAGTACCGACGGTTGTCCCAGTCGTACAGATAAATCACCAGCTAGCTTGGTGAATAGTATAATCAGCATAAGATATAGAACAAACTCCATGTTTCATCCACTCCCTTGTTGTATATAAGAACTGCCAACCAGGGACTTCTCCAAGCCAAAAAAAGACAAAGAGGAGCCCTTGTTGACAGGCTCCTCCAAAAAACAAAAAATTATTCAATTTAACATTATTAAATATATTATAACCGTAACATAAAAGACTGTAAACAAGATATGCCGATAATATACAATATGCAAATTTTGGGGAATGCAGAATCGTCTTCGTTATTTTAAGTAGAACACTTCGCGTAAAGGCAACATTGGCACCTCGTCATTGAAATCAAATGAGCCCTCAACCATCTTCGAGGTAATGGCATTCCATCGGTTGCAGGCGTCGCTTTTGGCAATATAATCGAAAGCTGCTTCCGTATCCTCACATTCAAAGCAATAAAAAAACTGATTCCCATTCTGAAAGATAGAATAGTTAGAAATACCAGCCTTACTGTGCTCTTCCAGAACTTCTGCCCAAGGATTTAAATGCATTGCTACATACGCTTCCAGACATTCTTCCTTCACCCGCCATGTCCAAGCCAATTTATTGCTGCTCATCTGTTCATCCTCCTAGAAATGTCCTCTACTGCACATTATAAGAATCAATTACATTGGATACCTATTATTGTACCTGAAGGTAACAGGCCAAGCTACGAATATCTCCCCTTCTGTTTGCAAAATCGCTATGCATTAATTCCAGCTTCACTTGGGCGGAGAATGGCTGAACCTATCGCCAGCAGTACAGCCGCCATAAGGCCTAAGATGGCAAAAGGTAACCATAACTCATTCCATCCCCCGCCGGTTGCAGCGATGTCGATCGCTTGAATGGCCCATTTTTGCGGAACAAAGTTAGCTGCCTTCTGCATATAGTCCGGCATAATGGATAAGGGCCAAAAGCAGCCGCCAAGCATACAAGTCGGTGTGATAATTAGGGAATTCAGCATACCCGCATTATTAGGATTTCGAATTAATCCTGCCACCGTACTCGCGATCCCCATGGACACCAGCATAAATGCCGCAAGAACGAGGAAATATAGATAGATTGGAACTTCATAATCATAATGCAGCACCCAGCGACCTAAAGCGAGCACTACGAGGATCTGAATCAATCCGACCATGAAGCTGCCCAGAAAATTACCAATCGCAATTTCATAAGAACGAACCGGAGCACTGAACATCCGCATCATGGTCCGGCCTTTTCGATCATCCATAATTAGAGATACAGAACTCGTGACGAGGCTCATGAGGAACATTAACGTTAAGCCTGTTACGACTCCCAGTCCCTCCCGAGGATATAAATTATAATCGGTTCGGATGCTGCCAATACTGTGCTGTTCCGCCCTTTGCATAACAGTAGTAAACTGTGCGTCATCGTCGCTAGATCCTTCATTAGCTGCTCCAATGATCGTGGCGGTACTCCGCATTTCATCCGCAATTGCGCTCGCTTTTAATTTAATCATAACGGAAGTTTCATTCGTCTTCAGCTCATACACACTAATTTGCGGCTCTTCTCCGGCAAGGAGTGCCGAGGTGAAGCCTGCTGGGATTAGAATCCCCGCTTCTCCATTCTGAGCAACTACACCTTCCCTTAAAGCATTCTCGTCAGCTTTTTCTACAAACTTATATTCTCCGGAATTGTTTAATTCAGTGAGCAAGTGCTTACCTGCAGTCCCGTTATCCATATTGGAATACAGCACAACAGCTGGGTTCTCCCCTATCGTTCCAGTAACGGAAACAATACCGGCGAGCACAATACAAGGAAGCAAAATATATATGAGCACACCCTTCCTAGTACCAATGGTTCGTTTCACCATGTTCCAGCCAATTGTTAAGATTTTATCCATGATAACCCACCTTCCGGTACGAAATGGCCGCTGCACTGAACAACACAAGACAGATCAGCGATAACACTCCCAAATTCGGCATGATTTGCGATACATCGGCATGCAGCATCATTTTCAAGATTGCTTGCATGGCCCAATGATTAATCGTGAAAGCCCCTATAGAATTCACCCATGATTCTGGAAGAGGTGCCATGCCTCCACTAATAAAGGTCATACTTACTGTGAGCAGAGTTACGATACTCCTTGCGCTTGCTCCAGTCTTGCTGAACATAGAAATAACGATAGATAATGTCATGGAGGCCACGATCATCAGCAGGCAAAATAGGAACAATAAGCCCGGCTGATTCCCCCAATTTACCCCGAAAAGCACATTCGTTAGAATAATAATGGCTGCGCACTGCACTATACTTACAACACCTACGCCAAGCATTTTACCTATGAATAATTCAGATCCTTTAACGGGCATTGCGTTTATCCGGAAGAGGGTATGATTCTCTTTTTCATTAAAAAGAGAAGTACAAACCGTCAAGCCGCTATATAGCAGAAACATCAGCATCATGGACACCGCATAGAACTGTGAAGAAGTATACGAAACCCCTCCCTCACTCAGTTCTCCAAGCTTTACGGAAGGCAGATTACTGGTAGAACTAGATGCCATAACGTTCATAGCTGCCGGACCCAGTGTCATCGCCACAGACTGCTTATAATTAAGACTCCTCAGAAAATTATCGAATACCGTCCCAGCCACCAGGTTATCTGTACTTTTTTTGCCCAGTATAAATTCCAGCTGTGCTTCTCCACCGCTCTGTACCTTACTATCAAAGCCTGGCGGGACAATCACCGCATAACCATATTTTCCTGTTCGCAGACCGCTTTCTGCTGCATCCCGACTATTTACGGTAATCGGGGTAATGATATCCTTAAGCTCAGATGATTTTAACAAACTGTCCATCATCGACGAGCTCTCGTAACCCTCCCCAGAAGGATTAACAACAGCCACTCGAACAACATCAATCGTAGAGGGACCTTTGTCACCAACGACACCGGAGAGGGAAGCACCTAAGAGAAAGATCAATAACAGGGGCAGTAAAAACATATTTAATATCATAGAACGTGAGCTAAATAGTCTTCGCAGCTCATAGATCATAATCGTCCAAGTATTCATCAGAATAATCCCCCCCCTTTAATCTCTTAAGGTCCTTCCGGTCAAGTTTAGAAACAACGTCTCCAGATCAGGTTCTTCAATATTTAGCGAGCCGATAATCCCTTTATGCTTAGCAAAAATAAAAAGGATGTCCTGTAGCTCCCCTTGTGAAGAAGGAAGATACAGCTCGACTACTTCTTCCTTTGCTTCTACGCGTCTAATTCTAGGGTGAAGCGTCAACTCTTGGACAAGCTCTGGTGTGACATTGGTGGCTTTAATGACGATTTTTTCTTCCTTGGCAACGCGTTCCCGCAGTTCTTTTTCCGTGCCGCAAGCAATGATATGCCCTTTATCCATAATGGCTACCCGATCACAAATGGCCGCAACCTCCTCCATATAGTGACTGGTATAAATAACTGTTGAGCCGAGTCGATTGAGCTCTTTAACTGATTCAAGGATATGATTACGAGATTGCGGATCAATCCCCACGGTAGGTTCATCCATAATAATCAGCTTAGGACGATGCATAATCGCGCAGGCAATGTTCAGACGTCTCTTCATCCCTCCGGAGAAGGTTGAGGGTTTCTCTTTGGCTCGGTCGCTAAGCCCTGTGAACACAAGAGCTTCTTCTACCCGTTCCTTCAAGAGCTTGCCACGCAAACCATACAATCTTCCGAAAAAGGTAACGTTATCCGCCGCTGACATCGTGTCGTATAAGGCTAACTCCTGTGGAACCAAACCAATTCTTTTCTTCACCTCAAGCGATTTCGAGGACACAGGCAGACCGTCGATCACAATGTCTCCTCCGTCAATCTTAAGTAGACCACAGATCATACTGATCGTTGTACTTTTACCCGCTCCGTTCGGGCCCAGCAAGCCAAAAATTTCTCCTTCTTCTATCGTCATATTTACATGATCTACTGTTAGCTTACCTTCATATCGTTTCACCACATCGGTTAATACGGCGATTGCCATCCGTTCATCTCTCCTGTCATTTACGCTTTTATAGTTCCAATTCTAGCTTAAAGCGAATGTTCAAGGAGGTACGAAAGGTCATCTTTTGAAGGTGACTTAAGTCATCTCCTGAACTATATTAGTTGAACTTAAGATTTTTCTATTAAGGTAAGTCCGTGACTGCGGTGAATGTTTTTTAGTTCAACTTATATAGTGAGAAAATATGCTAAGATTAGAAAAAAACATAAAGGATGACACAGGCGTGACTAGAGAGCTAGCCCTATTGCGTTACTTACTCATCATAGTTCCTTCATGTATTAGCATTTACATCTACCCATATGCCGACTATGGGATTTTCACGTTACATATTCTGATGCTTCTATTCCTTGTAGTCATGGTGCCAAAGCTGCCCCTGTCCTTTCATGCCTTGATAAGCATTGTGGAAATACTATTCACCGCCTGGTTATGTTACCAGTACGGCAGCATAATGATTTTCCCCGCGATTTCAGCATTGCTTTATTATTCTAGACTTCAGCCTCAAGCAGTGCCTCTCGTGTTTACGGTTGTGCATCTGATTACCTTAAACATCGCGCTCCGGGATTCCCCACAGCTTATAATCACTATCATCAACATTATGTTTCTGCTCATTGCTTATCTCAACGAATTGCTACAGAGGGCGGGGCGGGGCCGTGAGAACACCCTCCATCTATACGACGAGCTGCGAAAAAAGCATTTCGAGCTGGATGAAGCCCGCAACCGACTGCTGGAGTTTAACGCCCAAGTAGAAGATGCAGCCGAGTCCAAAGAACGGGTACGTATCTCCCGCCAACTCCATGACGATATCGGCCACCGTCTCATTCGTATTAAAATGATGATGGAAGCTGCGTTACTTACCTTACCCACCTCCCCAGAGAGCGGGATGCAAATGATGGAGCTCATTCGAGATCAGTTGTCAGCCAGCATGGACGATATGCGCTCCGCAGTGAAGCGTATCAACTATACGCCACAATTAGAGGGCGCTTACGCGTTAGACCGACTGCTCGAAGAGACAGGGCGCGATACAGGAATTGAGACCTCATACCAAGTGCTTGGGATACCTTATCCGCTATATCCTAGTATTCAAGTGATCTTGTATAAGAACGCCCGGGAAGCCATAACCAATGCCCTACGTCATGGAAAAGCAACAGCCATTTGGATTGAAATCTACTTCAGTGATACTGGAGTTACTATGGAGGTCAGCAACAACGGGACACTTCCCGAAGGCAATAAGCTAAGCAAACTACCGGAAAGTGGAGGGGTGGGAATGAAAGGAATGTTAGAACGAACGCAGCTGATTGGCGGAACCTTGGAGCTACTGCAGGAGCCACATTTCACCATTGTTACGCGGTTGCCCATTTATAAGCAGGGAGAGATTGTATAGGGAACGTAGGACTCGAGGCAAAGATGAAATCTAAATTATGAAAAAGGAGCCACGCTAATGATTAAGGTGATGATTGTAGATGACGATCCTTTTATTCGTCAAAGTCTGCAAGTGCTGCTAGGGATGGACCCCGATATTGAAGTGATCGGAGCGGCAAGTGAGGGGAATGAAGCCTTGCGTTTGCTTCAAGCGGGGGACATGGCCGATGTGATTCTAATGGATATTCGGATGCCCGGCTGTGGTGGGGTTGAAGGGACAGAGAAGATTAAGCAGGCTTTTCCTCAAGTTTCGATACTGATGCTAACCACCTTCGATGACGATGAGTATATCATTGAAGCGCTTCGCAACGGAGCCCGTGGATATTTGCTCAAAAACATACCGCCAGACCGTATCATACAAGGCGTCAAAACAGTCCATGAAGGTAATATGCTGATTCACCCTGATATTGCGCGCAAGCTTGCCACCTTTCTACAGCCCGCTGCTCGCCCTGAATCTCCAAAGGTACAGCCATTGGAATCTTTTGGACTAACCAAAATGGAACTGGCCGTTGTCGCCTCTATCGCTGAGGGGCATAGCAACAAAGAAATCGCCGGACAGCTGTTTCTTAGCGAGGGTACGGTCAAAAATTACATAACAGATATTCTGAGTAAATTAGAGCTGCGGGATCGGACGCAAATCGCTATTTTCTATTTGAAGGGTGGGCGGGGATAGAAGTTCTACAAAAAAGCCCGAACTCCATTTCCAGAGTCCGGGCTTAACTTTATCTATCCTTCTGCCGATTCCTTCTTGGCTTCATCGACTTTATCGGCTTTGTTCTGTTTGATTCGCCCAATCGGCAGATTCCGGCTGCGAGTACCTGTCTTCATTGCGATGATGCTGAAGATGCTAGAAGGCTTCGCCTCCGCAGTAACCGCTCCATCTGTCTCCGGTACCAGAATGATGCCGAGCTGATGATGGTCCCCGTCGTAGATCGGGCTCTGAAGGTATTTGCTCTCCCCTTCACGGTTCTGCACCTCCAGCTTGCAGAACGCTGGATTCATGCGCAGCGCCTCATGTAGCTGCGCGGCATCGGTCAACAGAACCCCGTTGACCTTCAGTAAAATCTCGCCGGGCAAGATGCCCAGCTCCTGCCCGGGACTGCCCGGCAGCACGGCCAGCACTTTGCGGCCGTGCGGTGGATGCACGAAGATGGGGCTGATGCTGCGCTCTTCCAGAGCGCTGTACCAGCTTAACCCTTCGTGCAGCACCATCGCTGCGAGCGCCGCGAGCAGGGTCAGCGGGCTCCACCAAGCGGCAAGCAGGCTTAAGCCCAGCAGGACGATGCTGTACATCAGCAGCCGTCCTGAAGTGCGGGCCGCCTTGCGCCCGGGCAGCATGCCCTGCGTCATCTCGCTGAAGCCGATGATGACGGGCAAAGAGACCATGCCAAGCCCGCCGCCCAGCAGCGGCTGCCATGGCAGATCCGTTCCTGCCCCCGAAGGGATCAGCAGGAACAGCGGCAGCGGCCAGAAAGCCTGCAGCTGATAGCCGCCGACAACCATGCCGCGCTTGCCCTTCAAGAAGAGGGGCGTCGCAAGCTTCGCCCCTTGCCAGCGGGCCAGCAGCGCCTCCGCCATGTGCAGTAGCGCAGCTAGCACTAGCAATGCGGGAATATCCATCTCCCGTATGGCTGTTGTAATATTCCCGACCGTTCCGCTATGTAAGGCATCCGGAAAGAAAGACAGTACAAATTGAATCACACCTAGCAAACCTATAGAATAAGCGAAGCACAAATACCGTACACGCAATAGCGATAACAGGATACTGACTACCCAAATGCAGGCCACAGCTGTACCTGATAAGGATACTCCTAACAATGTGGCTGCAATAGAAACCACTAGTCCCATCACCAGCCCACTCCACACCGTTCGCCACGTTTCTTGACCCCAGCTATGCAGCTTCACATGAATTAGCTTACGTTCTAATGCCACCTGCCGACGGTAATACAACGCAATAAATATAATAGCAATATAGTAATATGGCTGGATCAATAAGTGTAAGAACGCAGTGCCCAAGCTTCCTAATAATTCCTGAATCACATTCAAACTGTTCGTCACACTCCTTTTCTTCCCTGAATATTAGCCCTTGCTCTTTTTAACAGAAAAAAAGAAGGCTGAATTCAGCCTTCTTACTTTTTCGACGCTGCCGCCTTAATTTCCTTCTGAATCTCAGCAATCCCTCTATTCCGTTGGTTGTCCTTGGCAGGGTTCTGAATCACTTTGATCAGTGCCACCTCCAGCGCCTCTGCGGTCTTGGCATCAATCATGCCTGTGACTTGAAGTTTCGCTTCACTCTGGAATTTCTTTACTGCATTCTTAGTACCTGTATCGAAATAGCCATCTTTGCGACCAGGCTTGTAGCCTAAGCCATCCAGCATCGTTTGTGCACTCTTTACATCACCGTTGTTCATGTTATATTGCAGCGTCACGCTCTTGTTAATCGGAGCCACTGAGAAGTAATCCGGCTGCGCTACCGCGATATCCGGTTTAATTCCCTTGCCGTGGATCCATGTGCCGTCCGGTGTAAGCCATTTAGCAATGGTAACCTTCAGCAAGCTGCCATCTCCAAGCTGTTTGTCAAAACTTGTCTGCACCGTGCCTTTACCAAATGAATTATCACCAATCAGCTTGGCTCCCGCTGACTGCTGCAAGGCACCCGCCAATATTTCCGAGGCGCTCGCGCTACCTTTATTCATTAGCACTACCACTGGGTAAGCCTTGCTCGATCCCTTGGAGGTGCTAACTTCGCGTTTTTTATCTTTGTATTCTATTTGAACTATATTTTTACCAGCTGGAACGAACTCTTCCGCCATCTCAATAACAATCGGGAGGACACCGCCTGGATCATTACGGACATCAATGACCAACCCCTTCATGCCTTGCTTCTCCAGCTTCCCAAGCTCTTCCTTGAATCGTTCTGCGGTATTTAGGGAGAACTGAGTGACCTCGATTACCCCTACTCCGTCTTTTTCCATAGTTGAGTATACCGTCTCAAGCTTCACATCATCCCGAGTAAGAGCGAACTCCAGAGGCTCTACAGAGCCAGAACGTTGTATTTTCAAAGTGGCCTTACTGCCTTTAGGTCCGCGTATCTTCGCAACAGCAGCATTCAGATCCATGCCTTCTAACGATTCTCCGTTAACGGAAAGAATGATATCTTTGGCCTGAATTCCTGCTTTTTCAGCAGGTGAACCCTTGATTGGGGAGACCACGACTACCTTACCGTTATCCGAAGAGACTTCTGCACCGATACCTGAAAAGGAACCCTCAATGCTCTCTTCAAATTTCTCAGCAGTTTCTTTTCCCATATAGTTGGAATAAGGATCGCCTAGCGCTTCCATCATACCGTTGACAGCACCATCTATCAGCTTCTCCCGATCTACCGTCTCGTAGTAATTGCTCTCAATCAAACTGAGCGCAGTCCCAAGCTTCTGGGATTCCTTCTGCTGTAGACCTGCAACCTGCAACGCAGAGGCTAATCCTTGTCCTGCAGCTTGTCCAAAGACATGAGTATAACCCGTCACGCCCAAGGTCACTAAGCTACCGCATAGCAGGGCGGCGATAATCATAAACGCCGCGGTGCTTTTTTTTAACATGATGTTCCCACCGTCCCTTCTTGTCCATCTCGTAAACAACTCTTATGTCCGTCCTGAAAGGTACGGTATCCCTTCCAGTATATACCGCACAAGCAAATAATATGAGTGATGAGTTCCTTAAAAGTTAGAGATACGGCATAGGATTTACTGTCTTACCATCAATCCGCACTTCGAAGTGAAGGTGGGGGCCTGTCGAATTACCTGTAGAACCGGATTCAGCAATCACATCGCCACGATTGACTTTATCCCCAGAACTAACCCTAATACCACCTTTACGTATATGCCCGTAGAGCGTCCAAACTCCGCCCCCATGATCAATAATTACACAATATCCGTAACCGCTCCACCATTCAGCCAAGATAACCGTTCCGGAATCCGCCGCATGAATATTGGTTCCTTGTGGAACCGCAAAATCGACGCCGGTGTGTACTTTCCCCTTCTCACCCGTGATTGGATGTGTCCGTGGTCCATATGGGGATGAGATTCTTGCGGATCCTACAGGAAGTAGAAACGGCCCATCTCCACCTGAATATCCCGTATCACTAGAGCTGGAGCTAGAACTACTGCTTCCCTTACTAGCTGCAGCTGCAGCTGCAGCCTTCTTGGCAGCCGCCGCAGCTCTACGAGCCGCTTCCGCCTTAGCCGCTGCTGCTCTGCGAGCGGCTTCCTCTGCCTTAATCTTATCCTTTTGCGTTTCCAGCGCAGAGCGTTCGCTTGCCAGTTTGACTAGCTTTTCATTCTGCTCTTCACTTAAATCATCACTTTCTTGAATTTGCTTATCATAGAATGCGATAAGCTCCTGTTTCTCAGCCTCTTTCTCCTTCAGCAGACTTCTCTGTTGTTCCAAAGAAGTGTACAGCTGCTTAGCTTGGGCATATTGCCCCTCAAGCTCTTGTTTCTTCTCTATCACCGTCTGCTTGTCCAACTTATGTTGAACTAACAGCTCCTGATCCTGATCCACAATCATCTTAAGTGAATCCGCGCGATCCAGAAAATCAGCGAAGCTTGTCGATGAGAGCAAAACATCCAAGTAAGAAACCGCTCCATCGGTATACATCAACCGAACACGGGACCCCAAGACTTCCTCTCTGGAGGCGACTCGCGCCTCTGCTTTATCCAATTCCGTTGCAGTAACATTCAAAGATTGTTCTGTATCGGAAATTTTAGTAGAGATTTCCGTCATTTTGCCCTTAACTTGATCCACTTGCTGTAAGACATACTGCAGATTAAGATTCGTTTTATTCTTATAATGCTGTGCTTCCTGCGTTTGGGACGCCGCTTTTTCCTGCTGCGCCTTAGCTTCTTGCACCTCTTTTTGCAGCTGCTTTAACTGCTTGTCGATTTCGGCAACACTTGTTTTTTTGGCATATCCGTCAGAGGGCTGGAATATAGTGACAGCTAGTAACATTACGGCTAGTCCGGCGGCAATCTTCTTCAACTCGCACTCCCCATCCTTCACTTTTTAGTATTAAACTTTCAAGAACCTACGAATAGAAACGGTACTTCCCCAGACGCCGATCAGCACGCCTAGTCCAACTAGTACACCAACGACCAGCATCCAAATACTATCGAACGGAATTAGCTGCAATTGGAGCATAGGATCTCCCTGTACAGTCGATTCCAAAGTGCTGTAACCCAAATACAAGACAACGGAGGTAATGAGCGATCCGATCAGACCGATCAGTGCTCCTTCTATAAAGAAAGGCCAGCGAATAAAATAATTTGTTGCACCTACGAGCTTCATAATGCCAATCTCCTTACGACGAGCAAGTATCGTAACCCGAATCGTATTAGAGATGAGGAACATAGACATGAGCCCCAGACCTGCTACAAAAATAAAACCAATGTTCCGTACAGCGCGTGTTATTTTGAACAAGGTTTCGATCGAGCCCTTGCCATACTTCACTTTATAAATAGGCTGCTCGGTATGTGTCTTGTTGAGTGCTTCGATCTTCTCAGCCACAAAGGCTACCGTAGTAGGTTCAACAACTTCTACCTTAAGCGTATCTGGGAGAGGGTTATTGTCTTCATCGAACCCTTCCAGAAGCTCAGCCGCGTCCTCACCCATGTCTGCACGGAGATCTTTAAGCCCTTGGTCCTTGGAGATGAACGTAATCTTGCTGACCTCCGGCATATTGCCAATTTCAGTCTGCAAAGTCTCACGCAGCTTCTGATCTACATTTAGTGCCAAATGCACATTAATCTGTACCTGACTGTCTGCCCCATCCGCTACGGCATTCACATTAAGAACAAGAAGAATAAATACACCTAGGACAAAAAGAGAGACAACTATGGAAGTGATCGAAGCAATCGACATCCAGCCATTACGGAATACGCTTTTGAAGCCTTCCCGCATGTGTCGCAAGAAGGTCTTAAAACTCATAGCCATATTCCCCTCTCGCCTGGTCTCTCACAATGTTTCCGTTCTCAATCGCAAGCACCCGCTTGCGCATTTTATTCACGATATCTCTATTATGGGTAGCCATTACAATGGTTGTTCCACGAAAATTAATTTCGTCCAGCAACTGCATAATGCCCCATGAAGTCTCAGGGTCTAAGTTTCCTGTAGGCTCGTCCGCAATAATAACAGATGGGTTGTTAACGATAGCCCGGGCAATTGCAATCCGCTGCTGCTCTCCACCTGAGAGCTGTGAAGGTTCACGATTTGCTTTATTTTTGAGTCCCACCAGATCGAGGACTTCATTCACACGTTTCTTGATGACCTTCTTCGGTGCTTCAATAACTTCCATGGCAAAAGCAACATTCTCATACGCTGTCATCCTTGGCAATAACCGGAAATCTTGAAACACAACGCCGATATTACGGCGCACATATGGGATTTTACGTTGTTTAAGCTTCCCTATGTTAAAGCCTCCCACAGAAATTTGACCTTTAGTTGGCACTTCTTCTCTATAAATCAATTTCATAAAAGTAGATTTACCCGCGCCGGATGGACCGACAACATACACGAATTCATTGCGGTCAATTTTTACTGAAACTCCTTGCAGTGCGTGAGTTCCGTTAGGGTACGTCTTCCATACATCTTGCATTTCAATCATTTTCTCACTTCCCAATTATGACATTTTCCACTTGTGTGAATCGACAGAGTCCAGCTTAAGTTTCCATAAACTTCAATATTTCCGCAATGTATCTATTGTAACAAATCTGTAACCGATTGAGTACCCCGTAACTGCCCCACTATTCGAAAGTTTTGTAATGTCTGTACATATACATATAAAAAGCACCTACTGTGCTGCTCGCAGAAGCCATCCAGGAAGGAGATTATTCATGAAAAAAATCCATCTTACCCTCATAATAGTCATTGCACTCATTCTTATCGGCTCATTAATCTATGGGGGATTTCAACTATATGGCCATAAAAACACGCTTCCAAAAGGTACAACCCTTGCCGGATGGGAAGTGGGCGGGCTGAATATCTCAGAGGTACGTTCCGAACTGGAGAACAAGCTACAGGCCCTTGAATCTATCCCCCTTGTGTTGCAGGTCGAAGGGAATTCTGAGCTTACCCTCAAACTTAAACAAGCTGGAATGACCTATGAAGCCGCTGCTTTTGAGCAAGGTCTACAAGATCTTACAGAAGGGCGGCTATGGGATCGGGTAAAAACCCGGTACAACTCCCCCAAAAATTGGAGTCTTGAAGCCCATCTGGATATTGCTCAATTACAGTCCATCCTGAGTCCCGCTTGGGAGAGAGAATCCTTCGGAGATCCTGTGGATGCTACGCGGCGAATTACCGGAGATGATCGTGTAATATATACGTCTGAAAAGACTTCCCTTGAAGTGGACTGGACAGGAATGGTGACCTCACTATGGGCTGCTGCCCCCACACGGTTTAATCGTCTGATCACGCTGCAAGAAAAGGGGATTACACTGGAAGTTCCTTTAACCATATTACAGCCAGACATCACTTTAAACGCTTTAAAGGAGCAAGGCATTGAGCGAAAAATCATGCAATTCAGTACTTCTCTCGGTGCAAGTGGCCCTGGACGAATCTACAACGTTGAATCAGCGGCCAAAGCAGTGAACGGAACCGTGCTCCCACCTGGAGCCGTTTTTGACTATGGCAAGGCTATTGAAAAAGCAAAAATTGAATATGGCTTCCGAGAAGCGCCAGTCATTGTGAACGGTAAGCTTCAAGCCGGCATCGGCGGCGGAATCTGCCAAGTTTCCAGTACGCTGTACAATGCCGCTCTGCGCACCGGACTGGAGATTGTGGAGCGCCGCAATCACTCCTTGCCGGTCAACTATCTACCCAAAGGCCAGGATGCCACCTTCGCTGAAGGCTATATCAACTTCCGTTTTCGCAATACGACTGGCAAATATCTAGTCATTAAAGCGGCTGTGCAAGGCCGATCACTAACGATTAAGCTCTTCGGTACTTTTCCGAAAAATGTTACATATAAGGTCCATTCACAAATCGTAGAGGTGCTGCCTCCAGTAGACAAGTATGTAAACGACCCTTCCCTCCCTCGTGGCGGCTCACGCGTTATACAAAATGGAAAAACCGGATATGTTGTTGAGACTTACAGCACCCGGTTTGTTGAGGGTAAATCCACTGAGGTAAAGAAATTATCGCGTGACGTGTATTACGCTCAAAAACGATTAATCGCTATCAATCGTGGAGGCGTAAGCAAATCTGTTATTCCAGAAACACCTAGAAAGCAGTTAGTAGAGGATGGCGTTCGAAGTGAATAAATTACCTACAAAAAAACGGTCAGACCTCGTGAGGTTCTGACCGTTTTTGCCTGTGCATCTATTTTACCTGTAGATGATCTTTGTCGCCTTTAAAATTTACGATTCGGGGGTACATTAGAAATAGACCTATAATCAGAAAGGATGAACATCATGTCAACAGCTCTTGTAAATGATCTTTCTAATATTGTCCGCAGTGCCCCTGCTATTTTTGCCTCACGTACTTGCAGAGAAGCCCTTCGCGTCATGTTCCAGCACCCAGAATCCAAATGCATCGTCGTCTGTAACGCCACGAATGAACCGCTTGGATTGTTAATGAGCGAACGTTTCTTTTTAAAAGCCACAGGAAGATCAGGAGTAGATCTGTTCTACAGAGAACCTGCCATGAAGCTTATGAACAAAACTCCACTTATTTATGATATCTCCACTCCACTTGAAACTGTATTAGCTAATGCTATGAGCCGTCCAGATCCTATGAAGAATGACTGTGTCATCATTACCCGTAAAGGCAAATTCGCAGGTGTTGTTTATATCTCTGACCTGAAGCGCAGTTAGTTCATAGCCCCTGCCATCCTCTTTCCTCTAATACCTTCTCCTTTCCTCAGAAAAGAATATCCGGTGACGTGTCGATTCTCCAGTATCCCTCCACTTTCTTCAGCTTCACATACACCGACTCACTGCTTTCCTGCGCATCTGGATAAGGAACGGTCAGTTCAAATTCAGCGGTTGTCGCAGTTTTGGAGAGCATGCGGGCGGTGGCTTTTTCATACATTAATAAATTGCCTACATCTGCATTCACCTGTGACATTCTTCCGTTATACTCCAAAAATTGAGTCTGCACATAATATGCCGCTGCATTGTGAGTGTAGGCTTTTTTTATGTAATTCATCAGCTTCGTCTTTGTGCCAATGTCACTGGACAGATAACGGTACTCCTGCGCTTTATACGTGAAGGTTTCTATCGGGAAGATGTTTCCGCCTTGATTACTATAGAAATAAAGAGCTCTTGCATGGACTACCAGCGGAATGATACTTTTCACCGTCAAATTATTAATGGTAGCAGGGCCCTCTTTCCCAGGGGCAGATACAGCCACCTTCTTGATTGCCGTACTTCCTGCTGACGGCGAAGCCGCCATAGCTCCCCCACCTGCTGAGATAAGGCCTATGGAAAGGGCCAACGAACCAATCATCCACTTTTTGTTCATTCGGAATTCCTCCTTTGTCATCCAAGCTAAAACGCCTTCGGCGCCCCTAAAGGACGGTAAGCGTTTATGCGAGAAATAT
>NZ_NFVA01000158.1 GCF_002264395.1 Paenibacillus sp. VTT E-133291
ATGCTCTATCCAGCTGAGCTACCGGGACATGATTGCTGGCTGAAAAGCAAGCAGGATTTATCATATCATGTACGCCGATGTTTTTCAAGCTGTTTTTTAAAAAGAGTACGGGGTATGCTATAATCTACAATTATTAAGTTTCGGATGGAGCTTAAGGTCTTAATAACATTTATGACGTTTTAGAATTCAATTCACATAATTAGCTATAAGGAGGTGCCCTCATTAAAGATTCAGATTCCCCCGCCACAAAAGAGAATATCGTCCTGTTTCCCAAGACACTGGACTATTATCAAATCCAGCTTACGGTGATGCTGGAGAGTGAACGATACGGGGAAGCGATGGAGCTGCTGCGTTTTTTGTTGCAGTGTCAAGGACAGGAAGAGCGGAATTACGAGGAATGGCGGTCTCTGCTGGAATGGCTCGAAACAGCTTTCCCTTATGCCTCTCAGAATGGAGATGCAGAAGGAGCCGTTCACCCCGAAGACGAAGATTTAAGGGAAGAAGATATGGCCCGTCTCTTGGCCAAATCCAAAATGACTGAGGATGCGGGGTATCCTCAAAAGCTGCTGCAGCGGATAATGAATGAGCCGCTGTCAGAGGCGACAATCCTAGCACTAGAGCAGCTTTCATATCTGGAAGGCGGCGGAGTCGATGAGGCGCTGACGGCATGGCTGCAGGGGGATAATGTTCACCCGCTGCTGCAATTTCGGACCCTGCAGACCCTTCGGCGGCGTGGGATGCAGGGAACAGTGAATCTGATTCGTGGTCACGAAACAGCAATTGTAGAGATTGAAAGTGTGCCGCTGCAGACAGAGGATTTTCCACCACAGGTGAGTCAGGTGCTCGAGCGGGTAGCCGAGCAGGCGGAGGTACACGAGCCTACGCTGTATTATTTTGCACAGGAGCTCTGGGGCCAGTTCGTCATGTCGATTTATGGATCGGAAGAGTATCGGAAAATACTGGATGGGGAAGACGCGCTACTAGATATTTGGGCGGGGGCGTTACACCAGTTTGTATCTGAGAGCTTAAACGGTACACGGCAAGAGGAGGAGACTCGCGGAATGTACGGCATTACCGACGGCATGCGCTTTCAATTTGAGGGGGCATATCGTGCGCTCAAGGGTTTTGTAAAGACTTCTCTACTTGATAAATAAAGTAATGTTGTATATAATATAATGGTTATTCTGTGCGTGGATTGTATCATTTTTTGAAGTAAACTTGTGAACCTATATTTTGGAGGGAAAAGTATAATATGAAAGCAACATGGGAAAAAATAGAGAAGAACCTTGGAGTTCTTGAAGTAGAAGTTGACGCAGAACGCGTTGCAGCAGCACTTGATAAAGCTTTTAACAAAGTCGTTAAGAAAGCTAACGTACCAGGCTTCCGTAAAGGTAAAGTGCCACGCCCGATCTTTGAATCCCGTTTTGGTGTAGAAAGCTTGTACCAAGATGCAATCGACATTCTTCTTCCTGAAGCTTACGGTGAAGCCGTTGAACAAACTGACATCTTCCCTGTAGACCGTCCTGAAGTTGATATTGAGCAATTTGCTAAAGGTCAATCCTTTATCTTCAAAGCGAAGATCACGGTTAAACCTGAAGTGAAGCTCGGCGATTACAAAGGTCTGGAAGTTCCAGTACAAAAAGCTGAAGTGACTGAAGAAGAGCTGAGCGCTGAGCTTGCTCGTCTGCAAGAGCGTCATGCTGAACTCGTAGTAGTTGAAGAAGAAGCAGCAGCTAACGGCGACATCGCTGTGATCGATTTTGACGGATATGTTGATGACGTACCGTTCGAAGGCGGAAAAGCTGAGCGTCATTCTCTTGAACTTGGCAGCAACTCCTTCATTCCTGGATTTGAAGAGCAAGTAGTGGGAATGTCCACTGGAGATTTCAAAGATGTTGAAGTTACTTTCCCTGATGAATACCATGCAGAGAACCTTGCGGGTAAGAAAGCAGTATTCAAAGTGAAACTGCACGAAATCAAACGCAAACAACTTCCTGCACTCGATGATGAGTTCGCTAAAGATGTAAGTGAATTCGAAACTTTGGAAGAGTACAAAGCAGATCTGAAAGCTCAGCTCGAATCCCGTAAACAGGATGAACTGAAAGGCCTTCGCGAGAACGCAGTTGTTGATAAAGCAGCAGAAAACGCTGAAGTTGAGATCCCTGAAGCCATGATCAACAGCGAAGTTGAGAACATGGTTCGTGACTTCGACACTCGTCTTCGTCAACAAGGTATGAACATGGATATGTTCCTTAGCTTCTCCGGTCAAACTCGTGAAGACTTGCAGAACCAAATGAAAGGCGATGCTGAAAAACGCGTTCGCAACAACCTGGTACTGGAAGTTATCGCTAAACAAGAGAACATTGAAGTTTCTGAAGAAGAAGTTAACGAAGAGTTGGCTACTATGGCTGAAGCTTACAAACGTACTCCAGAAGAAATTCGCAGCATCTTGGCAGCTAACGGTTCACTGAGCAGCTTGAACGAAGAACTTTCTTTGCGCAAAACCATTGATTTCCTTGTTAGCAATAGTGTAGAAGTTGAAGCAGTAGAAGAAGCACCAGCTGCTGAAGACGCTAAAGCTGAGTAAGATTTTTTAAACTACCTAGAACGGCCGAGCAATCGGCCTCCATACAGATATGATAAGGCACGTAAGTTTCGTTACGTGCCTTATTTTTATCCTCGGGCACAGATATATGTGATTACATAGGTATCCGTATGAGCGTATGGTATTAAGGAAATTGGCGTGATGACGTCACTATCACAAGCAGTGGACAGGTCTGCTGTAGTGAAAAAATGACATCGGGCCGTGAACGTGTTAAAATATTTTTGAAACGATAAGACTAATCTGTATAGAGAAAAGAGGTTGGTGGCATGAGTCTGGTACCAATGGTTGTGGAATCAACAAGTCGTGGAGAACGTTCATACGATATCTATTCCAGATTGCTCAAGGATCGCATTATTTTCTTAAGCAGTGCGATTGACGATGATGTCGCCAATCTGGTTATTGCTCAACTGCTGTTCCTTGCAGCAGATGATCCCGAGAAGGACATTCACTTGTACCTCAACTCACCCGGTGGTTCAGTAACAGCCGGCATGGGTATATACGATACGATGCAATACATCAAACCGGATGTTTCAACCATTTGTGTAGGGATGGCGGCAAGCATGGGATCGCTCCTTCTGACAGCTGGGGCTCCGGGCAAAAGATACGCGCTGACTAACAGCGAAGTTATGATTCATCAACCGCTCGGCGGTGTTCAAGGTCAAGCGTCTGACATTTGGATTCATACCGACTGGATCCTCAAGACGAAACAGAAGTTGAATCAAATTTATGTAGATCGCACAGGTCAGCCCCTTGAAAAAATCGAACGGGACACAGACCGCGATAACTTCATGAGTGCGGAAGAAGCCAAGGAATATGGGCTTATTGACCAGGTTCTTTCTTCACCGATGAAATCTTAAAGGGGTGGTTAGATGTTTAAATTTAATGATGAAAAAGGGCAATTGAAATGTTCTTTTTGCGGCAAATCACAAGAGCAGGTTCGTAAGCTTGTAGCAGGACCGGGCGTTTATATATGTGACGAATGTATCGAGCTTTGCACGGAAATCGTGGAAGAAGAGCTCGGTCATGAAGAAGAGCTTGATCTGAAGGATATTCCGAAACCAAAGGAAATCCGCGATATTTTGGATCAATATGTAATCGGTCAAGAGCAAGCGAAGAAATCGCTGTCTGTTGCGGTTTACAATCACTATAAGCGTGTGAACAGCCAGAGTAAGATCGAAGATGTTGAACTGACGAAGAGTAATATTCTTTTGCTTGGTCCAACCGGTTCGGGTAAAACTTTGCTCGCACAGACGATGGCGAAGATTATCAACGTTCCATTTGCGATTGCTGATGCTACTTCCTTAACGGAGGCTGGTTATGTCGGCGAGGATGTTGAGAACATTCTGCTTAAGCTGATTCAAGCGGCAGATTATGATGTGGAGAAAGCCGAACGCGGCATTATCTATATTGATGAGATTGATAAAGTGGCACGTAAATCCGAGAACCCGTCCATTACCCGTGACGTATCCGGTGAAGGTGTACAGCAGGCGCTTTTGAAGATTCTGGAAGGAACGGTTGCTTCCGTACCTCCACAAGGTGGACGTAAGCATCCTCATCAGGAGTTTATTCAAATCGACACGACGAACATCTTGTTTATCGTGGGCGGTGCCTTTGACGGTCTGGAGCAAATGATTAAACGCCGTATTGGTAAAAAAGTCATTGGCTTCAACGCAGCGGTTGAAGGACAAAAGGATCTCAAGGCTGGCGAATATTTGTCGATGGTATTGCCTGAAGACTTGCTCAAATTCGGATTAATTCCTGAATTTGTAGGCCGTCTGCCGGTCATCTCGACTTTGGAGCCGCTTGATGAGAATACACTGGTGCGTATCCTTTCCGAGCCTAAGAATGCACTCACTAAACAATATATCAAGCTGCTGGAAATGGATAACGTAGCGCTGAAGTTCGAACCGCTGGCACTCGAAGCGATTGCCAAGGAAGCGATCAAACGCAATACGGGAGCCCGTGGACTGCGCGCGATTATTGAGAGCATCATGCTTGATGTGATGTATGAAGTGCCTTCACGTGATGATATTAAGGATTGTGTGATCACGGAGCAGGTCGTTCAAGAGAAGGCTTTGCCTGAATTGAACCTTAAGAAAGACAAGAAGAAAGAGGAAAGCGCGTAAGCCGCTTACCTTAACAATACATGTCACTGTCTCCACCTTTCTTCCGCTTATCCCGCTTCACTAGCGGTTGCGAAGGGGTGGAGCTTTGGCGTTATGGGGGAGAAAAATCATGTTCTTGAGACACCAAACCCGTCCTGTCAATGTTGGCGGGCTCATTATTGGGGGAAACAACGAGGTTGCGATTCAAAGCATGTGTACAACCAAAACAGCTGATGTGGAGGCTACTGTAGCCGAAATTTTACGGCTTGAGGAAGCAGGCTGCCAACTGGTACGCGTTACTGTCAACAATGAAGAGGCAGCCGCCGCGATTAAGGAGATCAAGAAGCAGATTCATATCCCACTCGTAGCGGATATTCATTTTAACTATAAGCTCGCGCTGATGGCTATTGAGAACGGCATCGATAAAGTCCGGATTAATCCGGGGAATATCGGTCGTCGGGAGAAGGTAGAAGCAGTAGTTAAAGCTTGTAAAGAAAAAGGAATTCCGATTCGGATTGGTGTAAACGCCGGTTCCTTGGAGAATCATCTCTTGGAGAAATACGGATACCCGACTCCAGAAGCTATGGTAGAAAGTGCGCTGTACCATATTGGCATTCTGGAAGAGCTGGATTTCCACGACATTATCGTTTCCTTAAAAGCATCCGATGTGCCTATGGCCATCGAGGCTTACCGTCAGGCTGCGGAAGTCATTCCTTATCCGCTGCACCTCGGGATTACAGAATCCGGCACCTTGTTTGCCGGTACAGTAAAAAGCTCCGCAGGTATCGGTGCACTGCTCTCTATGGGCATCGGCAGCACCCTGCGTATCTCGCTTAGCGCTGATCCAGTGGAAGAAGTTAAGGTGGCACGCGAGCTGCTGAAGACCTTCGGTCTGATCTCTAACGCGGCTACACTCATTTCTTGTCCGACTTGCGGACGACTCGATATCGATCTTTTCTCCATCGCTAATGAGGTGGAAGAATACATTTCGAATCTTAAGGTGCCTATTAAAGTATCCGTGCTCGGCTGTGCCGTTAATGGCCCTGGTGAGGCGCGTGAAGCAGATATTGGTATTGCTGGTGCCCGTGGGGAAGGTTTGTTGTTCCGTTACGGTCAGATGATTCGTAAGGTGCCTGAAGCGGAACTAGTGAACGAGCTGAAGAAGGAAATTGATGCGATCGTTGTAGCGTATGAGGAGACTGGTGAAATCCCAGGCCGCGCTCATGCTAACCTTGCACCTCCGGTGCAATCGAAGTAACTGGTATTTTACGAATTAATGATTCAATTCATAATAAGTGGCGAAGAACGCCCTGTTACACCCCGGTATATCCGGTGGTGGGAATGGGGCGTTTTTTTGCGTGGAATTAATTAGTGTGGGGAAGGACGAATGAATGAGGGGGAACATCGAATGAACTATGAACAAGCGCATGAAGCGTTTATTGAGAAACATCTAGCAAGCAGGACTGGGGAAAGACGAGGAAGGCTAGAGAGAGGGCATCGTCATGCCGAAGAGATGTTTTTACAGAATGTATGGTGGGCACTTCGTGGGGATTTCGCTGATCTACATCCGGAGTATGAGGTGCTGGATTGGCGCGGGCGATCTTATTTTGCTGACTTTGCTTTCTTGCCAGGACCCGTAAAATTATTGTTTGAGATCAAAGGATATGCAGCACATGTAAGAGACATGGACAGGCTGAAGTATTGTAATGAGCTAAATCGTGAGACGTTTCTGTACGGAATGGGTTACCAAGTAATCTCATTTGCCTACGACGATGTGGAACAGCGCCCTGAGCTATGCGTTACGTTGCTAAGATTGGCGTTAAGCCGCTACCAAATTGTAAGTGCACCGAGTGGTGGAGCAACTCTCACGGAGAAAGAAATTATCCGATATATAGCTGGAAAAGCGGGTGTAGTTCGACTTAAAGATATAGCAGATTATTTCGCGCTAGATCCTAAAACAGTACGATTGATGCTTATGAGATTATGCGAGAAAGGCTGGCTGAAAGCCTTGAAAAGGGAAAATGGCGTTAGAAATGTAGGTTATGAGTTAGCTCGGGATGTCTTATTTTACTGGGATTGATTAGCATAAGTTAAGGGGAGTAGTTAGGGATGAGTGTATTGTGAGAAAGAGCTGCACTTCAAAAGTAACGATGATTGTATGCCTGTTATAGGGAAAATCTCCCTATAAATA
>NZ_NFVA01000152.1 GCF_002264395.1 Paenibacillus sp. VTT E-133291
CTTACCGTCCTTATAAGGACGCCAAAGGCGTTTATGCTTGTTAAAGTCGCTATTTCATTGATGAAAAGTCCTTTGCTAGCCCTATAGTGGTCTGCAGTCGCACAGCTACCTCGACTAAGGTCCAGTACCAAAAACCGTCGTTGGTCTGTTTTGAAAGTCTGCGATTTGCTCTAGAATAAGGCTATAAGGTTAAGGACAACGAAAGGCGGTGAGAAAATAATGCAAAGAAGACAAGGAAACGGATTAGCGGTTGTACTGATTGTGATTGGTGCGGTAATGCTGCTCGGTTTAGCGCTTCCTCTGATTCACGGTATTTTCAGACTACTGTTCCCAGTATTGCTGGTTGTTCTCGGGTACTATGGGATTAAGAGTGGACGCAAGGTTATCGGTTGGGTACTAATGTTCATTGGTGTCATGACCTTGATCGCGAAGCTTTCCTGGATCATCGGACCACTTCTAGGTGTGGCGTTGATCGTATGGGGAGTGTCAGCTTTAAAGGGTAGAAGAAATGGTACTTATTAAGAAGAATTGTACTTAAACAAGAAGCAGGGAGGGAGCAGGAGATTATGAGTGTTTTTCGTCGCATGAGGGATATTACAGTAGCTAATCTAAATGAACGTCTAGAGCAAAGTCAAGATCCTGTGAAGCTAATTGATCAATTTCTACATTCAACTCGCGAGGAAATCAGTGAAGCTGAAAGATTGTATCAGCAATACGCTTCCCATACGAAGCAATTGCAACAGCAAGTGAACCAAGCGACTGCCATGAGAAACAAACGTGAGGAACAGGCGTTACTCGCATTAAAAGCAGGAGAAGATCATCTTGCAAAGCTGGCTTTGCAAGAAAAGATCATTCACGAGGAAAAGTTGGAGCAGTACAGCGGGCTATTTGAACAAAGTAAGCAATCCTTGTTTGAACTTGAAGGACAGCTGAATGAGCTGAAAATAGAGTATCAGACAGTTTATAGCAAACGTCAGTATTACGCAGCCCGGATGGAGTCGCTGAGACTGCAGCAACGGATGAATCAAAGAGCAAGTGCTTATGGTAACGGTGGTGATGTTCCCAAAATGTTCGGACGTCTGGAAGATCGGATGTCAGATTGGGAATTAGAAGCGAAGAGCCTGCGCGATGTACGTCGCATGGGGCAGGAATATGCGGTGCAAGCAGGTGAGACTGTAGCTACCGTACTCGAAAGAGAAATGGCACGCTTAAAGGAGAAACTGAACAATGGTGGAAAGGAGTAGCGCTATGAGTCGATTATATCGTTCAACAAGAGATAAAGTGATGACGGGTCTTGCAGGTGGATTATCTGAGACACTCGGTATTGATTCCACGCTATTCCGGATTCTGTTACTGGTCAGCATTCCGTTTACAGGAGGTGCCGTGATTCCAGTGTACTTCATCGCTGCGCTGGTCATTCCGAAGGAGCCTACGCATTATAATCCTTTCGGACCAGGCCCTGGTGCACCGGGTGGCCCATTCGATGGTCCTTACTCAGGTAGACCAGAACATGGACACGGACCGCAGGCTAATGGCGGACATGGACCTTACGGACGCCAACCTAACTACAATCCTAATTTTGAAAAGAACAACGCTTATTCAGCTCCGGATTCCGGTTTGGATGCGATGATGAAGGATATCGAGAAGAAGGCTCTGCAAAAAGAAGTAGAAGAACTCAAACAAAAACTGTCTAAATATGAGAAAGGGGAATTGTAAATCATGGGAGTATTTCAAAGAATTAAAGATATGACTAAGGCGTCGGTAAATGACTTGTTGGATAAGGTAGAGGACCCAATCGTAATGCTTAACCAATATCTGCGCGATATGGAGGCTGAAATTCACGAAGCGGAAGTTACAGTTGCCAAGCAAATGGCGAACGAACGTCGCATGAAGCAACGCGTGGAAGAAGCAGCAAAAATGTCCGCACAACGTGGAGCACAAGCTGAATTGGCATTGAAAAACGGCCAAGAAGAAGTGACTCGCAAGCTGTTGGAAGAAAAAATCTACTTCGATCAAAAACAAGCGGAATACAGCGATCTTCATGCTCAGGCTGAAGTGCAAGCGAAGGAATTGGTTGGACAGCTGCATGATATGAAGGATGAATTCTACAAGCTGCGCAACAAGCGTAACGAGCTCGTATCCCGCGCTCAAATGGCTAAGGCGAAGAAACAAATGACACAAATCAGTAGCGTGCATTCCATCGAAAGTGGCAGTGCGTCACTCGGCTTCCACCGGATGGAAGAGAAGATTATGCAGCTTGAAGCAGAAGCAGATGTAATGCGTGCACCTTACAGCCCATCCGCTGCCTACACTAAACCAGTCGATGTTGAGAAGCAACTGAAAGTGGATGAGCAACTGGCTGCATTAAGAAGCAAGCTGAATGATACACCGGCTGCTCCTTCTTTAAACAAAAAAGAAGATTAAATCCTGTTCCTAAAACTTAAGCAGATATGATATGCTGGACAAGAAGAAGCCATACGGTATGGATCTCCATACCGATATGGCTTTTGTAGCGGCTGGCTATAATATATCTTGTAGGAGGTGCGAAATGGATAAACGAAACCGTTTGATTGCCATCGGACTGATCGGTATTGGCTGCATGATGATTTTTGGTAGATGGCTCGGCTTTTTCTCCATTGTCGCGCTTCTATTCCTGTTCCTAGGAGTCTACCGCACGACGTCAGGCAAAGTGAAGCAGGGTTATAAGCTGCTCGGAATTGGCGCTATATTGCTTTTGCTGGATCATTTGGTGCTGGTACTGGGGATTTGCTTGATTTCTTTAGGGATGTTTTTTACTAAATCCAAAAGAGTTCAGCGTAAGGAAGGGTTCATGCAGAAGCAGAACTTTTCGTCTAGATTTGACTGGGATCGCTCACCCTGGGTGATGCATAGCCTCAGCTCATGGCATATCCTTGGAGAGGCCGATCTTGATCTTTCACTGGCTATGGCGGAGCAAAAAGAAACGGTGATGCTGTTTCAAGGTATCTTTGGGGATATGGACATTCAATTGTCAGATGATTACGGGATAGAAATCGAAGCCTTTGTGCTTTTTGGATCGATTGAATTTGGTAACCAGCGGGACACAGGTATGCTAAACCGTCTGAACTGGAAATCCCCTAACTATGAGAGCAGTGAGTATAAGGTAAAGTTTAGTGTGTCTTATTTGATGGGAGATTTGGATGTGCGATTATCCTGATTAGTTTGATACTGAAGGGAGGGTCCCCGTATGGAAAGAAAGAATAAAAATATGATGTCACGCAGTATGGGTGAGGGGGCTCTGTTCTCTTTTGTCATGCTGCTAGTGATATTGTACACCATGTATACATATGGCTATTTGAAACCTTTTGAAAGCTGGACGATTGGATTACGTACGGCCTTCACTTTAATTCTGCTGCCCATGGGGTTCGGAGTTGGCTTTGGCTTCTATCAGAGCTTTCGGGTAAAGCGAAAGTTGGAACGCCTGAGAGAAACGCTCGTATTGTGGGAGAAGGGAAACTTAACGCTATCTATGCCAGACTTGGGCGATGATGAGCTGGGAAGGCTCGGAGAACAATTGGGCCGAATCAGCGGAAAATGGGAAAACCAAGTGACAACACTGCAGCGATTGTCTACAAATAACGCGAAGCTCGCGGAGCAAGCACGAGTATCTGCTATTATGGAAGAGCGGCAACGGCTTGCGCGTGAATTGCATGATGCTGTCTCTCAGCAGCTGTTCGCGATCTCTATGACCGCCACGGCTGTAGGCCGGACCCTGGAGAAGGATTTTGACAAGGCGCAACGGCAAATTGCACTGATTGAGGAAATGTCTGCTGTAGCACAATCAGAGATGAGAGCATTATTGCTGCACTTAAGACCTGTTTATTTGGAAGGTAAGGGATTAGAGCAGGGGCTACAGGAGCTGATCAAGGAGCTTAAGGTTAAAGTACCGATAGAAATCGTGTTCGAGATGGACCCTGATGTACAATTGCTAAAAGGGGTAGAGAATCACTTATTCCGTATTGTGCAGGAGGCAATCTCTAATACGCTTCGTCATGCGAAAGCAGAAAAGATGGAAATTAGGCTGCATCGTCGAGGAGATACGGTACGGTTGACGCTCCGTGATGATGGGATTGGTTTTGAAATGGATGATAGTAAACAAACTTCCTACGGTTTGTCGAATATGCAGGAGCGGATGAATGAAATCGGAGGTTCCATTCAGTTTATTACCGCTCCGGGCAAAGGAATGCGGATTGAAATTACCGTTCCGTTAGTCAATGAATAATAGGAGGAAAGAGTGACCATGGAGATGGAGGAAGCCATTAAGGTATTGCTTGTAGATGATCATGAAATGGTACGGATTGGACTAGCTGCTGTTCTAGGTACTGAAGACGGAATAGAAGTCGTAGGGGAAGCTGGAAGTGGGGAAGAAGGTATCCGCCTGGCACAAGAGTACAATCCGGATGTAGTCCTGATGGATCTCGTAATGGATGGTATGGATGGAATTGAAACGACCAAACAGCTAATGAAGCAGTATCCCGAAATCAAAGTTATTGTGTTGACAAGCTATCTGGATGATGAAAAAATGTATCCGGTGATTGAAGCAGGTGCATTCAGTTATTTACTAAAGACCTCACGAGCTACTGAAGTGGCAGATGCCATCCGTGCCGCGGCAAGAGGCCAGTCTGTACTGGAGTCACAGGTCGCCTCTAAAATGATGAATCGTTTTAGAAACAATGCAAAGGGTGAATCTCCTGCTTATAAAGAGCTTACAGAGCGCGAGATGGAAGTATTACGTCTGCTGGCGCAAGGTAAATCGAATCAGGATATCGCGGACCAACTAATTATTGGGATCAAGACTGTGAAATTTCATGTAACGAATATTCTCGCGAAGCTGGGTGTGGAAGACCGAACCCAAGCAGCTATTTATGCATATAAAAATGGACTAGCTGAATAGAAACCAAAGGCTGAAGCCTCTTGCTTCAGTCTTTTTTAATGCATAAGTTTAGAATCTCCTAATTCGTACATACTGTCTAGTAGATTGCTAGAGAGGTTCGAAAGGGAGAATAAATTATGCTGAAGGCTATGTTGAACAATGGAACAAAAAAAGGGACTCTTTTTATATTATTATTCCTGTGCTGCACTGTAGCTTTACTGGTAAACCTTCAAAGCGCTAAAGCAAAATCAATCGATCAAGACGAAGCTGTTTCGCATACATCAGTAACATCGGAACTGAATGCTTCACTGATGAGTTTAATAGATCTCGGGACGAAAACAACGGTATCCGGTTCACCACTGCGTATCGTCTTAAAATGGCAAGGGGCAATCAGCGGTTACAATGATCCTTCTGTTGAAGTGGCTAAGCTTAGCGCCCGCCTTGGATTGACAGTACCGTCAGGAATTGATGAAGATGGGCATATGACCTATCGTTCAGCAGCGGTACAACCATATGGATCACGTCTCTCCTTATTTTGGAGCGAGCTTGGAAAAGGAAATAGTTATGTTATTGTGACGTTAGATACTGCTGATTTAAAGGATAAGGTTAGCTTTCAGGGGGCTGCCGATGAAGTTAGTACAATCCTAGAACAGAGTAACATCAAGGCAGAATGGAATGTATCCCTTCAAGGAATAGCTGAAAACCAGGGGGGACCTGAAGGTGTATTGTCGCAAACCGAAGGGTTACTTAAAGAGCAGTTTAAAACTGTGAGTGAGAAAGAGAGCTATAAGGATGTAGCAACAGTCAGCCGTACGTATTCGATTCCTGATTTGAAACGCTCGGTAGTCAGCGGGAACCATTCGGTTTCAGCGCAAATCGCAGTGCATCAGGAAGATCAAAATGGGACGAATCGCCTAACCATTGGCTTACCATTAATCACCATCGAATACTGACAAATTCCTTTTTTATAAGCAAAGATATAATTAGTAATAAGAAATTTTAATTGAAATTCGCGAAATCCCGAGAGTATTTGTCAGGAATCTGATAGCATCCTTTTTAGGAATATGCTAAAATGACATAACGTCGTTTACTCGACGCTGAGAATGTCAATAAACTATATTACATACAGAAAGATGAGGAGCCATGGCTGAAAATCAAACCCTTGATGCACTGCACACACCCGGTGCTGTCTTTTTTATCTTTGGGGCAACCGGAGATTTAGCCCGGCGTAAGCTTTTCCCGGCGATTTACAGCTTGTACCGTGAAGGTAAGCTGGCACATGATTTTGCGGTAATTGGCGTGGCGCGGCGCCCGCGTACTCAGGAAGAATTTAGAAGTGATGTGAAGGAATCCATCCTTGAATTCTGCCGTTATAAAGCGGGAGAAGAGAACGAATGGAATGAGTTTGTACAGCATTTTGAATACAAATCTCTGGACATCAACGATATTGATGGCTTCCGTGAATTAAGAGCTCAAACAGAAGCTCTTGAAGAGAAGTTCAGAATTCCGGGCAATCGGATGTTCTATCTTGCGTTGGCACCTGAATTGTTCGGCAGTGTCTCGTTCAACCTTAAGGCTGGCGGCATGCTGGATAGCACAGGTTGGAATCGCCTCGTCATCGAGAAGCCTTTTGGATATAATCTGGAGTCAGCTGAGCAGCTGAACGAGCAGATCCGTGAGGTATTCAAGGAAGAGGAGATCTACCGGATCGATCATTATCTTGGTAAAGAAATGGTTCAGAATATCGAAGTCATTCGTTTTGCCAACGCTTTTTTCGAACCGCTTTGGAATAATAAGCATATTGCCAATATTCAAATTACACTTGGCGAAACCGTAGGTGTTGAAGAGCGTGGTGGTTATTATGACCATGCTGGAGCGTTACGGGATATGGGCCAGAATCATATATTGCAACTGCTGACTATGATCGCAATGGAACCACCAAGCCGTCTGCTTGCAGAAGATATTCGTGACGAGAAGGTGAAGGTACTTCGTTCCCTTCGTCCTTATGGTACATCTGACGAGGTTCGTGAGAACGTCGTGAGAGCACAGTATATTCAAGGCTTGCATGGTGGAAAGCCCCTTCCTGCTTATCGTCAGGAAGATAAGGTTGATCCTGAATCGAGTACTGAGACGTATTTTGCTGCCCGTGTGTTTGTAGATAACTTCCGCTGGGCTGGAGTTCCTTTCTATATTCGTACAGGTAAACGTCTACCGGTGAAGACAACGGAAGTGGTAGTTGAGTTCAAGGGAATGCCAACCAATGTTTATTTGGGACAAAAGCATACGCTGGAGCCTAACCTGCTTGTTATCCGTGTGAACCCAATGGAAGGCATTTATGTAAAGATTAATGCCAAGAAGCCGGGTTCCGAGTCTGAAATTCAACCACTAGCTATGGACTTCTGTCAGAGCTGCTTGGTTGGAATTAATTCCCCGGAAGCTTACGAGCGCTTGCTTCATGACGCGGCACGTGGAGATTCCACTTATTTCACTCGTTGGGATGAGGTATCGTCGGCATGGTCGTTCGTGGATCGTATTGCGAAGGCTTGGAAGGAAGAGTCGCGTGATTTATCTTCTTATCCTGCTGGCACTTGGGGTCCGGTTGAAGCGGATCAATTGCTTGCTCAGGATGGCTTCCATTGGTGGCCGGTAAACGGTCAAGAAGAAGATAATGTAGTATGGCTGAAGAATAACTAAACTTTGCGTTAATGCTATCTCCCTGCAGAGGATGCAGGGAGATTTTTTGTAATGCTGAGATTAGAAAACACTCAGTCTCCCAAGGCCACACTGGCTCCAAATGCCGCTCGGGTGACAGGAGCATTTTTCAAATAACTGCACTTTGTACAATTAAAATCACATATTGGGTGGAAATTAGTCTTTTAAGTGTATTCTCTGCAACTATTTTCTCCGCATAAGGCCTAAAAGCTAGCACATTGAATTTTTAATTGCATCAAATACAACTAAAGGCGATTGGAAATGCCAATACTTCTTATAAGTGTAGGAAATACAACTATTTTACTATAAGAGATTGCGGAGAAATGTGAAACGAATTCAAGGGAGGGGCCTGTATTCAACAGGTAGGCATGGGGAGCCCTGTTTCCAATTAACACACACCTCTTTGGGACGGACCGAGCGGACCTTAACCTCCGAAATGCATGTTTTAGTCAAGCTTA
>NZ_NFVA01000056.1 GCF_002264395.1 Paenibacillus sp. VTT E-133291
TATTATAGGGAGAAATTCCGCATAACTGGGCAATTGTGAGGAAATCATCCTAAATAGAGGGAGTTTTTCCCCATAAAACTCCCTCCCCAACGCCCCATCACAATTTCTTAGACTGAGTGCAGAAGGTGGGGGAGTTTGGGATATGAAATTTTACAAAAGGTACAACAATGATTGCCTCGTACACTCCAATGTTAAGTTAACAGAGGCTTATTCACCTGCGAGGGTGATTTTGCTTGTAGATCAGAATGTATATGTTCCACGGCATTAATTATCCTTCTCTTTCTTGCAGAAACGGAAACCGTCCCTAAAAGGACGGTTTCCGTTTTATTGTTTAAATCCGTCAAATGAAACGTAGACCAGACATATACGGCAAGGGAATTGCCTCTGATTCCCCCGAGGAATCAGAGCTGTGAAGCGGGCTCGCTGGATCAAAGAGCAGCGAGATCAGCTCCTTGTCGTCCTGCACGGACGACAAGTCGTGGCCCTTGCGGCAGCCTTCGGTCTGCCGCAAAAGCGCTTCCCGGTCTGCGATGCAGACCGTTCCGCTGTTCGCGCCGGCGCTTAAAGAGGCGCCGGCGTCCCGCAAGAGCGCGAGCAAGCCGCGCTCCTGCCACGGCACAGGCACTTGCAGCGCGCCAACGCCGCCGCACAAGCCCGCCTTGGCCAGCAATGCCGCTACCGCGCTCGGCTGGCCGGCCCATTCCACCGCCGTCGCCGTGTTCGGCGCTGGCACCTCTGCCGCCGCGGGCACAGCCACCGCGGCGAACCCCTCGATGCTGCCGTCCCGAACGGCTACGAGTGTGCGCTGGGCTAAGCCCATCACACCCGCGTAAGCCCCGGTCCCCAGCAGCAGCGCCAGCTCACCCGGACTGTACACATGTCCGGCTTCGCGTTCATTGAGCAGCCGGTAGACGGCGAAGAAGTCGCCCGGCTGCATTGGCCGCAGCGTCCATTCTTCGCCTGCTGCGGCTGCAAGTGCCTGAGCCGAGCTTGCGTTCAGCTCGGCAAATTGCGTACCTCCGAACGGTACGCACCCTGCTCGGGTGTATAACGAACGATCACCCGAGACAAAAATCAGCGATGCCTCGGCCTCGGCAGCGTGACTCTGGCATAGCTGCAGAAGTTGGCCCGCCAGCCCTTGGCCACGAAAAGCGGGATCGGTGCAGACAGCACCTATGGAGAATACATTCAGGAAAGTATCTCCAGTTTTGATCGTAGAGGGTACGAGTCCCATAAAAGCAGCAACCGTTCCGTCATCGGCAATCGCCGCGTAGGAATGACTGAGTCCAGGGCGGAAAATAAGTGGAAACAGCTCTTTCATTGAAGTGGCACCCGGTTCACGAAAGACAGAATCTGCGAGCCGAGCCGCTTGGTCTAGCTCCGCAGGTTTAATTAATCTCAATTGCATAACATTCAACCTCCTATATGTACAGACGATGGGGAGAAAGCATTTACATAAAGTATAAGGCCCGGGGAATGAAATCTCCAATCTTGTTTATATTATTCAATGTCTCAAAAGGATATCGAAAAGGGTAATAAAGTACATAAATAAGGAAGCTTCTTATATTTTAAAGCTAGAAGAGAAAGGGAAGTGAATAATCGGTGTCCCAACTTGCAGATAATATTATATTATTACTGGCAGCACTCCTGCTTGTAGGCGTATTTTCCACCAAGTTCTCCACTAAATTTGGAATGCCAGCTTTAGTGCTGTTTCTTGCTGCGGGGATGGTGCTAAGCCAATTTGTTTTTTTTAACAATGCTTCCTTAACGCAAATGGCCGGGATCTTCGCATTGGTTGTCATATTATTCGAAGGTGGCATGCAGACGAATATTAAGGATATTAAACCTGTTATTCGGCCAGCATTATCCTTATCAACGGTAGGCGTAATCATGACGACGGTCATTGTAGGGGTATTTGCTAAGCTAATCCTTGATGTGTCATGGCCGGAAAGCTTTCTGTTTGGAGCGATCGTTGGATCGACAGATGCGGCTGCAGTCTTCTCGGTACTCGGCGGTAAGAACATTGATAAACGTCTAACCTCGACGTTAGAAGCAGAATCAGGAAGCAACGATCCAATGGCGGTGTTCTTGACAGTCTCGCTAATCGAATGGATACAGCATCCGGATATGGCGATATGGGGGCTTCTGTTGTCTTTTATATGGGAGATGGGCATTGGCTTAGTACTGGGTTTTGTGCTGGGGAAGATCGCAGTTTTCTGTATCAATCGAATTAACCTGGATTCCACAGGTCTTTATCCAGTAATGGCGATTGGCTTTGCTGTACTGACCTATGGTTTATCTGCATGGGTACATAGCAGCGGGCTGCTGGCTGTTTATGTTATGGGCCTTACGCTTGGAAATTCCGAGCTCATGTATCACCGTACCATTATGAATTTTAGTCATGGCTTTGCTTGGATGATGCAAATATTTATGTTCATACTGCTGGGTTTGTTAGTATTTCCACAGGAGCTGGCGGAAGTGGCATGGCATGGTATCTTGTTGTCCGTTATTCTGATGGTTGTAGCTAGACCAATCGGTGTATTTATAAGCCTGCACTTTTCCAAATTTACGTTCCGCGAGAAGACTTTGATTTCTTGGGCAGGACTTCGTGGAGCCGTTCCGATTGTGTTAGCGACTTATCCGCTGCTGGCTGACCTGCCTCATGGACGACTATTCTTTAATGTTGTTTTCTTTGTCGTACTGACCTCGGCGGTGATTCAGGGAACTAGTATATCCCCGTTAGCATCCCGATTGAAGCTTGTGGGGCAAGAAGATTCAGATCAGCCTTCCCTGATGGAGCTGGTGGCTCTTGGCAAGACAGACTCGGAGTTTAACCATATTGGAATTAATCCTTATATGCCGATTGCTGGACAGAAGATTTCAGAAATAGGTCTGCCGGATGATATCTTATTTACGGCCATTATCCGCAATAAAAAGATTGTCACTCCGCATGGCAGTACTGTTATTGAGCCTGGGGATACTGTGTACGTCCTAAGTCCAAAGAGTAAGCGAGATGAGATGAGGGCTTTCTTCCGCAGCAGGAAAGGAAAGACCGCGGAGGAGGATGTTTCTCTAATCTAGAGAAGAGACTTTTTACCAAAGTGTGACACACATAATAGGCTTCACACCATAAGCTGTGCTAGAATCGGCACAACATATAATCTCCAGAATAGTTGCAAAATACGAAAGAGTGTGTTAAATTGTATATAGATTTAGAATGAGTCTAAATACAATTATAATAAATGAACCATAGGAGGTTTTATTAATGACAACACAATTAAAGAACCATACTGAACTGCAAGCTGCTTTGAACCGCCAAACTGCGAACTGGTTCCTGCTCGGAGTAAAGCTTCATCACTATCACTGGTATGTTAGCGGATCTCAATTCTTCACATTGCATGAGAAGTTTGAAGAGCTATACAATGAAGCTGCGGGTTATGCAGATGATTTAGCTGAGCGTTTGCTTTCTATTGGTGGACAACCAGCCTCCACAATGAAGCAATATCTTGAATTGTCCGACTTACAAGAAGCTCGTGGCGGTGAAGATGCTAAAGGTATGGTACTTGAGCTCGTGAGAGATTTTAAGACTGTTGCTAAAGAACTGCAAGATGCAATTGCTACTGCTGAAGAATTGAGCGATCAACCAACTGCGGATCTGCTGATTGGCATCAGAAGCAGCATTGAGAAACATGCTTGGATGCTGAATGCCTTTATCGGCTAAGACAACATCCTTATAGGATAGAATACACAAAGAGCGCCTGCGTATGGTTAACGCATGGCGCTCTTTTTTTGAAGCATTCTATTTAATAAATACTCCACCAAATGGCACGGCTTCGCGCAGAAATCGTTTAATAATTCCATCATCGTTATTATCTCTTTCAAATCGGCGATTCTGGCGTCCGGCCTGAAACAACACAGGGCCATGGCCCGTCATCTTCCAGTGATAGCTCATATGCTGGCTAGCTAAATGGTTGCCGTAAACGGTAAGCTCCAGCTTCGCATTCTCAGGATAGGCAATAATGCTGCCTGCATCCACATAGAGCGGGTTGTAAGGATGAAGCTCAGCTTCACATACCGTACCTTCGGTCAATATGCCAATGATGCCGTTACCCGTAAATTTCACTTTCACAATATCACGTGTAACGAGCACATTCTTCATACTTAGCACTCGTGTATCCATCGTAACTCCCTTGCTGTAGAAGAAGAGATGTTTAAAGTCGTACAATAAATCGCTCTTTCCATCAAGCTGCAGAATCTTTACCCGATAACCTGGTGGAAGGGCTGCGACAAAATGGCAAGGACCAGACATATCCGAACGAATCAATTTTCGCTTGCGATAGATGCCCTTTACATCCATAAATCTGTCCGCCCGTCCAGTGGCAGGTCCTTGATAAGCGATAATTTGCTGTGGGTGCAGCACATGAACCTCTTCCTTCTCCCCAAGGGTGAAGGCTACGGCTTGTCCGCTCCCGCTGTCGCTTTCATCTTGGACATCGATGTTCATATTTCATCTCCCTCATGCTGTAGACGTGATCTTTACTGAATGTTCAAGCTTAGCGCAGGCGGTCTCCTTTTCTAGAACGGTGAAGCATGCTGAAACGAACAATACGGATGAGTATAAAATACCCCAGAATTAGACCAATCCCCGTAAAAATAGTCACTTTGATTTTATGATAATATTCTTCGCGTGCCGTCCGGTCATTTTGCAACTCATCCACCATTTGCGTTAGTTGGCGATTCTGCTCCTGCAGGGCTTCGTTCTGTGTCCGGTAGGCCTCCATTTCCTGCATGGTATTCGTAAGCTTATCTTTCGCCTGTTGTAGCTCTTCAGCTGTCTGCTGAAATCCTTCTTTCAATTCATTGACTTCATTCGGAAGCTCAGAGAAGCTTTTGAATCCATTATAGATATCACTGAATATATTGGCTTTTGCTACTGGGGCCGGAAGAGATATGGAAAGGGTCAGCAGAAGCAGGAGCGAACATAACAGCTGTAGATATTTACGGTATTTACGTTGTTTCATCTATATAATCACCACCCAATTTAGGCTTGTATTTCTTTTATTTTAACACAGCTTGACAGCTTCTGACAGCGTACGCTAAACGTGAATAGGGCTTCTTGGATCAGTAATATTTGCCTGCTTGAAGTGAGGTTACACATCCTTGTGAAGAACAACAAGGCTGTGCTCTACATGATTGAGAAGAGGGACTATTTATCGTATACTTTGGACGGAAAGGGGCTGCTACGGAATGAATAAATGGCTTAAGACAATGTTATTTTTGGTCGGATCTGCTTTTTTGACGAGGTTGATTCCATTCTCATCTTTGTTTCGGAATTTGGACACGATGATTCATGAATTTGGTCATGCGCTGGTGACTCTACTGCTGTCTGGCAGTGTGCTACGGATTGAGCTATATGCAAATCATAGTGGGGTCACCTATACAGCCATTCAAGATGGAGGCAGAGCGATACTAGTGTCGTTATCCGGGTATGTGCTGGCTTCTTTATTTGCATTGCTGCTCTTCTATCTCTACAGTAAAGGACGGCATGATTGGGGACTTATTTTAGCTACTACAGTAGCATTGATTATGCTGGTAATGTACGTGCGGGGAAGCTTCGGAATGATGTGGTTAGGCGGGTTTATTACGCTGAATATTTTAATGCTGGTGGTGTGGAAAAAGGCCAGCAAATATTATTATTTGTTATTAGCTTTTTTGACCTTGGAAGAGTCTGTAATGGGAAGTTTATTTCTCGTATATGCGGCCGTTGTATCCCCATCTCGTGCGGGAGATGCCAGTAACCTGGCAAGGATGACATCGGTGCCGGCCATATTTTGGGCCATCCTATTTTTTATATTTTCTCTGCTTTGCGCCAAATGGGCGCTGGGACTATTTTTTAAGCGGGAGCGAGTGCAGCCTAAACTTCAGAGTCGTTAAAGTTAAAAATATAAAATTTTCGTCATAAACAGACAAAAGGGGCTGTTTTTGCGAGAGTCAGTCTACTTAGTATGTAGAATGGCTCTTTTTTTGTCGATAATATAGAACCGAACATACATTCCATGACATGGAGTTGTCCGCCATTATTGGTACATTAATAGAAGACCCAAAATAAGAAAGAGGTGGAAAATATGATGGAAAGTATTACTCCTATATTTACGTGGGGTCAAGATCGTATTTTTGCAGGTGGAAATCGTGATGTAGTTTTACTTGTCGAATGGAAAGGAAATTTGCCTTCAGAAAATAGCCGACCAAGCAGCCACAAAGTGGTTGCACGTGATATTGAACTACGAGTTTGGCTTGAGCCACATGTAACTTTTAAGCGCTGTTATGGATGTGAAATGGAGGTAGGGGAAGGAAATTCTCTCTTGCTTAAACTAGGAAAAATAAAAACAGGACAACGCAAATTCATAGGATTGGAGTTCACTACTTCTAGTTCTGTAGCAGGTAAGTATGAAGCATTATCCCTACAGTGGAAGTATAAAAAACCAACCGTAGAGCGCGTTCGTGAACTTCCCGTGAAGGTACTTGAACTGGAGTACGCGCATCATACGCGCATTCTGAGCGATACTTGCTGCTTTTATGTTGAGAAGCATCTGGAATTGTTGAAGACGGCTGAAACGGTTGAAGAAGCAGAGGCACTACGAAGTAAAGGCCAGCATAGTGAAGCTCACGAAATGCTCAATCGGCATGCGGATAAGATTTTGCTACTCGCAGTACGCTCTGGAGATCCTTTGCTGCTTAAAGAGGCTGAAATGTTATATAAACAGATCGGGTTCGAGCATCAGCAACGAAGTAAAGCCGTTGGTGGAATTTAATATAGGACTCACTGCACGAGGATGCATATAAGCGAAAAAAGACCTATACATAAATTGGATTTTTCAGCGGATTCGGCGGAAAATTATAAGAAGAATTGTAATATAAAATGTGGTAACATAGTAAAAAAGTTCTATCACAATTTTACTTTTTTTCATAAAATAATGGGTCTATTTAACCATAAATCAAGGGGAACTGAATATGACAGACCGATTAATCCGACTGATGCGCATTATTACACTTGTTCAAGCCAAGCCAGGGATATTAGCCCGTGAATTGGCGGAACGCTGCGGCAACAGCGAGAGAACGATTTACCGGGATATGGACGCGCTTAGTGCCATGCATATTCCCATAACCCACCTGGGGCATGGAAAAGGTTATGCTTTTATTGGAAATTTTGCACTCTATCCCTTGGATTGGTCGGAAGAAGAAGCAAACGCATTTTCGCAATTACGCTATATTATGGAAGATATAAAACCAGCATTACCCATAGATTTTGAAAGCGCGTATGAAAAAATAGTCGCAGCTGAATATAAACGTAAGGCAGAGAGAGAAGAATCAATAGAACGTGCAAGAAGAGAAGTAGGGGTGGGGTGGGCAGAAAGAACAAGAAACAGTTCACATATGGAACAACACTCATTTCTTACTCCGATCCTGGAGGCTTTATTAAAACAAAAGAGTATTCAAGCGAATTATAGTGAGAATGCATTAGAAGAGAAAGGGATCACCATTGATCCTTATTGTCTGGTCCCGCTGGAAAGTCGTTTTCATCTCATTGGATTTTGTCATCGTCAGGGTGTTATTCGTACATATCATATCAACGATTTTTCTAATGTGAAGCCATTAAATCGTTTTTTTTCGAAGGAAGCGTTTGATGTTCAAGCCTTTATGAAGCAGAAATGGTCACTAGATAGGGATAGTTTACAGGTAGAATTTAAAGTGAAATTCTCGGAACGGGTAATGGAAGGAATTAAGAAGGACGAATTACCTTTTAAGCCAAGTAAAGTGGATCGTCAATCTAGATGTTTTCACTTTAAAGTTGCAGTGGAACAAGATATAGGATTTGTCCGCTGGATTAAGAGATTCGAAGAGGAAGCGGAAATCATTGAACCGTACTATTATCGTGAAGTAATCAGGCAGCAGTTGGAAAAATGGAGCTCGCACTATAAGTAGTGACACGCTCATTTGACCTTCGTTCAATTCGAAAGATGGGGTGCTTGTGCAACCATTTAAATGGTTGCCGGAGGCATCCTTTTTTTGCGAGTAAGTCGAAGATGTACTCATTTCTAACTATCTAATTATAACAATATATAACTAAACATATCTAAACACAACTCAATCTATAGAAAATCGAAAAAACGTATGCTAGAATAGCATCTACATATATATGTGAAAATGGGAGGAATGGAAATGTTTAAGAAATGGTCAATCAGAATCTTTGGTATATTAGCAATTTTTTTGGTTGTGAATTTATCTGCGGGCGCAGTGGTGGAGGTAGAGGCAGCCGCCAAGAAGACAGAAATTATAGTATCCGCTGCAGCCAGCTTGCAAGATAGCTTAGATAAAATGGCGCTTCTCTATGAGAAGAAACATCCCGATATTGATTTAGTCTTTAATTATGCTGCATCTGGCACATTACAGAAGCAGATTGAGCAAGGTGCTCCGGCTGATCTGTTCTTCTCTGCAGGGGATAAACAGATGAATGCTTTAGTGGATGCTGGACTGATCTCTGACCATAAGGTTCTGCTTAAGAATCAGTTGGTTCTTGTCGTACCTTCGAATTCAAAAGCTTCATTAAATACGATCACTCAACTTACGGATAAATCCTTTAAGAAGGTAGCGGTAGGGCAGCCTGAATCTGTGCCCGCTGGCCAATATGCTCAGCAATCGTTAACTGCGAAGAAGGTATGGGATACGCTGCAAAACAAACTTGTATTTGCGAAGGATGTACGTCAGGTTCTGTCCTACGTCGAAACGGGGAATGTCGATGCAGGCTTTGTATATAAGACAGATGCGTTGACTTCAAAAAAGACGAAGATCGCCCTTACTGTTGGCCCGCATGTCCACAAAGCCATTAATTATCCGGCGGGTATCGTGAAGGATTCGAAGAATCAGAAGGAAGCCAAGGAACTGTACAGTTATCTTCAGAGTAAGGAAGCTAGTGATATTTTTGCAAGCTATGGCTTCTTGCTTCCTTAATAAGAGATCATAAGTAGAAGCGGGGTGGTTAAGGATGGAAATAAACTGGACTGATTTCTTCGCCCCGGTATGGCTTTCCGTAAAAATATCAGTACTTACCAGCATCATTGTGTTTATTCTGGCAACGGCTGCAGCCAAGGCTATGGCGGGTCGTAAATTCCCTGGTTATAGCTTGGTCGATACTGTAATGCTGCTTCCACTTGTGTTGCCGCCGACAGTTGTCGGATTTGTGCTGTTGGTCGTCTTAGGTCGCCGCAGCTGGATTGGCAGATGGTATGAACAGATGACGGAGCATACGATCCTTTTCACATGGGGGGCTGCGGTTATCGCCGCGGTTGTCGTCGCTTTTCCTCTCGTTTATCGCACAGTGAAGGCGGGCTTTGAAGGCGTGGAACCGGATCTTGAGGATGCGGCGCGTGCGCAGGGAGCAAGCGAGTTGCAAGTACTTCGTTATGTCACATTGCCCCTTGCAGGCCGTTCACTCGCTGCAGGGTACGTTCTCGGCTTTGCTCGTGGTTTAGGAGAGTTCGGCGCTACGATCATGGTTGCCGGGAATATTCCTGGCCGCACGCAGACAGTGCCTACAGCGATCTATGTTGCGGTAGATGGCGGCAATATGACTCTTGCTTGGATGTGGGTGTGCTCTATTATTGTTATGTCTGCTGTAATGTTGATGTTTGTGAACCGGCGTACTTAAAAACACCAGCCAGTGATTCTCCGAGGAATGGAGAAACGTTGGCTGGTGTTTTTTGTAAATCGCTATTTTTAGTATGAATCTTCAGCAGAAGCTCGTCAGTGCAGATCTATAGCACAAATCTTGAAGAACCTTTGAGATAATTGCATTCTGTACACTTATTTCGGATGGAAAAGGGATTATTTAGATTTTAACTGTATTCTATACAACTAAAAACTAGAAAAATCCCGTATAGGGGAGAAATCAAGTGAAATAGGTGTACTAAATACAGTTATATCTATTTTGCGAGTTATTAGCAGGATTGTAGTTGTACGAAATACAACTAAATGTTCCTCCGCCGCATGCTCCGCACTGCTCGACGCACTGCTCGACGCACTGCACCAACGCAGATTTCGATTGCTCGCTATACAGTTAAGTAAGTCAGCGACTCATCAGGTCTCATAAATAATCATCCCGGATTGCGTGAGATCATATCCGTGAATGGACCCAAGCTCACTTTGAAAGGCTGGCGAGCGTAAAATATCAATCACGGTGGCGATCCATTGCTCATGCTCCGGTTTCTTAAGCATCACTAGATCGTAAGACTCCTGAATCAAGGGAATGAAATCAATGCCATCGACAATCTTAGCAGCTTTTTCGGTACCGATGGCCACATCAGCTTCGCCTCTTGCGACTTTACCCGCGACCGCTAAATGGCTATTCTCCTCCTGCTCATATCCAGATAGGCTTGCAGCAGGAATGCCGTGCAATCGGAGTTGTTCATCCAATAACACACGTGCACCAGCGCCTCGTTCTCTATTAATCAGTTTAAGTCCATCCTGTTGTAAATGAGACCATTCATGGAGACCTCTAGGATTCCCCTTTTGAACATACAATCCTGCACTTCGGGTCAACAGACGGACTACAACATAAGAGAACCCCACAAGTATTTTACGGATATAGGGAAGGTTATATTCTCCAGTATCCCCGTCGAGCAGATGCGTACTGACGATGTCCGATTCGCCCTGATACATGGCAATCAGACTATCTAGACTGCCAGCGTAAGAACGAAGAGGGCGCTCAGTGGGCAAACAACGCTCCAAATAGGTCGCTAGAATATCGAGTGACATATCCTGACCTGTAATCACAAGGCTGTGTCCTGTAGCTTTACTATTAAATTGGCCAGAATGTGTGGCAGCTTGTGTTAGATTTGCTCCAGCAAAAGTGAGCGGCGATGTCGATAGGGTCATTCCATTTCGAGCATTCTGTTTGTAGGCTTCTAAATCGGATTGATCCACACGCATCTGTTTTCCTACACGGTAGGAGGGAAGCTCCCCTTTTTTAATCAGATCATATACTTTTAATTTCGAGATCTTCAGTAAACGGGCAATTTCCTCAGTCGTATAGGATGTGTTATCAGACATGACAAAAGCCTCCAGAACTTCATAATAGGACAAGACTACCTTATTTTGAAGTCCTGTGCAATTAGGCTACTGTGGTTTACCAGCTTGCTGTGTATTGGATAATTTGATTAATTCTGAAACGGTGACAAATCGAAAACCTTGCTTTTCTAATTCCGGCAAAATAATTTTAAGCGCTTCTCTGGTTTGAGATTGTCCATGCACATGATCATGAAACAGGACGATATCACCATTATGTGCATTTCGAATAACCTTGTTCGCGATACTCTGCACGCCAGGGCGATTCCAGTCACGAGTATCTTGATGCCAGGACCATAAAATTGGCTTTAGGCCCATATTATTTGAAGTATCAACTAGTGTCTCGTCATACATGCCACCCGGGGGTCTGAACAAAGCGCTATGCTTTCCAGAAACCTTGATGATTTCTTCTTCGGTTAAATTAAGCTCCCGCTCAAACTGGGCTTTATTAATAGGTTTTCTAAAATAAACGTGATTGTAGGTATGGTTAGCTAATTCATGTCCTTCGGAAATGACTCGTTTCGCCACATCTGGATACGCTGCAATTCTTTTTCCTATGGCAAAGAAGGTGCATTTCGCATGATATTGACTCAATACCTTTAATATTTGATCGGTTTCAGAAGGGTCGGGACCGTCATCAAACGTTAATGCAATCACTTTTTGGTTAGTATGTACTTCCCAAATCATGTCTCCTCTTTTTTCGTAGTAGTCGCGGTTCTTGCTCGGGCTACCTAGCGCGGAGTTCGTGAAGCATAACAAGAGAGAGAGGGTAGTCATCATAATTTTGCTGCTAGTTTTCATGAATTCACCTGTTTTTTTTATTTTAGAATGCTCCTTTGGAGGGTCAAAATATTCATAGTTTCAGTTTTGTAAAGACAATCAGTCTTTTTTCATGTTCTTTCTTCTTTCTGCTATATCTCCCTGTACAAGTAATAAGATTCATTCTGGCTTCAGTAGACTTACCGAAGATTCGTTCCAAGGGTGCTTCAGCAGTGGTGAAGATTTCTACAGACTCTACACTATAAGTTAGTTTTCGCCCGTCCGCATTGGATACCGTAATTTCATCACCGTGCTTAAGCTTTTTGAGGTTGAAAAAAATAGCTGGACCTATATAACTATCCACATGCCCGTCTAAAATCACATTTCCCTTAGCGCCTGGCAATATTCCTGGATACAGAATTCCTGCAATATTGCTGTCCTTAGGGACGTCCATTTGTCCATCTGGAAGCAACGTAACGGTCTCTATTTTGGCGCTTACTTTAATAGCTGGAATGCTAAGCTGAGTAGGCAGGATAGGTTTGGGTAATGATGGTTTAATATCGATCTTTTGAATAGCTTTAGTAGGCGTTATCGTTTCTTGCTGCTGTATTTGTAGTGACTTCGTTTCTGGTCTGCTTTCCTGCGAATGTGAGTCAGTACAACTGACAGTAGTTAGAGTGATGAAGGTTAAGATTAATGAAGAGATCCATTTTTTCATGTTTAAGAAAAGAAAGAGGGGATTTCCCCTCTTTCATCCTCCCTATTCAGTTTGTTCGCTAGCACCGCCATGGCCTGTTTTTGGCATTTTTGTTGCTTTCATCTGAATGCTCTTAGTGTTAATGCTTTTAGCCTTCATGCTCTTTGCATGAATTCCTTTAGTGGAGTGGCTCTTCATATGCATTTTCTTTTCATGCATTTTATGTTCTTTTTCTTTTTTCATTTTCTCAGCATGCATCATTTTTTTCTCATGTTTCGTTTCGACTGGTGCAGCAGAAGCGGAAGCCGCAGAAGCAACGGATAGCATTAAGCAAGTGGATAAAAGAGCTACGGACAATTTCTTCATAATCATTTAGTGGATTCCTCCTAGATGTTTTTTCCCTACGAAGATTAATATCTCCATTTCAGTGGCTTTTAGATTGGTGGATTGCTTCCATTGCAGTTTGGGATTGGTATAGCATTTTGTATTTTGATGTGAAAATTGTTATGAAAATGCCTTATAATGAAATTCAATATATAGACAATTGGTTAGGGGTGGGAATATGACACTTATTGAAAAAAGAGAACACCGGCAATATCCGGAAATTACCCGCCTAGAAACGTCGAGAGCTGCTTATGAGCGTGATTATTCTCGCTTGATCCATTCGCCTACTTTTCGTAGGCTGCAAGGCAAATCTCAAGTGTTCGGGGCTGGCACGGGTGATTATTACCGGACGCGTCTAACTCATTCACTTGAAGTCGCTCAGATTGCTCGTGAGGCAGCGAAAAGTCTGCTTAGATCTTATCCAGAGGTAGAGACAAGTAAAGCGGAGAACCCAGGACTTGTAATTGATCCGGAGGTCGTAGAATGCGCGGCTATTGCTCATGATTTTGGTCATCCTCCATTTGGGCATAAAGGGGAAGAGGTACTGGATAACATTCTGGACCAGCTTATTGAAAAGAAGACGAATGAGGCTGCCCTGCAATCTGGAGCAACAGGTCCAGATAGGCTGCTCATTCATGAGCAGATGAAGCAGCGCTATGAGCACTTTGAAGGAAATGCTCATAATTATCGGCTGATTATGTTTCTGGAGAAGCGGGAGAATATTGATGGCTTAAATCTGTCGGATGCTGTGCTTCTCGGAATTAATAAATATCCGTTTCCTGGTACCTCACTGAAGAAGGGGATGTACCTTCACGAATGGGCATATATTTCGGAGATTCGCAAAGAGTGGGGAATTCCAGCAGGTAAGAAAACGTTGGAAGCTCAGCTAATGGACCTTTGCGACGATATCGCTTATTCTGCACATGATTTGGAGGATGGAATTAAGGCTGGAAAGATTGAAGTGCATGAACACTTCATGCATGATTCCTATATTCAGCGGCTGATCGTAGAGAAAATTACAACGTTAGAGGATTTCTTCTGGAAGGGTTGGGAGGAGGACGGGATTCGTGCTAAGGTAGAAGAGGTGCTTAGTTCATTTCTTCGAGTATGGATCGAAAAGATGCCAACCTGTGAGAACGACTATTCCAGAACTCGGCGTGAAGTTAAGGCTTATTGGGTCAGCACCTTTGTCGCAAGTCTTGGGGTGATTCCTGATGGAGACTGGAAGAAGGTCACCTTTATAAAGGAAGGAAAAGAAGATGAGGATATGCTGCGGACCGTAAGTGTGCTAAAAAGCTTCGCTTGGGTCACGATGATTCGTGATTTACGAGTACAGCGGCTTCAGAAACGTAGTGAATGGATTCTGCGCCGTCTATGGGGAGCTTTTCTTGATCCGCAGACATCCAAAGCCATTATTCCATCGGACTGGCTGCAACGCTTCGAGAAGGATCAGAAACAAGCAAATCCTATTTGGACGTGGGAACATATGGTGATTGATTATATCGCAGGGATGACGGATGCCTTTGCGGAGAAAATATACAATGAGCTATACGGGTTGAAAGTCGGATCGATTTATGACTTGGATTAGATAAAAGAGAAGATTAAGTTAAGGCCAGCCTCCATTTCATTGGAACTGGCCTTTTTTTGTTTTTATAGAACAGGGAATATCTTGTTAGTATTTTGTTATTATTTATTCGAATATATTTATGCTTATAAACCTTTAAATTCAGTGTTTTTTCTAAAAAGATTTCTATTTATTAAAATAAGTTATTGTTACTATGATATATTGATGCTAATATAATAACTAAATTGTTATTGGGAATAAATGGGGAGGTTGATAAAGGAGTCGAGAATCTTCTACTTGAGTAATAATGAAAACCTTTACAAAACGGGAGGGTAAAACAAATGAAGAGGTTCAAAAAAAGCTTTGCTCTATTTCTTACAGCAGTAATGCTCGTTACAATGGCTGTGCCTGCGCTAGCTAACGGAAAAACAAATGAAAACCTGAAGGCCCACTGGGCTGGAGAAAGTTTAGAGAAGTGGCAGGGTAATGGTGTTATTCAAGGTTATCCGGACGGCTCTTTTAAGCCGGATCATAAAGTAACGCGTGCTGAGCTTGTAAGTATTATTAATAAGCTATTTGGATTTAGCACTCTTTCGGAAATGTCATTCTCGGACGTACCCGCTAAAGCCTGGTATGCAAGCGCTTTATCTATAGCGAAGCAAGCTGGCTATTACAAAGGTTTTCCTGATAATAAAGCGAAAGCGGATACTGAAGTAACTCGTCAGGATGCTGCAACATTAATTGCTTCTGTTTTTTCACTAGAGCCTGACACTAAAGCGAGTACCTTTACAGACCAAGCATCCATCAGCGCTTACGCTAAAGGGGCTATCCTAGCATTGAGTGGAATTCTATCCGGTTATCCAGATGGTACATTTCGTCCGAGCGACCCAATTACAAGGGCAGAGGTAGTCACTATCGTTGACAGATTGGTTAGCGGCTACTACAACACAGCCGGTACATTCACTGGGGGAGATATCCAAGGGAATGTTATCATTAACCAGAGTGGGGTTGAACTAAAGAATATAGCTGCATCAGGCAACCTTTATCTTACCTCCGGTATTGGTAATGGTGAGGGTTTCTTGGAGAATGTAACTGTACAAGGAAATGTACTTATATCTGGTGGTGGTGAGCATTCGATTCATTTAAAAAATTCTGAATTGGCTGCTGTAAAAGTGAATCGTCCTGAAGGAAAAGTTCGGGTCGTTATAGAGGGCCGTACGATCATCACTCAACTGTCTATTGATAGTGCTTCTATTATAGAAGTAGGCTCAGGTTCTACAATCGATCAGCTTGTGATTGGTAACGGTGCAACGGGAACGTTGATTACAACAAAAGGTACCATTAGCAAACTTGTAGTAAGTGCTTCCTCTGTAGTCTTAAATGGAGTGACTTTAGTAGCAGGAACATACACTGTGAGGGATGGAGTTCTTGTAGAACAGGGAACAAGCACACCGGCGCCTGGGGGCTCAGGTGGTACTAGTGTAGAGCCTGCAGCAACGCCAGTACCGACGGCTACTCCGGAACCTACAGCAACAGCTGCTCCAACGGCAACACCGGAAGCTGGTGTTCAAATCGTTGACGAAGATGCATCGGCTGCTACCAAATCGTTATTTGCTTATCTGGATAGCATGAGCGGTAAACAAGTGATGTTCGGTCATCAGCATGATACTACCGTCTCTTTTGCCGGAAAGGATAAGAACGGAAATGTTATTTCTGACGTATACAGCTCCACTGGTGATTATCCCGGGGTTTTTGGTTGGGACACTCTTAGTTTAGATGGATATGAGAATCCTCCTGGCGTTAGCGGAGATTATGAAGCGAGTAGGTTGGGGTTATCAGCTGCCATGAAGCAGGCTCATGATTTGGGGGGTATTGTAACGCTAAGTACACATCCGTACAATTTTGTTACGGGGGGAAGCTTTAATGATACAGGCAATTCCAAAGGAGCAACGCACTCCGTAGTATCACGTATTTTGCCGGGCGGAGATAGGAATGGAGAGTTTAATAAATATCTGGATCGCATCTCTGATTTTGCGAACAATCTTAAGGATGACGATGGAAACCTGATTCCAGTGCTGTTCCGTCCTTTCCACGAACAAAATGGAGGTTGGTTCTGGTGGGGTGCGGCTACAACGACAAAGAGTGAATACGCGGAACTGTACAGATATACAGTTGAATATCTACGTGATGTTAAAGGCGTTCATAACTTCCTTTATGTATTCTCACCAAACGGATCTTTTAATGGAAATGAAAGTGAATATTTAACGACTTATCCGGGTGATTCATTTGTTGATATTCTTGGAATGGATCAGTATGACAACAAGGAGAATGCCGGTTCGGAGGCTTTCCTGAGTGGTCTTGTTAAAGACCTTAAAATGATTTCTCAGCTTGCTCAAGACAAAGGTAAGATTGTTACCCTATCTGAGTATGGTTATAGTGCTGCTGGTATGAAAACAACAGGCAATAATGAGCTGGAATGGTTTACTAAAGTATTGAATGCGATCAAGGCGGACCCTGATGCGGCAAAAATATCATATATGCTGACTTGGGCGAACTTTGGTGAAGGTAACAATCTGTATGTTCCTTATAAGAATGTTCCTAACAAAGCAGATCATGAGTTGCTTCCTGATTTTGTGAATTTCTATAAAGATGATTTCACGGCTTTTGCGAGCGATGTGAAAGAAGATAATAAGTACAATCTCGAGGTTGAAGTGGCAGGAAAGAAACCTTTCCTCCACATCGTAACTCCGAATAATATCAGTACAATAACAGATGCTGTAACCGTCATTCGGGCCAAAGTATTAAATGCAGTGCCTAGCAAAGTGACTTATACTGTGGGTGATTCTGGAGTGGAGGTGGAAATGAAGCTAGGTGCGGACGGTTACTATAGCGCTTCCTGGCAGCCAGAAGCTGGTCTGAATGGCAGTTCAGCAGAGATTACAGTAAAAGCATATGGAACTGGAGAATCTACACTTACGCAAACTAATTCAGTGTTCTTAAAAATCAGCGAAGCGCCGATAAAGGTACTTACTTTTGATACAGATAAGGATCTGGAGCAAATTCAAAATAATGGTACTTGGTCAGGGCTCGCCAATAACGCAGAGACGATCAAGACGGTCTTGCAGCATGTGTCACTAGATGCTGACGGTAAGCTTGTTATTAACATTACTGAAGGGCTGTCTGCTGAGGATACTTGGCAGGAACTGAAGCTGCAATTGAATGATCATGCACTGGATGGGGTGGATCTGTCTCAAGTTACACGTGTGAAGTTCTCCGTGTTAATTCCGGAGGCTGCTCAGAATGAGGCTAACAATGCTGCGGTACGCAGTGTGATTCAGCTGCCGCCAGATTGGGATACAAAGTATGGCATGGACTCATCCTATAAATCTTTGTCCGATCTTGAGAAAGTTAACATGGGTGGATCACAATATTATAAATTTGATGTTTCGGTTGATCTGGATAATACTGCTAAATCAGCCGAAGCCGCTGGTCTAGCGATATCCCTGGTTGGCAGTGGTTTGGAAGTGGAAGGTGAATTGCCGATCTATGTAGATAATATCGGTCTTTATAATACGTATACTGCACCTGTTGCTGACAAAGCACTGGTAGATAATTATGAATCTTATGGCTCAAGTGATGAAGCGCTGGTAGCCAAATATCCTAAGGCTGGCGGAGATGATGTGAACGTATCTTTAAGCTCCGAGCATAAGGCATCCGGGGATTACGGAATGAAACTGCACTATACGATTAATAATGCAGGTTATACCGGAGTAGGTAAAAGTCTGGGTTCGCTGGACTGGTCCGACTATAATGCACTCAGTATGTGGGTAGCTTCCGATGGAGACAACGCTTATGCTGAGAAAGGTGAGCCGCTTAAGCTAGTGGTGCAGCTTGTCATTGATGGTGGATATTTCGAAGCTTATCCGGTCATTAATCCAGACAAGAACGGTAAAATAATATTAAGTTTGAAGAATTTGACGGAGATGAGCTGGGGAAAAGCCGGAGAGCTTACACAGGAAAGATTGAAGCAGGTTCAGAGCTTCAATTTGTATGTGAATGCGATGGACGGACATAGCCACGAAGGTTCGCTCTACTTTGACGATATTCAAGCGGTCTATGACGGGACACTTCCGGATATGTCGGGAGAAGAAAATGGAGGTTCGCAGGGACATGCGCCTGGCGTGTTATACGCCTTCACTACCTCATCTGATATTACAGGGTGGGCTACAACAAGCGGTTCGTCCGCTAACGCTCAACCTCCAGCATTTGATGCCAATGAAGAAGCGGCAAGTGTACAATTTGATTTGATTAATACCGGCAATGATGCAAATGGCAGCTCCAAAGAATCCTTTGAACTCGCTATTAATCCTGAGAAGCTGAATATTACAGGGCTCGATACGATCAGCGCTAAGGTTAGGCTCTCGAGTGGTGCGGCTAAAGCGCGTCTATTCATCAAGACAGGTGCGGACTGGAAATGGAGCGACAGCGGCGATCCTGTGCCTATAGATTCTAAGGGCTATACGACCTTATCTATTTCACTGCCGACTGCAGCAGCAGGGTTGGGCGTAGATTTGGCTGCTGTAAAGACGATTGGGATTAAAATTGAGGATGTTTCCAATGATGGAGGAACTGCGAAGCTTTACTTGAAGGAAGTATCTCTGGAGAAAGCTGTCCCGGATGTTCATTTTGGCTTCGAGACGGGTAACGACGGTTGGTCTATTAATTCTGGTACAGCCACAGTATCTTCTGATGTATATGCTGAAGGTAATCAATCTTTGAAGCTTGATTTCGCATGGAATGGAGAAGATAAAGATCCTTTTATAGCAGCAACAAAAGTAGCTGCACTTGATCTGAGCTTATTCTCCAAGCTTACTGCTAAAGTTAGAATACTCTCTGACCATCCTGATGTCCAAGCCAAGCTGTTTCTTCAATTAGGGGGTTATGCAGTATGGGTCGATTCGGGTGCGAAGATAGCTGCTCAGAATGGATTCACGGAGTTCACGATTGATCTCAGCAACAATTCCAATCTATCGCCTGATAATTTGAAAAAAGTGGATGCCATTGGCATTCAGTTTGTTACACCTTCTACGGGTGGAACCGCTACAGCTTATATTGACGAAATCATAGCTTCTAATTAAGAGCGCTGCGATCCAGGTGTGAAATAAGGGTCCCTGCATGTCCATTAGGATTGTCTAATGGACATGCAGGGACTATTTTGTATGATCAGTTTATAGTTAATGATTTGAATACCATTCAAGCGCTGCTCTTTCTAGTTCAGTGACAAATGCTTCTTTCCCATCCATAGGCTTCAATGTCCTTCGGATATTTCGTTCAACAGGCATCATATCAATGATTGGTTTAGCATTTAGCCCAGGAACAGAAGTGCTGCCAATATGGTGAATATCAATAAGTGCATCAGCGAAGATCTCTTTAATCTTACGAGATTCTTCTTGGAAAATAAGATTCCATTCCTCATTGTATTGTGTGACAGTAACATCCATTTCGCTAACCTCTCTTTATGTTTGATTCCTGGATTTTTTTATTATAGAACAAGTGTTCTTAATAATCAAATGCTAAATTTAATATTGGCGGGCGTAATCAACGAGATTTAGGGATGGAGTGCCAGTAGATAAATAGGAATTTATATTTTCGGTAAAAATATTTACGATTCGATTAGCGTATTGATCGGTTATGCCAGCAGAATGAGGAGTGATGACTACCTGCTCCATAGTCCAAAGCGGATGATCCTGCGGGAGGGGTTCGGTTTCGAAAACATCCAATCCCGCACCACGAAGCTGACCGCGATTCAGTGCATGGATTAGAGCCTCAGTATCAGTAGTCGCTCCGCGTCCAACGTTAATGTAATAGGAACCTTGTTTAAAGGCAGAAAAGACTGGAGTGTTAAATAATTGCTTAGTTTCATCGGTGATAGGGAGTATATTGATGATGAAGTCGCCTTGGCTCACAGCTTCTGGCAGATGGTCAGTGGTATATACTTGATCAAAATCAGCGAGTGGTTTGCCTGAGCGACTTACTCCGATCGTCTTCATCCGGAATGCTTTAGCTATTCTGGCAGTTTCGCTGCCGATGGCTCCAGTTCCAACAATAACGGCTGTTTTTCCGAACAATTCACTCTCACTTCCGTCAGAATTCCAGTAACGGTTCATCTGATTTTGAACGGCTGTGTGCAAATTACGTGTGAAGAGAAGCATGAAACCAAAAATCACCGCAGAAATAGGCTCGGCATGCACTCCGCTCCCACTAGTCAATAGGATTCCACGTTCCTTAAAACGCTCTAACGGGAGTTTCTCAATTCCAGCTGACCAGGATTGGACCCAGCGAAGGGGCGAATCTGGACGAAGAAGCGTATCGGCGATGCCTTTAGCCCAGCCGATTACGATTTCAGCATCAGCTAGCAGCTGTAAATCCGGATTTTTGCCGTCACCTTGTGTGAATGTATAACCGGGGGCTGCTGCTTTAATCCTTTCTTGTTGTTCGGCTGTAAGTGGTTGTAAACATACTATGGACTTAGTCATGATGTATTCCTCCTGCTATAAGGTTTGATGAAAATGGATAATGTTATAGGATAAGGATACCAAATCTATAGGAGAAGGTGAAATTGATATGGATGCTAACGTGTCGGATAAAGATTCAGAACGATTATTTATTGCTGTGAAATTACCTTCAGAACTTCAACAAGTTGTGGCGGAAGAGTGCTCTAACCTATCACATAAGTTTCATTTTGCAAAATGGACTCATCCAGAGGATTATCATATTACCCTGCAATTTTTAGGAGATACCCCAAAGACGAAAATCCCGGATTTAATCAGATCATTGAAGCAGATGTCAGAGCAATGCCGCCCCTTCAAACTATCCTTAGATAAATGGAATACATTTGGTCTGCCGAAGGCTCCAAAAGTTTTATGGGTAGGGGTTTCCGGCGAATTAGAAGAGCTGAATTTACTGGCTGCGAGAGTACACGCTGCGACACTTCCTTTAGGTTTTTCGGCCGAATCCAGGGAGTACAAACCACATCTCACAGTGGCTCGAAAGTACCTTGGAAAAATTTCATTTGATGATAAATTGCTGGAAAACTTACTGAAATTGGATGATGAAAAAAGATCGAAAATCTTTCATAGAGACTGGACGATTGATAGTTTTGTGTTGTATGCTACCAGAATGTATGCCATTCCTATGTATGAAATGATTGAAAATATTACATTTTAAATTCGGTATTTAAGTTTTCAAAGCTTCCGTTTTCGGTTACATACAATAGGAATGTGCCGTGAAATAGGAGGAATATCATGTTAATCTTTAAACAAAACCGCTGTATCGCGTTGCTTGTTGGCGTTATACTAGTGTGTTTCTCTGCCATAAGCTTAATGCAGCCTAATCAGGTTGCCGAGGGGAAAATAGATAGTGTGCAGATGGATAAGCTGCAATCCACCAGCCGAGCATCGGTAATTAATTATTTGCAAGAAGAATCAAAATCTAGTAAGACGAGGGGCACTACAAAAGTTTCACAAACGAATAAGCTTTACAACACAGTTAATCTGTTCAGTTCCACTTGGAAACCAGAGCAGAGTGTAGAATGGCTTAGTAAGAATAAAATAAAGCCACAAAATACATCGCAGGCTTCCATAGTTCGGGTAAAGGCTGATGTAGCACAATCTAATTCAGCTGCGCAGAAAGCGACAGCGAAAAAGAGCGCTCAGACTGTAGTTAAGACAGTCTCGGCATCTCAGAAAAATCCCCTCACAACATTATACTTCTCTCGGACCGAGCTATTAAGCCAGGAGCAGCAAAGTAAAGCAACCCGGCGCTACGCAGTATCCGAAGAAGAACTGCTTCTGCTACAAAAGATTGTAATGGCAGAGGCGGAAGGTGAACCGTACCAGGGCAAGGTGGCAGTTGCCAACGTTGTTCTGAATAGGCTGCGGTCAGCCAATTTCCCCGACACGATATATAAGGTCATTTATCAAAAGCATCAATTCAGTCCTGTAGCTAACGGGCGTCTTAAACGTGTCAAACCTAATGATGATAGTATTAAAGCGGTGAACGCAGCGCTCTCTGGCGTGAAGGAAGTTCCTGATAATACTTATTTTTTTCTATCACTTAAGCTTGCGCAGGATCTTACCGTACATCATTCGCAGGAGTATGTGAAGACCATTGGTAATCATACGTTTTATAAATAATTGACCTATTCTGTGAACCTCAGCTATTTATAGGGTAAACTAGACTATATAACCCTGGAGGTGGAAGAATTGTCATGAAGATCACTTATTACGGACACTCAGCACTGCTGGTAGAAACAGAGCAAGCGAAAGTTATTATTGACCCTTTTTTGTCAGGGAATCCGAACTCCGGTATTTCACCTGATGACATTACTGTAGATGCTGTCCTGCTGACTCACGGTCACTCGGATCATTTAGGTGATGCTGTGCAAATTGCCAAACAAAATGATTGTCCGATCTTTGCTGTTTTTGAGCTTGCAGAATATTGCCGGATGAAGGGTGCCAAGGTTAAACATATGAATATAGGTGGCTGTCATATTTATGATGCCATTACTGTTAAATATACTCAGGCGTTTCATTCCTCATCGATTCAGGAAGGCGACGTTTGGATTTATGCTGGACAGCCCGCAGGTATTTTATTGACGATAGAGGGTAAGACGTTATTTCATGCAGGTGATACCGCACTATTCAGCGATCTGCGTCTGATTGGTGAAAGAACTGCGATTGATTTGGCGGCTCTGCCAATTGGCGATATGCTGACCATGGGACCGGATGATGCGCTCCTTGCTGCGCGCTGGCTTCAAGTGGACAAGGTCATCCCACTTCATTACAATACATTTCCGGATATTGCCCAAGATGCTATGGATTTCTGTACTCGTCTGCGACAAGAGGGGATAGAGGGGTTCCCGCTTAAAGCTGGTGAAAGTATAGAGATTTAATAAATCCCGATCACATGTTTACACAAAAAAGTAGATAGCCGGGGATTTTCCCGGCTATCTACTTTTCTTTACATATAATTGGGGCCTCACAAAGTACCTGATTACGCATCCAAGAAGAAACGAGATTGTCGTCTATTAAAGACGATAACCGTTTCTCGTAGAAATATAAAGATAATGTATAGCGTAAAAGTTACATTCTTATATTTGAAGAAAAGCTCCGCTTCGTGGGGATGTTTTATGGTGTAATGCACACAGCCTCTTCGCCTCGGGCTTGAGATCTTGCTCCTCTAATATCAGCTGTTTTGTCTGCGGGGTTGCCTAACATCTGCAGAACGGTAGTCGCGCAACTTTGCGGTTGATGTTTATCAGGGGCAAGACGGCGTTTACGCTGCTCTTCGAGAACAGAATACTCACGGAGCATCATAGAGAACCATTTGTTTACTACCTCACAGTCAAGTACCTCTGCTAGTCCAAGCTCTACGAAATATTGGCAGTTTTTCTCTTCCTGACCTGGAATAGCTTTATAGAAGAGCATTGGAATTCCCTTAGCCTGACCTTCGGTACAGGTCATACCGCCAGGCTTTGTGATTAGAAGGTCGGAAGCATCCATCAGTTTATTGATTTCACTGGTGTATCCAAGAATCCTGACGTTAGGATGATTAAGTCTTGGATTGGACTTCATTTTGGCTATAAGCTTCTCGTTACTGCCCATACAGAAGATGAGCTGGATGTTATCCATTCTGGCTGTGAGTGAATTCATAATCTCTTTGCCGAACATCAGTCCCCAGCCTCCACCCATTATAAGAACAGTAGGGATATCGGCTAGACCTAGTTCCTTACGGAGCAGCGTCTTGTTGGATCGTTCCCAGAACTTCGGATGCACAGGAATGCCGGTGACCGTTACAAGCTCAGGAGCAATCCCTCGGCCTGTTAGAATTGATTTGACGCGTGGGGTAGAGACGAGATATCGATTGACCTCGGAATTTACCCAGCTACCATGTGCATCATAATCTGTAATTAACGTATACAGCGGAACCTCCAATCCACGACGTTTTAGTCTGGAAATGACAGCAGCCGGAATGGGATGTGTGCAAATAATCAAATCAGGTTTTAGCTGTTCGATCACTTGAGAGGCATGTGTATAAAAAATCCGGTGAAGTGCCATCTTAGTCAACGGGTTCAATGATTTATGATATTGTGTCTTATACATCATGCCGACCAGCTTAGGCTGGCTGCTAACTGTTTTTCGGTAAGCGGAAAGAATCCATGGGGCGACCATCGGGTTAAGAAATTTACCTAGCTCGATGACTCGGCACTGGACATCCGGATTCAGCAGCTTTATTCCTTCGGCCAGAGCATAGGCTGCTCCTGTGTGGCCCGTACCGAAGCCTTCCGAAAACAGCAGTACTCTTTTCTTTCGCATAAGTTCACCTGCTACTTTCCTTTTCAATAGAAATGCGGAATTTCTTCTTAATATAGATGAGGGAAAACTGTTCTCTAATCACATTATACAAATAAGACGTAAATAGAAAGTTAAAACCCTGCAATAAATAAAAAAATAAAAGATTTTCTAAAGTATTGCAAACTGCAAGGCTTCATGTTAAAGTAATGAATGACCAATTGACCGGATTAGTAAAGTGGTCAGATAGTCAGCGGTAATGATATTTTCTGGAGAAAGGAAGTGAGCACAGGTGGCAGTGGTGGATCGAAGACAGCAGGTGCTTCAGGCCGCAGCAAAATCTTTTTCATTATTCGGCTATAAGGCGACTACCATGGATCAGGTTGCTAAGATCGCAAATGTTGGGAAAGGAACCATCTACACCTTTTTTACAAACAAAGAGCAATTGTTTGATGAGATCCTGCGCGATATGATGGTAGAAATGAAGATGATTGCTGATCGCGAGATCAGGCGAGACAGACCTTTCTTTGATAACCTGCATCGTGTGCTGGATGCCCTGCTGGAATTTCGAAGTGAGCAGGAGCTATTCATCAAGCTTTCCCAGGAGAGTCGCGAATTCGGAACGCCGCAGGCAGGAGAAGGGCTCGAGAAGATCGAGAACTTAGTTTTAGAATATTTAGAACGGGAGGTGCAACAAGCGCTCCAAAAGGGAGAAATCAAACCTTGCGATCCTAAAATCGTATCTGTAGTCATGTTCAGGCTATATATTGTATTGACTGCTGAACTGAATAAAACACATACTCCCTTGGACAAGGAACAGATCAAGATGTACTTTCATTTGTTTCTCGCCGAAGGATTGGCACAGTAAGCGTTGATTCAGGGTAGGGATGGCGTGATCAGATTCGCTTTCCCTTAACAATTTCCAAGCTGTTATAGGCATTGAAGAAGAGCCGAGAGGCGTTTTTTTTATCCCCTGAATTGACCGAATGGGGAAAGTGGTCACCTAGTGTTACGTAATATTTCGCAAACAAAGCATTTTAAAGAGAGCATAAGCTCATAAGGAGAGAACCAGAATGAAATCATTATCCGTATTTACCAAGGATCTTGGCGCAGCACTGAGAAATCCAAAGGTGCTGATTCCGATGATTGCCATCCTATTTATTCCGGTGATGTATAGCGGATTCTTCCTAAAGGCATTCTGGGATCCGTATGGCAAGATGAATGAGTTACCGGTTGCTGTGGTCAACCAAGACGTCGGTGCTAATTATGAAGGAAAACAACTTCAGGCCGGAGATGATCTGGTTGAAGAGCTTAAGGTAACCGATGGCTTTCAATGGAACTTTGTTTCACTAGAAGAAGCGCAAGCAGGAATGAAGGACAATACCTATTATATGTCGATTATTGTTCCAGAAGACTTCTCTGCTAAAGCAACAACGCTTTTGGATGATGAACCACAACCGGCAAAAATTATTTATGAGCCAAATGAAGGCTACAACTTCCTGGCCGGTCAAATCGGCGGAACGGCTGTAGCAGAAATTAAATCTAAAGTATCCGCTAAGGTAACTGAGGCTTATGTGGATTCTGTATTCAATCAGATTACTGATGTATCTAAAGGACTTGGCGAAGCGGGAGATGGAGCTAGCAAGATCGCTGATGGTGCAGGTAAGCTGGATGACGGCGCACTGAAGCTGAAAGAGAATCTTCTTGTACTGACTGAAGGTACGGGCAAGCTTCAAAATGGTTTAGAACCACTGACTAAAGGTGTGACTGATTTAAATTCAGGTGCTACCGCAATTCAAACGGGTTCTAGCACTTTGGCAGGCGGTTTGCAACAATTGTCGGCTGCTCATACACAGCTTCAAGATGGCGTTGCACAAAGCGCTGCCGGCAGTAAACAGCTTAGTGATGGCTTGAAGCAAGCTGTAACAGGTGCCACACAGCTTCAAGCAGGTACGAAGTCTGCTGTGGATGGTACTGCTAAACTACAAGCAGGAACACAATCTTTAGTCGACGGCAGCGCGAAGCTGGAAGCAGGTTTGACCTCTTCCGTTGATGGCAGCGCGAAGCTGGAAGCAGGCTTGCAGGCTTCCGCAGAAGGTAGCACAAAGGTTACTGAGGGTGCTAAAGCGGTCGCTCAAGGTTTGCAGCAATTGGCACAGGCTAGTCCTGAGCTGGCACAAAATCCAGCCGTACAGAAGCTCCTAGCAGCTAGTGCAGCTGTTGCACAAGGCAGTGAACAACTGCAACAAAGCCAACAACAGTTAGCACAAGGAGCAAGCGCACTTCACAGTGGGCAAGAGCAACTTGCACAAGGTGCAACTCAGCTGCATGCTGGTTCACAGCAGGTTTCTGCTGGAGTAACCCAGTTGCATGATGGAGCACAGCAATTAAATGCTGGTAGCACTCAGCTCTTGGCAGGACAACAAAAATTGGCACAAGGTGCGTCAGCCCTTGTAACAGGTGGCGATAAGCTACAAGCAGGTATGAAACAGTTCGGCGCGAAGCTTAGTGAAGCAGCAGCTGGAGGTAACAAACTTGCTGAGGGTGGTAAAGCACTCGGAGATGGTACATCGAAATTACTCAGTGGTGTTGGTGAACTAGGTAGCGGCATTGGTGCTGTAGCTGACGGTTCCAAACAATTGGCTAATGGTGCAGGCGAGCTGAAGAATGGGATGGATGATCTGAAATCTGGATCCACAGAACTTGCAACTAAGCTTGGTGAAGCTGCTGAACAAACAGGCAGCGTGAATAAGTCAGATAAAATGATGGAAATGTTCGCACAACCGGTTGTGGTTGAGGATCAGGTTGTAAATCATGTACCGAACTACGGCACAGGGTTTGCTCCTTACTTCTTATCTCTTGGGTTGTTCGTAGGTGCTCTGATTTCTACGATTGTTATTCCAATGCGTGAATCAGCTGTAATTGGCGCAAGCCGTTTGAATCGTTTTATCAGCCGTACGCTTACGTTCTCAATCATGAGCTTTATCCAGTCTATGCTGGCTGCTGTGGTTGTATTGTACGGACTTGGACTAGAAGTACAAAGTGTACCGCTATTCTTCCTGTTTACATTCTTGACTAGTCTAGTTTACACATGGGTAGTACAATCCATTGTTACTTGGCTGGATCAACCGGGACGTTTTGTTGTTATCGTTATTCTTATTTTCCAATTAACAACTAGTGCTGGAACATTCCCACTTGAATTGATCCCGAACTGGATGAAATTCTTTAACCCACTGCTTCCTATGACTTACACAGTTAGTGGTTTTAAATCAGTAATTTCTACAGGGGACTTCAGTGCAATGTGGAGTGATGTAGGTGTGCTTGCAATCTTCGGTCTTGGATTCCTTGCTCTTACTTTCGCTTACTTCATGACCCGCAGTCGGGACAATGAAGCTGGAATGAATAGTGAACAGGCTCTGACTGTATAATTTGAAAAAAAGTAATTAAAAAGCGTCTCCTCAGGGAGACGCTTTTTTTGAGTTCAAATCATAGAACCCTTTTTCTTGCAAACATTCAAGGGCAATGAAAATTCTTGAAACGCTTTCATTGCATAAGTTCTTATGCGTCAATTATGCATAATTATACACATATGAGTTTTTTTAAACTTTTGTCCACTAAAGCTGTGTCGCAAAAAGAAATGTTAATCAGCATCATAAAAAAGTTTAAATTGCGCTGTTGTCACCTCGGTGATAAAATAATAGCACTAATCTGGCTTGAATAATTATTAAAATTTTAATCTGAAAAATTTTCCAAAGATTACGCCATACTTTATAATAGAAAGGTTGCGTTCGATGAGACACACTGAACTGCCCGGAAAACAGGGCCTGTATGATCCCCAGTTCGAAAAAGATGCTTGCGGCATGGGATTTGTAGCCCATATTAAAGGCAAACCGTCCCATGATATTGTTAGTAACGCTTTAACAATGCTCTTTAATATGGAGCATCGTGGCGGACAAGGTAGCGAACCCAACTCTGGTGACGGAGCAGGTATCATGCTGCAAATTCCGCACCGTTTCTTTGCTAGTGAAGCCCAGAAGCTTGGCTTTGCTTTGCCGGAACAAGGCCATTATGGCGTAGGCATGATTTTTCTATCTCAAAACGAGAAAGTTCGGGCTCAGCATGAGGCTCTTTTAAGCAAAATTATTGCTGAAGAAGGTCAGGAAGTACTCGGCTATCGTGATGTACCTACCTATGATGAAATGCTAGGCAAAACAGCGAAGGCTGCAAAGCCTTTTGTGCGCCAAGTGTTTATCGGTCGCTCGGCCTCGGTTACGAGCGAATTGTCTTTTGAGCGTAAGCTTTATGTCATTCGCAAACGTGCAGAACTTGCGATTCGCTACGGTGGTGTAGAAGAGGCTGAAGCCTTCTATATCCCAAGCTTGTCATGTCGTAAGATCGTGTACAAAGGCATGCTGACTACAGAACAAGTCGGACAATTCTACCTGGATTTGCAGAACGAAGAGCTGGAATCAGCAATAGCGTTAGTTCACTCCCGTTTCAGTACGAATACCTTCCCAAGCTGGGAACGTGCGCATCCCTACCGCTTTATGATCCACAATGGTGAGATTAATACCTTGCGCGGAAATGTGAACTGGATGCATGCTCGCCAGTCGCTGTTCAAGAGTGAAGTGTTCGGCGAAGATCTGAGCAAGATCAAACCTGTTATAAACCCGGATGGATCGGACACTGCAATGTTCGATAATACCTTTGAGTTTCTTTATTTGAGCGGACGCTCCTTGACGCAGGTAGCCATGATGATGGTCCCTGAACCATGGAGCAATCATGACAGTATGGACGCCGACAAGAAAGCTTTTTACGAATATCACAGCACTTTGATGGAGCCATGGGACGGACCTGCTGCAATGGGCTTTACAGATGGTGTGCAAATCGGCGCTATTTTGGACCGTAACGGCTTGCGGCCTGCTCGTTATTATGTAACAAAGGACGACATGATTATTCTATCCTCCGAAGCAGGTGTACTGGACATTCCAGCAGAGGACATCTTATATAAAGACCGCCTGAAGCCTGGACGCATGCTGCTCGTGGATACGAAGGAAGGCCGCATTATCTCCGATGAGGAAGTTAAATCGGCTATCGCCACCGAGAAGCCTTACCGTCAGTGGCTGGATGAGCATTTGATTAGTCTCGAAGAGCTTCCAGATGCGCCTGAACTACCCAATCCTAAGCATGACAATGTGCAGCAGCTGCAGCAAGCGTTCGGCTATACTTTTGAGGATTTGCGCAAGGTGCTTGAGCCAATGGCATCTACTGGCGCTGAAGCTGTAGGTTCCATGGGGTATGATGCGCCGCTTGCGGTGCTTTCTGACCGTCCGCAGCGTCTATATAACTATTTCAAACAAATGTTTGCTCAAGTTACGAATCCGCCAATCGATGCGATTCGCGAAGAGCTGGTTACCTCTACTACGACTACGATTGGACCAGAGCGTAACTTGCTTAAACCAGAACCAGAAAGCTGTCGCCAAATCTCGCTGCACACACCGATTCTTTCGAATGAAGACTTTGCTAAAATTCGTCATGTTCGTCGAGCAGGCTTCAAGTCGATGTCTATTCCGATTCTTTTCCCGGCTGAGCTCGGAGCAGAAGGAATGCGTATCGCGCTTGAGCGTATGAACGAGGCTGCGGATCGCGTTATGGCTAAAGGTCATAACATTCTGATTCTGACGGACCGCGGTGTGGACCGTGAGAATGCTGCGATTCCTGCTCTACTTGCGGTATCGAGCTTGCATCACCATCTGATCCGGCAGGGAACACGGACAAAAGTTAGTATTTTACTTGAATCCGGTGAACCTCGTGAAGTCCATCATTATGCACTTCTGCTTGGTTATGGTGTGAGTGCAGTCAATCCGTATCTGGCCTTTGAAAGTTTGGATGATATGATCGGCCAAGGCTTACTGCGGGGAATCTCGCATGAGAAGGCTGTGAAGAACTATATTAAAGCTGCGACTAAGAGCGTAGTTAAGATTCTTTCCAAAATGGGGATTTCTACTATTCAATCCTACCGGGGCGCGCAGATTTTTGAAGCTGTGGGTCTGAACTCGGAGTTCGTGGATCGTTACTTTACTTGGACACCTTCCCGCATTGGCGGTATTGGTCTGGAGGAAGTAGCAACCGAGGCACTTATCCATCATAACCGTGCTTTCACTGAAAAAGACGGAAATGATAAAGTGCTTGATTCCGGTGGTGATTATCAATGGCGAAACGATGGGGAAGATCATTTGTTCAACCCGCAGACCATTCATCTGCTTCAGCACTCTGTGCGTAGTGGAGATTATAAAATGTACAAGAAATATGCTGCACTGGTTCAAGGTGAAAGTGAGAAGCATCAGACAATTCGTTCTTTATTGCAGTTCAAGTCAGCATATGAACCGATTCCTTTAGAAGAAGTAGAACCCGTGGCGTCCATTATGAAACGGTTCAAGACGGGTGCGATGTCCTTTGGTTCCATTAGTAAGGAAGCGCATGAGACCCTCGCTATTGCAATGAACCGGATCGGTGGTAAGAGTAATACTGGTGAGGGTGGAGAAGATCCGGCCCGCTATATCCCGGACAGCAACGGCGATTCCCGTCGCAGTGCGATTAAACAAGTAGCTTCCGGACGTTTTGGAGTTACATCTAACTACCTTGTTAACGCTGATGAGATCCAGATTAAGATGGCTCAGGGTGCTAAACCAGGGGAAGGCGGACAGCTTCCAGGACGTAAAGTTTACCCATGGGTGGCTGAAGTACGCGGTTCAACAGCGGGTGTGGGCTTGATTTCACCTCCGCCGCATCATGATATTTATTCGATTGAGGATTTGGCAGAGCTGATCTATGATCTTAAGAATGCCAATCCACGTGCAAACATTAATGTTAAGCTCGTCTCTGAAGTCGGTGTAGGTACGATTGCTGCTGGCGTAGCCAAAGGGCGTGCTGATATTATCCTGGTAAGTGGCTATGACGGGGGGACAGGTGCATCTCCAATGAACTCCATTCGTCATGCAGGTCTTCCATGGGAACTTGGCTTGGCTGAAACGCATCAGACGTTGATGCTGAACAATCTGCGTGACCGCGTTGTACTGGAAACAGACGGAAAAATGCTTAGCGGACGCGATCTAGCCGTAGCTGTATTACTGGGTGCTGAAGAGTATGGCTTCGCTACTGCTCCGTTAGTAGCTGTGGGTTGTATCATGATGCGTGTCTGCCAAATGGATACATGTCCGGTTGGCGTGGCAACACAAAATCCAGATCTTCGTAAGAACTTTACGGGTGATCCACAGCATGTAGTTAACTTTATGACCTTTGTGGCACAGGATTTACGCGAAATTATGGCGAGTCTTGGCTTCCGTACGATTGAAGAGATGGTTGGCCGTACAGATTGCTTAGACGCTGCTCAAGCTTCGCAGCATTGGAAGAAGAAGGGCGTAGATTTGAGTAGTCTGCTGCATGTACCGGAAATGCCAGAGGGAAGCACACGCTTCTGCAGTAAACGTCAGAATCATGGTCTGGAAGAGACGCTTGATGTCTCTAAACTGCTGGATCTGGCTGCACCTGCACTGGAATCTGGAACGGCTGTAGAAGCATCGTTACCGATTACGAACGTTAATCGTGCCGTTGGAACCATCCTTGGCAGCGAGCTGACACGTAAATACGGGGCAGCCGGCTTGCCTGATGATACGATTCGTCTTCATTTCACCGGTTCTGCTGGTCAAAGCTTGGGTGCATTCGTACCTAAGGGGATCACACTTACGGTGGAAGGCGATTCCAATGACTACGTTGGTAAGGGACTGTCGGGTGGTAAGATTATTATCAAACCCTCTCCAAAAGCTACCTTTGCAGCTGAGGACAATATCATTATCGGAAATACTGCATTCTACGGAGCAACAGCTGGAGAAGCTTATATCAACGGTATCGCCGGTGAACGCTTTGCCGTTCGAAATTCTGGAGCGAAGGTTGTTGTAGAAGGTGTGGGTGACCACGGTTGTGAATACATGACCGGAGGCCGTGTGGTGGTTCTTGGTGAAACAGGCCGTAACTTTGCGGCAGGGATGTCAGGTGGTATCGCTTATGTTTACGATCCAGAGAGATCCTTCATCGGCCGCTGCAATCTCGAAATGGTCTTGCTCGAGAGAGTGGAAGAGCCAGAAGAGATCGAAGAGCTGCGCGAGCTGATTAGCCGTCATGTAGAGCTTACAGGCAGTGAGGCGGGAGCGCGGGTATTGGATCACTGGGCAGATAGCTTGCCGAAGTTTGTTCGGGTCATTCCGAAGGATTACAAACGGATGATGGAGCAGATTCGCAAAGTGGAGCAAACCGGATTGACCGGCGAGGCTGCTTTGATGGCTGCATTTGAAGCGAATATGCGCGAGCTTGCACGTGTAGGTGGCTAAATACCTGTATTCTGAAAAAAACGGGTAATATTGAATGAAGTAATATAAGGGACTTGGACTCTTTCGTTTGCGGGAGGCCAGGTCCTTTTTTGTTCCAATTGAATCGAATCCTCGGTCTAAACAACGTTAGACTGTTTCTTTTTTGTAATTTTCTGAAAAAAACGGTATGGTAAACTTGTTTGTAAATGAAAGGAAGTGATACTGTGTCAAATACAGAAATGATGTCTGAACCTGTTGCCCGTCTGCAGGGAGTTACCAAGAAAATAGGCTCTAAGACGCTGGTGAGCAATTTAACGCTTGATATCCCACCGGGTCAAATATTCGGGTTTTTGGGACCAAACGGAGCAGGGAAGACGACAACAATACGAATGATGGTGGGATTAATTTCCATTAGCAGTGGGGATGTCCTGATTAGTGGTCATAGTATTAAAAATAATTATAAAGAGGCTATTGCAAGTGTTGGGGCTATTGTAGAAAATCCTGAAATGTACAAGTTTCTGTCCGGGTATCAGAATCTTAGACAATTTGCACGGATGGTACCGGGAGTCAGTAAGCAACGGATTGATGAGGTTGTGGAGCTGGTCGGGCTTGGTCAAAGGATTCATGACAAAGTGAAGACTTATTCCCTAGGTATGCGTCAGAGACTTGGAGTAGCTCAGGCACTACTAAACCGACCAAAGCTACTGGTTCTAGATGAACCAACCAATGGGCTTGATCCCCAAGGCATACGTGAGCTTCGTGACTATCTGCGCCTACTCTGTCGTGAAGAAGGAACAACCGTATTTGTCTCCAGCCATTTACTTTCCGAAATGGAGCTCATGTGTGACAGTGTAGCCATTATTCAGAATGGGCAACTGCTTGAGGTAAAACAGCTAAAAGAGGTGGGCAATGTTACAATGCCTGTCGGAGAAACCTTGTTTGAGGTTGACGATGCCGAAGCTGCACTTGCTCTCATTGGACAAGGAACATTAAAGAGCGGTGGGCTTGTAGTTGAGGCGGCACGTGAAGATATTGCGGAGTTTAATGCCAGACTAGTGGCTGGTGGGATTAAAGTGTACAGTATCAAATCACTTGCCCGTACACTTGAGGATCAATTCTTAGAGGTTACAGGAGGTGAAGGAATTGAGTAATTTTACAGCGTTGATACATAATGAGAACATCAAGATATACAGTCGTGCTCGCACATGGATTATGCTGATTATTCTAGCAGTGTTTAGTGCGTTTCTTCCGGCTCTTATGTATTTCACAACGGATAACCCTGCATCACGCTTAGGCGTTTGGGACAGCTTCCAAATGATAGTGAGTGTTGTATTCTTCCTGAATACGATCTTCGTTGTTGTTATAGCCGCTGACTCCGTAGCGGGCGAATTTACCTGGGGAACCATCAAAATGCTGCTGATTCGCCCGTGGAGCCGTTCCCAGATCTTGCTCTCGAAATACATTAGCATTGTGTTGTTTAGCTTGCTTTGTACTGCAGTGTTGATTGTTTTTGGTTTAGCCGCATCGTTTATTTTCGCCTCACCAACTGGAGACACACTGTCTTCGATTGCAGCTTGGAGTCCTGCTGAGTATTCCTTTATAGATCTCCTATGCCGCTATGTCACTCTTTTCTTGACGGTTACACTTGCTTTTATGATCTCTTCCGTATTCCGGGCAAGTGGATTGGCGATTGGTTTATCTATGTTCATCATGTTTGCCCAAGGTATTTTCGCTGCTTTGCTTAATCCGGATGTGTTCGAATGGGCCAGATATTTAATTTTCACTCATATGGATCTAAGGGTCTACATGGGATCTGATGTTGGTCCAGGTGGTGCCACACTAGGCTTCTCCATTGCTGTGCTAGCAGTGTATTATGTTATATTCTTAGCAGTTTCCTGGTTTGTCTTCCGTAAACGGGACGTTGCTGGATAAAAAATAGGATTAACCGGCTTCAAGCGTTTCTTCTGCTTTGGAGGAACGTTTTGCTGACTTGTCCTTTTTCGTATTACTTTTGAGCTCACCTGCTTGTTCAGAGGTGGGCTGTTCCTGCATGGCGATGGACCCGTTAAGCAGGCTGCCTTCCATAATACTGAGTGCTCCTGCAGAAATATTACCGTGTAGCTCGCCAGTACCAGTCATAATGAGCCTACGATCTGCGGTAACATCTCCATATACTTTACCAGCGATAACGATCTCTTCTGCTCTAATACTGGAGCGCACCGTGCCTTCCTCCCCTACAGTGACTACACCACTGCATATAATTTCTCCGCTAAAGGTACCTTCAATCCTCAGGTTCGTATCACAATGTACTTTACCCTCGAGCGTACCCCCATGACCAATCAGAGAGTCCGTAGACTTGAAAGGGGCACGCTGCTGCCGCTTGTTCCACATGTATAAATTCCTCCTAGTTCATATATTTTCACATTAACATTTAGGGTTTAACATAATCCAATGGATCCACAGTTTTATTCTGCTTCACTACCTGAAAATGAAGATGAGGTCCTGTGCTTCGACCAGTGTTTCCAAGTAAGCCAATCTTCTGCCCCTTGTTAACCTTGTCTCCCGCAGATACATTCATTGCCTGCAGATGCATATACCAGGTTTCAAGCCCGTTCGAATGCTTTATCACGATATACTTGCCTCTCGCACCCATCTGCTCGGAGGTAACGACCTCTCCGTCTAAGGCGGCATATACAGGATCGCCTAAGTTCCCGGCAATATCGACACCTGAATGGAACGCGGATAAGCCTTTGAAAGGATCTGTTCGGTAGCCGAAGCTTGAGGAGATGACCCTAGAATCGGTAGGCCAGAGTACCGCTGCATTTAGTCTGGCTTTTTCAGCCTGAGCTTTTTTTGCCTGTTGATTTGCTTGAACGTTATTCTCATGCTCGGCCAGAGTGATAGTCTGAGTAATACTTTCTACCATTTCATCGAGCATACCGTGGATCTCTTCGAAATCGTCTTTTGTTTCCTCCACCAGATTTAGTGATTCGTTCTGATAAGACGCGATATATTCTCCGCCTACCTGTGATGTGATTGTAGCTTTAAAAGATGTCTCATTTGGGATTGGCATAGCGTTACGGCTCGATAAGCCTAAGGTAGAATTTGAAGCAGTAGATTCCGTTTTTGATTCTTTTGTTTCAGTGGCGGAGCCTTTGCTTTTGTTAATCAAAGACTGCAGCTCCTGTTCCAGCGCATTTACACTCTTCAGCTTGTCTTTAATATGATCTGCCTCTTCTGATAGCTCGCTGACTTGAGTACGAAGCTGCATTAGATCCTTATCCTTGTCAGCGACCTTCATTTCCATGCGGAGATTGGTTAGTGATAGTGCGGCTGCCTCAGCTTCCAGTTGTGAGATCGACTGCGAGGCATGGAAATGCATAGAGGTGACCAGACTGGAGAGGGACAGGGCTGCTGCTGCCGGCAGGGCGAACGCAAGTGGCTTGGAGATGTGGAGTTGTTTGACTGGGCGTCCGGCGTCCCTTACGACGAGCAGCGTAATCCGGTTATGATCTGGCTGACTCTTCATGACTTCTCCTTTCTGCGGCATATGGCAGCCGCCTTACGATACACGAAGCTAACGACCTTACTTGCATTAGGCTCATCCCGAATTGTCTTACTACTCTATGTATTCCATATCTTTCGGGAACATGACAACGGTTTGTTTGAATAAAGAAAGAGAGTTACGGCAAAACCTGTACTAGAGTCGTCACAGCGAGTCTATTGCAACTGTTTTATTAATGGAGGGGGTAGGGAATTGAAGACCTTTGCGATAATTCTAAGTCTTTTTATTGTACAGCTCGCAGTTATTGTATTTTTGGAGTTCCGTCGCCCGCAAAGGGCTATGGCGTGGTTGTTCATTTCATTCTGTTGTCCGCCGCTGGGTCTGGCATTCTATTATTTTCTGGGCCGTGATTATAGACAGAATCGAAAATTAAACAAAAGATGTACTTCACTATTTCGTGAAATTCGTTCACATGTCTCTGGCAGTATTAAGGTAGTAAAGGATGTTACTGAGAGTGGAAACGCTCAGTTTGAGAATAATAAAGGTCTACTGGATTTACTCTCGAAAATCGCAGAAGGACCGATTACTGGTCACAACAAGAGCAGGGTATTATCCACTGCTAGAGAAGCGTATGATGCTATGCTGGAAGCTATGGAAGAGGCGAAAGAACATATACACATGGAATTCTATATTTATCGTGATGATGAGATTGGTGAGCAATTTCAAGATGTTATGATTCGGAAGGCGCGACAGGGCGTTAAGGTACGCTTGCTTTGTGATGGTTTGGGCAGCCATCAATTAAGCCGGAGATTCATTCGTACATTGAGTAATGCGGGAGTAGAGTTCCACTTTTTTTTACCTCCGATTAGTTCACTGTTGGATCGTCGTTTTAATTTCCGAAATCATCGGAAGATCTTGGTGGTGGATGGGCTCGTTGGCTTCACGGGTGGAATGAATATAGGGGATGATTATTTGGGGAAGGATCCCAAAATGGGATATTGGCGTGATACCCATCTGCGTCTGGAAGGAGACTCGGTATATTACATTCAGTATGTGTTCTTAAAGGATTGGACACTGGCCTCTGGCGAAAGTATGAGTCATCCGCGTCTATTCCCAAAACATACTTGTGAGGCGCAAGAAGCCGTGCAGATTGTTGGGAGTGGCCCGGATGCTGCAATAGACGCTTCTCAGGAGATGTATTTTGCCGCCTTATGCGCAGCTAAACAGCGGATTTGGATTACTTCACCGTATTTTATTCCTGATCCTGCCGTATGCCGGGCATTGAAAAGTGCAGTACTTCGTGGAGTGGACGTAAGAATTATCATTCCGGCGAAGCCTGATAATATGCTTGTTTATCATGCTTCTTTGTCTTATTTAGAAAATTTACAAGACGCAGGAGTTAAATTCTACAGCTATACCAAAGGATTTATGCATGCCAAAATCATGATTATCGATGATCTGCTCGCTACAGTGGGAAGTGCAAATCTGGATATGCGCAGCTTTTATTCTAACTTTGAAATGACAGCTGTGCTGCTACATCCTGATGCTATCTCTCCGATAGTCAAAGGGTTTGAGAAGGATCAGAAGCACAGTGAATTTATTGATCCTGTAAAGTTTAAGGAGAGAGGGCGAATTGTCAAACTCGGTGAAGGGCTGTGTCAGTTGTTATCTCCGCTATTATGAGCGGAAAGAGGACTAAATCTGAATTTTTCGAAGGATATAACCTGTTCCATTCATTATTAGGGCTTATTTTGTGATATAATAATTGTATAAGAAGAAATGTAAGAAAGTATAGATTATAATTATACTTCCGAATGTTTCAACACTATACTGTTAAATTGTAGGGGGAGTTCTATGAATGTGAGTCCACAAATGATTGCCAAAGAGGAAAAGAACAAGCTGCAGAAGACCGGAACACATAAAATGGCTAAGTTCGCGCAGCGTATGATCATGTTATCCATTGGGGCAGCAATGATGGCTGTTGCACTTGAGATATTCCTCGTACCGAATCAAATGATTGATGGTGGGATTACCGGTATCTCTATTATTTTATCACATCTATTCGACATTCCTCTGGGGATTTTATTGACGCTGTTAAACCTTCCGTTCTTGTTAATTGGTTATAAGCAAATCGGTAAGACCTTTGCCTTATCTACCTTATATGCAATTGTGCTTATGTCTATTGGTACTTCAATGTTGCATCATGTGAATGCCTTTACGGTTGAGCCTATGCTTGCAGCCGTTTTTGGGGGGATCATTCTTGGTGTAGGTGTTGGGTTAGTAGTACGTTTTGGCGGATCTCTAGATGGTACAGAAATTGTTGCGATTCTAGTGGCCAAGAAGCTTCCCTTCTCTGTAGGTGAAGTTGTTATGTTCTTCAACCTGTTCATCTTGTCCGGAGCTGGATTTGTGTTCGGTTGGAATAATGCGATGTTCTCACTAATTGCTTATTACATTGCTTTCAAGGTAATTGACATTACACTTGAGGGTCTGGATCAATCGAAATCGGTATGGATTATCAGTGATAAATTCCGTGATATCGGTGAAGCCTTGACGGAACGTCTTGGACGTGGTGTTACTTATTTAGATGGAGAAGGCGGATTTTCCGGGGAGAATAAGAAAGTAATCTTCGTGGTTATCACCCGTTTGGAAGAAGCCAAGCTTAAATCCATTGTTGAGGATTGGGATACTGGTGCATTCATCGCAATAGGTAACATTCATGATGTTAAAGGTGGCCGTTTCAAGAAGAAAGCCATTCATTAGCTTGGCGCTTTAGTATTATTAACTGAAAGAAGGTATTTTTACGAATAATGGAGCAATAAATACGGTGAACAAGACTCGATATGCCGTATTCTTATACAATATACCTTCTGTCCTTGAGTGGGACGCCTGATAAGCCCGGAGCATGAAATGATGCTGCGGGCTTATTGTTGTTTTTGGCTCATTATTCGTGTCATTCCATCCCTACGGAAGCTTAGCAATGAGCTGTTTGACGGGTTGCGGAGGCACCTTTTCCAAAAGATCTCCCATCCGCTGCAGGCGTTCCTCAATATTGAGCAGATGAAAATCAGTAGGAGATACGTTTTGCTGAACCTCTTTCCATAGCAAGGGTGTGGATACTGTAGCAAGCGGTCTGGCACGTGGTGTGTAAGGTGCAGCTAATGTTTTGCCACTGTAATGCTGGAGGTAGTCAAAATAGATTTTATCTCCGCGATTCTTCTTCAGACGCTCCAAGGTGAATAAATCGGAGTGCTTTTCAGTGACATAACGACCGACGAAATGTCCGATTTTTCGCAATTCATCAAAAGTAACACCAGTTTCGATAGGAACAATGATCTGCACCCCGGTAGCGCCAGAGGTTTTGGGTACAGAAGATAAACCGAGGGAGGTTAAGACCGTCCCAACGATTGCAGTGGCTTCCATGATACGAGGCTCAACCTCACGCGACGGGTCTAGATCAATCATCCATTCACAAGGTAGAGCGCTGCCGACATAATGCAAAGAAGGATGGAATTCCAAAGCAGCCAGATTACCCAGCCAAATCAGCTCAGGTAAACCTTGTAGCTTAATATAATTTATATTCTCATGTACAGCGGTCTGGACAAAGGCAGGAAGAGGATCAGGTGCATTTTTCTGATAAAAGGACATTCCAGAGACACCGTGCGGATAACGAATGACGGTCAGCAGCCGATCTCGGCAATAGCGCAGCAGATAGGGAGAAAGTGCAGCAAGCTTTTGCAGATAAATCCGCTTCGTAATGCCACATTCTGGCCAGAGCAGCTTCTCTGGGTTCGTGATAATGATTTCTTCTCCGTCTACGGTAATTGTACCTTTGATCGCCGCGGGCATCTGAAACCTCCTTTCTATTATAGGAATGAGGGTATTATGTGCCAGTCTGTTTCTTTTCATGAAAAAAATATTTCCAAAGTGTCCCTTTTGGATGATCATAGGAGTTATAAGGATATACGATTACGTGAAAGGGGAGTTTGCTGATATTGGACGGAATCGAGTACACCGTCGTTCGGGTACAGGCAGGCGAGGTAGAGTCCTATGCCCTTATCGTCGAGGCTTATCAAAAGCCGATTTACCGCTATTGCTGCCGGCTGCTTGGAAGCCGCACGGAAGCAGAGGATGCGGTACAAGATATTCTGGTAAAGGCCTATCAGCATATAGGCACGTACCGCCCTATCGCGAGCTTCTCATCATGGTTATATAAAATAGCCTATCATCATTGCCTTAGTCTAATCCGCAAACGCCAAAGACATTTAAAGATTATGGCGCTTTTTCAACCCGAGCCTCCTGCAGAAAGTCCGGAACAGTTGATGGACCGTTACATATTTAACGAACAGCTCACGATTGCCCTCTCAAAGCTGAAAATGGATGAGCGAAATCTGTTAGTACTTCGAATCTTTGAGGAACAGAGCTTTCCGGAGATTGCGGAGATCCTCGATAAAAATACGGATGCCGTGAAGAAGAGATACAGGCGTACGATTATGAAGCTTGGCAAAATGATGAATGCTCAGAAAGGGGGGACGGAATGGTGGGGCAACGGCAACGAAGCTTTGTTGAAGAGAAAATGATAAAAAAAATGGACGCATGGGGTGACTGTGACGATCTAGATGTAAAAGCAGCTGTTATGAAGCGGGTAAGGGCGATTCATGATCAACAGAAAATAATAGATGGAGAAATGACCCACTTCCGTGACGAGCTGGATTCATTCTCAAAGCCGGGAAATCCCGTTATGCAAAAGCAAGAGAAGATACTCCCGCATCCATCTAGGTTTAGAAAAAGACTTCTCTCAGGGGTATCCGCAGCTGCATTGCTGGGAATGATCGGATTTGGTGCTCTTCAGCTGTCTGGACTTGGGGATTTAGCGGAACATGGGAGCCAGTCTACAATTGATATCACACAGCCTTCGGATGGCGCTATTACATTAGTAAGCGGTGGAGGTAAAGCTATTGTTCAGACGGTTCACAATAATACCCCTGCTCCCACAACCTCTACTGCGATAGAGAAGTATCTAAGCTTATTAGAGACTTATAAAGAGCAAGTGCTTGCTTACTTGAACGTTGGAGAAATGGCTGCTTATTATGTGAATGATCCTGAATTTACTAAGTTGGTCAAAGGTTTAGGTTATGGAAATCAATTGCAGTACGCCTTCAAATCTCCTGTGTATACGAAGTATCAAGATTTCGCAAATGAATTAAAAGGGACTGGCGATTTCTGGCCAGAGCTGCCTTCCAAGCTCACTAATGGTTATGAATTTGAGCAAGCAACTTTTAAAGCCGCTTCTCCTTACGGGTCGATAAACACGGAGCATAAAGAAATGTTTGAACAATTTCAAAAGAAAGCTAAGGCCGATGATACAGGCCAAAAGCTGTTTATGGAGAAGATAACTGTGAATGCCATAGAGAGTGCTGAGGTTACCTATCACAAGGGGGATCAAAGAATTACATTATCCTTAAGCCAGAGTGAACTACTTGGAAACGGTGCACAACAAGTGTCCATCCTGGAAGGTCAGACTGCTGAAAAATGGTCTCTGACAAACACAGGTAAAGAGGCGGCTTTTATCGCTGCGAGTACACAGCAGGGGACCCAGGCTTGGTATTCCTTGAATCGTTTGTATTGGTATGATGAGGCCAGCCAGACGATTCGTAGTCTAAATGATGGATTGAATAACAGTTTAACCCGTGAACAATGGCAAGTGATTGCCAATAGTTTTATTCGCTAGCTACTGCTGCTCTAATTGTACTTTATGATCCTTTCGTCTTTTGACGAAAGGATTTTTTTATGAGAAAAAGTCCCTTTCTCCCATGCTGAAGTGTTATAGAAGTGTAGTTGAAAAACAGGGCGAAATTACATCTACCCTTTTAGAAGGAGGTGATTAGAACTTGAAGCTTAATAATCAATTCAAAAAAATACTGATGGCGATTTCTGCAGTAACCTTGCTGGGAATAGGAGTGGTCTTGGGTGGGGAAGTATCTGGCTTGTTCCTTTCGACCGCGTCGGCATCTGGACAGCAGGCTTCAGCACCAATCGATCAGAAGATTCAGAAGCAACTGGATGCACTCGAAGCAGGGTTGAAGGAAGGAACGTTAATGGCTTATTACGTACGTGATAAAGTTTCCAATCCTCAGGATACGATCAGCTTCTCTGGCAAAGGATTTGTTTTTAAAGACTATAAATCTTTTGCAGCTAAATTTAAAGCGCTAAAGGGGCCGTCTACTCCGCAGCCTGGCAATCTTCCTAAAGGCTTCGCGCTGGCTACAGCTATCATTTACCCACCGGTCGTAGCTAATGATTCAGATCTGTATTTACAGTTAGAGCAGGAACTAAAGGCAGCAGCAGCGGCAGGTGAGCCCCATAAACAGTTGTTCAGTAAAGTTGTTGGCTGGAGCCAGACTAAATTGTCCATGCAGCTGTATGCCAAAGGAAAAGCCAATTTTAGCATTGTAGCCGGGGCGCCGCCCGCCAAACTCCCCGAAGGAGCGGTACCTTTTGTACGAGCTACAGAAACTAAGAAAGAGCTGACGGTCAACGGAAGGAAAGTAGTGCTTACAACCGATTCCGCTAAAGATGCAAGCTTCAATACTAAACTGGTGTGGTTGGATAACTCAGGAACAGTGCAATATACCCTTTCAGACAATCGGGCCAGTAAACTGACGACAAATGAAATGCTGGCTGTAGCTAAAAGCATGATCAAATAACCAGATGGTTAAAGGAGGATATCATATTGATTATTAAAAAAAGTGCAGCTATTACGGCTTTAAGCTTAATAGTGTTGATGAGTGCGGTGAGTGGAACAGCAGGCGCAGTGCCTTCAGGAAGCAAGAATAAAAGCAAAGCCACCGCACCCGTTGAACAGAATACGCCGGTATCGCCAACGATTGAAGCGTTGATTGTTAAAGAAAATGCGGTTCCCTTAAAAGCGGGCGAAATTAAGATCCTTTATGTCAATGACAAGAAATCTAATCCAGATGAAACCTTGAGTATAAGCTATATGCCTTACAGATTCAGTTCCACAAATGAAGCAGCGCAGAAGTTATCTTCATTAAGCGGAAAGTCACTCCTGATACCTGCTTCACTCCCGGAGGATTATAAGCTGCAGGATGTTGTTTTAAATCCAGTGCTGCCGATGTTTTTCAGCACAGAGTATAAAGCCCTCAGAGATCAGATAAAAGCCAAAGCACAAGCTGCTGGTAAAAAAGTGATTTCCCAAAGCTTGAAGTGGAGCGACACAGAAACTTCTATCACCTATTTGCGAAATGGGGAGAGAGTGATTTTAAAATCTGCTCCTGCATATACGCTTCCGGAAGGGGTTACTTTGGCGCAGCTGCCTGGTGACCAAGATGAGAACTCGACCATCAATGGAGTTGAGTCAGTATACACTGTGTTTGGACCTCATCATGGAGATCTTAAAGTTCAGCTGGTATGGTCTAGTGTGGATGGAGGTACTGATTATAAGCTTACGAGTACAAAAAATACTGCGCAGACAAAAGCGGAGCTGGAGGCTATTGTAACAAGTCTTATAGCACAATAAACAACGTCCTCCCGTACAGTCGGGAGGACGTTTCTTTGGGGAAGAACTCATCCTTTTTGCTCCATAGTGCAAGACTCCGGAGGAAGATCAACCTTAGCTTGAGTAACGGGCTGACGCAAAGTGCCTGAGGTATTCCATTCCAGAAAATGAACCTTGAAGACAAGCTTTGGTTTGATCCAAAATGCATTCTTACCTCGTTGCGGAACCTCTGCAAAGGGCATTTGATCTATTTTTAATTGATGTACCTCCGCAGTTAAGTCGCGTTTATCCTGTACAGTCAATTTGCCGGGTCCGGCATGCCCGATATAGTGTAGGTTACCATCATTGTCATACAGCCCGAGAAGCAATGCATTAACGATGCCGTCTCGGAACGTTACACCTCCGGCTACAGCCACAATGTCAGAAATGATTTTACGTTTCTGCCAGCGTTTATCTTTTCCACCCGGAGCATAAGTGCTGTTGATATCCTTGCAGACGATTCCCTCTAGGCTTTGGTTCTGAGCGGCGGCAAACAGTTCTCCAGGATCGCTATAATTCGGTACGACTTGTACATGAGGATGGGGCAGCAGAATATCGCTTAGCAGCTGCTGCCGCGAACATAAAGGTTGATCCATCGTCGATTGGCCATTGTACAACAAAATATCAAAAATCATATAAATGACAGGAACCTGATACCTAACGACAGAAATGGTGGAGCCATTCTTTAAGCTGTCCCTCCGCATGACCTCGTGGAATGAAGGTTTTCCATCCTTGAGTGCAATAATCTCACCATCAAGAATAACGGAGTCCGCTTTGCAGTAAGCAGATACATCCGTAAGCTCAGGGTATTGCGTTGTACGGTAATTGCCGCGTCTGTTAATAAGCTGAGTAGTGCTTCCGTCGTAATAGGACAACATGCGAACGCCATCCCATTTAATCTGTGCAATCCACTGGTTGCCTGCTGGAAGCTGCCCAGCCAGTATGGGTTCAAAAGGAATAATAGGCTGAAGCTTCATCAGCAGAGCCTCCTAAGATACGGTTGTTTTACTTTTGGGGCTACGACGCTTCGGTTTGGGTGCGATGACTGGAATCGGCCCAGAAGCTTCATTCTGCAGTTCGGCAGGTTCAGCTGCTGCTTTGGTCTTGGAAGTTTTTCTTTTGGCAGCCGGAGTCGCTTTAGTTTTTGTTTTCTTAGTACCTGTTAATGTAGGACCTGGATCCGTAGGAACATGCTGTACCGCCTGAATACTGGCCTGCAATGCTGCCATTAGATCAATTACATTGCTTTCCTGTTTGGCAGGAGCGATATGAAATTCTTCGCCTGCAATTTTATGTGAGATTAGATCAAGCATACGCTGGCGATAATCATCGGTATATTTGGCCGGATCAAAAGGCGTGGACAGCTGTGAAATCAGCAGCTTCGCCATATCCAGCTCTTTATCATTCACCGTCCCTGCTTCGGGCAGGCCAGGCACTTGTGAGACTGGTCGCACTTCATCAGGATAAAAAATAGTCTCGATGGCGAGGCAATCCTCCAGCACACGAATAGCAGCGAGACTGCTTTTGGAACGAATCGAAATTTTGGCGATGCCAATTTTACCAGTTTGACGCATGGCCTCCATAAGAAGCCGGTATGCATTTGTCCCTGCCTGATCCGGGGATAAATAATAGGTTTTTTGAAAATAAATCGGATCGATCTCCGTCAGATCGACAAAGTCGAGTATGGTAATGCTTTTGCTGCTTTCGTCGGTCAATTGATCCAGTTCCTCTTTGTCGAATAGAACAAATTTCCCTTTTTCATATTCATACCCCTTGCCGATTTCTTCCCAAGCCACCTCTTTGTCACATACTGGACATTTACGTACATACGACAGAGGGCTGCCGCATTCCTTATGAATATAACGCAGGGAAATGTCCTTATCTTCCGTAGCGGAGAACATTTTAACCGGAACATGCACTAGCCCGAAGCTGATGGCTCCTTTCCAAACGGTATGCATGAGAAACCCCTCCTGATCTAAGTTGGTCTGCTTTGGGTTAGTATGAGGCAGGAAAGGCTTTTCTAGCCGGGTGCATTTTTTGAGAAGCATGGGAAAATATAAAATCAGGCCTATAAAGCTGAGGAGGAGAATACAAGGAATGGAACCCAGGGATAACGAGTGGACCGATGCATTAAGTGAGCAGGATATTCCAGCGGCAGTTGTGGATTGGAATAGTATTATAGCTCCACCGGAAGCAAGTCAGGTATCTGATTCGGAGAAGCTGGATGCAGAACGAACCCTCGAAGATACATCACCCTTAGAATCGTAAACTATAGGAAAAATAAAGGAGGAGAACAGTGGTGGACGTCAAACGGGCACAGGATATTTATGCTTCTAAAGAGACGGTAAGTGTACATTTGGATGGAGAACCTGTATGGATTGAGCATGTGGATGCACAGAACGGAATGGCTACGGTTCAAGTGGGCTCTCGACCAACGAATACGCATACGGTAGGTGTTGAACGGTTAGAGGAGCAAGAACATTAACAGGGTTTGTTCGAAGAGCTGAGATAATCTAAATCACACGTTTATAAAAGAGACTCTTTATGCTTATCTGAACTGTGACCCGTAAGATGGAAACTT
>NZ_NFVA01000148.1 GCF_002264395.1 Paenibacillus sp. VTT E-133291
CCACTTATCAAAAACCCTTACTTTGTAAGGGTTTTTTGCTGTCTATAGGTTCCCTTGTAAGTAGAAGTGGAAGAGTTGGAAAAGCGAAAAAATTGGAAATGGTCACATTTTGGTCACGGCGCTGTTTGATCCTCTGGTTTCTTGCTCATTTTCATCTTCGTATCTATCAGGTCTGCAGCATCTCTTTGCATATCGGGGAGTAGATGGGAATAACGATCAAGATAGATCTGAACACTGCTATGCCCAAGACGTTCTGCTCCGATTTTCGCATTGATACCGTTATTCAGTAGCATTGATGCGTGTGAATGTCTGAGATCGTGAAACCTGATTTTTGGTAGTTCCGATTTTTCTGTCAAGAAAGCAAAGGTCTCCGTGACCCGCCGTGGTTTGATCGGCTCTCCGTTACCATAGCAGCAAACCAGGTCATGGTCTTTTTAATTCTCAACCCGGATTTCTTGCTTTTCATTTTCTATAATTTGCAGTCGCTCTTTTAGATCACTAATCAGCATATCACCTATCGGTATTCTTCGTGCTGAGCTTGATGTTTTGGTATCTTGAAAGATAATTCCTTTAGATGGTTTCCAGTTTACAGTTTGCTGAATCTTCAAGCTCTTGCCTTCCCAATCGATGTCTCCCCATCGGAGGCCAAGAACTTCTCCTTTACGCATGCCAGTATGGATGGCCAGGGAAAAAACAATATAATGAACATGACCTTCAGCGGTATCAAGAAAGTGGAGGCACTGTTCCATACTCCAGGTCTTCATCTCCTTTCGCCGCAGCTTAGGAGCCTCTACCTTTTCCATGGGGTTCGAAGCAATCATCTCCCACTTCACAGCCTGTCTGAATGCTTTACGCAGGATAGCATGGATATGTCGGACATAATCAGGGGAATACTTTTCAAGTAGCCCATTATAAAACCTGTTGATGGTCAGAGGTTTGATTTGCTGCAACTTTTGTCTTCCGATAACCGGAATAATCCGGCTATTAATAATCGATTCTTCAACATCGAAAACCGTGGCTTTATACTTCTGCAGGGCGTATTCTTTTAGCCATATCTCGAAAAAGGCTGTGATAGTCAGATTGTTTTCTGGAACGTAGTCGCCTTTGTGCACGCTGGCGAGAAGTGCAACCAATGCACGATCTGCTTCTTTTTGTGAAGGGAATCCTCCCTTCTTTTTTTGGTTTCTTTGGCCTGTTGCTGGATCTGGCGGGAGATCAACAACATAAGTCCAGGTCTTTCCTCTTTTAAAAACTTTCCCTTTCATGATGTCCTCCTACATGGGATTTATTATTCCATCCTGTATTACATCACTCCCTTCAAATCCTTACTTCAGAAGTTAATCGCATCATCAATAGCATCCATAGGCAGAATCAGCCTTGTTATACTCTGACCATGACGCCAGGCCACTCGAGATAAGTTGATGGTCACATACCCTTTACGATTCGGAAGTAGGGAGAGGTCTCCAGGCAGAACGGTAGCATCATGTCGAGAACGGTGGAATGACGAACTATGTAGTTTATAGTTTCGCTCGATATTAAGGTTCAGTGGCTTGTTCCAATTGAAGCCCTGACGCTGCTCAATGACTAAGGCTCGGGGGCGAGAGAAGTCTTCTAGACCATACAATGAATGAATACGGGGTTGTTGAAGGTAGTCAAGACCTGAAACAGGGGATTCGTGAAGCGGTCAGCATCATTCTCTTGTGCTTCACGAAACAAGTCTGGCATCCAGCGTTGATCGCCAGAGTGACGTATTACATGACAAAGTTCATGAAAAAAAACCTTGCGCTGTTCTGTGCGATCATTGCGGTTGTCTATAAAAATGACTCTTTCTTCATTCTCGCTAAAAGTTGTTTTGTCGTAATAAACAATATCTACCTTGAAGCTCAGTGCGATCTTGTCTATATCAAGATCATGAGGGGTAAAAACACCGTTTGATCGGTATTGTTCTTCAATCCATTGTTCCAGAGGAGTTTTGAAATAGTTGGAATAATTCATATATTAGCCCCTTATTTACGTACATATGTTCTGTTTTGTGGTGAAAAGAAAAGCCATTGCTGGCTTTGTTTAATTTTAACTAGATGATTAATTATCCTCCATCCAACGATTGGCCCAGATGTGATAGCCTCCAGACCCGAACTATCAAACCACGACCCTATGATCCAACCTACAGCGCCACAGCCAAAAGTTAATAAAATCAATAAAGCAAGTCTAGTTTTTTTATTAACGGCAAGTAGGATTGAGCCTATTAATATTCCACCAAAAACCCACCATGAAGAGAAGTAGAAGCCAGTAACCACTGAAATAATGAATATTTCTGCAAAAAACCAATTTGCACCTTCTTCGCTTTGCTTTGCTTGATTAACTCCTCGTCTAACTTCATTTTGCACATGATCACCTGAAATACTCCCCATCGGTTGGAGGATTTGCTTATAATTTTTGATTGGATTGTTCAGCTGCGCGTTTCTTCATCTCTCTATAGCGTAAGAGAGCTGCTTCCATTTCTTCTATTTCGTCTGGAGTATATTTATCCGGACCACCATAAAAAGACATGTTAGTTTCTTTGCGAACAGGTGACGGATCGTTAGTTCTTCCAAGAAGATAATCTACAGATGTATCAAGAGCATCGGCAATATTTTTTAATGCTTCCGGATCTGGCTTTCTATCATCAGTTTCATATCGTGATAACTGAACGATTGTGAGTCCGCTAAGCTGTGCCAAGTCTTTTTGCTTGATGTTCTTTTTTTCTCTAAGGTTCTTAATTCTTCCGCCAAGGGTTTGCATAGAAACTCCTTTCTAAAAAAAAGTACGGCGGGTACAGGCACCGCATATACGGTTGCTCTTAGCCCAGCACCTACATCGCTAGTAGCAGGTCTGAGATTTAGTTAATTGAGGAGTTAGAGGCAATCGTAGTGAAGCAGGATGAGCGCATAACGACAATAGAGAAGCGATTAAACGTCTCGGGTAGGGAAACATATGCCATCAATTATACAGAGGCTATTACAGCCGCTAAAGCAGCTGGTGCGATAACCACATCAGCAGACAAGTCAAAGCTAGAGCTTAATATCATTCAGATGTTTTTTAATCTTGGTCTGTTTAAGAGAGGGGTTAAATAATCAATGGACAATCAAAACCTAACTAATGTATTGGCGTTAGCCTCGGTGATCACCGTTTTTGTGTTGGCAGGAATACAGTTCGTGAAGGTCTCAGTTAATGTGCCTAAAAATATGTTGCCCTTGATTGGCTTTGTTATAGGTTTATTAATAGGGATTGTAGCATATCCTTTCACCGACTTAGATATAACTCTACGGTTGTGGTCTGGAGCCTTGGCCGGACTATCAGCAACGGGACTATTTGAACTGGCGTACAATAGAGTAAAATTATTGCCCACTGGCTTCGGCTGGTGGGTATTTTTTTGTTTTTTACGAAATGCCGGATTCCGCAACAGGCTCACTGTTTTCGTTTCTTCTTTACCCAAGCGCCGATACAAATCCCGCATATCTTAGTTTTGTATCCAATTAAAAAGGAGGAATTGACAAATGGGCGAAGTACGTGGAGAACGTTGTTGCGGCGTTGGTGAACGTGAACCTGAACGTTTTGTTGGTGGAGCCTTTACATCCACAGGTGCAATCTTAGTGCTCTTTATCCTTTTGGTCATCATTACAAAAGCCTGTCTTTTCTAAAATGGGTTCAATTACAAAGGAGGAATTATGATGGGTGGATTTGCTGAAGGCTTTGGTGGAGGCTTTACTTCTACTGCAGCTATTCTGGTTCTCTTTATCCTGTTAGTGATTATTTCTAAGACTTTCTTGATTTAAGTTTCAAACCTCCCAATATGGCTGCACCTTATTAAATCCGCCAGTACTCAAGCTGGCGGATTTTTTTCATCATACATAGTCTCAAAGACGTACGCTGTCAACCTTAAGTGGTAGGCGGGATTTTGTTGCGTTCAGGAAAATTTTCATTACCAGTGATATAGAGTACATATACATAATGTTCCAAATTAATTAATCTATACTTATGAATAATGAAAACTTTCAGTATAGAAATACATACTTTTCTGTGGGGAATCCAGCAATTCTATTGATTGCTATACTTGGCTTGGTGTTACTGGGATTGGTTTTGTTTTATTTCATTAAGAAATATATAAAGAGAAGAAAATGAGGGACAGGTATTTAGATATATACTTGAACGCCGTGGTGATCTAGCTGGCTGCATAATTGATTGTGAGGGTCCAGTCCAGAAATGGAGCCTAGTCAGCGTTAAGGTTGCAGATTCTTATTATATAAGAAGTGAATTTGAATTTAGGATACAATTGGATTTTAAAAAGACGTTTTGAAATTTTTAATACTTAATGCCCCGTAAAGGGGTGTTTTTGTCTTGCATAAATATTATTAGAAAAACTACATATGTATCATTGTTTCAGTAAAAGCCTCTACCAGGATGATAGAGGCTTTTTTTATTCTACTGAAAGTGCATCTGCTACAAATTACACTAACTCTCCCAACAAATCTATGCTTTCTTCAATATAAATCCAAAAGTCCTTCAGGGTCATTCAACCTTATAAAAATAATGAAGATAGTTGCTATAGCGCTAATAAACGTTTCCATAACCGGGTCCAAATGCGCCTCCAGTTGTCCATCTTTTTTCCTAGAACGCATTAGACTACACTTGCCTTGACGGAGGCGTTCCCCTTATGGGGCTCCGTCTAAATCAGATTACACAAAATTATTGATAGCACCGATATTTTTTTGTCTCGAGTGCACTTCCTCTAAAGTTCGTATTGTCTGGTTAGCTCCCGGAGCTTGCTTTGTATTTGTTCGCGCACCACTTGAGGACGCTTCACGTTCGCCTCCATGCCAAAGCCGAGGAAAAAATGTACCGTCCATGGTGTATACGATGCGCTCATCATTGTGCGAATCGTGCCTGAGCCGTCCTCACGCAGCTCAATCCCCTGGGTTAACCATAAGTCTGATCGGCATCGTCTCACACCCTCCGGAGTCAAATCCACCTCAAGCTCCAACGTATCGCTCTCATCCATTCGCATGATCCAAGTTTGAATGTGCTCCTCTGTCATATTCATTCTCATGCTTTGGTCGGCCTCGTGTGAAAAACCCTTAACTCGATCTACTCGAAACACCCTATAATCCCCTGCCAAGAAGCAGTAAGCTTGGCAGTACCATAACCCGTTCATCGTATATAACCCGAGTGGCTGAATCTTCCTTTCTCGGCGCGAAGAAGCTTCGTATATGATAGTGACGACGCACTGCTCCAATGCAGCCTCGAGCAGTTCCTTCAAGAAAAGAACTTCCATCTCATGTGGAGGTATCCAGAATACAAGCCGTTGTTGCATGCGTTCTATCTTTTGCTTTAGCTCACTTGACAGGAAGTGAAAAAACTTGTGCAATGCGGCATCCACTTCATTTTTGAAAGGAAGAGACTTGTAATTGTGTAACGATTGACAGGCAAAAAACAATGCGATTGCCTCATGTTCAGTAAAGCTAATGGGAGGAAGCACCTTCTCCCGTAGAACGCGATAACCGCCCCCGGGACCTGCTTGGGAATAAAGTGGCACACCCAGTTCACTCAGCTCCATTAAATCGCGAATCATCGTCCGACGTGAAACGCCACATTCGTCGGCCATCTCCTGTATTGTAAACTGCTTCCGTTCATTGACCAGCATGATAAGTTGAATGAGTCGCTGAGCTTTGTTCATGGACCGTTCCCTCCATATATTTAAAACTTTTTTAATAGTGCCATTACCTGGCACTATTATTCCGTATGCTTAATCTCGAAGTCAATGTTTACACACCTAGGAGGATTCGGATATGCAATTCAGACTAAAGTATAACTATTCTTATGCTAGCATAACCTGGATGTCGCTGTGAATCCGTTCTTGATCCTTCCGTGAGTAAGGGTCAAGTGGCGAGTACTGACTATGACCAATAGGTGTGACGATAACATCTTCAAATATGAGGACGGAGTGAGATTAAAAAGATGGAGCAGAAAAATCAACAATACGTGATGGAAATTGTTTTGTTCGAGTTGAAGGAAGGTACGGACAAACTTCGCTTTTGCGAGGCAGCCGCTGCATTAAGTGAGGTATTGGAAACTGGAGTATCTGGGTTTAAAGGACGTACATTGCTACATACACCAAATGAAATCCAATGGACGGACATTATTTACTGGACGGATATGGATATGGCATTAGCTGCAATGGTGCAACTCAAGTCTGAACCAGCTTTCCAAAATTTTGTCTCAATGATTGATTCGAGGGAAATCACGCAACGGCATTTGATCCCGACTAATTTGAACATGTAGGGACTTTGGGAAGTTGGCCAGTCCTATGCTCAATTTACATTTAGATGATAATCCAAGAAAGGAGATGGAATATGGGTGATACATTTGCGGGTAAATATAATCTGGATTTTTTCGACAAATTTACAGCCATCGTCAAACTCAAGTATCCGGCATTTGATTCAACGAAGTTTTTGAACTTGATCTACGATGCTAGCTGGGAACAAAAACAATTGAAACAGCGTATCCGGCATATAAGCGCTTCTTTGCGGCTGACCCTGCCAACGTCCTATAGCGAAGCATTATCGGTTTTGATCCAAATCGCTCCTCAATGTATAGGAGTCGAATACTTGTTATTTCCAGATTTTGTAGAAGTGTACGGACTTGACGATTGGACGGATTCCATTCCAGCACTGGAGTTGTTCACACTCTTTTCTAGTTCGGAGTTAGCCGTTCGTCCTTTTATTGTGCAAGATCCCGTTAGAATGATGGACCAGATGCTTCAGTGGGCGATCCATCCTGATCATCACATCAGACGGCTAGCCAGCGAGGGCTGCCGTCCCCGATTACCCTGGGCGATGGCCTTGGACATATTTAAAGTTGATCCGTCGCCAATTATACCCATATTGGAACAACTCAAGCGAGATTCATCCATCTATGTGCAGAAAAGCGTTGCTAATAATCTGAACGATATATCCAAGGATCATCCCGAACGGATTAAACAACTTGCCCGCGTTTGGTATGGAGAGAACCTCCAGACCGATTGGATTGTCAAACACGGATGTCGTGGTTTACTTCGAAAAGGAGATCCAGACGTACTTTCTTTGTTTGGTTTTACGACTTCGCCTGATGTGACGATACGCGGTTTGACGCTTGACGAAGAGATGCTGGCGATCGGCCAATGTCTTAACTTTTCATTTTCGATCCGAACCAACTCATCTGTAGCCCAACTGCTTCGGGTCGAATATGGGATTGATTTTGTCAAATCGAACGGTACGACATCGAGAAAGCTATTCAAGATAACAGAACACAACTACGATAATGTGGAGCGGAAATACGTGCGAGCCCATCATTTCAAGGACTTGACGACCCGCAAGCATTATCCAGGTAGACATCGGCTATCCGTAATAATAAATGGAAAAGAGATGGCGACAACGGATTTCTACGTAACCGCTACCTCAGAGCCCTCGTGAGAACGATTGTTTATAAACAAAAAAACGCTACAATCGTTTTAAAATTAAGAATTTTATGACATGGAGGAAACAATATGAGTAATGTATCAGTAATCGGTTTGGGATCAATGGGCGCAGCAATTGCACGAGTGTTGCTTCAAAATGGCTATCGAGTAACAGTATGGAATCGGTCGAGCGCAAAGGCGGAGCCGCTCGTCAAGGAAGGAGCTATCCTTGCACCCAGTGCGGCATCTGCTATAAGTGCAAGCCATGTGTCGATCATCTGTGTTTCTGACTATAAGACTTCATACGGTATTTTGGATACAGAGGAGGTCAAACCGGCCCTCGCAGGTCGCATTCTTGTCCAGTTGAGCACAGGCAGCCCCCAGCAAGCACGTGACAATGAAGCATGGGCTCGAGAACACGATGCGGAATATCTCGACGGAGCCATAGCAGCTTCACCGCCACAGATGGGCAAACCGGACGCTACAATCTTCACATCAGGCTCCATAACTGCTTTTCAACAGAGTGAGCCGTTTCTTAAATGCCTGGCCGGAAATGTGCCTTATCTTGGTGAACAGGTTAGCGCAGCATCTTCGACAGAATTAGCGTTTCTTTCATACCTATTTGGTTCGTACCTCGGCTTTTTTCATGCGGCACGTATCCTTGAATCGGATGGCCTTCGCGTGGATGCTTTCGGGTCCATGATCGCTCATGTCTCGCAGGTTGTCGGTGATGTCATCAAGTATGAGAGTGAAGTGATTCAAACAGAAACATACGACAATCCACAGAGTTCTGTAAATATGTGTATGACGACAGTGGAGCTCCTCTTGGAACAAGCTCAAGAAGCTGGCATTAACAATGCATTTCCGGCATTTGCCCAAGGGCTTTTCAAGAAGGCTTTGGATGCTGGCTACGGACATGAGGAACTCGGAGCCCTTATTAAAGTAATGCGATAGAAATCTTAATGTACAATATCCTCTTACCTGGAAGATACAACAACCACATCAACGTTGATTCTAACACTACCGGATCTGATTTGGAGGTAGGTACGGGGAGACGGAGCTTGAGCGCACGAAGGATGTCAGAAACCATCGATCCATTCATAATCTAAAAAGCGGTAAAATTTCCTTAGTGTAAATTATTAATAAAATGTTGACTCCCCCCTTTTATGTAAGAACGAATGTTCTGTATAATTAAAGGGAACATTCATTTTTATCTGTGACAATGAAATATAAGTAGCATCTATACAGTAACTATCGTAGTTGTCTAATTACACAGTTGACAGTCAACATAAAAATCGAAGGACACTACAAATAATGCCCTGCGGATCGCAATGATCTGCAGGGTAGCATTTTTTATCATCACTACTTAAATTGTGTCTGTATATAAAAATCCATAAAAGAAACCCCGGATTTCTCCAGGGCACAGTGGTCACAAATTTGGTCACAAACTCATTTTAATTAAGTTTAATCGATATTAGCTAATCCCAATAAAAACAAGAGTTTTTGAATAGAGTTTAAGGCATTTATGCCTTTCCTCTATATCAGTTGGTTAGAGCGGTCGGCTCATAACC
>NZ_NFVA01000014.1 GCF_002264395.1 Paenibacillus sp. VTT E-133291
GTTCCAATCGCTGTGCTCTCCAGATTTTTTCATTCCTCTTAGTGGTGAAAATCTGGAGACCAAGGGGACACCTGTCACTTTTCCACAATCAGTCCGTTCTCTCCGCTGTTTAAGCGGTAAATTTTTTACAATTTCAATTGAAATATAACCGGAACTTCCGGCGATTTCTGCTTCGCGACAAAGAAAAAGTGACGCTAGAGGTCGGTTGGCTTTCGCCTTGCCTACAATCAACTTAAGCAGGCCGCCATCGACCGGAAATATAACAGAGCACGTCTCCAATAACCCGGTGACGTGCTCTGTTGTTGTATTATTTTTTATAGCTTTGAAGTCAGGAAGGGCTGTCTTTTGAATAAAGAGACCTACTTATGGGACAGCCTTTTGTTTTTTTGTAAAAGGATATTAACTTATCTAGCAACTCTTTAGTGCATATAAGCGTCTATGATGTATACATTAACGCTGAAACAATGGGCTTGCTTTTTTGTTATACAATTGTATAATGGTTTTATTACACAATTGTATAACGAGGTGAAATAGTGATGAATAACAAAATCAAACGGCTCCCCGATGCTGAATTGGAAATTATGCTGGTGATTTGGAGGGCGGAAGATTGGGTTAACTCCTCCTACATTTTGAATCAGCTGGGGGATAAGCGTAAGTGGGCACTTGCAACTTTATTGACTGTGTTGTCACGTCTAGTTGAAAAGGGCTTTTTGTTTTGTGAAAAAGAGGGACGTAGCAATCGTTATCTTGCCGCAATTTCGGAAACGAAATATAAAGAGAGCGAAGGGAAGTCCACGCTTGAGAAGCTGTTCGGTAACTCTGTGCAAGATATGGTGATGTCTTTATACAACGGAAAGGCAATCGATAAAGGTGATCTTGCAGAGCTGAGGGAAATGCTGGATAGAGTAGAAAAGGAGGAAACCTGATGATAACAAGTCTTTTTTTAGATTTTCTGGTTATTTCATTAACTACAAGTCTAGTTATTATCGGTTTGATCTTGTTAAGGCCTATGTTAAGGAGACATTATTCAGCGAAATGGAGTTATTGGATATGGTTGATTTTAACCCTGCGATTATTGCTGCCGTTCAACTTTTCCTTTACTAATCCTCCTGTAGCCATTCAAATACCAGAAGGTCAGGGGATGGCCGCAGTCTTTCAGGGTACACTTTCTCAGAATTTACAGGCTGATCCATCTGTAATCACTCAAACAGCTCAGGCAGGGAATGTAAGCCATATCCCATCAATTCTGGACATTTTAGCATTCATCTGGCTTGCTGGAGCTGTGTTATTTTTAGCGTATCATTTGCTGAGCTATTTCTTTTTCAGAAAACAGGCACTGCGTTGGAGCAATCCTTTTCTTGGGGAGAATATAGTCACTAAGCTCAAACAAGTTTCTAAAGAAATGAACGTAACAGCCTCCATTCCAGTTTTGATAAGCAGTAAAGTTCCCAATCCGATGTTAATGGGCTTTTACAAGCCAGCTTTGTTTTTGCCTCATGAACAATATAGTGATGAAGAACTGGAGTTTATCTTAAAACATGAGTTGGTTCATTACAAAAGGCTTGACATCGTTTATAAGCTGTTGTTGCAGATAGTGCAGGCACTACATTGGTTTAACCCGTTTGTTTGGTTAATGATGCGCGAAGCTGCCCACGAGATTGAGATTTACTGTGATGATACGGTTGTACGTGAGCGAGGCGCGGCCTATCGGAAGAAATACTGTGAAGCGATTTTATCGGTCATGCAAAGCAGTGCCACTCGGCATGTAGCTTTGTCAACGAATTTTGCAGGAGGAAAACACTCGATGAAGCAGCGATTCGGTAGTATTTTAAATATGAAAGAAAAACGAAATGGAGTAGGGGCTTTTTTTACAGTCATAATGTTGGTTGGAGTGACAGCAATATTAGCTGCATGTACGAATCTAAATGGTCAATCTACAGATAAGACGCTCAAACCAGGTACGATTTATTCCTATAGCTCCAGCGGTGAACAAGTTGTTGTGCATAATGCTGGAAATGAATATTCCGTTGACGAGAACGGTAATGTCTCTGTCTCCTATCGGGAGGGGGAGATCCAAGCGCCAACGCCTTTAAAACTTGATACAACTGGAACAGAAATGGGGATGGGGAGAGGAGAGACTGGCTTTTTTATTTCCGAGGATAAAACCGCTATTGTCTATGGATTTGCAGATGGAAAAGAATCTCCACTTCAGGTATTAATCAGTGATAACATGGGAGAAACGTGGAATACCTACAACATTGAAGGTGCAAAAGGTTATGACACGAAGTTCATCGGATTTACAGACAAACAAAACGGCTGGATTGTCTCCGGAGGTTCTGCGGGTGTGGGACGTTCGTTGAATTATGTATATCTGACCTCTGATGGTGGGAAGACATGGACGGAGATTGGTAATCCTAACGATTTGTACGCGGAAAGTTTAACAGGAGCTGGCTTCTCTAGCAAGGATATCGGCTTCTTGGGGTTCAGATACTATGAAGATAATGGGCCAGTTATTTATTGGACCAAGGATAAGGGGCAGTCATGGGAAAAGCTCGCGGTGACTCTTCCGGATGTCTTCAATGATTATCAAAAAACGCCGCTTTCACCTATTTTCAATGGAAAAGAAGGGTTGTTTCCTATTCTGCTCACTAAAGAGGGAAATACAATCGGTACCATCTACCTGTCGAGTAAGGGCTACGGCTTAGAGTGGACATATGATTCAGCATATGATCAGCTTGAGGATTCTAAATAGTAACAAAAGGCTTTTAATTGTATTGAATACAGTTAAAGTGAGAATTCAGCCCTTTGTAGACGAAATAAGTGTACAGAATGCAGTTATCTCGTTAAAAAATATACGGAGAGGGGATAGCGGAACGTCGATCGACTTCCACCTCTACGCATGCAACCAGCGGCATACCCAAAACACAAGGCAGCGATTCTCCAATAAGGAGAACCACTGCCTTGTTGGTTTTACAGGTACCCCTTGCTCTGGCGTGCAATGAATGAGCTTACTTTTTCCAGCCACCGCCGTCATTCGATGAGGATTCTACATAATCTACGTTGATTTTGCCAGTGCTAGATCCGAGCTCAGGGTTGAAATTATATTGTCTGAGATTCCAATCATCGAAGGTTCCCAACCAGCTATTATCTACGATGAAGGTGTAGCGTGTTGTAGCAGAATAAGTGCCACGGATATAAGAACAGACCGCTCTTGATCCATATACACCCATTTTATAGCCCTTGGGATTTTTGGTACTGCTGTCTAATACGGATTTTATGCCTTGAAAATAAGGCACAACATTGTTTGTGATTTCTGATGAGGTCATATCACGGTCTATGGCAAAATAAATAGGAGTGCTGCTGGTTTGTCCCATATCGCTTGCTAATCCTACAGCAGTTTCAGCATCTGCAACACCGTTGGCATTCGTAAAGTGATCGAGCGATTTACTGATTTGGTAAAGGGATACGATATATAATCCTCCGTCTGATATTCGTGTCACCTCGGCTGATGTGAGACCATCCTGATAACCTTCTACACGATTCAAATATCGGCCAACAAATATGAAGCTATTGTTTTTAAGTGTAGTTAATCTTGCCGCTGTTACATTAGTAGCAGTATCACAACCTAGAGCCATTTTATCTGCCTTCTTTCTATTTGTTTGTTCAAGGTTTGGCGCCAACCTCTTCAACAATATATGAAAAAAATTTCACAGATTCTTGGGGGAACAAGCAAAAGAGGGGAAAAAGGCAGAAGGAGAGGGTCGGTTCGTTGGGGGAAACTGATATTAAATTTACTAATATTGAAAATTTATAGGAACGTTTGGAAAAAAACTGCGTCAATACAATATGAAGAGTTTATAGTTCGCTAACATGGAGGCTGGTCAATGTATGGATAAAAGATGGTTGCTAGCTCCAATATTTGTTGTATCATTGCTTACTGCTCCAGTAGCGAATGCGGCATTGCCCGCTTATTTCACTTACATTATGGATGGAGGCGGGAAAGTAACGAGTTCAGCACTAGTAAAGGATGGAATGACTTATGTTTCAGCTAGCCACTGGGAAGCGGCAGGACTTAAGGTAGTATGGGATAAATCCCATCAAAGAGCAGAGTTTACTGGATGGGGGAAAAAGATAGCCGTTCGAATTGGAAGTAAACAGGGAGTCCTCGATGGTAAGCTTGTAAACGCGGAGGGTGTTCCATTTGAGCTTAATGGCCAGCTCTATGTACCAGCACGCTTTCTTGTTAATTCATTAGGAGGAACAACGGTTAGCTGGGATGCGACGAAGAGGATATATACAGCAACTGGACTATTGAGCTTTGCAAGTGCCAGTGCACAATTCGGTGGATCTACTTATACAGTAGATAAGAAAACTGGGAGTTTATATTTAACAGATTCCGCAGGACATACTCGCTTACTAGCGAACCTCGGATCGCAGCTGTTCGATGCTGTTCAGTTCAACTTTCAGAAGACGCCAAAAGGTCTACTCTATCTAACCTTAACAGATGTTTACGGAGAACCACATATCAATAATAAATGGTATACGATGATTATTAAGGATGCAATGGTCATTCGCCAAGCGAGTGTAGGATATTATATTCGTTACGGTGACAATGTGAAAATAGCTGGCAATCAGCTCCTGCTTACCGATGGGAAAATATTACGATTAATTGAAGATGGAACGGGTAACGTAACGGAGAAGATTGATCTGACCACACTAGGGGATATTTCGGATAATTATTTAGTGGAGGGAATGGACGAGGATTATCTGATGATACGGTCCAATCAACAAGGTTTCCTCATGATGATAGATCGTAAAACAGGGACCAAGACATTGTTGTACAAGGAACTCCTTGACGTAGAACAGCAAAAATATGCTGAAACAAACGACCTCCCTTATTATGGAGACAACCTGAAGTTCCTGAAAAGAGAAGGTGATGCCCTACTTTTTAATAATGATTATGTACAGGACGGTAAGATTTACAAATTTATGTTGGGCGGCTCATAACTTGCAGGAGGATGTTATGAAAATTTTAAACAAAAGACTTAGCTTTTGCCAATTGATTCTCTATGGCATTCATTTTGGGACGGCCATCTTGGTTGGTTTGGTGGCAGATTTGCTATTATCCCGATATAGGAGGAAGATATAAGCAAACGGAACTTCAAATATCCGCAGGTTATCATTGAAAGACGGGATCCCGAGGCTCAAGTGCCTTGGGTTTTTTTTGCTAAGAGGGGTAGTATAAAATCATGCTTAAACGCGTTATTGTTGGTCCTGGATTATGATATACATGCGGCTTGTCTGCCTTGAAGGTGATAGAATCACCAGATTTTAAGAGGTATTCGTTGTTATTGACACGTAAAGACAATTCACCGTCAAACACGGTGATCAATTCTTCGGTACCTTCCATATGAGAATTGGCATCAAGGTACCCACCCTTGTCTATCTCCACGGTATAACCTTCAAACCGTTTACTTTCTTCAAATGGAAAAGATAGATACACTCGATATTTTCCGTTATCTTCAAGCAGTGGCTGAATGTCACTTCTTAAGATTATTCTTGTGTCAGGTTTTGGATAATCTATCAGGGCAGAAAATGAAATTTTTAAGCCATTGGCGATTTTCCAAAGAGTTGTAATGGTTGGTGTCGATTCGCCTCTTTCGATTTGACCAATCATTGTTTTGCTGACTCCAGTTAATTCCGCAACCTTTTCCAGGCTTAAATCTTTATTTTTTCTTATCTTTTTTATATTTTCCGCAATAACCAAATTTATTTCTTCCACTGTAATTTTCCTCTCTCCATTTACTTTATAACGATCGTGATATACAATAAAACGCACGTATGTACGTTATAACGTCTTATAAATGCATTATAACATACAAGTTGGAAGGGAGATATAATTTAGTGTTTGTTTCTTTGTTTTTATATGCATTTGTTGCAAGTTTTACTCCGGGACCCAATAACATTATGGCAATGACTTTTGCAAACCAAGTTGGGCTGAAAAAAACAATGAAATTTTGTTTAGGAGTGGGCACAGGATTTTTTATAATTATATTGTTATGTTCCTACTTTAATCTACTTTTGAATAATCTTCTTCCACAAATTAAATCTATTATGGCTCTATTAGGCGGAGTCTACATGCTGTATTTAGCAGTTAAAATGATTACAAGTAAACAACCAGAAAGTGATGAAGATGGAGATAAACACAATAGCTTTATTGCGGGAATGCTTTTACAATTTATTAATCCGAAAGGGATTTTATATGGGATCACAGTTACATCTACATTTATCCTTACCTATCATTCTTCCTCCTTTAGATTATTGAGTTATTCTTTAATTCTTGCATTCATCGGTTATATGGGCACTTTTTGTTGGTGTTTGTGTGGTTCTCTTTTCAAAAAAATGATATCTAAATATAGAAGTCAATTTAATGTACTGATGGGACTGTTGTTAGTGTATTGTGCAGTTTCGATAGTGTTGGGTTGAAGGATTATTAAGGGGAAATCATCTAGTTATTTTTTCACTTCTAAAGCTTGTGATATTGAGGTATTGTGGATAGATACGGGGACAAAGGAGATGCAATATGCTACCATCGCTTACATTTCTTAAACTTCAATTGGAAGGAGTTCTGCGTAATAAATTCGAGCAGGGGCAACAAACCTCCGGTTATTTAGCCAAGTTGGAAAAGCTTCCTGCAAGCTATGATGCCTATCTAGAATTCGCCCATAGCTTGGCTGTCATTCCAATGAGGGACAACTGGCCTTACTATGAGCCGAACGCTTTAGATGAGATATGGCGGGAATGTGAACCGGCACGGCCACTAGGTCAGGTCGGGATTTTGAATCTGAAGGATAGCTCCAAGCGTGTAGAGGCAGGTTTCCTTGCTTCAGTCTGTGGCTCAATGCTGGGCAAACCGATAGAGGTTAACCCCAGCTTGTCAGAATTACGTCAAGCGTTAACTTCTGTAGGGGAATGGCCACTGAATGATTACATTTCTGAAGAAATTCTCCATGCGCTGGATCGTCGTCATTGGTCTTGGTTAGAGACAACACGGGGGCGAATTCGTTATGTGGCACCTGATGATGATATCAATTACACATTAATGGGAATGATGGTGCTAGAACAATTCGGTGATCGTTTTACGAAAAGAAATTTAAGAGATTTATGGTTAAATCATCTTCCGTTAAGTACAACTTGGGGTCCGGAAAGGGCAATTTTGATGCGATCAGGCATTAGTTATTTGGAACATGATAAGGAACTATTCAATCATTCTGAAATAGAGGCTTGGCCTGATTTTATGGTGCAGGGTACGGAACTATGCGGTGCGGCGATTCGTGCAGATGCTTATGGATATGCCTGTCCTGGTCAACCTGCTCTGGCTGCTGAGCTAGCTTGGCGGGATGCGAGTTTTACTCATCGCCGGACCGGCATTTACGCCACGATGTTTATTGCTGCTGCGATTGCTGCTGCTCACGTGCTGCGCGATCCCATTGAAATAATCAATACGGCTCTGCAGTTCGTTCCTAAAAGAAGCCGATTTTACGAGATTACTAATGATTGCCTTGAGATGGTAGCGAATGCAGATGACTGGCTGGAAGCGTATCAGAGTATTAACCATAAGTATGTAAATTATTGTCACTGTGAGGTTTATCAGGAAATAGGAACCTTAATTAATACCCTGCGCTTTGCAGATAATGTTGGCGATGGAATATGCAAGCAGGTGATGCAAGGCAACGATACGGATAGTTTCGGGGCAACGGCTGGCTCTCTGCTTGGGGTTTATTTCGGTCCTGATCATTTAGAATCAAGATGGCTTAAGCCTTTTCAAGATCGGATTCATACGGGGCTTTCTAATTTTCATGAGCAAAGTCTTTCTTGTTTGGCGGAGCGCATGGGCGTTTACCAGAGCTGCTGCATTCCGGTCGATATCAAGTTCAACCTAGTGAGCTCTATGTGAACAAGAATACGGATCTCGATACATAATAAGCTTACAAAAAAATCCACAGCAATGTATGTTGCTGTGGATTTTTTTGCTTTTTATTTTTCGGATTAGAGATGAATAATTCAATCGTGCTTTACAAAAACTTTATTCGATTAAGTCACAACCACAACTTTGCCAAATCAGGAGGGGTCGTTATCAAACCATTTATCGTAATAGTAGCGCTATTGCTTGTTACAGCTTGTTCGGGTAATCAATCAGCCAACAACCAAATGACTACTCAACAAACGAAGGTTGGACATCATGCTGGCAAAACAGCTACAACGTCAAACTTGACTCAAGCGTCTTCTATTTCCACAGAGAATGCAGGCAATTCAACGATTAAGACTAAACAAGTACCCGGTGATGTATCGAAATGGCTGGATGGATTTATCCGTACTACTCCTCCTACAGGTGGTACAACAGCGGATCAAACTACTTATCCGCAAACTTCCGCTAAGCCACAATATTCTGCTAATCCGCAACAATCGGCCAATCCACAATATTCTGCTAATCCGCAAACCTCCACCAGTTCATCGGCATCTGTGCAGAAGGTGTTGGAATTGGTGAACAAAGAAAGAACAAACGCAGGCTTGAAACCCCTTAGTTTGAATAGTGAGCTGTCGAAAATGGCTTTGGCCAAAGCGCAGGATATGTCCGACAACAATTATTTTGACCATCAGTCACCAACTTATGGATCTCCGTTCGATATGATGAAGGCATTTGGGATCTCCTATAATACAGCAGGGGAAAATATCGCCAAAGGCCAGTCGAGCCCGGAAGAAGTAATGAATCAGTGGATGAACAGCCCTGGTCACCGTGCCAACATCCTGAATAGCTCCTTTACTGAAATTGGAATAGGATACTACAACAGCGAGTGGGTTCAAGAATTTATTGGTTAGTATGATCAGCAATATAAACAACATATGTTGTACAGTTAATTTTAAAAGCCCATGTCCAAAGACATGGGCTTTATTTATGATTCACTATTTCGTCTGGTTTCTGCCGACATGCTCGGATGGTTGACCTTGCGATGATGGAGGTTGCTGTGGCAACCATCTTTGAATCACTGGCCATATTAAATAAGTTATTGTGCCTACAATCAAGAAATTAAAGATGAGGCGTTCGGAAGGGCTCATTACACGAAACGAGGCCGTTATATTACGATAAGATTCTTGTAAGCTAAAGATTGAAATGATGTCAAGCAGAAAGATAAGTCCTAATCCTAAGAAAAGTAACAGTACAGTTATGAAGAATATTTTCATACCACTTCCCTGCCTTCATTGTTATCTTCCAATAATATTTGCTGCTAATGGGCAGAATAATCACGCAAAGCGCAGCAAATAATGGAGAGAAAGGTGAAGGGGCATGGCAATGGATGGAAATGCAAGTAGTAAAAGGACTGGAAGCAATCCGCAATGGACTGTCCCTTCAATACCGATTGATTCAACAGAATTAAGAGTCAATGTAGAGCAGATTCGCCAAAAGACAGGGAATAGTGGAGATATAATTATTCGTGAATTTACGATAGGGGGCTCGGAGGAGGAGCTTCAAGCCGCAATTATTTATGTGGATGGCATTGTTAACAATACAACCATAAATCAATTTGTAATGGAAGTCTTGCTAAACGTCATGCTGAGTAGTGAACAAAGGTCATTAAATGATCTGGTCCAAGTCATCACAGATAAAATTGTTCCTATCGGTGGTCTGAAGACGCTTGTTCAATGGGATGAACTTTATGATGCTCTGCTGTGGGGGCAGACCATTTTATTAATTGATGGATCGAATGAAGCCCTAGCAATTGCTACATCGGGCGGTGAATTTCGCGCCATCGATGAGCCTGGTACGGATACCTCAATTCGAGGATCTCGTGAAGGGTTTGTTGAAAGCTTAACAACCAATATTTCGATGGTTCGGCGGCGCATAAGAAATCCTAATTTATGGCTGGAATCGATGACGTTAGGACAAGTTACACATACCAGGATAGCAATCATGTACATAAATGGGATCGCGGATGATGCTATTGTTGAAGAGGCGAAGCGACGTCTACGCAAGATCAAATTGGATAGCATTCTGGAATCGGGATATATTGAGAAAATGATAGAAGATCAGAGGTTCACTCCGTTTCCGACGATCCTACCTACTGAACGCCCAGATACCGTTGCTGCTAATCTTTTAGAAGGTAAAATTGCAATTTTGGTGGATGGAACCCCCTTTATGCTAATCATCCCAGCCGTTTTTAATCAATTCTTTCAAATTACAGAGGATTCTTATCATCGGTATGACATTAGTGCGGCGTTGCGGCTGTTACGAATCGTTATGTATATCATTTCGTTGATTGGACCTTCTTTCTATATCGCAGCAACAACCTTTCATCAAGAAATGATACCGACACAGTTAGTGATATCGCTTGTTTCACAGCTAGAAGCAACGCCATTTACTGCTTTTGTTGAAGCGCTATTAATGGAAATTATTTTTGAGATTCTACGTGAAGCAGGTGTTCGCATGCCAAAAGCGATTGGATCAGCAGTATCCATCGTTGGAGCACTTGTCATTGGGCAGGCAGCTGTACAAGCAGGTTTAGTGTCAACGGCAATGGTTATTGTTGTTTCACTTACAGCTATCTCAAGTTTAGCGACACCTGTTTTCTCCATTGCTGTATCCGCGAGATTGTTACGTTTTCTCCTCATGATCAGTGCAGCAACGTTCGGTTTCTTTGGAATGATTCTTACCTTGATTATGATCATTGCACATATGTGTAGTTTACGTTCATTTGGTGTTCCTTATATGGCTCCTTATAGTCCGTCGATGCATGCAAAGAATGATCAGGTTCATGCGGCTTTACCGATTTGGATGAGACATTTGGTTCCTAAATTAATGAAGAGGCCTACAACAGAGCAAGTGGGTGATCCAGATGAAGCGTAAATTAGCAGGATTTTGGTTGTCGATGGTTATGATTGTTCTGCTTACGGGATGTTGGGATAGTCGAGAGCTAACGGATATTGGTTTTGTGGTTGCGATGGCGATTGATAAAGGTGAGAAGAAAAACATTCGGGTTACGGTTCAAATTGTTAATCCCACAAATGCTTCAAGTACACAAGGTGGGAGCAGTCCAGTACCCTTACCTCCAACCACATATTCAGCAGAAGGAAATAATGTATTTGATGCCACTCGTGTTCTTTCGAAAAACCTTTCTAGGCAATTACATTATGGTCATTCGTTAGTTCTCTTGGTAGGTGAAGAATTGGCTGAAACACAGGGGATTAAGAAACTTTTTGACGGTATTGAGCGGGATAGTGAGTTTCGTCCTTCCGCTACAATGGTTATCGCGAGGGGAACGACGGGAGAAGAGATCATTAAACAACCAACAAGTCTCGATAATTCACCTGCTATTAAGATTAAGAAAATGGTAGCTGATACCGAGAAAGCATTTGGCGAAACTATTGATGAAAAAATATACCAAGTCATTCAAGCCATCGTTTCATCGGGTAAAGAACCGACCATTACTGGCGTTCAACTCGATCTTACAAATAAAGAAGATAAGATTATGACTAATGGGATTGCTACTTTTAAAGACGGGAAATTAATGAGGTGGCTAGACGGGAGTGAAAGTCGTGGATTCTTATGGGTGTTAGGCAGAGTTCGTTCGACATTGTTAACCATGGCTTGGAATGGGCAGCCACATACAATCGGGATCGAGAATATACGGTCCAAATCATCATTTCATTCAAGCTTTGATAAATTCGGTAAACCAATAATTGAGGTGAAGATTGGCGCGGATGCAAATATTGGTGAGGTTGATGTCCCCATTGATATCACTAACCCTAAATTGTTCTTGCAAATTGAGCGTCTGTACACACAAGCCGTTCAAGATGAGGCGCTAGCCACGATTAAATTAATGCAACAGCAAAAGTCGGACATTTTTGGATTCGGTGAAGTGCTGCATCGTGATTATCCTAAGCAATGGAGAACGTTGAAGCGGGATTGGAATGATGTGACCTTCCCAACAATTGAAGTACAAGTGAAAGTGGAGGCTTATTTGCGTAATACTGGATTACGGAATAGAACCATATTGGAAAGTATCGATATTAGTAGTTGAATCCATTTTTTATAGAGAGGAGGGAGGATATTGGAAAAAGCAAAGATCAGTCCCCGTCAACTGCTTATCCTTGTATTAATTTTTGAAATCGTGAGTGCGATTATCTCCGGATTTGGTGTGGAAGCCAAACAAGATGCATGGATTACCGCAATCCTAGGGATGCTCGGGGGCATTTGTTTATTTCTGATCTATCATCGATTGTCACTATTTTATCCGGATCTTCCGCTCACGGAGTATGCAAAAAAGATATTAGGACCTGTAGTGGGACGTCTCGTCGCCTTGTTATATGTCGTTTATTTTTTGTTTAATGGGAGCTTTGTAGTCCGTGATTTTGCTTCAATGGCTGTATCCTTTGTGTTTATGCAGACACCCTTTCTCGTAATTATTGCTTTGATGCTGTTCACGGTTATGTATGTCGTTGGAAAAGGGATAGAGGTATTGTCGAGGACTGCGGAGCTTTTTTTTGCGGTGTTATTTCTCGTTTCTATTACCGTTTTAACTTTGATTCTTACGTCAGGGAATATAAATCTTCAAAATGTAAGACCTGTGCTTGAAGAGGGGTGGTTAACCGTGCTGAAGCAATCGATTCCCGGCACCGTTGCATTTCCTTTTGGTGAGATTATTGTGTTCTTGATGTTGTTTCCCTATGTAAATAAGCCACGCAAAATAAAGAAAACAGTGATCACAGGCTTATTGATCAGCGGATGTTTTATTGCGTTTGTTACCCTTTTAAATGTGTCTGTCCTCGGGGCAGATCTATTTACAAGAACACAATATCCATTGCTGACTACCTCGCAGTTAATTGAAGGTCGTGCTTTTCTGGAACGCCTTGATGCATTGTTTCTCGTCACGGCCATTGTGGGAGGTTTTTTTCGGCTCGGCATTTTCTTATATGTGACGCTATTAGGTACGGCAACCTTGTTCGGAATTCCATCCTATCGTAAATTAATTATCCCTGTAAGTATGGTGATGTTCATTTGCTCCCTTGCGATAGCTGGCAATAATGTAGAATTTATCTATATAGATATGCGTATCACTCAGTACTATCTCCAGATTCCGATGTTGTTTATCATTCCACTCATACTTCTAGTGATGGGCTGGTTTCAAGAGAAGAGGAACCTAAAATCTGCGAAATAAAGAGCTATATTATGCTGAAAGATTCTATAAAGTTCAAACGAATATTGCGCGTATGCTCTTCAAGCTTGAAAAGAAAGGCTCCAAGTTCAATTTCAGTGTAATCGATGACCTTGATTAAAAATTGGATCAAAACTGTTGATTTTTATGCTTCTTCATGTGGAATCGAACAATGTGACCAACAGAATCAGAAGGAACGGCAGGATGTAAGCCAAATTAGTGATCAAGGGCCAAGTAGTGTTCACGATTTCTGTAAGCTCAGATTCTTGTGTGTAAGTTGTCACAGACAGCAGAAGGCAAATAAAAGCAAGCGGGAAGACGATCAGTTTTTCATTTTCTAATCTCAGAAGCTCCTTCATGACTTTAATTAGAATAAGCAGCAGGATTGAAGCCTTGAAATAGAAGCCAATAATCAAGGAAAAACCGATCACGGACTCGACCCGCTCTATCGTTTCCTGAAAATAAATTAGCCTCGCCAACTGGTACAATGAATATTTTAAGCTGCCGGACAGGGGTCCCAGTACCATAATACTGCTAATGACAGAAGTAATTAACGTCAGGGCATTTATGATGAGTGCCAGATACATTTGTTTTCCTAGCTTTGATTTATCTTCTTTATGCACAAAAGGTAAAATTATGGAAAAAATGATTAGCTCGGAATAGGGAAAGCCATAGACTACATATGCAGCACTTAGGATAGGTCTAACTCCATCAGGCATGATGGGCAGCAGGTATTCGGGATGATACAAACCTGCTACGAGAATCCAGACCAAGATAATAAATCCGAACATTAGAGACATTAAGACCGCGGCCATACGGGCAATTACTTCGATGCCAGCGAGTGCCGTCATGGCAATCGTTATAAAAAACATCGTATTTACCGCATAAGTAGGCGTTTCTTTTAACATCGTACTTTTGAAAAAGGTACCAATCTCAATGACAATTCCTGCGACATTCCAAAACAAAACACATGTGAAAGGAAGTAATAGAACGAGAGTCAGTCCGTTTCCAAGCACAGCGCGGCTTTGTTCCACAAGTGATAGCTCCGGCGCTCGTCTATTAAATAGAGAATACCGGTTAGCAGAAGCATTCCTATGGCCGAGGCAATGATGAGAGAAATCCAGGCTCCATTGCCAGCAAAATTAGTTAGTGAAGCAGGGACGATGACGATTGAAGAACCTGTCATAAAGAAGAGAAACAGCATGGACATTTGGATAGAGCTAACACGTTCTTGCTTATTCATACGTTCCTCCTCTTTCTATACGCTTATGAAATAGCCGGATTGATCCAATGGACGATGTGTTCAGCTGGACCCGTAAGTTGATTGAAGAGCGAGTCCAAATTAGGCCACGGTTTTGCTGCTATGAAGATAAACCCGAGATAAAGAACCGGCAGCAGAAGGACTCCATAGACCACTCGATCACGAACGGAGGCCAGACTAAACTTTGGGATGTCATGGGCTAGCATAGCGGAAGCTAATATCAGTACACAGATAATTTGTACCAGCATAGCCACTACTCCTTTGTCCCGAATATTGTACCTGAATTCATACCAGTGCTTGGCACTTTGACTTCAACATTGATATCGAATTCAGTCTGAGCAAGCTTTTCCTTCCATACAGGCCCCAATTGTTTCCACTGCTGCGGATTTCTTCGATAGATCTGATTACCAATTCCAAGTGCATCTACTTTTTTTGTTTTAAAAAAATCAGTAGTATGTTTTACCTGCTGTTCAACCTGAGCTACAATTCGCTGTTCAAATTGCTTCATGTCTTTAACAGTTTTTAAGTGTGAACAGCGTAACTCTCCGATTGTACCTTCAATAGCAATTTTTACACCGACGGAAACAGAGCCATTGCTTACGGTTGGAGTAAGCTTACTGTTGAAGGTGAGCACTTCAAGAGATTCCTTTTTTCGTAGTGCATTTTCGGTCTCATTCGTGCAAGGAAATTCTAAGACTCCATAAATATATCTGTCCATTAGCATCATGAACGCCTCAGTATCTTTCTCCTTCAGAAGTTCTACCATTTTCCCGTCTTGTATTAACGCTAGTCCTGATATTATTGCTTTATTATCTACACGGGTCTTATGCAGGTATGGTAGAACAGAAGTGTTGGAGGGACTACACATTTGAATAGCCGGCTCATAAAGAGGGATTTTGGAAGTTTTTGCGGCATATAGGGCACCACTTGTTTCCATTCTCTTATACTGTTGACCAATGGTTTGTTCAATAAACGGACTTATATCTAAAAAAGGCGTCGCGGCTTGTTCAGCAATGAGGGGAAGAACGGTACCACGTGGCTCTTGATCCCTAGAGAAAAAATCAAGCACTTCCCTTATGTTCAGGTTTCTAGCTAATTGTTCACCGATTAAAATGACACGCATATGATCCCATTTGGCTTTTCGGCCGAATTTTGCAGGGATCTCTCGTATGGCTTCAAAAAAGGTTTCTCCACTCGTTGAAATATTAATCCCCTTGGACGCTGGATTCCCTGACGTCCCCATTTCAATTTTGGTGGAAGGATTATAGAAATGAGTCGTTATCACAAAGCGATCATCTTCCCCTTGGTCAATGGCTACTGCTTGTACATACCCATACTCGTCAAGTTCTTTATTATCCCAGCATCCGCTAGTTAGGCTGAGAACAAGAAGGCAGATTAGCAAGGTAGTAAGTCGTTTCACTATATCTACTTCCTTCCTGAAGTCTTTTTATATAAATGACGACTACGAGGTGAATGAAGCAGTAGCTTTCTCGGAAGTACGAAAATTGAAAAACGTACTTTTTTAAGGTCAAGTGGCGCCAACGAGTCTAAATACGGCTCACCTAAAGAGCGTAAGGTAGTCAGATGGAGATAAATCAGTATAAAACCAACCATGATCCCAAGCCCTCCGAACGTTGCCGCAAGAATCATTAATGGAAACCGCAAGAGACCAATGCACCAACGATGCTGACGGCTGACCCGATCGGCCTAGGTAAGCGTATGCCCGCTTCTCTTAATAGCTCAAAGAAAAATTCCATGATTAATGCCTCAATCAAGGCAGGAAAGGGGATGCCTTCGCGCGTGTTAAGAATGGCAAGTAGCAAAACAGTGGGAATTAGTTCGGAATGGAAGTTAGATAACGCGATATAGGTGCTAGGCAACAACAGCGCGATGATGAAGGCAGCACTCTAATCAACCGTATTAAAGATGAAAAAATGGTTCGGTAGTAATAATCCTCGCTATTCGTAAAAAATTCCATAAAATTTCCAGGACAGATCAATATGGAAGGACTTCCGTTTACCATAGCAATAATTTTCCCGTCGAGTAGAGCGGTTATAGCTGTATCTGGTCGTTCTGTGTAGCGGACTTGTGGGAAGGGAGAGTAGAGAGAATCCCCGATCCACTCTTCGAGATAGGATACGTCAATAATCTCTTCCTTTTCGATATCAGCTATACGTTGCTTGAATTGTTGTAACGTTTCTGGTTTCACTACTCCATCCAGGTAACCAAAGGACAACGTTCTTTGAACCTGCTTACCGGAAGTGAAGAACTCAAACTTAAGATTAGTAGTCTTTAATAAGCTACGAATAACACCGATATTACGCTCCAAGCTTTCTATAAAGCTGATGTGTGGACCCTGTACGGTTGGCTCAGTAATAGGCTCCGAGGTTTGACGCTGCTCAACATCAAGGGCATAATATGCGACTGCTTTCTGCCAGCCATCAAAGAGAATGACAACCTTTCCGTCAAGAATTCCCTTAACGACCTGATTGATATTGTCCATCAATTCAAGGAGTGGGGAGGTAACCCCATTTTGTTCAAAGAAAGAGATGACATCGTGAACATTTACATCTGAGGCGGGACCTAGCTCATGCGGAACTAGATTTTGCAAAGTATCTTTAAAATGATTTGTAGGGTCAGACTTGGTAAGTGTATTAAAGTAGATTGCCAAGGCTTGATACCTAAGATCAGGGCCATAATTCCAAGGGATAATCTTTAGATCTGAACAATTGGCAAAACAATTGCTAATAATCTGCAAATTGTCCTCGAGAGATTCAGATATGGCAGGGGATATAGGATCCTTGTTTGAACACTCATTTTTGGTTTCTGTTTGTGGATGCAGCTTTGGATTTGCCGGAGGAATCTTGGGGCTGAAAAATTTCCGCATGCAGTTCTCCTTAATAAATTAGATGTTAAGTGATTTTTATTTTCTCCCTGATTTAGGAATTTATTCAGTGGGGATTCAGTGACTGAATCTATGAAATTTGAAGCAGAGGATAAATATAGAAGCGGACTGTAAATATATGATAAGATAGGGATATCTTATGAATGAGGTGGATAATATGATACACGAAATCAGCGGCGGTACATCATCTCTTGAACTATACGAGGATTACCTAGTAATTAAGCCTAGTAATGTTCAGAAATTGGGAGGACAAACTCAAACGATTCCCTTGGATTCCGTTATTACGATCAGTATAGTTAAGCCCTTTTTAAAAGTCCCTTATTTACAAGTAATTACATCCAGCCTTCAAACATCCAAAAAGGATAATTTGAAAGGAGCGAGTGCTAACGTTGTTCTTATTCAACCGGGAAAAATGAAAATCGCCGAAAAAATCCGTGATTACATAGCAGTATATAAATCAGAAAAACACAATCGCCCTAATCCTCCAGCTCCTGTTGGGTCGATCGATGATTTGAGACAGTTAGCAGAACTTAAGGATTCCGGTATCATAACTCCAGAAGAATTTGAAGCCAAGAAAAAGCAAATCCTTGGATTATAAAATAGACTTTTTTCGTCCACAGACTACGTTTGATTAAATAACTTCCATAGATGATGTAGCCTTCACGACACAAAATACGAAGCAGCTTGTTCTCCAATTACGGAGAATAAGCTGCTTCGCTGTCTTTTTAGGACTTAAAAGACAGCCCTCTCTTTATCCCATCTTTATGGGATTGGTCCTGGCAATGGATCTACTTATAATTGTTAGTATTCTTAGACAAATATGAGTGGGGACGGGATCAGCATGAATGTTGCAAAAAATAAAGAGCTAACGGACACCCGCAGGCGGCGATTGGGTATGATGGCGGCTATTTGTATGGGAGCTTTTATTTCCCATTTTACAGCCGGAATTATGAATGTATCGCTTCCTTTTTTTATTAATCATTTTCAGACAGAGCTTGCGAAGGGGTTGTGGATCACAACAGGGTACCTACTAGTGATTACTGTGCTTCTCCCTGTGATGGGGAAATTGGGTGATCGTTATGGGTTTCGCCGCATTCATAATCTCGGATTTGTGATTTTTACAGTTGGTTCGATCTTGGTCGCTTTTTCACCTAATCTGCCAATATTACTTACGCTTAGAGTTGTGCAGGGCATAGGTGCTGCGATGTTCCAAGCAACGAATATTGCGCTCATCAGCATCCATATGCCGAAAGAGAAGAGAGGACATGCACTCGGAATTCTGAGTACGGCTGTCGCACTGGGCGGGATGACTGGCCCTATTGCGGGAGGGTTGATTGCGGAGTGGCTCAGCTGGCAGTGGCTATTTTTGATCCATGTTCCTGTGGCGATTGTGGCTACAATTATGGCTTACCGGTACATTCCGGGCCGCGTGCAAGATCGTAAGTCGGGAACTGTCAGCATCGTGGGGGCGGGCTTGTTCATGGCATGGATCACCTTGCTTATTCTCGTAATTACAAATGGGAGCAAGTGGGGATGGGTGTCTGCGCAGACGATGGCGAGTTTGATGGGGTTTATCCTGCTGTTGGTCACGTTTCTATTATGGGAACGGAGGCAAAAGACACCTTTTCTACCTCTTCGGGCGCTAAGAATTCCTGCTGTATCGGTTGGGTTGATCGTGAGCAATGCCTCTTTTATTCTTTCTAATACGTTACTTGTCCTTATTCCATTCTTCTTGATGGGAGCAACGGTTCAGTTTTCGTCCTCTACTACCGGTTACATGATGGCTGCTTATCCCATTGCATTAGCCTTTGCAGGTCCTCTTGCTGGTTACTGGTCCGATCGTTATGGCTCTCATCGATTGATGCTAATGGGGCTAAGCTGCATGGGAAGCGGGTTCGTACTGTTGCTATTATTTTTAGAGAATATCCCGGTCTATGGAATCGCTGCAATTCTATGTCTTATTGGACTAGGGATGGGACTTATTGCTTCTCCGAATAATAGCTATATTATGCAGCAGACGCCTAAGGAACACGTAGGTTCCATTGGAGGAATCATTGCCTTAACACGAAATGCGGGTATGGTGTTTGGCTCTGCGCTTGGACTTGGGATGGTGAGTGGACAGATCGGGCAAGAGAGTCAACTTCAGGCGATCAAAATGGTTTTTGGCATTAATATTTTCATTTGTATAAGCGTTATTATAATGATGCTTGTGATCCATAGACGGACAATTCAATCTTCTTGATGTGAAAAATGTGTGTGTAATCACAACTCAAGGTAGGGTGTTCTGTTACGTTGAGAGTATCGAAAGACTATCTGAAATATGGAGGATAACGATATGTTTTGTTACCAATGTGAACAGACACCGACTGGCGGCTGCACCGTTGTTGGAGTATGCGGCAAAAATGAAACCATTGCTAGTTTGCAGGATACGATGATTTTTGCCTTAAAAGGAATTGCAGCCTATGCGACTCATGCTCGGCAGCTAGGATATAGTGACCCCGAGGTCGATCGTATTACCCACGAAGCGTTGTATATGACCTTGACCAATTCCAATTTTAATACGCAGGAGCATTTGGAGATGGCAATGAAGGTCGGTGATGCGGCGGTTCGGATCATGGATGTACTGGATCGCGCACATACGGATCGCTTTGGCATTCCGCAGCCAATTACAGTCAGTCAGAACAAAATAGAAGGTCAATGTATTGTAGTGACAGGGCATAATTTGTATGCGCTGGAGGAATTGTTGCGGCAGACGGAAGGAAAGGGCATCAACATCTATACTCACTCGGAAATGCTACCTGCTCATGGCTATCCTGCGCTAAAGAAGTATAAACATCTGAAAGGAAACATCGGCAAAGCTTGGTACGATCAACGCAGACTTTTCGAGCAGTTTCCAGGTGCGATTCTTGCAACTACAAACTGTGTGATGCCGATTAAGGGTACGTATGCAGACCGCTTTTTCTCCTATGAAGTAGCAGGGCTGGAAGGGGTAGCGAAAATTACAAATGATGACTTCTCACCATTAATTAACCGAGCGTTGTCATTACCTGCGGCAGATGTAGATTCAGATCTTGTACTCACGACAGGATACCATCATGAAACGGTAATCGGGCTGGCACCTGAGATTATTCAAGCTGTCAAAGACGGGCATATCCGCCGGTTCTTCGTTATTGCAGGCTGTGATGCACCAGGTAAAGATGGGAATTACTATCGCGAGTTGGCAACTTCCTTACCGAACGATACCGTTATTTTAACCACTTCATGCGGGAAGTTCCGTTTTAATGATGTCGATTATGGGACTGTTGGAGACACTGGCATTCCGCGGTATATAGATCTTGGGCAATGTAATAATTCCGGCTCTACGGTGAAAATTGCGTTGGCTTTGGCTGAAGCATTTGACTGCTCGGTGAATGAGCTACCTGTGAGTATTGTACTGTCTTGGTTTGAGCAAAAAGCAGTAGCCATTCTGTTGGGCTTGTTCAGCCTTGGCATTCAGGACATTCGTATTGGGCCGAAGCCGCCGGAGTTTATCTCGCCTGGTGTGCTGGATGTGTTGGTAGAGCTTTTCGGATTAAAGCTGATTACTACCGCTGAGGAAGATATGAACGCGATGTTGGCGTTGTCGTAGGTTAATCATGTTAGAGACATTGGCCGCAGGCGCTTGTAATCAAGATAAGTGATACAACACTAACGCAAATAAATCTATATTTTTGATAACTTGCCGTTTCAGATAACGCAGTGAATCGTACCCTATGTGACGGCGTGAAATAATTCAACAGAGGGTGTCCCAAAAGCCATAAAATGACGGAGGGACACCCTCTTTTTTAAAAATGAGGGAGTGAAGATCATCTGATTGGCGAGCCTATAACAGAGGAGATGGCTCAACGCTGGTTCGATGCATCGCGTGATTACTGAATGAATTGAAAGAGTGCACTTCATTATACAGGCAGGGTTTTATTATATGATCATCCCCATTTCACGGAGTCTATCTTTAATTTTCTTTAAACGAGCTTCTTTTTCGGTAGCTTCACTTAATACCTCCACAGATGATTCGTTATACTTCTTTATAATCCTCTTTAAAGTTAATTCTTTTATTTCATTTTTACTCTGCATTGTAACACGAGGGACAATGGCATGGTTTTCTATGGTCTTGGGATCTGCAGAAATTCGTTCTAGTAAACGAAGCAGAAGCATCAGTCTTTTGTGTCCCAACCTCGGAACTTGGTATAGTTTATTCCATGTGGAATTTAGTAGATGATCAAGGTTTGTATATCCCTTGGAGTATAGAGCATTTATGAGGCCCGTTAAATTTGGTCCCTGCTCTTCCGCATAAGCAACAGTTACAATACAAGCAATATCCTTACCATAAAGATGCGCTGGAAGTGGGAAAAATTGTGTTAATTCCGCATTTCCATCGATGATGTCATACATGATGATTTACCTCCATTTAAATATTTGGTCATTATTCACGTATAGAATTCTGTTTAAGGCTGTGCAAAATTTTATTACCCTCTGCATTATTAAAACCCAAGTTACTGATCATTTTCTGAACATCAGCAAAGCCCATTGCATGAGCTTGTAGAATATTCAGAAGATTCTACTATTTAATAAGTAACAATCGACTCTAATATGCGCTGCTGCGTTTCGTAATCAACACTATGTAATGGTATGATGTAAGCATCAATTTTATGGGGTGCACTATGATGGATATTCGGATCAAAGAACTGCTTGACGCCACACAGCAAAAATATGGATTGGACAACTACTACTTACACTCTCATGAAATTTATCGCGACGTTATGATGCTGGGAGAAACCAACTATTTTCTTAGTATGGAATGGTTTCCTGCTCATATTAAGGAATGGAAGGGCGATTACAATCCGGAAGGAACTGCCGTCATCACGATTGACCTACAATCCCGCAACTATAAAAGTGTGATTTTTGTTGGCGGGAAATCTTATGCGGAGGGGACACCATTCCAAAATATAGATTTTAACGGAGTCATCCGGTGGATTGAAGCTGAGGCAAGGGTGGTATACGGTAAACAATTCCACTTAGAGAAGGAACAGATTGGAGAATATCATTTTATTGAAAAAATAGGTAGCATACCAGTCACTCCTGGTGGACGGATCGAGCTTCGCTTCGATGCGGAAGGCAGGCTTGTTTTTTACAGTGTATATGGCCAGTTTCCTTCCAGCTCCATTATGCACAAAGAGAACTATATTCTCACACTTCAAACGATAGAGCCCCAGGCGAGGAAACAACTACAACTTATAGAATATCCGGTGTACGAGACGAAGCAACTCCTGCTGATCTATGGGATAGAAGAGATCTACATTACAAATGACGGAACAACCACCATCCCATTTGAGTTTATATCAGGTACGAGAGCACGATTGAATATAGATCAGGTAATGCATTGGGAGCAACAGAATACGGAGCTGGAGCCTTTCGAAAGGGCGGAGAAACGTCTACCTGAGGTAGTTACCATTGAGCAGGCAATAGCTCGCGAACCGCATCCGGACTCACTTCCTATCACAGACGCAGAACAAGCCGTATGTATAGCCGCAGTCGAAGCTGGTTTAAGCCAGCTCTATCCGGATGAATCCGGAGAATGGATATTGAAGACTTTACAACGGGAAAGAGGACATATTCAGGCAACACTGAGGATGAAGGCGCCAAGTAATCGTATATTCCAGCGTAAGATCCTCCTGTTCATCGATGTGCAGAATTATAAGGTTATAAATTATATGGATAACAAACCAATGCTCGATATGTTTGATGAGTTCAAGAGCGAAGAGAAAATTGCTGTAAGTCATGACGAAGCTTATGACAAGCTCAAGGGATGGCTCGAATTAACGCCAGTCTATGTGTATGATCCTGGGCAGAAGAAGTATGTGCAGTGCGGGAAGTTAGATTGTAATTATGCTGTGAAGGCCACTAGTGGAGATGTGGTGGAGATGAGTAGTTTGGAATGATAGTGCCAGCTTCCTTATACTGAGTAGGACGAATAAAGGTAATGAAGTATAGTAAGGTGATGCAAACTAATAAAATGATTACAACTTACTAATTTTGTGAGTTACTTTGGGAGTTGAAAATATGTCGACAACTACAGGAACCAAGGAAAATCCTTGGAAATTAAAGACACCACCGCAAACATCCGAGTATGAAATGTACAAGGTCGAAAAAGACGGTAAAGAAATTATAGTTTGCATTGTAGGGAAAACGGTTTTGCATTATGACTACCGCTGTATTGAAGATCTGCACGCCATGCTTATACAAAATGGTGATTGGATGGAGTTAGGAAGTGCTGATGAGCAAAAACCAGCAAAAGAAGGTACCGTTGAAGCATGGGGGCGTTCACCTGAAAACCCTGTTGGCGGTTGGTATGGATTAAAGAAGGGACTTCGGGGGCGATTTGGAATGTATATCCCACCATTGCTCGAAGAATTGGGTCTTGCGGAAGTAGAACATAATCCAAGAAACAATCGGATGAAAGCGATCTTGTAAACGAAGGAGAGCCTAAAGGCTCTTCTTTTTTTGAGCCATGCCCTAACCGGTGGTCTTTCATACACATTGCAGTGATTACTTTAGTTACAAAACGTTTTTTTTAGTTACATAAACTTTCAAGGGCAGGGTCTTTGCCGTTAAGCTGATTGTAAAAATTATTCACAAGGTGGCAAAGCTATAACATGAATAAAAAAGTAACCACTGCTCTTATTCTCGTTCTCTCAGTTATGCTTGTTATCACAGGATGTGGCAACAGCAACAGCAACAGCAGCAACGGAAACGGGAACAAGAACACCAGCAAGAACACCAGCAAGATCAACGAGACAAAGGAAACTGAAGCCGTTTCGGGAGCATCCAAAGCTAGCTATACACCGTACGATCAACTAAAAGATAAATATGACATCATCATTATCGGTGCAGGCGGTGCCGGAATGTCTGCTGCACTTGAGGCGAGAGCAAAAGGGATGAACCCGGTTATTTTTGAAAAAATGCCGGTTGCCGGCGGGAATACAACAAAATCATCTTCGGGAATGAACGCTTCTGAAACGAAATTCCAAAAAGAGCAAGGCATTGAAGACAGCAATGATCTGTTTTATGAAGAGTCCTTAAAAGGTGGCCACGATACGAACGATAAAGAGATGCTTCATTTCTTCGTAGACCATTCCGCAAGTGCGATTAATTGGCTGGATTCTAAAAAGAATGGCTGCTGATCCGATTGTATTTGCCATGGCCAATCCTACTCCGGAGATTGATCCTGAAATTGCGGGGCCTTACGTCAAGGTTATGGCGACAGGGCGCTCCGATTTTCCTAACCAGATCAATAATGTTCTCTGTTTTCCCGGTATTTTTCGTGGAGCCCTTGACTGTGGCGCCACTGAAATCAATGAAGATATGAAACTGGCTGCTGCTGAGGCGATTTCTTCGGTGATTGACGTCAGCGATCTTCATGAAACTTATATTATGCCGAATGCGTTTGATCCACGAGTAGTGGAGCGTATCCGGGAAGCGGTTATTCGTGCGGTGCTCAAGAGTGGTGTGGCAAGAATAGGCGCGTTAATGGAAAACAATTAAAGCTGGACATCCATTCAAATAGAGACAATACGTCCGGTTCGGACTGATGTCTGCGATGGATTAGTGGTTATGGATATTGATCGTTTAGGCCGGGGAGAAAGAATAGCCATAAGCGCTCTGAGTTAATGCCTCTTATTATTAAACTAAGTGAAGAAGTGATTCAAACCCTTAGCTGTCATATAAGGGTTTTTTCTTTTTTTTGAAGGGAATGAAAAACTCGATACACAACAAAAAGTTCTAAAAGACAAGAAGGTGATGCCCCATGACAATAAACAACATACCCAATAGATTAGCCAAGTCATTCCATAGTATAATAGAAAATCAATCAAAAAATCAGTGGTGAGTTTACAACAGCAAGCTATACTGTAGATATTCAAAAAAAAGCACATCAAGTGTGATTTTTATAGCAGGATTAGGTGATTGCAGTGAGACACGGAACAAAGTCCAAGAACGCATAATGCAGGAAACGTCAACATTTTCTTACGATAGAACAAATATCGGTAAAAGCCAAGCAACGTCTGTCCACCGAACATGACTTGACTGGGTAGAGGAGTTGTCTGATTGGTAGCAAGATTATTCGCAAGTCTTTATCCACAGCTTGTTTCTTGTATGATCCTCGTTGACGCCTTATAAGGAATTGGCATACGCAGAAGTTTTGCTTGAAAAGCTTGCTGCGAAGAATCAGGAATATTTTGAAAATCCGATGTTGAACAGAGGAGAATAGGGGGAGAGAATTTGAAAGCACAACCAAATGATCTTGGATGGATCGCTCAATGGGAGTCCACTCAACCGATACCAGCTAAATGGATCACTGTGGAAGCAATTCATTATTTTACTTCAAATACATTAATCATTATTACGGATGGTCAAGCGATTTGGAATATGAATGGGCATCGTGTTCAAGTCTCTTTCGGCAATTTAATTGCTATTGAACCAAACTCATTTATTGAAGTTTTAGAAGGAGGAAATCTGGATTTAGCAGGTTGGCAAATTCAATTTGATACCTATTCCCCGTTCATTGCAGAAGGTAAGGTGTCTAAATTCAATTGGCATGTCCCCGTTGGAAATACCTATCAAATTATACAGTTGACGGGCGGTTTTTTGACGAGTATTAGTGATAGTTTGAATGAGAATTTGGCTAGTAGTGTCAGCGAATCGATGGTCAGAAACCAGCATCTATTATATGGATTGTTGAAACACTTATATCAAAAACAATCGGGTGATGAAGAGACGACAGAAAAAGGAATTCTTCGTTCTATTGACTATATCCAGGAACATTATAGTGAGATGATAACACGCGAGCAATTAGCACAAATTGCAGGGATAAGTCAGTGGCATTATTCTCGGAAATTTAGTGAGCAATGTGGGAAGCCTCCATTAGACTATCTGGCCAATTATAGGATCTACCGTGCGAAAGAAGAAATATTATTAACTTCAGCGAAATCGCAAGAGATTGCTAAAAAGGTTGGTTTTGAAGATGTGCACTATTTTAGTCGTCGCTTCAAACACTTTGCAGGTGTGTCACCCAGAAATTATGCTCAACAATTGCATCAACGATATATTTTATCGATTTCACCACTCTGTGCTGAAGTTCTAATCGAATTAGGGATAATACCGCATGCTGTAATGGTAACACCGTTACTAGTACCTCAACATCAACGAGAACTATTTAAAAAGCATCACGTTAAACTGTTGGAAGTGCCCCAATATGATACGAATATAGAGTTGATTCAACAAGAGCAGCCAGAATTAATCATTGGACATTTTTTAACAGAAGATATTAAGAAGAAAATGCGCACAATCGCTCCAATCATAACAGGTCTAACTATGGATATAGATATTCTCCTTAGTCAATTGGCCGCTTTATTTCAGATGAAGGAAGAAGCGGAAAAACTCCAAACTCAAATGGAAAATGAGATAAACGAAGCACGGCAACAATTACAGCCCATCGTTCAATCCGGTGCTACAGTAATGGTGTTACGAGTAGAAGCTTTCGGATATCGATATTTAGGAGGGAACTCAAGCGGAGTCTCTCAATTACTCTACACGAAGTTGGAACTATCACTTCCAGAGTTTTTAAAGACAGGCGAGGCATGGTTTAATCCTTGTTCGATAGAGCAATTGTATAGGGCTAATCCTGACTATCTTTTCGTAGAGAAACGTGTGATGGAGAATTTTAGTGCTGAAGAAAATATGGATAAACTTATGGAAAGCGAACCGTGGAGAAATTTAAAAGCAGTCAAAAATAATCACGTTTCCTATATTGATACAAGTCTTTGGGTAGATGGTTGTGGAGTCAATGGGCAGAAGATTATAATTGATCAAATTGTTAGTAACTTAATAAGCCATTAATAGTGTAGAGCACAATAATCCAATTAAATTCGCACCATTCCCTATGGAATGATATCTTCTTATTTGATAATCTTTGATAATGATAATTATTATCAATACAAGGGGAGAGAATAGATGATGTCAAAACGTATATTTACGTTGATAGGAATAACGCTATTAGTGTTTGTCTTAACGGCATGTTCCAAATCAGCAAATAAGCCAGAAGAAGCTTCCACGGAGCAAAAAGTAAGTAATAATCAAACAAACGTAAGTGATGATAAAGAAACAAGAGTGGTAAGTGATATATTTGGGGAGGTCACCATCCCGGCTAATCCTATAAACATTCTTGTCACGAGTTCGAGTTATGCAGAGGATTTAATCGAGATGGGCATTATCCCGCAGGTGAGTGTAGTCGTTCCTGAGATTGAACCTGATTATCGGACACCCTATTTGGAACAACACGGAGTTGAACTGATCTCACAAACACAATATGAATACAACCTCGAGCAACTGCTCAGCTTATCACCGGATATGATTATTACGCCAGGTGAAGGCTTGGATACCAAGGTGTATGATGAGTTGTCAAAAATTGCGCCGACAGTCGCTCTAAACGCAGGTGTAGGGGTACATGATGCGGTGAAAGAGCTGGCAGTACTTTTTAATAAAGAAGCCGAAGCGGACAAGCTGTTAACTGCTCTTGATCAGAAGGCGAGTGAGGCCAAAGAAAAAATTCATCTGGCAATTGGCGATAAAACCGTACTCGTGCTTAGAGTAGAACCTAGCCGGTACCGTTATTTAGGTCCAAAAGCAGATGACGATGTTAGTGAATTCTTTTATAAAACGCTCGGGCTGAATAGTCCTGAAGTTACTAAAGATTCCGATGTATGGTTCACACAGTTTTCATTAGAGATTTTACCGGACATCAAACCGGATTATATTTTCCTAGAAACAAGAAGTATGGTGGATCTTGATAGCTCAGAATCATTAGCAGAATTAGAAAAGAATCCGCTGTGGAAAAGCCTGAAAGCCGTCAAAAATAATGATGTCTTCCCAATACGTACCAATGATTATATTCAAGCCAAAGGTCCAATTGGAACAAGTAAGCTTATTGACTATATCGTAGAAAAGTTGGTGCCTTAAGTGAACGAAAAACAACTCGATATCTATGATATTACGATCATTGGTGGTGGCCCCGCAGGCATGTATGCAGCTTTTTATAGTGGTATGAGAGCCATGCGTACAAAACTAATTGATGCCAAAGAGGAATTAGGTGGATTCATGCGCACCTATCCTGAAAAGTTAGTGTGGGATGTTGGCGGCGTTGATCCAATACGCTGTGAACGCTTAATAGATTCTTTAGAGAAGCAGGCTAGAACTTTTGATCCAACCCTTGTACTAGGACAGGAAATTGCTCATATGGAGCGGCAGGATGATATATTTATTCTGACATCCAAAACAGGCGGACTTCATTATACACGTACTATATTACTATGTGCTGGTCGCGGAATGACGCAAGTTCAAAAGCTGGATATTGAAGGTGCAAACCGTTATGAATTGAATAATCTCCACTACACCGTTACAGATTTATCGAGATTTAAAGATCAACGTGTTCTTATTTCTGGCGGAGGAGATTCCGCAGTGGATTGGGCAAATGAAATTGTGAGTTTGGCGAAGCAAGTCATTGTGGTACATAGACGAAATGAGTTTACTGCACATGAGCTGCCTGTAGCCCAAATGAAAACATCCGCTACGGTCATGACACCGTATAGTATCTCTCGCTTATATGGCGTAGGTGAACGCATTGGAACTGTAGCTCTTGAACACGCTGAGACTGGTGAAATAGAACAAATTGAAGTCGATGAAGTGATCGTGAGTCATGGATTTGATCGTGATTTTGGGGATTTACTGAACTGGGGCTTAGACAAAGAAGATTATGGTGTGTCTGTTGATCAGCGGATGCGAACCAGTATCCCCGGGATTTTCGGAGCAGGTGATTTTATTACTTATGGCAGTAAGGTTCGTTTAATTGCTGGTGCCTTTAATGATGCTGTGTTAGCAGTTAATAGTGCCAAACTTTATCTAGATCCGTCAGCTTCAGATATGGCTGGTGTTTCTTCTCATAACGCTCGTTTTTTTGAGAAAAACAAAGCCATTGGAAACGAGGCTTGTGGAAACCTCAATGTCATACAGTCCTAATAGGAGTTGAAAATGAATACATCCCAAAAGACGACGTTCGAGTCGTCTTTTTTTACGTCTATCCTGCAGGAGTTGGTCATGAGGGTTTTGGAAGCCGAAAGCCAGTTTACGAATGGATAGCTGATTTTTGTGTGGTGTTACTTCTTTTAACTTTCCATAAGCAGCTCTGAATTCGCCTCAAAAGTCGCCAACTTATTTCTGCCTCTCGATATTCTCTCAGTTTCTCAATCAGATATGGATGTTCCAACATATGTTCTCCCCCGCTTCCTTATTTCTGTAAGACTTATTATGCGCTGTTCAAAAGGGGATAAAAAGCGTATACTTTCCACACATGATTTCCTCTTTTGAGGAATATAACCGAAAGGAGGCAGAAAAAGGTGATCATGACTGAACGGTATTTTACGCTTTACGACCGCTTCGGTGGGGGGATTAGTGAGGGAATGCCCGTAGAAGCAACCTTGGAGGAGCTGGCGGAAGCGTTGTTCTGCACCACTCGGAACGCGAAGCTTATCCTGCGCAGGCTGGAGGAAGAAGGTCTGATTGATTGGATTCCGGGGCGCGGACGTGGGAATCGCTCGCGGATCGCTTTCAAGACGGACAAGGAAATTTTCCTGCTAAGCTTGATCCAGAGCTGGGCAGAAAAAGGGGATTATAAGCAAGCTTTTGAATGGCTACAATTGTTCGGTGAGGGAACGCTTGCCAAGCCCAAATTCCTTGAATGGCTAAACGGTCAATTTGGCTACCGAAAAGAGGAAGCACGTGATGGTATCTCTACGAGTGACATACTGCGCTTCCCGATTTACAGTCCCATCACGACCTTTGACCCTGCTCAAGTAAGATTTTGCGCTGACGCACATCTGTTGCGGCAAATTTACGACCGCCTCCTCCGGTTTGATGAAGCTGCGGGCAAAATTGTTCCGAGTATCGCTCATCATTGGACGTCCAATGCAGAAGCGAGTGAGTGGACCTTCTATCTACGCAAGGGGGTGCACTTCCATAATGGGCACGAACTGACCGCAAGAGATGTAGCCTTTACGCTGGAGCGTTTGCGCGGAGACACCAATAACCGCTGGCTGCTGCGGGGAGTAGAACGGATCGAAGCGCTAGGCCCGCGTGTAATACAAATGCATTTGAAGCAGCCAAACCGAATCTTCGACAGGTACATGTGCTCCAGCGCAGCATCCATCCTGCCTGCCAACTTGGGTGGTATGGAAGAGACGGACTTCTGGCGGCTGCCGATCGGCACCGGCCCTTTTCGGATCGTCTCGCAGTCATCGCACTGCATCGAGTTGGCTGCCCACACTGCCTATCATGAAGGAAGGCCCTATTTGGATGGTGTGGATATGATTACCATGCCGGAGGAATGTCTTCAGTCAACAATTAATATTCCCGAGGTGCTGCATCACGAGTTCGTCGAGAATCATCCGCTGGGAAACCATAACGGAGACTGGCAGACGCTAAAGCAATTATCCAATGGCTGTACGATGCTAACCTGGAATCTTCGACGGCCGGGTGCACAGCAGTCGGAGGCGTTCCGCCGGGCGGTACGCATGATTCTGAATACTGGCGACCTGGTCTCGGAACTGGGGGGTGATCGCGTGCTATCTGCCTTCGGTTTCCACCCGGAAGCGAGCCAATCCCGCTCTGTTGAACCGTTCCGTCTAGATCGTGTAAAAACTGTTCTGCGTGAATCGAATTATGACGGTTCAGTCATCCGCTTCACTGCCCATGAGAAGTTTGAGGAAGATGCTCGATGGATTGTGGAAAGACTTGAGCAGTGGAGTATTAAGGTAGATCTAAAGATCATTTCATGGGAAGATAAACCTGGTTGTGGCAGTCCACATCACGACGAAGATTTGATGATCGTAGGATTCGTCTTGGCTGAAGACGAGGTATGTGAGATTGAAGTTTATGAGCATGGGGACAGTCCTTTCCGGGCGTATTTGGACGATGAGCTTCTGAACTGGATTAACGGAAGAATTGACGATGCCTTAAGCGCCGATACGGAAACTGGCAGACGCCAGCATTTGAAGGGGATTGAGGAACATTTAAGCGACGAAGCTTCGGTCATTTTTCTCCATCATAAAGAGTTTCGAACATACTTACATCCTTCAATCCGTGGCGTCCATTTGAATACACTTGGGTGGGTCGATTTTAAAGATATCTGGCTGGAAAAGCTGAGCTAAGCAAGTATCCTTGAACACGTTAGACAAAATTCAGAGAATTGACAACATGAAGAAGCGGCTTTCCTTGAACAGAGATTTCTGCAAAGGGGAAAGCCGCCTTTTTAGTATTTTACCAGTTAGGTCAGGTGAAGAGGAGGCATTATGTTGCGAAAATTACTCATTATTTTGATATTAAATGTGATTAGTATTTTTGCTGTAGAAGGGATGACTTTTAAATATAGTCCTGGTGGAAGTATTTCAGGGAATGGTAACCCAGGTATCATAGCTTTGGTTGTAGGATTATTGTTGTTCACCATTTTATTATTTAATGTAGGTGCTTTAATTAGGGGGTTCAAAAGTAAGAATAAAAGTAAACTTGTCCATGTTACACTCCCTTTAACCTCCATACTTATTATAGGAATAATGATTTGGGGAGAAACATCTAAAATTCGTTCATTATCTAACAATCTCAATGGATTTACTAACCATAAAGACTCCGTGGTGTATCGTTTCGGTTGGATTAACCAATACACAAATAACCTGTTTTTTAATGGGTACATTTTTTTCGGTGGTGTGGCACTAACGGCTTTCATCGTTTGGGTAGTGACTTCCCCACGACAACTCAAAAAATACTAGAAAGAGTAGCTAATGAAAAAAGTTATACGAAAATTTAATATAATCGCAGAGAAATTCCACTGTATGGCGTCCAATAGATGTAGACGTTAAGAAAGTTTTAATGAGGTTCATTATGTTCCTTTGTTGCAGCCGATCCGTTATGCACAATGTATGAAATGAGAGACTATAACCGTTTTAAGGATGGTGGATGAGTTGGGTTTCAAAATACGTAAAACCACGGTGCAGTCCGTCTGGATGATGTGGGAAAAAGCTTTTGCGTTGCTTTCACATTTTCGTGGAGCGCATAAGTCGCACTTTGGTATATGTACCGTGATGTTAAAAAAGCACCGGGGACAGCCTATTATATGCCAAGACGCCACGGTCATCAACCAGGGCGAGTGGGTGGGAGAGCTCCACCTCGATAATGGAAGTATCCTGAAGTTGATCCAGTCCGAAGGATCGGATCGTGCTGCACTCCAAACGGCTCGCATGCTGCGTAAATCAATGCAGCAAATCAATGAAGCCTTCGAATCGCAGTCCGAGTTCAGGCAGGTCAAGGCTTTATTAGGTATTACACTGCTCCATCGGGGATTAACACATGGTCTTGGTTTTGAACAGCAAAATATAAAGTCCGGTGTTTTTGAACGCATCACCACCATTTATCTTCGATTGCTGCTGTCTGCCATGCATCCGGAAGGCAGACAAAGAATCAGTCGGCGAACCGAACAACTGGTCCCGATGTTACTGATTCATTCACGGGCCTCACTGAAGAATCGGTTCTCACCCGGACAGAACTATTCTGGATAAGTCTTAAGCTTGTAATATGGAGGTGTAATTATTCTTACATATCTTATAGGAGGAATACTATGTACTGCCACCCTTTACATGTTTATTCCGAGTTTGATTACGCGAGTGAGCGGCTTTGGTGTCTTTCGCAAAGGAACGGTAAAGAAACAGGTGGCATTCACTTTTGACGATGGACCACATCCGGAATATACGCCGGAATTACTGGATTTATTGAAGTTACATCAAGTGAAAGCCACTTTTTTCGTGCTTGGATCGCGAGCGGAGCAGTATCCAGACCTGATCAGAAGAATGAATCGGGAAGGCCATCAGATTGGCATCCATAATTATTGTCATACCTCTAACTGGCTGATGCTGCCCCGTACGATTAGGCGAGAACATCTGGACCGCTCCGCTGATATTATAGAGTCTATTGTCGGAACCAGGCCCACTCATTACCGTCCACCTTGGGGATTAATCAATCTATTTGATTTCTTTCGATACAAGCAGTATCGAATTGTTCTATGGTCGCTGAAGGCAGGCGACTGGAACACCAGGGTCTGTCAAACCCGGATGCAGGCCATTCTTTTAGATGGAATCACCGATGGCTCCGTTGTCTTACTTCACGACAGCGGTGAGACTGTGGGCGCGGACCGGCATGCTCCTTATTTTATGCTGCAAGCTTTAGAGGAAGTGCTAAATCAACTGCAGGCAAGAAACCTGCAATTTGTTCGTCTTGATGAAATGTCTTGACGCATTCCAGTATTTTTACTGTTATGACTTAAATTGTTTGCGGAAGCAGAGCGGCGAGATACCCATCATTAATTTGAAGGTCCGTCCAAAATGGGAGATGTTATCAAACCCAACCATACCTGCAATTTCAGTAACATTAAAAGAAGAGCCAACGAGCAAATCACGCGCTTCTTTAATGCGGATGTTATTAATATATTCAATAAAACTGAAGCCGGTGGCCTCTTTAAAAGTTCGGCATAGGTAGGAAGAGCTTATGTCGAACTGCCGTGAAATCTCACAGAGCTTAAGCGGTTCCATATAATGTTGATTTACATAATTAACGATGTCCAGGACTTTCTTGTGTGTGCGATTGGATTCCAACATTGGAGCTACACGGCTGTCAAATAGTTTACGATTAAGATAGAGAAGCAACTCCACCAATATTATTTGTTGGTACTGTTCATATCCACGATCTTGCTTCTTTCCCTCCTGGATCATCTTCTGAAAAAGCTGTTCGATGAAATACTGATCCTTCCCGGTCATCTTCAAAGCGCGGTAATCACTTTTGAACAATTCGAGCAGTTCCTCACATTGACCGCCAGTGCAGAAATGCTGCAGGAATTCTTTTTTAAACAGCAGTGTAACCCGTTCATACATATTGCATCCAGAATTGACCAGTTTGTGCATTTCATGAATATCCATAAATAGCAACGTACCGCCCGCAACCTGGTAGGTTCTGTCCCCTATAAAATAATAAAAATCCCCGGATATTAAATACAGAATCTCATAGGCATCATGATAGTGTCTTGAAGGCATGCTGGTGTATACCTGTTTCTTGCGGCTGATCTCAAAAAGAGTAGACTCATAAAATACCGGCTTCATTCAGCACCTCCTAAGAGGATTGTAGACTTAATCTAGGGTTTGTAGCAACATATGTATAAAATTTAATAATTACAAGAAAATACGTGCTGTTTAGTCAAACTTTATGAGATAAGCTTGAATTGAATTACCAAGTGTTGGAAAAAGGAGGGCTGTCATGCTCAGATAGGTTGGGGATAAGGTTCGCTGCCACTCAAAGTTAAAGCGCTTAAACTATTTAATTAAAGGAGAGATTGCGGTGCTTAATTCAACGAATAGTAAGGTTTCCAAGAAGATGAAATTTTCATTGTTGATTCTGCTCAGTTTTTCAATGATTTTTTCTTATGGCTATCTGTCCAATGCATCTCAACAGAAAAGTTATGCGGCAGGGAACCCGGATTCTAATTTCTCACCGGCAACACTTCAATTCTTGCGCGACAACACAGGTCTGGATGGTGAGCAGTGGAACAATATTATGATGCTTGTCAACAAACCGGAGCAGGACGATCTGAACTGGATCAATTTTTACGGATATTGTGAAGATATTGATGATGACCGCGGATATACGATTGGAATATTCGGTGCGACTACAGGCGGCTCAAATGATACCGGTCCCGACGGTCCGGATCTGTTCAAGGCATATGATGCTGCCAAAGGCGCGAGTAATCCTTCGGTTAAAGGCGCATTGGCCCGGATCGGTGTTAAGGGTTCGATGAAAGGGAAAATCCTCGAAATCAATGAAAGCGAAGAGAGCTTCTGCAGAAAAATCGGCAATTTGCAAAATGATCCCGAGTGGAGAGAGGCTATGTGGAAAACATTCTACAATATCTACATTAAATACAGTGTGGAGCAGGCCCGCAATCGCGGCTTTAACTCGGCATTAACGATTGGTTCCTTCGTGGATGCTGCGCTAAACCATGGTGCTACCGGCGGCTCCGAGACTCTTCAAGGGCTTTTGAGTAAATCAGGAAGCAGCACAGATGAGAAGACTTTCATGACCAAATTCTATAAAGAACGGACCAAGATTGTGGATACTAATGAGTACAACACTCCGCCTAACGGCAAGAACCGTGTGAAGCAGTGGAGCAATTTGCTCAACATGGGAGAGACAGACCTGAAGGGTGCAGATTCGGCAGTCCTTCAAGTCACCGATTGGGAACTTCAATAACAGGAATGCAAGAGTAGACAGAACCGCCGTTCTTCTTGGTGACGGCGGTTCAATGATAAGTAAGATTAATTTAGAGGGAGATGGGCTGAATGGATAACAACCAATCTTATCTCAAAAATAGATTTTACAAGGTAATCAGTCTAATGGTTATAGGTTTGCTGCTTGCCATGGAGTTGACCGGTATTGTCTCAGCAGGAAGGGAGGAAATTGAGGAAGACCTTACAAGTGAAGCGGCGGCAGTTCAGGAAACGATTGTCCAGTGGATTTTTAAAGACAAAGGCGAAAATGGTGTATTTCCGGCTACAGACGGGGTATATCAATCGTCTTCATCCATTCGTGATGTAGGAACTAATACGGATGCATACACCTATGATTCAGGTGAGAACAGCGTACGCAACCAGGGCTGGCATGAAGGAACGGGTCTAAAATACTGGCTTGCCACGCTTTCTACCCAAGGCTTCGAAGGTATCTTCCTCTCATCACAGCAAACCTCTTCAAGTACAGGACCCAGGGATTTTAAGGTGCAATACAGTATAGATCAACAGGAATGGACAGATGTTACGGGCGGCAACCTTGTTCTAGCCCAGAACAATTTTAATTGTTCCAATAATTCCTGCAAATTAACGAACCTCGCTTTGCCTGCCGGAACAAACAATCAAGATATACTCTATATCCGCTGGGTGGTAAACTCTGCAAAAAGCGTAAGCGGGGGAACGGTGTCCAGCTCAGGCTCGAGCAGAATTAAAGATGTGGTAATTAAAGGAACACGCAGCAGCAGCGAACCTGGGGACGCTCCCACACTTGAGGTTAGCAAAACTCCCGCTTCAGGGGCTGCAGATGTTCCCCTTAACGCAGAGATCACAGTGAAGTTTAACAAAGCCATCAGCCTCGACAGTAGTTATCAGGTTGTAATCACAGAAAACAATGTTCCTCTTAACAACATCTCTGCTTTGCTCCTCGGTCAAGATACAGTCAAAGTCAGCCACCCTAATTTCACTGCCGGCAAAACTTACAACGTGACCATCCCAAAAGAGCTTGTTAAGGGGACTGCGGATGGCCGGACACCGGAGAACGATATTACCTGGAGCTTTAAGACGAAGTCTCCGGATACCGGCATCAAAACACCAACGCTGCTGAACATGACTTTTAATGGGGACCCAAAGACAAGTATTGCCTTTGACTGGTATACAGCCGAAACCGTCAGAGGTACAGTAGTGCAAGTAGTGGAAGCTTCCAATGCGGGAGGAAGCGAGTTCCCGGAACAACTGGCAGCTTCTTATGAGGGCAGCGCAACAGTTATTGAAACCTTAATGACATCAGGAGACAGAAGCTCCAAGAAGTATAAAAAGTTCGCTAGCCACAAGGTTATTGCAAGCGGTCTTAAGCCTGGAACCAAGTATATCTACCGGGCCGGTAACGGTGATGCGGACGGCTGGAGCGAGGCGGGTTCTTTTACCACGGACAAGGCGGATAATCAGGACTTCCATTTCCTCTACGTAACCGACACCCAAGGCTCAAGTAAATCGAATTTCGATCTGTGGCAGGATACTTTTAAGCGAGCTATTGAGAAAACGGTAGATCCCAAGTTTGTTCTTCTTACAGGGGATCTAACGGATGACGGTGATCTGGAGCAGCTGTGGCAGTGGTTCTTGGGTGTGCCGAAAAAAGAATTTGCCAATGTACCATTTGCACCGATTATCGGTAACCATGAGATAGAGGATTATCCGAATAATAACTTTTATAATCATTTTAATCTACCAAAAGATGTTGGGACGGGTGCTCATGACGGGTCGGTATATGCTTTCGAATACGGCGATGCCCTGTTTATGCAAATCAATTCCCAGTACGAAGGAGAGGTCAAGCCGTACAAAGCAGATATTCAGTTCACGAAGCAATTGGAATGGATGCGGAATCAGGTGGCAAAGACCGATAAGAAGTGGAAATTCGTCTCTATGCATAAGGGAGCTTATTCCTCAGGGGATAATGCTTCGGCAGAAAGCGACCGGGTAGAGTTTTACCGGAAATACCTGATTCCTGTATTTGATGAGCTGGGTGTGGATATGGTGTTTGAAGGACATGACCATATGTATATGAGGTCTTTTCAAATGTTGAACAACGTTCCGATTAAGAATGTTATTACCGATGAGCAAGGAAATGTGCTGAATCCCAAAGGGACCGTGTATCTAATGGGCAACTCAGCCGCTTCGAAATTCTATGCTATTAATCCAGATGCAGACAGTTTTTTTGCAGCAAAAAACGATCAGCCCAACAAGAAAATGTTCGTGGATGTATCCATTACAAGCGACGTGCTGAAATTCACATCCTACACAGCAGTTAAAGATAAACCCATTGCCGTCTATGACGCTTACAGTATTAAAAGGACTGACGTTAAACCCGGCATAGTCCAAAATCCAAGCGCAGTAAGACAGTCCGGGAACCGTGCAGTTCTTTCGTGGAAAGCGCCTGTAAATAGCTCTGAGCCAGTGCGAGGTTACCGGATTTACGAGAAAAATGATAAAGTCAGCACGAACTGGAGCGTGTATGTGCCGGCGGTAAACAGTCAGACAAGTTACAGCTATACATTAAACGGCATAGATTCTGCTAAATCCTACAATTTCGTTATTAAAGCAGTGGGGACAAGAAGTAATTCGCTTCCAGCAGAAGCAGGAATGCAATGAATCCTCAATTGTATTAAAAAGCAAAAAACCACGAAGTACAGTTTCACTGTATCTCGTGGTTTTACCCAATTTAGGGATTTGATTTTTTCACATCATTATTTCAATAACCATAGCGCCGGGGAATTGGCAGGCTCCCAACTGGTTATCGATGTATGGGCTTGACGACATTCATACACAGAACCATTATAGGTTACCAACGCACCGACTGTGTAAGAGGTATTAGGTGCCCAAGCTGGGGTTGTAGACGCTGTCGCGGTTGTTCCATTGATGGTGCTGGCCGCTGATTGATTGTCTGCGGCGTCGAAGGCATATACACTGAACGTATATGTTGTTCCTGCACTAAGCCCTGTTACTGTATAATCCGTTGTGGCTCCAGGTATAGTGGTGATTAATGTCGTTCCTCTATAAATACGGTAGCCTGTAACACCAACATTATCCGTTGACGGATTCCACATTAACTGAATGCTGGAGGATGTTGGGGTCCCCATAACATGTAAGCCGCCGGGGGCTGTTGGTGCTTCCGTATCATTACCGACGGGTGCATTGGTGGTAACACTGACGGAATTGCTTCCATTTGAGACATTGCCAGCAGCGTCTCTTGCCTTGACACTAAAGGTATAGGCAGTATTCGCGGTTAATCCAGATACGGTGTAATTTAATGTTGTGCCGGATACGGTAGCAACCAAAGAAGATCCGTTAAATACTTGGTACCCTGTTACACCGGTATTATCCGTGGATGCGTTCCAGGCCAAGGAAACGCTGGTGGATGTTTTTGCAGTTGCCGTCAAAGCTGCTGGCGCGGAAGGCGCTTGGGTATCGACAGGGTTGCTTCCGCTAAAGTTGACATCAATGACATTATAGAAGGCGTTCGGAGTATCTGCGACTTCCCACACAGCCAAGATGACGTGGTATCCACTACGTTCCGGAACGTTAAACGTGTCTGAGTAAGAGAAGGGTGGCTGTACACCTCCATAGTTCACCGAATAGAAAGGAGTCAGGTCGAATGAGTCTCGAGTAAGAGCGGCATTAGGATTCCAGTTAGGCTTTGTAATATAGTATTTCCAGCTTGCTGTCGAATGAGCGGCAGTCAGTTTCCAAGTGAAAGTATTTTGTCCAGCAGATATGTTGACTTTAGACCAGCGTGTAGCCGATTGTTCATCAAGCTTGGGAAAAGCTCCGTTAGCGCTTGCAATCTTCCCGTCTGCTGGCCCTGCAGCAGGGAACCCCTTAGGTGCCTCTAGACTTTGGGGCTCATAAACAATCGGGCCACAATCTGTATTTTGTCCGGATTTACAGAGTGCTGCCCTGCTAGCAGGTCCTTCAACATAGCCGTGAGAAAAGGACCTTTCCGGAAATAGCATTACAACCAATGAAATAATCAACATGATACTCCCATAAGCTAGCAGCTTTACCCAAGGTGAATGAGAAATGCGAAAAGATGACATTTTATTCCTCCTCTTTTAATGAAATATGCACTGCGAATGAATGATGCATTCATACCCGAACGTCTTATCTCAATTACAACTCCTTTCTTTGTTGAACGTATTTATATAAACTCATAAGAGCTCATATATCGACATGAAAGGTAGAGAAAAAGGTGTGTAGGGCTAAATTCATTGAATGATAACAATTGCTGTAACTTCATAGTGATTATATGAAAATAAATGGAATTTGTCTACCATAAATAGAAGAAATATGCTATTTTCTAGTATGAAACGACTTCCTCAGAACCCGATTTACATTTCTCCTATCTTCCTCTTTAATACTTGGAATTTGAAAGTTTCTTCTTTCTTCTTTTTTTGTGAAATGAAAATTAATGTATGTAAAATAAAGAGGAAAACTATATATTATTCAGAAAATTACAATAACAACGCTTTCAAAGGTTGCTATTTTTGGTTTTATTTACTATTATTAGTTGGAATTACTAACAAAGGATGTAAGTGATTGAAATTAGTGTGGGATTAACTGTCTGGAGAACAGTTCAATTCATAGAATTATAAGCTTTAGATAGATAAAAAGGAGTGAGGAGATGCAATACTTTTTTTATTTGTTAACCTTCATTTTTATTGGGTTTCAAACTCTTTACACAGTCATCCCTTTATTTTTCAGTAAAGTTAAGAAATTGAATAACGAATGTGATGAAAAATCGATTTCCGTTTTAGTTCCTGCTTATAACGAGGAGCTCACCATTAAGAACTGCATAGATGCAATGGAGGGCCTAAATTACTGTAATTATGAAGTCATCATTATTAATGATGGTTCAAAGGATCAGACGTTTCAAAAATTACATGAGCTTTTGGACTTATCGATAAGTGATAGAGAAGCAGAGGGGAAGCTTTCATACGCTGCTATTAAAGGGATTTATTTTTCGGAGAAATATGAAAAAATATTTGTAATTGATAAAGTCAATGGCGGAAAGGCAGATTCACTTAACGCCGGTATCGATTGTGCGAATACTGATATTGTGATCACGTTGGATGCAGATAGCATGCTGGAAATTAACTCGCTTAAATATGTAAATCAATATTTTCAAGATGATAAGATCATCGCCTTAGGGGGTACGGTAAAGATCGTACAGGGCGCTGAGAAAAGGAACGGCGTTATCCAAGATAAATTTACTGGTAAAGGTATTATAAAAAGCCAAGTTATCAGTTACATCCATGGATTTTATGTTAGAAAACTAACACAATCCGTTTTTAATTCAATTGTCGTTATTTCAGGCGCATTTGGTGCTTTTTATAAGAGTATATTGGTGGACGTTAACGGGTTTAGAAGTACTGTAGGCGAAGATATTGATATTACTTTAAAAATTCACGAGTTCATTAAAGCGAATAACTTGAATAAGAAGCTCGTCTACGCGCCAGAAGCCGTATGCTACACGGAATGCCCAGAAAACTTAAGTAACTTTTATAAACAAAGAATACGCTGGCAAAAAGCCTTTGTAGATTGCATTTTAATCTATTGGTCCAAATTATCACGAAAGTTTAGCATTGGTGTCAGTCTCTTTTTTGCTATCGATGGTTTTGTTCTAGGTACATTAACAGCATTTACAAGCATTTTTTATCTTATACAATCACTCTTTTTAGGTACCAATTTATTTAAGGCTTTTATTCTCATGTTGTCTGTAATTGTCATTAATGCGCTGCAAATCGGAATTTCTCTCTATTTATGCAAAAAATATGGCAGCAATTATTCAGTTAAAGATTATTTAAGAATGTTTTTATTTAGCCAAGTTGAATTACTAACCTATCGAAATCTGCTGCTTTATATGAATATCGTAGGCACGTTTAAATACTTTGATAATGACGAGGGCTGGGGATTCGTTGAGAGAAAAGGTGTTTCAAGTATCAGCTAGTCTGCTACTGTAACTATCAGCAAACTACTCATTAGGAGGTACTTATGAATCATATATTGAAAGATAAACGAATTATATTTATAGATGTGTTAAGAATAATATCCATCATAGCTGTTATCATTTTGCACTACACTGCAGACTTGCTTACAAGGACAAATGATTTCAATACAACCTCTTGGTGGATTAGCAACATTTTTAATTCGATATCTAGATTTGCTGTGCCAATATTTTTTATGATAAGTGGTGCGATGATCCTTCGAGTGGAAGTGAAATCATATCGGCAATTTTATATTAAAAAAGTACTTCCTTTAATCATTTCCTTAGTTAGCTGGTCACTTATTTATGCCGTTTACACCCAATATATCATTCAAAAAAGCAGCATGGGCGTTTATGATTTTTTCATTCATTTTTCGTACGGTTTAATTTTTGATAAGAATTATATACATTTATGGTTTCTGTATGCGATTATTGCGATCTATATAACAGTTCCATTAATTAGTAAGCTGGTAAAAGTGTGCAGTGAAAAGGATTTAAAATATTATCTGTTGATATGGTTTTTGGTTAGTGTGGTTTATAAATTCATCTCCGACCTCGTATACAGATTGACCTCTGAATATATTAATATTCCCATAACTAACATCCCCTTGTTCATGGGTTATCTAGGATATTTTATCCTGGGATATTATCTCTTCAACTATACGATATCCATCAAAGCTAAAAATATTTTCTTTAACTTAGGCATTATATCCTTTTTTGTAACGCCATTAGCGACCTATTTTTCTTCCTTATCTAGTGGTGTGTTAGATGAAATGTTCTATGGCAACTATTCACTCTCAACATTTTTTATGGCTATTGGAACGTTTATCTATTTTAAAGAAAAAGAAACCGTGATTAGCGAGAAGTTGAATTACAAAGTCAAAAAAATAATCAGCTCCATTTCCAAGGCTAGCTTTAGTATCTACTTAATTCATTTGTTAGTTGAAATATTGGTATCCAGAAGAGCAGAAATACAAGCTACTCTACTCCAATCCATAGTTAACCTTACTTTTAATGTCATTATTGTATTCTTATTTAGCTATATCACGGTTAAAGTCTTAAATCTAAATAAATATATTACACATGTATTATTTGGGGGAAGAAGTTAACATGATGAAAATAAGTATATATACAAAAATCTTCATCGCTATATTAGCTATAGGCATGGGAATTTACTATTACAATCTCAATGATTCAGACAAAAAAATAACCTCCGTGTACATACCGTTATGGAAAGACTTTAAAGATCTTAATCTAAAAGACAAAAACATTGATATTGCTATTCTCGCCTTTGCTAAAATTGATAAAACCAATGTATATTTTGATCTGGACCCTGCTAAAAATGAGATCATTAAAGAAAATATAAAAAAGCTGCAATCAAATAATAAAAAAACGAGTTTCATCCTTGGTGTTGGCGGATATAAAGCGGACGGATTCTCCGATGCTTCTATGGATGGAAACCGGTACTCTTTTACTGAGAGTATGATCGCAATGGTTAAGGAGTTGGATTTAGATGGGATCGATATAGACTGGGAATATCCAGCCTTTGATTCCTGGAACACAACTAAAGCCAGACCAGAAGATACCAAGAACTTTACTAGTCTTATGAAGGAACTTAATGAAAAACTGGATAGACTTCCGCGTAAAAATAAAAATTACTATTTAACCTTTGCTGCTGGAAATGAAGATTGGTTCTTCAAAAACGTTGAGGTTAAAAAAGTAGAAAAGTACGTGGATTTCATTAATGTGATGAGCTATGACTTGACTGGAGCTTGGTCAGAAACAACAGGGTATAATTCAAATTTATTTATAGATAAGAATAGTAAGAGCAAAACCAGCGTGGATCGTATAATTCGTTTATATTTAGATCGTGATGTTGATCCGAGTAAGCTTCTACTAGGTGTTCCAGCTTATTCCTACGGATGGGAGAATGTTAAAAGTGATGAGAATAAGGGCGCCACATTTTTACTGGGTAAACCCATCAATATCGACAAAGTAGATTTAAGCTACAAGACAATAAAAGAAAAATATATGAGTCAAGATCGATTTAAACGATACTTTGACGATACAGCTAAGACGGCCTATTTGTATGATGGTGATACTTTTATTACGTATGAAGATAAAGAAGCTTTGCAGGCAAAAGTTAAATATATCAAAGATAAAAAATTGGCTGGTGTCATGGTGTGGGAGTATTCTCAAGACTCCGAAGAAGGCATAGTAAAGTATTTATCTGATAATCTGAACAAGTAGTTATTGCTAAATGGTCAAGTCAAAATATGCATAGAATTTAATATATAAAAAGAGAATAGGTGCTGCTCCCGCAAACCATCCTCCTTTAAACTAGAAACGTACTTAATAAAATCTGCTAGAGGAGGATTCAAATGCGCAAAAAAGTTATCGGAAGAATTTGCAGTACAATTATGGTTTGCAGTCTGCTTGCAGCAGGGAACGGAACGGCCTATGCCAGTGGCGCCAATAACTCTGATGCGCCTACAAACAAAACGGTCAAGAACGTGATCCTGTTTATTACGGATGGGATGAGCTTGTCCGATGTGAACTTGGCCAGATGGTATCAGGGAGGGCAGGCGCTTACGATGGACAAGTATTTCAGCGGGCTGGTGAGAACCTACTCTACGGATTCACTTACCACAGATTCCGCTGCGGGAGCTACGGCTTATGCCACAGGCCATAAGGTCAAGAGTGAGACGGTATCCATACTGCCCGACCGAATCACGATGCCGTTCGTGGATGCAGTTAAGCCAGAGGACGTGAACAAACCTCTGCTTACAATTATGGATGCAGCGAGAATGGCAGGGAAAAGTACAGGAACGGTATTTACTTGTGAATTAACGGATGCGACGCCGGCTACATTTTTAAGTCATGCATATACGCGTGACAATGCGCAGTCAATTGCAGAACAGATGGTCTACAGTGGTGTAGATGTTCTTCTTGGGGGTGGGTCCGGGTATTTGGTACCCGGCAAAGAAGATATTAACCGCAAGGATGGAGAAGATTTAACCAAAGTCTTGAAATCAAATGGGTATGAATACGTAACGGATAAAGCAGGTTTAATGAATTCTAAAACGAATAAAATCTGGGGTCTGTTCAACCCCGAAGCACTGGATGCTGATTTTGACCTGAACCCGCAAAAGCAACCGAGCCTTGCTGAAATGACCAAAGTTGCTGTAGGGAAGTTGTCACAGAACGAGAAAGGTTTCATTCTGATGGTCGAAGCAAGTCAGATTGACTGGTATGGTCATGATAACGATCCGGTGGGGATTATGAGTGAGACATTAGCGTTTGATAAAGCCTTCAAAGCCGCTGTTGACTTTGCAGAAAAAGACGGAAATACAGCAGTCTTGTCCGTTTCAGATCATGCTACTGGCGGGCTCAATATGACGAACTATGATTCTACTAAAGACCTAGTCTCCGTGATGAAGAAAGCAAAGCATACCAGTTATTACATTGAAGACAGTATTAATGAGAACAATTTCAAAAAGGTCCTTGCGGATAATTATGGACTTAGTGATTTAACCAAAGAAGAAGCGGATCAAGTCAGATTAGGTATGAAGGATAACCTTTCGCCGGTCATCGGTAAAATCTTGGGAAATAAGATAGGCGTAACCTTCTCTACGGATGATCACACATCGGAAGAAGTCGGATTGTTCGCCTACCATCCGGCTAATTATAAACCGACCGATTTCGTGAACAGCGGTGTAATCCAGAATACGGATGTGAATAAGTATATTCAAGAAGTAACCGGACTAAATCTGGCTGAGCTTCAGGATACGCTGTACGTATCCAGTGATAAATTCATGTCCAAAGGAGCTACGATCACCCTAGACAAGACCGATAAGACGAATCCGGTGGTTGTAGTGAAAAAAGCAGGTCAGGTTCTCAAGCTGCCTATTGATAAAAACATCGCCATTCTGGATGGCAAAACAACGAAACTCAATGTGCTGACGGTAATGATTAAGGATAAAGTGTGGGTTTCGCAGGATGCCGTAGACTTGATTCTCTGATTATTAAAGTTTAGGGTATGATTCTTCGCCGAAAAGTTAAAGCGCTTAAACCCAAAAACCCCTTATAAAAAAGGGGTTTTTGGGTTGGGAAAAGAAATTTCGACTTGAATTGGAATCAGGAAAGTGAGTGATCGTGAAAATCTCCCCGCGGGAGGCTTTTGAATACATACCAAGGAAGTACATCTGAAGGTTTTTAGATTGAGCCCAACAATAGGAAGTTAATTTTTTCGTTAATAAGAATTGACTTTCACACTACCTGTAACTACAATAGTTACAGGTAGTAGTAACAGTCCCTGTTACAGATAAAAAAGCACTTCATACTCAAGCACCTGGTGCTTTCTACTCTGAAGGTCCAGCTGAAGAACTAGAGAGGGGGCATCTCCATTTTTAGGTAATAAAGAATTTTTTTGGCGTCCCTTCTTTTGAAGCAATAGATGTTGAAGGGCATAATAAGGCGCTGAAAAAGCACAATAGATTAAAGAAGATGCAATTCTACGCGCTAAAAAGTTAGCAGAGAATTTCTAAGTAACAGCGAGACTGCTTAATAATAAAAAATAAAGGTAGGCGTTTTTAATGGAGATAAAACAAGACACCCTTATATATATATGGGATGCATATTGTGGATGGTGCTATGGATTTTCAGAAAGTATTAAAGGGTTTCACAAAAATCACCCTGAAATTCCGTTAACTGTTTTATCCGGAGGATTATTTTTAGATAATCTGCCAATAAAAAAATTCTCATATATATCAGAAGGTAATAAAAGAATAAATGAACTTACTGGTGCGGAATTTGGTCCTTCATATCAGGCGTTGTTGTCAGAAGGTACTTTTACAATGAATTCAAAGGATGCTGCAATTGGCTTTTCAGCTTTACGTTCATTAGCACCGAACCGTTTATTAGAATTTACTTCTGCCATGCAAAAAGCGTTTTATTATAATGGAAAAAGTCTGAGTGACCCTGAAACATATCGTAAGATAGCTATGGATCATCATTTGGATCCTGAACAAGTACTAGAGCGACTAAAATCTCAAGAAACTATAATAGATGTTCAAAATGATTTCAACACGGTTCAACAACTTGGTATAAATAGCTACCCCTCTTTACTTCTACACAAGGATAACCAATTAATTACTATTGGTGGCGGAGTAATGACGTCGGATAAAATTGAAGCACGTTTTAAAGATTGTTATTAAGGATTTTAATTTAAGGTATAAAACATTTATCATTCCACAGAATATATCGGCTGAGAGGAAGAATAAAGCTCCTGAAAAAGCGTTAGAAATTAAAGATGGTTCAATAAAAAGGAGATAAAATTCTATGTTTAAAACAATCGAAATAAATCAAAATGATGTGAAATTGACGATATTTAGTTCTGAAGAAAAAAGTTTTATGGTGACTGCAACCTTAGTTGAAAAAGCAGGACATGCATTCTTAATAAATGCGAAATTTACTCAATCCGATTCGAAAGAAATTGTTGATTTCCTAAATGAAAATAACTTGTCTTTAGATAAAATTTTTATTATTCATGGAGATCCGGACTACTATTTTGGGTTAGAAAGTATTAAAGCAGCTTATCCAGAAGCCATTGCGTATGCCACAGAATCTACTGTTGAACATATTGTTCATTCTGTTTTAGGTAAATTAAAAGTTTGGAAAGATGCACTTGGAGAAAACGCGCCAAGTAATGTTGTATTGCCTCAAGTATTTGCAGAAAAAACTATTGACTTTCAAGGTTTAACATTTGAACTTGTAGGTTTAGATAATTACAGAACTAGCTTATTTAACAGAGAATTAAAATTATTGATTGGTGGCATTGAAATATTCAACGAAATACATGTTTTCTTAGCAGATACTAGCTCAAAAGAAGCAATGGAAGCTTGGATTGAGAACTTGAAAGTGTTACAAGGATTAAATGCTAATATAATCGTACCAAGCCATGGTTCAATAGAAAAATCCTTAGATAATCAAGCCCTTATTGCAACTAGCAATTATCTGAAAACTGCAATTAAAGCCTCTGAAGAAAGTAAAACTTCTACGGATTTTGTTGCAAAACTTGAAGCAGCATATCCAGGCTATGCAAATAAAGGCGTATTAGAATTAAGTGCAAAAGTTGTAACGAAAGAAATTCCTTGGGGGTAATGTTATGAATATTTATCAAAAATTATTACATGAAACGTATGTATTAACCGGTGAAGGAAAATTGGATGCCTTCAAAATGTATTTAAGTGATAATGTATCTTGGACAGAAGCTGCTGGATTTCCTTATGCGGGTACTTATGTAGGTCCAGATGAAGTAGTGAAAAACGTACATGAACGCCTTGGAACCGAATGGGATGGCTATTCTGCAAAAGATGAAATCTATGCGTTTAATAATAACACTGTTATCGTCTACGGAAAATATAGTGGGACGTATAAAGCAACAGGAAAATCATTTATAGCAGACTTTTGCCATCTATATGAATTTGATGAGAATGATAAGGTTAATAAATTTATTCAAATCGTGGACAGCGCAACTGTCAATAATGCATTAAGTTCAAATTAGTTGTTTGTAACTTAATTTGTATACGGGGTAGCGGCAGGATAACCGCATTTTCCTGACGCTACCCCATCGCTATCAAGCTAAGGTTTTACACTACCTATAAAGCAAAAAGACGTTATCCTCTCTATAGAATTTTTGGAAAGGATGGCGTTTTTTTATGAATTTTTCGATTCTTGACGAACTTCCGGTAAAGATGCACGCTGCAACTGAGGATAAAGATATCACGATGAGACAAATTCATCGAACATGCGGTTCAACCGTTGGTGTGAACAGAGCGATAAGATTGACCACGAAGCTGTTAAAAGTGGATGAAAACGATGCTTAATTGGAAAAATGAGAACATCAACTACCATCGCTGCCCAAGTTAGCGAGAGTTTTTATCGTTTTGTAGTTTGTTTTGTTCCATAGGTCAACAAGCGCCAACCCTTTTCTAAGGGTCCCATAGAAAAGAACTTGAACCAGATGGTACTAAAAATGATTTGAATCAAATAAATCAGAACAGCGATGTAGAGAATATCTTTTGGTGAGACGACTTCGAGACCTATAATTGAAATGATTGCTGTCCCTATAATGCTTTGAGCTACATAATTTGTAAATGCCATTTGACCAACTCGTGCTATGGGTCTCAAAATTTTCACGATATGTTTATTCTCTAATAGTAGAAATAATGTGGTTAAGTAAAACAAAGTGGTTGGAAGTGACCCTATGGCTGTAACTGAATCTACATAGCTGTTCCCGCTTTGAGAAGCGTTCCAAATCCATAATGAGAAACCAACGAACAAAAGAAAAGATACAATCTGAATCCATCTAATCGGTTTGTACAATTGTTGTATGCGTGTCAGCCAACCTGATTTTGCGGTTAAAAAGCCAGTTAAAAACATGATGAAGATTTGTATAGCGTCATTAGAAAACAGATCTAACACAGTTGATAACACCCCAAGTGAGGGTGAAAATATTGTTGACATCAGGCAAAGGATATAAATTAATGTCATGCCAACAAGCCATTTTTTAAGGGTAGAAATCTTCGCGTAATAAAAAGGGATCAACAACAATCCGATAATGGCGTAAGCGGGTAGAATCGATCCCCAAAAGATAAATATATGAATGATTCCCATCAGCAAGAGGATTAGTAAACGTCTAGCCATACGCTTTCTTGGTTGATCTCCCCGGCTTTCAGCTCTTGAGGCGAAAATGTACAGGCCTACTCCAAAAAGGAATGAAAAAATAGAAAAGAATTTTTTTTGTACGAAGATGGTGATTAAAGTACTGATGATTCCATTAATGCCACTATAGTCTGGCAAGGGATCTCCTTCCATAATAAGTTTAAAGCCCCCAACATTTATAAGCAGTATGCCAAAAAGAGCAAGTCCGCGAATGATGTCGAGTGAAATAATTCTTTCTTTTTGTGAGATGGAGGGGTTCATTATAGTTCTCCTTTGAAAATAATTTTATTTGCCTAGAAGTCACTATAAGTTGCGAACCTTACATTAAATGAATGTCAACATTACAGAATCCTTAAATCTGATAAAATGTTCCAACTCCAGTTGAATTAGAATCCGTTTTATGGTTAATATGAATACTAAATAATTATGGGGTGTGAACTAGAAATGTCAGCATATACGCAACCAATCTTTGTGGCAGCGATCTTTTTTGTTGTTTTAGCATTCGCCTTATTTATCCCATGGCTCGTGTATACCTATAGAAAGTTTAATTATCTGCCTTTTTCAACTACATTAATTTCGTTTTCATTTATCTTTTACTTTCTAGCAGCGTTATTTTTAGTTTTGTTGCCGTTGCCAGAAACACGCAATACTTGTTCGCTACAAAAACCGGGTACACAACACTATTCCCTTATACCTTTTCAATTTATTGTGAGTACCTTTGATAATAGTGGTGTAGTTCTGTCACAGCCTGCAACGTATAGACTGTTATTTAGCCAACCATCGTTCTATCAAGCCTTTTTTAATTTTTTGCTGTTATTACCTTTTGGTGTTTATTTGCGATACTTTTTTCAAGACAAGAAACACTGGAAGAAAGCGCTAGGGATCACCTTCTCACTAACATTATTTTATGAGGTCACACAGGTAACCGGCATTTACGGAATTTATAATTGCCCTTATCGTATTTTTGATGTGGATGATTTATTGTTGAATACTACTGGCGGGGTACTGGGATTCTTTATTGCTCCAGCCGTGTTGGCGTTATTCCCCTCCAAAAAGAAAATTAATGAGAAATCAGAAACATTATTGGCTCTTGATGAAGTGAAAGGGATGTCTGTGTTGCTGGCAGTTATGATTGATATATTTATCAGCAACATAGTGGTTAAAGTGGTGTTGAGTATGACCAACGTGAATATCGTTAGTGAATTTATTGCGACGACAGTGACGCTTTTTGTAACACTTTTTATAATTCCGTGGATTTGGAACGGAGCGACCATCGGTACGAAAATTATGCGCTATCGCTATGACAGTAAATTAAGCCAAAAGGAAACAAACAAGCGATTATTTAAACGCTTTGGTGCGATTTACGCGATATACTTCATAACAGTCATTGCGAATACGTTAAATAACGTGGAGCTATCAATGGATTCTCCATTTTATAAGGCATCCATATTCTTAACGCTGGGTGCTGGATTGACCTTGTTCATATTATCGATCGTGCTGTTCATCCATGCGATATTAGTCGTGTTTGGCAAACAGAAACGCCGCTTCTATTTTGATGATGCTTCTGATTTATATACAACGAGAAAAATAATGTAGAACTCTCGGCTCAAAACTTACCTAAATCTTGAATAAAAGGGATACTCCGTAGTCTTAAATGGCTACAGGGTATCCCTTTTTTTGTGTGGATTTAAGCTTATTGTAAGGTTGGCATGAATTTGCTGTAAGGTTCACAGCCTATAGTATAAGTATCAGCAAATTATGAGGTGAAATGAATGGAACCATTGTTAAAAGTTGAAAAAGTAAAAAAAGTGTATGGGAAGTTAAGTGCTGCTTATACAGCGTTAGAAGATGTATCTTTTGACATTCATGCAGGTGAGTTTGTCGGAATTATGGGCCCTTCCGGAGCGGGGAAATCAACCTTGCTAAATTTGTTAGCTACTATAGATTCTCCAACTGAAGGCAAGATTTATATGAAGAACAAGAGTATTCATGATATGAAGGAAGCCGCTTTAGCAGACTTCCGACGTGAACATCTCGGCTTCATCTTCCAAGACTACAATTTACTCGATTCCTTGACTGTAAAGGAAAATATATTGCTTCCCTTGGCGATTGCTAAAGTTCCAGCAAAGGAAATCAATCATCTCGTGACTCAGATCTCCAAAGTATTTGGGATTGAAGATTTACTGGCAAAATATCCTTATCAAATTTCTGGGGGGCAAAAACAAAGAACCGCTGCGGCTAGAGCGCTTGTGACAGAACCTGAGCTAATTTTGGCTGATGAGCCAACAGGTGCGCTTGACTCCAAATCAGCAACCGGTTTATTGGAAAGCTTAAGTACGCTAAATGAAAATAACCATTCGACCATTATGATGGTGACCCATGATGCATTTGCCGCAAGCTTCTGCCGCCGGATTATTTTCATCAAGGATGGTTCCTTTTCAACAGAAATATATCGTCAGGATCAAACACGCAAAGCCTTCTTCCAACAGATTTTAGATGTTCATGCAGCCATTGGGGGTGAGGTAGATGACGTTATTTAGTCTAGCCAGAAGAAATATAGCACGAAACTTTTCTCAATATTTTTTATACATTGCTTCGATGGTGTTTAGTATCATCATTTACTTTACATTTGTGACCTTGAAATATAGTGACACGATAGCAGAACAGACGGCTTCATCCCAAAAACTAGGTTCACTAATGAGTGGAGCCGCAGTCATTCTCTTCTTTTTCGTGGTCATATTTATAGTGTATTCCAATTCATTTTTTATGAAAAAACGTAAAAAAGAAGTGGCATTGTATGCGCTGCTTGGTGTTCGTAATCGTCAGATAGGCTTTATGCTCTTTTTTGAAAATCTATTATTAGGATTATTCTCTTTAGTAGTAGGGATTGTACTGGGGTTCCTTTGTTCAAAAGGGTTTATGACGATTTTGATTCATTTAATGGGATATAACGTTATAGCACCCTTTACATTTTCAGCGGCGGCAGCAATGAACACTGCTATCGTATTTCTGATTATTTTCTTAGTCACATCCTTTCAAGGCTATCGCTTGATTTATCAATTTAAACTGATTGATTTATTTCATGCTTCAAAAAAGGGAGAAGTGGCGCCCAAATCATCGATGATCGTTGCTGTACTTGGAATATTGCTAATTGTCTTAGGGTATTGGCTCGCGATGCAGGATTTATTCACTTCTAACGTATGGGCTCAAATTGGATTTCTTATGACGGTATTCATTATTTTAACAACGGTTATTATGGGTACTTTTTTATTGTTCCACAGTGTGACTGGATTTGTGTTGGCGATGATTAAGAAAAATGAAAAGTGGCTGTGGAAAGGCCTTCATGTAATGACTATTTCACAGCTGCTCTACCGTATCCGTGGGAATGCCCGAACATTAACAGTGATTGCGGTGTTAAGTGCTACGACAGTAACTGCCGGTGGAGCGGTATATAGTCTTTATTACAATACGAATGACTCAGCGAAAACGATTAATCCGAATACCTTTATGTATCAATCAACAGATTCAGAAATAGATAGGCAAGTGAGTGCTGTGCTATCAGATACAAAATACGATAAAAAATTTGAAGCACTATCCATTACGTTTCATACGAAAGAGTTAAACTCACCATCCACATTCGATAGCTCTGATAAAAGAGAATATACAGTTATCGATGAAAAAACCTACAACCAATTAGCGAGTGTACAACATAAAGAAAAATTAAATGTAAATGATGGCTACGCGGTTATTTTAGATATCGGATATGACAAAAGATTCTCACCTATATATACAGGAAAAACTATAACAACAGGCAACGGCCATCCACTCACATTCCAAAGCTTTAACACGCAAACCGTATTGAATGTAGGTACAGCAGGTATAACCGTAGTAGTCTCAGATGATCAGTATGAAATATTGCAAAATGATGGGAAAGTGCAGCACTATCGTGTCCTCGGGGTAGATCATGCCTCAGTAGATTTATCTCAAAAAATTGCAAATCAATTACCAGAAGAAGCGCTATTTTCAAGTGGTCCGCAAGATTACCAAACAAGCTTGGAAGGTGTCGGCTCTCTACTGTTTATCGGAAGTTTTCTGGGTCTCGTATTTCTGGCTGCAACAGGCAGTATCATTTACTTTAAGGTATTAACTGAGGCAGAAGAAGATAAATCTCAGTACAATATGCTGCATAAAATGGGTGTCAATGCAAAAGAAATGCGAAAATCCATTGCGTCACAGGTATTCATTATCTTTGTAGTACCGCTCACAGTTGGGTTATTGCACAGTGTAGTAGCTTTAAAAGCCTTCTCTAGTCTAATGATGATGGACTTAGCAAAACCTGTGTTGCTCTGGATGATTGCTTATACCGTAATTTACGGATTGTATTATTTGTTAACCGTAGCTTCTTACAATCGTATTATCACACTAAATAATAGAACAGAAGGATGATTGAGATGAAAAAATTTCTAATTACTATTGGTATTTTGTTTGTTATAGGAGCTGCAGGTGTCTTTGCTCTAGCTAAATTTGACTTCAATCGCTTTAATGCCGATAATTACTATTTACAAATAACAAAGGATGGGGAAGCCCATGAATATAAACTGAACGATGGTACAGTGATGACTTCCTATTCGTATACACTGGAAGCTACAAATGCCAAAGGTGAAACCATTCCACTCCAATTTAATGCACAAAAAAATCTTCGCAAAGGAGCGTACTTGAAAATGTATGTAAAAAAAGGTGATCAAGTATCCTCATTCGATGAAGTGAAATTAGAGGATATTCCGCTAAAGGCACTAAAAAACTAATAGATTGAAGAAGGGCTGTCTCCAATAAAGTAAGTGGAGTACAGCCCTTTTTTCTGCCTAATGAGTAAATAAGGCAATTGTATTATAAAAGTATAGTAATGGTGGTTCCGGTATTTTCAACGCTCGTCAAATCGAGTTTCCCCTCATGAGCCCAAATAATGTCTCTTGCGATGGCCATTCCGAGTCCAGTTCCATGTGTGCTTGTAGTATTTGTACCCCGATAGTAGCGCTCAAATACCTGTTCCAGATCTTTAGCCGGAATACCCTGGCCATTATCAGAAATTGTAATTTGGGTATGCGGATGAATGGTTTCCACTCGAATCTTCACCACGACATTTTCATCGTTATGCACCAGCGCGTTGTAGATAAAGTTAAGGATCGCTCGTTTTAGTAACTTTTTATCTACATTATATACGGCTGTAACCTCATTTGCCTCAAACTCTATTTGCCGTTCACCAAAGGTCGGGTCATTTAAAAGTTCAATCGTCATTTCTCGTAGAAACTGAACGAGATTTACTTCTTCAAATTGCAGGGATAGCTGGTGATTACGCAAACGCGTCGTTAAATTGAGGTCATCTAACAAATCTTTCATATACATCGATTTACTCTTGATAATTGCTGTGTAGTCCTGTAATTCTTGTGCTGTTAAATCTGTGGCACTGTCGTTTATAAATTCTGCATACCCTTGAATAGAAGCGAGTGGTGTTTTCATGTCATGTGAAACATTACTAATCCATTCCTCACGCATTTGGTCGAGATGCTTACGTTCCTCTTCATGTCGATCGAGCTTTTCAGATAGCTCATTCATATTACGAAACACATCTTCATACACACCTTTGGGAGTAGGCATTTTCTTAAAACGTCGTTCCCTGAGCTGTTGAATACCCTCTATTAATGTATGAAGTGGTGCAGTTAACTTTTTCCCAAATAAAAATCCAATGATAATTACAATAAGAACATCAACGATAAGAAAAATGGAGAGAAAAATATTAACATCTTTAAAAATTTTAGCGTAGTCATAGGTCATTACATAGCGGCCTATTTTCGGATTTTGAATCCCTAAAAAGTAGCTGAAATTTTGGGCTGTGCTGACAAAAACAGTCGTGCTTGCATCTAATTCTTTATACTTATACATTTGTACGATTTCAATAGGAGAATACGCTGTTTGCAATTCTTCAGGGGCATAAAAGGCTGCTACTTGCTCCCCTTGGTCATTCAAAAATTGTACCCAGGCGCTCATTTCCTGTAGTTTTTTGAGGCCATCTTCGTTGACAACGGGTCTGCCGGATTGTAGTTCTACATATTGTGAAAAGGTCCGGCTAAAGGTTTCTGCAGATGCTTCTTCAGTGCCGAAATTATTGTTTTTTAGCTGTAAAAAGAATATAAAAAGGAATAAAATCGCATTTACTATACCAACGATCACAACAATAGTCATGACCGATCTTAAAAAACGGAGTGTCAATTTCCATTTCAACTTATCTCACCCCTTGGTATGTAATTTATAACCTAACCCTTTAACCGTTAATATAAAGGCGGGCTTTGAAGGGTCTGCCTCAATTTTTTCGCGTAAGCGGCGAATATGTACCATCACTGTATTATCGGAACCAAAAAAATCTTCACCCCATACCTGTTCAAACAAGGTTTCTTTGCTTATGATCTGATTCGGATGATGCATGAAACAGCTCATTAAACCGACTTCTTTGGCGGTAAGCACAAGGGGTTCGCCATTCTTTTTTAATTCTGTCTCATTGGCACTAAGCTCAAAGGGGCCTACTTGCAAACTTTTCGGAGCCTTTTTTTCCTCTGTAAAGCCAGCTCTTCTCAGCTGTGCTTTTACCCGATAAGCGACTTCTTTTGGACTAAACGGTTTAGTGATATAATCATCGCCACCTATTGCCAGTCCTAACAGCTTATTAATTTCCTCATCCTTTGCAGACATAAATAAGATCGGTACATTTGATGTTTCCCGAATTTTCCTGCATAAGTCATATCCTTCTCCATCTGGCAGCATAATATCAAGCAAGATAAGTTCAGGATTATACTCCTGAAACTTGTCCCATCCCTCTGCAACTGTCCCGGCCGTTACAACGTCTGCAATACCTTCTTTATGTAAAACTGCCTTCATCAGACGAGCTAAATCATCTTCATCGTCTATGATTAATACCCATTTATGACTTGCCATTTGTTTCCCTCCAAATCCGTCTTTATGTACATTATTACATTATAAAGGACTCTTTATTTCTTGCGCAAAAAAATCGCAAAAGAAAGGCTTGCATGAAGATGGATATTACTTAGACGAACATAGCAAAGCAATAATCGGTGATTTATTAAAATTCATTCTAGAAATACCCAAATCAGGTAAGGAGGAGAAATTGTTTCGCCCCCTGCCTTCCATGGCATTGATCTGCACTGTATATGGCCCTTTGAAGATGTTCGCTAAAATGATGGAAGAAAGTGAGTTACTGTATTGGCTTGAGCTCGAAGAAGAACTTACAGACAGCTTTTGGAATGCCATTAGATTGCAGGGAGTCTGCTGATTTTCAGACTAAGGAGCATTAGGTTCCTTTGTCACTACTTGATAACGATGCCGAATATGGAAAAGCTGGTGCAGGAGAAAGGGCAAATAAAGATACCTGATACTGCACAAAGCGCTCTGGCAAATATGATGTTAAAAACCATGAATGAGAGTAACAAAGAAACATTTGATATCATTGCGGTATTTAACAGCGGCAGCAATGAGGCCCTAACCGATACAAAAAAGTATTCTATTGCCTCAGTCATCAAGGCATTGCAGGATAAAAAATCCTAGCTTGGAATCACCGAAATGACTACACACCTAAATGGCAAGGAGTTGGAGAAGCAGTTAGTGAATAATTTGGTACAAAGCAAACCAGAGCTGGCAAACGACCCTAATGTTCAGCAAACTTTGGCAATAGCGGAAAAAACCGCTGTGCTGCAATCAGGCGTGACTCAAATTAATGATGGACAAAAGCAATTGCTGGGTGTTCTGAATGACCTGCAGAACCAGATGGGGAAGCTGGAATCTGGTCTATCTACTAGTAGTGAAGGTCTTGATAAAGTAAGCGGTGGTTTGAAAGATGCGCAAAAATTCTTAAGCGATTTTAGCAAATCCAAGACAACGGAAAGATTCTACATTCCGCAAAAAATTCCTGATGATGCGGTATAACGAGCTTGAAGGGGATGTTGGATCAAGAATTGAGTGGCATCACGTTATATGGTTGGTGTAGTATTGTCTGCTGCCTTTATTCTAGGAGGCACCTGCGCCGCGTTGATTCCTTCGGGCGTAATGACACTTATACAGGTAGCATTCGTATTAATCATTGCACTATTATTACTAAGTGTAGCGGCCATGCCGGTGTTCTTGACTGCATTAAAGCAGCTTGCTAGCAAATTAAATGGTTCAAGCAACGGTGCTACACCAAAGAATGCAGTTGACAAATCGGGTCATATTTAGACGGCAGTAAAATTTAAAAATACATGCGTTATACGTATGCTGAGAACAATAGAAAGAATCTTCGGGGACCTTTGTGGTCCCTTGTTTCACCATATCAGAAAGTATATAATTATCGACTATACCTTACAACTTTATTACGCTATAATCAACGTAAAGTCACCAGATGACCTAAGAGTAGGATAATTTTAATAGATTAATTAATATTAGCTTTTGATATGCCAAAGCGTATTTTGTTATTGAAATAGGTTGTTTATATTGTTTATGATATTATTTAAGGTGTTAATTAAATCTAGAGTAGGTAGATTATGAGTCTAAATGACAACGTATTAATTAAAATTCGTGAGATGCGAGAGAGTTTTACACCAGTTGAACGATTGGTCGGAGATTACATTTTAGAAAATACGGAAGAGATCCCTCATTTGTCGATTAAGGAATTGGCTCAATCGAGTAAGACAAGCGATGCATCTGTCCTTCGTTTCTGTAAGACGATGGGTTACAGCGGATACCGCAATTTTATTGTGAGTATATCGGCATCTTTGGGTTCTCGTGATGAGGATTCAAAGGCTCAATATACAGATATTCAGCCAGGTGATGATCTCTCGACAATTATATCAAATATTTCATTGAATAATTGCAAGTCCATTGAGGATACGCTTAGTGTTATTGATCGAAAAGAAATTACAAGAGCTGTAGAATTACTATGTCATAGTAAGCGTATTGTTTTCTTTGGAATAGGTGCTTCGGGACTCGTTTGTATGGACGGGGAACAGAAGTTCTCGCGAATTAATAAGATGTGTCATGCCTATACAGATGGTCATAGTCAGCTCACGGCAGCAACTTTACTTGAGAAAGAGGATGTTGCCATTTTCATTTCTAACTCTGGAGCAACTAGTGATATTATTGATGCACTGGAAATTGCCCAAAAGAATAGAGCGAAATGTATTGCGATTACGAAGTACAATAAAAGTGAGCTTGCGGAGCGGGCGGATATTGTACTGAGCATATCCACACCTGAAATAACAATCCGCAGTGGGGCTATGGGCTCGCGTATTGCGATGCTTACGATCATCGACATATTATTTGCTGGTGTCGCAAGTGCAGAATATGAAGAAGTAAAAACCTACTTAACAAAAACGCATAATATATTAAAGAAAAAACTTAGAAATTAGGTTCTGATAGAATGAATGTGGAGGAAAGCATTGATCATGGATCAATGCTTTCTTTTTTTTGTATTTCATTCACTTATTCGTGTACTAAAATGTACTACTTATCAATCCATGTCAGATTATCTACATGATGAATACGTTGATCTAATGAATATAATAAGTAGTTTAATTCAATAATTAATAGCTTGGCACACAATTATGAGGAAGAAAATGAATGGAATCGAAGACGAAACATCATCCGGTTGAACACGGATGATGTAACTTTATGTTTCGTTTGGAGCGATAATCAGCAAATAATACATTTTTTAAAATCGCTTTAACCTTAGAGCCATAGCGATCAAAGCAATTGGTAAGAATTTAAATTACATCTTGTAAGCGCTTTATATATGTGGTATAACATAGTATGTAAGGAATGAAATAAAACATCAGAATATAATTTCTTTATGAAATTATATTTCAAAATCTATTGACGAAGCGATGGTGTTGTATTAGTATAAGAACATAATAATTGTAAGTTAATCTAACTTGCTTTGTTAATTCTATGACAGATTGAGGCTGGGAAGAAGGAGGATGGCTATGAATGACTACCTTGCGGGATTGACAACAGAGGCTGTGAATCCAGACACATTAATGATTGATGAATGTACTACGGAAGAAATGATCCAGTTAATGAATCAACAAGATGCACTGGTCCCCAGAGCTATAGCTGAGGAGATTCCGCAGATTGCAAAGGCGGTAGATATTCTACATCATAGGTTGTCTAATGGTGGAAGAATGTTTTACATAGGAGCTGGCTCATCAGGAAGATTAGGTGTTCTGGATGCTTCCGAATGTCCTCCTACCTTTGGTACAGATCCTTCCTTGGTGCAGGGCTATATTGCTGGTGGTGATATTGCTTTGCGTACTGCGGTTGAAGGCTGTGAAGACGATATGGATGAAGGGATCGCATTAATCGAAAGCATTGGTGTAACAAACAAAGATGTACTTATTGGGATTTCGGCAAGCGGTAGTGCAAACTACGTTATTGCAGCTTTAGCGAAAGCAAAGGAACTTGGAGCAGCCACTATCGGTGTTTGTAACAACAGAGGCTCAAAGTTCGAACCCATTGTAGATGTTTGTATAACACCTGTTGTAGGACCGGAGGTCATTAGCGGTTCGACTCGATTAAAGGCAGGAACTGCTCAGAAGTTGGTGCTTAATATGCTGACAACATGCACAATGGTCAAGTTAGGAAAAACGTACAACAACTTGATGGTTGATCTGAAGGCTAGTAATTTTAAGCTCGTTGATCGCTCGATTCGTATCATCATGAACACGACTGGTGTAGATACATCAACCGCCGCAGAAACACTTGAAAAAGCATCTATGAACTGTAAGCTGGCAATTATGATGATTAAATCGGGGTTAGATGCAAAAGAAGCAGAACAAGTACTTAATGCAAACGGAGGACGCTTGAAACAGGCAATCTCATCATTGGCTTAGGTGTGAAAAGTGGAATAACAGGATGGATGCTATTAATAATTGAGGAGGCTGTTTTCGATGAAAAAAAGATCACGTGGATTAACTCTGTTTTTGTCAGGAATCATGATGGTATCACTATTATCGGCTTGCGGAGGAAACGGAAATAACGCTCCAGCTTCTACAGATTCCGGTAACACAGGAACTAGTAACGGTGGTTCTGAGCCTAAAAAGGATACGATTACAGCACTTTTACCTCCGATATCAGCGAACTATCAAACACGTTTTGCTGATATGGAAAAAGAATTTAATACACTACATCCTAACTTGACTTTGAAAATCGAGCCAGCGAGCTGGGAAGATATGACGCAAAAACTTGATACTCAAGTAAATGCAGGTTCTCCTCCAGATATTGCTTTTATCGGTGCTTCAGGAATTTCGAAATATGCAGCACTTAATGTACTAATCGACCTTAACGGTGCCCTTTCTGATGAAGCCAAGGCAGATTATGACGAAGTTCCATTGAAATATTTCCAACTAGGTGACGCTCAATACGGCCTACCAGCATATATGGAAATCCACACTATCGGTGGTAACAAACAATTCCTTGAAGAAGCCGGAATTGATTGGAAAAGCATTCAACAAAACGGTTGGACTTATGAAGAGTTCCGTAATGCAATTTCTAAAGGCGTAGTGAAAAATGATAAAGGTGAAACTACTCGTTATGGTTTCGTGTTCGCAACATCTGGTGTAGCATCTAAAGACTATCTGGCTATTCTTGCTAAAACTGCAGGTCTACCAGATTACTTCGATAAGGACCTTAAATACACGTATACAAGCAAAAACTTCTTGGGGCTACTTACATCTATTCGCGAAATGATCAACGATGGTTCTATGCCTAAAGAGCTAAGCTCTATCGATGCTGGTAAACGGTGGAACATGTTCCTAACGGGTCAAACGATGATCACAGGTAAGGGTTTATCTGCATTTGAAAACTCTGCTCGTCTAAACAATGAGAAGATTAAAGCGAACGATGGTTCAGCTGTTGCAGATTCTATTGAAGTTGATTATATTTCACTTCCAGTCCCGACATTCAACGGTGCCGATTATGTCCCTACTTCAATCGTTGATGGTTATATCGCACTTCGTGGTAAAAAAGCTCCATCTGAAGAGCACATCAAAAATATTGCCCTAGCAACGAATTTCTTGTCTTCTGGTTCAATTGCTGCTAACTACAGTAATGAGCTGTTCTTATCACCAATTACTGAATCTGCACGTAATGCAGAAGTACTTGAAAAATTCCCTCGTAACGAAGATAACGTTGCTGCAGGTAAAGCTATGATGGCAAAAGCGCTTCCGGCTCGTACAGATATTCCTACTGATCTGGCTGCTGAAGCATTAAAAATTGAAACAGAAGTTATTATTCCTAAACTACAAGGCTTACTTGCAAATGAGATTACTCCACAAGAAATGTATGATGCAGTTAAAGCAGCTGCAATTAAATCTTTCGGTAAAGATGGTATTGTAGTTGACTAGTCTGTCGTAGGCTGACATGTGAAAGCTGTGCGTAGCTAGAACGTACAGCTTTCCTTCTAAATTAGCTAGAGCTTGTACTGTTTTTAGAAGAGAGGTGCGACCCAATGAATCAAACGTTGACTAAAAGAAAAAAAATGAAACTCGAAAGTGACTCAGGTTGGGGATACGCGTTTATCGCAGTAGCACTTATTGCGTTTTCTTTATTTACCGCATATCCAGTCATCAATGCTTTTATTATCAGCTTACAAAAATATGGTCCATTAGGATCCACTTTTGTCGGCATGGATAACTTCGTTAACTCGTTTTCAGATGAACTTTTCTGGAAAGCGCTGAAAAACACGTTAGTATATACGTTATTAACTGTTCCGTTTAATATTCTTCTATCATTTTTAATTTCAATTTTGATTATTCCTTTCAAGAAAAAAACACAAACAATCTTTAAAGCACTATATTACTTGCCAGCCGTAGCATCTGGTGTAGCGCTTTCTGTTGTGTGGCTGTGGATCTTCGATCCGTTAAAATCAGGTATTGCCAATAAGCTCGTGAGTTTTTTAGGTATTGAAAATCAAAACTGGCTTGGTTCCAGTGCAACTGCAATGTTCTCACTTGTGTTAATGTCCTGGTTATCAAGTCATGGTACGGCAATTATTATTTATATAGCCGCATTACTCGCTATTGATAACAGCTATTATGAAGCAGCTGAAATTGATGGCGCGTCTTTCCTGCAAAAGCTTTGGTTTATCGTTGTCCCTTTCCTTAAGCCAACAACGCTATTCCTACTTGTTACTGGTGTTATCGGTTCCTTCCAAGTATTCCAAAACGCTTATCTTATGACAGGCGGTGGACCAGACCATGCAACAACAATGGTAGGTTTGTTAATCTTTAACAATGCGTTCACATATTTTGAGTTTGGTGAGGCAGCGGCACAATCATTAGTTCTAGCAGCGATTATCGGATTTATATCATTCCTTCAATTCAAGTTTATAGGTAAAGATGTAGAATACTAGGAAAAGGAGCAGAATACTATGGGTTTGTACAACAATAGCTTAAGAAGCAAAGGGTATCTGTTTATACGTAATGGTGCAAACATTACGTTCCTTATCCTATTTGCCGCAGCTACCATATTCCCGATATACTTTATGGTCATCTCCTCGTTCGGTGATCCGGTAGAAGCTGGTGCAATGAGCTATTCTATCCTACCATCGAAGATTTCATTTGAATCTTATAAATTCTTCTTTAACTTCAGCCCACATACATGGGACTGGTTATTGAACTCCTTTATAGTGGCAGCGTGTATCACGGTATCTAACGTATTTTTTGCTACACTTGCTGGATATGCTTTTGCAAAAATGAAATTTAAAGGAAAAAACATTTTGTTCGCTATTTTGCTGGGATCTATGATGATTCCTGTTCAAGTCACTCAGGTTCCACTATATATTTTGATCGTAAACATTTTTGAATTACAAAATACGTACACAGCGTTGATTATGCCGAGCATAGTAACGGTATACAATATCTTCTTGGTTAAGCAGTTCATGTCCTCCATTCCAGGTGAAATTATTGAATCTGCTAAAATCGAAGGTTGTTCCCAGCCTAAAATCTTCTGGTATATCATTATGCCTCTATCTAAAACAATTATGGCAGTACTAGCAATCCTAACGTTCATGGCGGCATGGAATGACTTTTTCTGGCCGTTCCTAGTAACGAATACGATGGATATGCAAACCATTCAGGTCGGCTTGAAAAACTTTCGCTTTGCGAATACAACTTACTTTGCACCGATGATGGCGGGGGCAACCATTTCAGCAGTTCCAATGTTTATTTTGTTCTTCAGTTTACAAAAATACTTCCTTGAAGGGGTAACAGTTGGAGCGGTGAAAGGTTAATGGACAAACAATCAAAAGTTGATGCAACATACTTAGTTGGCTTGATGTCCGGTACATCAGTAGATGGTATTGATGCAGCAGTAGTTAAGCTTTTCCCATCAGCCGAAAAAGAGCATGGAGTAGAGATTGAATTACTGGCTTTTGAAAACACACCTTTTGAGGTGCAAGTTAGAAACTCCATATTTGAGCTTTTTGATCCCGCTAGCGCTACGATTGATAAGGTTGGCGCAATGAATATGTGGCTTGGCGAATTATACGCCCAAGCCACATTATCCGTTATAGGGAAATGCGGCCTTTCGCCTTCGCAAATATTCGCAGTAGGATCGCATGGTCAAACAATCTATCATGCTCCGGATGAGAATGTTATGGGCGGCTATAATCTGCATTGTACCGTTCAGATTGGGGATGGTGCGGTTATCGCCAATCGCACAGGAATTCCTTGCGTATCAGACTTTCGAGTTGCTGACATGGCAATGGGTGGACAAGGAGCTCCGTTAGTACCATTTACCGAATACTTATTGTTTAACAATCCAAAGAAAACACTTCTGATGCAAAATATTGGCGGAATAGGCAATGTGACTGTTTTGCCTGTAAATGCCTCACCGGATGAGGTATTTGCTTTTGATACGGGTCCTGGAAATATGATTATCGATGGCCTTGTATCGCAATTATTTGCACCAATGACCATGGATGTTAATGGCGAAATTGGTGCGGGCGGTCAAGTGATTGATGAGCTATTGAAATGGATGCAGCAGGATAAATATTATAGGATGCCGTTACCAAAATCGACAGGCAGAGAACGGTTTGGCCAACAATACGTGGCACAAATTATTGAAATGATGAAGGTTAATCACTGGAAAGCAGAAGATGTTGTTGCAACAGCTACGTACTTAACTGCCTGGAGCATCGTCGATAGCTATGAACGGTATATTGCACCGCAGCACCAGGCTGAGCAATTGTTAATTGGCGGCGGTGGAAGCTATAACAAGACGCTTTTGCGTAATTTACAGCACTTATTTGCACCGCATAACGTGCAGGTGCTGACGCAGGAGGATATCGGTGGTAATAGTGATGCTAAGGAAGCAATTGCTTTTGCTCTGCTTGCGTATTACACGATGGAGCGCTTACCAAACAATATCCCGCTAGTAACTGGAGCTTCACAGCCAGTAGTAATGGGCAAAATTTCCTGGCCCTATATTGGACGTTCGCAGGAGGCTTAAATGATGCAAATCAGACCCTTTTCAATTGAAGATCACTCTGCAGTTGTAGAGCTTTGGAATCGTGAGGCTACAAAATATGATTATAAGCCATTTACAGAGCGAGAGTTTCAAGATACATTCATCGACCATCCTTATTTTGACGCTGACTGTATATGGGTAGGTTGTGACGAAAAAGAGATTGTTGGTTTTGCAGCTGGCTGCTGCGGTGACGATCTCCCTCTTGGAGATGTGGCCGGTTATATTACGAGTGTTATTATAGATACCCATGTGGCTTCTCTGGAGCTTTACGATGCTTTTCTATTGCGTTTAGAAAAAAGATTCCAAGAACTTGGGAAAAGGCAAGCGGATGTATTGTTTTTCAACCCTGTTAAGCTGAAGTGGAGTATACCAAGTGCACCTCAGCATGAGCATAATAATGCCCCGGGCATCAGTAAGGACCAGCCATTATATGAAGCTTTAATGGCTAGAGGCTACGAAGATCGAGCGACGCAATGCGGCATGTATTTAAAACTCGGAAGCTTTATAGTTCCCGAAGATATTTTAGATAAGGAAACCCATGCAAATAGCAAGGACTATTACATTACGTCCTATGTCCCTGATTTACATACAGGGCTTGAAGCAACGCTTGCTGCCCTGCAAAATCCGCAGTGGAAGAAGGATGTTGTTACTTATGTGAAGGTTGGCGCACCACTTGTAATAGCTGTGTACGGCAACGAGGTTGTGGGCTTTGCAGGTCCAATTATTTCGCAGCCTGATGGAAGAGCATTTTTTTGCGGTATCGGAGTGCACCCAGAGCATGAGGGTCATGGCCTTGGCAGTGTATTATTTTTCAGAATGGTTGAAGCTTTTCAAAATGTGGGCTGTCAGTATATCTCTCTATTCACTGGAAATAATAATCCGGCTCTTCGAATCTATCAAAAAGCGGGCTTTACTATTGAAAAACAATTTTCTATATTGCGGAGGGAACTTTAAAGATGAGCGAAAAATTCACAGTATTAGCAATTGGAGCGCATGTTGGTGATGTGGAGCTAGCTTCTGGTGGTGTGCTCGCTAGTCATAGTTTAAAGGGAGATCGCATTGTGACATTAGCGTTAACTGCGGGTGAACGAGGGGTCCCGGCAGGACAGGATATGAAGGAATATCGTCAGCAAAAAGTGAAAGAGGCACAGGTTTTTGCGGATATGCTAGGCGGTGAAGCCATTGTATTCGATGATTATTGTGACGGAGAGTTGCCTGACAATCAAGAAATTCGTATGGAGGTTTGTGATGTAATTCGTCGCGTGAAGCCTAACATTATTATTACACACTGGAAAAACAGTATGCATAAGGACCATGCGCTAACGCATCATATCGTAAATGATGCCCGTTTCTTCGCAAGTCTATCATCCTTTGAACGAGCGCTCCCCGCGCACTTTGCAGCAAGATTATATTACTCCGAAAACTGGGAGGATGCGGTTGATTATGTCCCTTACGTATATGTGGATTTCGATCAAGCGGCATTTGATCTATGGATAGATGCTTTAAGCAAGCATTGGTTTGTGACGAATAGCAAATCTTTCAAATACATGGATTACTACAAAGCACTAGCAGTTGTTCGCGGCTGTGAAGCAAGAAAGACATATGCAGAAGCATTTATGGTGCCTGCTGAAACGGTGAAGGTTAGGCAGTCTAGTCTTTGGTAACTATTCAACTAGCTAAGAGGGAGTGTTTCTATGTATAGCAGGAAACATTCCCTTGTTCTATTCATTTATGCTAAAAAGCAGCTAGGAGGCAGCTTCATATGGTGTTAAATGGGATTGATTCTATAACGAATTATCGTTATTTGTTCGAAGGTAAGCGCGTAGGATTGATTACAGCGCCGACAGGTCTTACGAAGGATTTTGCATCAACGATTACTATATTACATGAAAATTTTAATCTTGCTGCGATGTTTTCACCTGAGCATGGCGTTCGCGGAGATTTGGATGCAGGGGCAGTAGTAGACACTTACATGGATCCTTTTACGAATGTTCCAGTCTATAGCTTGTACCGTAAAGACTCCAAGCGTTTAACAAAAGAAATGCTGAATGAAGTAGACATCATTGTATACGATATTCAAGATGTTGGTGTACGCTATTACACATTTATTTATACGATGCTGTATGCACTTGAAGATTGTGCAAATGCAGGTGTAGAATTTGTTGTTCTTGATCGTGTTAATCCGCTTAACGGGGTAACGGTAGAAGGGAATGTCTTGAAGCCCGGCTTCAAATCATTTGTTGGAAATTACGAGCTAGCCGTGCGATACGGCTTAACAGCAGGTGAGGTAGCAACGATGGCAAATGATCAAATGAATTGGAATGCATCGCTGCATGTCGTTCGTTTGGAAGGCTGGGAACGGAACATGTCCTTTCCGGATACAGGATTAACCTGGGTTCATCCTTCACTTGGAATACCACGATATGAAACGGCGTTATTATATACAGGAACATGTTTATTTGAAGGCACAAACTGCTCCGAAGGACGTGGAACAACGTTCCCGTTTGAAATGATTGGTGCTCCGTTCATTCAAGCGCAGCAATTGGCAGATGAGATGAATGCAAAAGGTATCCCGGGTGTGCTTTTTCGTCCAGTTCATTTCAAGCCAACGTCATCTAAACATTGTGGCGAGCTATGCGGCGGGGTACAAATTTACATTACAGATCTCCAAGTGCTGAGGCCTTTAGAAGTTGGGGTAACCTTATTATTTACGATAAGAGATTTGTATGAGCAATTTTCATTCCTGCCTCCTGTGAAGGAGGGTTCTCGTCCATTTATCGATTTGCTGGGGGGAGACAACATGTATCGTAAGGAAAATATGCAAGCCAAGCAGCTGCTTGAACAGTTTGCAGCGGAAAGCAAGCAATTTGCAGAAATAACACAGCAGTATCATTTATATCGCTAGAGGAAGGTGAGTAATTGATGAGAACAATAGAACATATGAGCTTGCGCGAAAAGATCGGACAAATGTTCGTAACAGGCTTCCCCTCAACCGAGATCACTCCTGAGCTGAAGGAAGTTATTGAGCATTATAAAGTCGGCAATATTATTTTATTCTCACATAATATCGACAATAAATATCAATTAGGCGAGCTTGTTACTGAACTGCAGCAATGGTACACGACACATACTGGTATCCCGGGTTTTATTACGATCGACCAAGAAGGCGGTCGAGTCACTCGTATGCCTAAAGACGCGACCAATGTTGCTGGAGCCATGGCAATTGCTTCTTCAGGACGACCTGAAAATGCGTATGCAGCAGGCAGAATGACTGCCAGAGAATTGAAAGCATTAGGTATTAATTTTAATCTAGCTCCAGTTATGGACGTTAACAATAATGCATTGAATCCAGTCATAAATGTTCGTTCATATGGTGATTCTGTTGCAACAGTATCCCAGTATGGAATTCAAATGATGAAGGGATTGCTAGATGGAGGCGTCATGTCCTCACTTAAGCATTTTCCAGGTCATGGTGATACAAATGTCGATTCACATATTGGCTTGCCTACCATTGAAAAAACACTTGAGGAATTAGAACAGCTTGAGCTGCTGCCGTTTAAGGCCGCAATTGAGCAAGGCGCTCAAGCGATTATGAGTGCACATATTTTATTTCCGAAAATTGAAAAATCCGGTGTGCCCGGAACTATGTCTCATACCATTATTACAGAGATATTAAAAGGAAAATTAGGATATAAAGGGTTAGTTGTATCGGATTGTTTAGAAATGGACGCGATCAAACGATACTATGGTACGGCAAAAGGAGCGTTAGGAGCTGTTAAAGCAGGTATTGATTTGGTATTCATTAGTCATACTCCTGAGACAGTGAAGGAAGCGATTCATTTGATCGAAGAAGCTGTAGCCACCGGTGATTTGGATGAAGCGCTAATTGATGCAGCTGTTACAAAAATTTTAGCTTATAAAGCAAAATATGCGACGATTGAGGAGCTAGATTATGAACTAGTTGGCTGCGATGTACATCGCCGAGCAAATGAGCTAATGCGTACGGAAACGATCTGCCTCATTAAAGGTGAGCTCCAGCCCATTCATACCGGTGATGAGCAAGTGTTATTTATGGGTTCCTATTCCTACCGCACCGATCTTGCGTCCAGCAGCTTGAATCAAGCTCTTAGCTTTCCGCAATATATGGGGGAGCATTTTAATACAGCTTATGAGATTATCGACATTGACCCGAGCGAGGAGCAAATCAACGCTGCGCTGCCAAAGGTACAAGTGTACAAGCATATTGTTATCGGCTTGTTCAATGCGCGTGAAAACAAAGGTCAGCTTGCGCTTGTGCAGAAGCTGCTGGCTGCAGGCTGCAAAGTAACGGCCATTACATTAGGTCGCCCGTATGATTTACCGTTAATCGAAGGCGAGTTCTGCGGAATTGCGGCATTTGAGTATACACTTGATGCATTCAAATCACTCCTTCCAATCCTAAATGGTGAGGTTGTACCCACCGCCAAGATTACGATACAGATGTAGACAAGCATAAAAGCCTTCGGCGTCCTTTAAAGGAAGGCAAGCGTTTCTGCGAGAAAAATAAGGATAATATATCGCGTGAAACATATAAATTCTTATCTTTGAAAAAAGTACAACAAGGGGACATAGGTATGGCATTTATCGTTGGAGTTGATGGGGGTGGCACGAAAACAGCTGTCACCATTACGCATGACCAGGATGACTCTTTATTCACCTTTACTGTAGGGCCTATTAATTATAACGGTGGTGATGCTGATGCGATTGCCGCCTCCTTTGAAGAAATTTTTAGTCAAACGAAGCTCTACTGCGGTAATTTACAAGAAGTTGCTCATATATGTATAGGTGCGGCAGGAATAAGTAATCCGCTGGTCATCCATTTGTTGAAGCAGCATGTGAGAAATAACGGTTATATCGGGCCATTAACGATTACAGGCGATCAAGAAACCGCATTATACGGGGCACAAAATGCGATGCAAGGCATCATTCTCATTGCCGGTACAGGATCGATTTGCTTTGGGGTCAATGAAAAAGGAGAGCAGCATCGCACAGGAGGCTTTGGTCATCTGATTGATGACGAAGGAAGCGGTTATAGCATTGGACGCGATCTATTATCCGTATTAGTTCAAGTGGAGGACGGAAGAATAACCGATACGATCATCCCAGTGATGGTATATGAGCAGCTTGGATTAAGCACTGTGAAAGAGATTATTGGCTTTGTTTATGATAAAAATACGACGAAAAAAGATATTGCGCAGCTCGCACCGATTATGACGACCGCATGCAAGAAGGGCGATGCACATGCAATAGCGTTAGCGGAGAAATGTGCAGCCAATTTATATGAGCTTGTTGTGCCTGTTATTGAACGGCTTAAGCTATATGAAAGTCCGATTGCGATTGCAGGAAGTGTGCTGCAAAAGTCTCGCTTTGTGAAAGAAGCCTTGGAGCGAAAGCTCGCACAGAGCTACCCGCAAACAAAGCTGATTTTGCCGATTAAGGATGCAGCCTATGGTGCTGTCCTGTTAGGAAGATCAAAAATGAACAACAACTAGTTTTTGTTGCTATGGAAAAATAAGGGTGTGTCATAAGTCCGAGCAGTTGGACTTGCGACACACCCTTATTTTAAAATGGTAGGAATCAAAAATGGCTTAAAATTTATCGGTCAAATAAAACACGGCTTGTTGTTTCGGAAATAGAGCTTGAAGGATGTTAGCGTGCTCAGTACTGTCCTTTGCTGCGCCTGCTTCATTATAGCCGAACATGATATAAGTCATTAGCTCGCGTTCATCTACTTCTATTGAAGTATAGGGATTGGTATGATTACTAGCATCGGAAACAGAAAGCTGCTTTTGCTTATAATCCAAGTAGATACAGTCCTCATTGCTGCGAAGTGCAATATGCAGCTCCTGGTCTGCAATTATGTTGCTACGGTTTAGGCGATCTTCTAATTCAGGCTGAAGCTTATGGAAAGTTGAACTGAGATTGATCATTTTCCACATCGCCATATTGATTTGAATTGAATTTGCTTGATGCTGTTGGTAATAGGAATATAGCTTATGGTCCTCTGGGAGCATCGCTAATATTTGCTTTGCATTTTGGCGCAGCTGACATAAGGCATGAAACAAAGCTTCAACGCCGTTTTCGGCTTCGTTCAAATACAATAATTCATTAATAAATACTTGTTCAGTATCTTTCTTTTCAATGATGCCATAAGCGACGATTTTTCCATTTCTGCGAAGGAGCAAGCAGTCAACGTTCTTCCATTCCGGCCAGGTCAATAAATCATTCCAATACGTTCTACTTCGGATCACGGTATAGGTACGATTCTTATTGAATTGTTCATAGATGAAACGGATATCATCGAGATAACAGGCTTCAAAAGGAATGATTTCATCACTGCTTTGCTGCTGCTCCAAGCTTGCTGGTTTTTCAATTGCGAAAGCAGTCTCGGGAATAAGTCTCCAGCCAGCCTTTTCATAAAACGCATGCTTGCTAGCCAAAAGCAAGCTTATATCATAATCGGTTTCTTTCATATAATTGGTCTGCGCATGAAGAATTTTGTGTGCAAGCCCCAGCCCGCGGTAATTCAGATCTGTACCGACACTCCCCATTGCACCTGTTTTCAAGATCGCTTGACCGACTCTAATATAAAACGGAAAAATTTGTACATTAGATGCAATCTTATCGTCAACCATCGCAAACCATGTTGTATCTGGATCATATGTGGTGTCTAGGTCTAATCTTTCTTGGAAAAAAGCTCGGCCTACAGAAAAGCATTCATCTAAAATATCGTAAATCTTTTCAAGCTGCTCTCTAGTTGGATGGTTCATTACGATGATGTTTGGTGTCGTCGTCATCTTTCATTTCCTCCTGCGCCGTAATGTTGGGATAAATTTAATAAATGAAAAAAAAGGTTTTTTGGAATTTAATTTCTTATTTATAGTTTAATGTTGAAAGAAAAATTCGTCAATAAATGGAACGTGTGGAATCATAGAAGTGATACAATATTTAGATTGCTCAATATAGTCTAAATGAGTATTAGGAAAATAGCGACTTCGGCTGAGCAATTACAAGCACAAAGCGCACAAATGAAGGCGCAGCTTAAAAAGAAGAATGATAAACCGTTCAAGAACTTTTTGCCGGCCTTGAAGTAACATGCTGTCTCAGCTCGCTGATGTATCTTTATTCACATCCCGTGAGCCGGAAGCTAAGCTTCGTAGTTCGGCAACAAGCTCCAGATTTGCTCAATTGTTTGTGCTCGATATTGTTTTTAACGCTTATGCTTCTGCTCAGCATGATTTTACTGTGGAGCAGCTAGGAAAGACAAGAAAAATGATTGAAGTCTTGTATGATTAATGTTGTGATAAGCCTACTCATTGAATGGAGGAGATTTTCTGGAAGCTAAAGTAATAACATTACCTCCTTTTCATGTTGTAGGCTACAAAATTGAAGCAGATATTAAAGAATTTGAGTCTGGTCTTGGTAAGAGTATTTATCATTCGTTATTTGAAAGAAAAGACGAAATTCAATGCAAGAAAAATGAGAATGTGATTTTAATGCAGATTTATCCTATGAATCCCGATTTTAATCCTCAGCTGGATAGGTTTACACATATTCTTTGTTATGAAGTAAGTAAACAAGGTGATGTTCCGTTAGATATTTTAGGTCATGCTGTCGGTGAGAGTAAGTATGTTACTTACACACACCAGGGACTTGAATCGGAACTTAGTCGTTCATATGACTATGTATATGGACAATGGATTAGAGAAACTGGAAATGAACCAAAGGATTATGATTTTGAAATTTGGGATGAAAGATATAAACCAGAAAGTCTAGAGAATGAGATTGATTTGTTTGTTGCATTGAAGTAATTATTTATGCTTTAGCCTAGACGTGAACAAGCTCCTGTGAATATCACAGAAGCTTGTTTGTGCTGCGGATTATTAATTTTTGCTGGGATAGCGCTTAGGGTTATCTGTCTGACCCAAAATATAGTCGATGCTTACTTTATGGAAATTAGCTAGCGTAATTAAAACGGCGCTCGGAACATCCAAATTTCCATTCTCGTAACGGGAGTAGGTAGCTTGTGTAATATGTAAAAGCTCAGCCATTTGTTGCTGTGTAAGATCTTTATCTTCGCGTAAGTCGCGGATTCTTGTGTACAATGCTCATCACCCAAGCCAAGTTTACTTTATGCGAAAATTGCATATTGTTATTTATGCGATTTTCGCATAAAATTTATACGTGTTAGGAGTATTAGTTGCGAAAGGAGGCATGATGGTGATCATTTTGGAGGATTTTTATTATGGAAGATTGAGTCCGAATGAGTTAATTAAGCCAAGTGATCCTGAACTGCAGAAGATTAATCAGAAAATCACTGATTTTTTACAATTGCTCAAAGAGAGGTTATCCGAGGAAGATTTTGACCAAGTCGAAATGCTATTCGATTTACAGAGTGACTCAAGCTCTTTGCACTCTGCATTATCTTTTATCCAAGGCTATAAAATAGGGGCATTAATGATGATTGATGTATTTAGATAGGGCAAGAATTAACTCAATGTATCCTTTGACTTCATGTCCATTTTTGCCAGAATAGAATACAAACGACTAAGCGAAGAATGAAGCAGGACAAAGAGGCTGGAGCGAAAAAAGGCATTTGGACAAACGGAAAGCAACTGTTTCTATACTATTATGATAAGAACAAAAGGTCGGTACTGGAATGAGCTAGGTGATGCTGCTCTGACAAAACGGCAACAAGTGATTCATTGACTAGGGGACGATGATCGATATGTTTGCCGGGCTCTGTATAACGTACAAATCCAATGTGAATCGTTCCTTCATGTAAAGCCTGCCACTGCTGAGCAGACGTTATTTCATGTAATGTGAGTTGTGCTTGTGGATAACGATCCCGAAACATTTTTAACATATTAACCAATACTCCACCAGCTGCTTTGCTGGCTTAAGGGAGGCTGTATCATAATTAGCTTCTCTGCTGCACGGTTAAAATGCAGTTCTTCTGCTACTGCAATAAAGTATTGTAGTTTTTTTATGTCCATACTTTTCATTCTCCCTTGAAATGTTTCTCCAAGCAAGTATAAGGATCTTTGAACGAAAATGAAAGGAATGGCATGTCGTTCCCCCATAAGCATCCCACCACATCTTAATTTTTGACAAAAAAAGATTTATTGCAATTGGATCGTAGAATGTGTTAAAGGTGACTAGAGATGGTTTTATTCGAGTGCATGATGCGCTAGACTAGAAATGACGAACTATTAGATTGGTCATGAAGGAGGATAATGACGATGATAAGAGGATTAACAACAGCAGGCTTGGGTGAACTCAGTTCTATAGAAGAATATATCAGACTTGCGAGCCAATTCGGCTTCCAGTCGATAGACGCAAATCCATTGGAGTTCGTACAGCAGTATGGCAAGGATGGGGCTGTTCAATTGCTGGAAAGTCATGGCATCGTGTTAGGATCATTTGGTTTAGTGGTAGATTGGCGCACGACAGAGGAAAGCTTTAGGGAAGGGTTGAAATCGCTTACCGAAATGGCTGAGGCCGCTGCTGCATTAAATTGTACGACATGTTGTACATATATTTTACCTTCGACAGATCTACCGGCCGCACCGTTTATGATTGCAGCCACAAGACGTTTAAGACTATGCGCTGAAATATTAGGCGCTTATGGAATTACATTAGCTTTAGAGTTCGTAGGCCCTCATCACTTACGTACACAATGGGCAAATCCAACGATCTGGACGATGGAAGATACGTTGAGTTGGATGGAGACGATTCAAGTAAAAAATATCGGAATGTTACTGGATTCCTACCATTGGCATACGAATGGCTTAACAAGCGAGGATCTATTGAAATTACAACCGCATCAAATCGCGTATGTCCATATCAATGATGCTAAATCTCTTCCGAGAGTGGAATTGCTAGATTTCGATCGATTGTATCCAGGGGAAGGATCTATTGATCTTACAGGATTCATGGGAAGCCTGAAAAAGATCGGATATACCGGCGTGATCGCCCAAGAAGTCCTAGCACCAGCTTCCGCGCAAAGTTCATCTGAATTATTTTCCCGTTCCAAAGCTGGTTTCGATAAGGTATTCTCATCACTGGAAAGCGCACCGATATAGATTGAATTTGAAAATATTCCAAAAAGGGAAAAGTGGTGGAAGGGAATTTTGGAACTGTAGGAGCGGTAGCGTCAGACTTTGTCTGCGGATTTCAACCGTTAAGAACGGTATAATCAAGAAATCTGCAGACAAAAGCGGCCGGAAGTCCAAACATTCTCTGGAGTCACGACCAACCCGAAATAGGAAAATCATCTGATCAATCTATATAGCATTTGATGATCTCGCGTGAACTAAGTTCTAATGAAACTTCTACCGAGTGTTGGTAGAAGTTTTTTTTTCTGTTAGCAAACGCTCTCCCCATGTGATAGTATTTCACTAAAATGCGGAGATGACGTTCGCTATGTACTTCTTCTTGTTAACATTCTTCCTCTTTATATCAGGATGTCAGACAGATGATTTCAAAGTGTTAAACAAACAAGGGCAGCAATCAACTCAGGAGGTGAATACTGAAATGGATAAGATGAACCAAACACTGTTAGCTGCGGTTAAGCAAGGCGACAAGGATCTTATTTCTAAGCTATTAGCTGATGGTGCAGATATTGATACTACAGACATTGATGGTAGAACCTCCGCATTAATCGCTGTACACACGAATCAACTGGATATTTTCAAATTATTGCTTGAACAAGGTGCCAACATCAATATCCGCGACAATCGCTCGGATAATCCACTTCTCTATGCAGGGGCTGAAGGGATGCTTGATTTTGTGAAGGTGTCTATTGCTGCAGGTGCTGATACATCCATTCTGAACAGGTTTGGGGGAACTGCCCTCATTCCTGCTGCTGACCGCGGTCATGTGGACATTGTGGAAGAGCTTCTTACAAGTTCTGATGTCAATATTGATCATGTCAATAATCTGGGTTGGACGGCATTACTTGAAGCTATCATACTGGGCGATGGCGGGAAGGCACATCAGATAATACTTGAATTGTTAATTCAGCATGGTGCTGACATTCAACTTGCGGATTCTAATGGAATTAGCCCCTTACAGCATGCACAAAATAGGGGTTACCAAGAAATGGTTGATCTGCTGATGAATAAACGTAGTGAGTCGTTATAATTTTAAAAAAAGGAAACTCCGACTATTTGGAGTTTCCTTTTTTTGTCCTTTAAATACAAGATTACTTACGTCCACTGATCTCGTAATATAGTATAATCAGACTATAATGTTCAATAGTGGAAGATGGGAATATAGCACTATTAAATTTATCGAAGAATGAGGCGTGCATGAGAACTTCGGAGAATAAGATTAAGTTAAGTCATTTATTATACATAGTAGTGTTTATCGGTCTGTTGATTGTGGTGCGCTGGGGCTGGCATAATCATTTTTCGTTGTCCAATCCACCTGCTGTGAAGCAAGGTGTGTTAGATTTACGTGGGGTGGATATTGAATCACTAAGCTCCTTTCCGCTGGATGGTAAATGGGAATTCTATCCTGAACAATGGGTGAATACTAGCAATATTGACAATGCGACGAAGGGGCAGATGCTTCAGGTGCCGGGGAACTGGACTTCTAAATTCAATCCAGCAGATCAAGAGAAAGCATATGGATACGGAACTTATCATTTGCGTATTCTACTGGATCAACCCTTGTCTGAGCCACTTAGCTTTTGGTTTCAATCGGTCTATACGGCTTCTGAAGTGGAGATTAATGGAACAATTCTCTCGCGATTCGGTAAGTTATCTGAAGAGAAAGAAGGCCATGTTTCTGTCACAAAGTCATTCTTGATCAGTTATGTACCGACAGATCAGAACCAAATGGATCTATTTGTTCGAGCGTCAAATTATGGGTCTCCGTTAAAAGGAGGCATTGTTAGGTCTGTAGAGTTTGGCATTCAACATGAGATAGATACGGTCTACTGGAATTCAATTGGCTTGCAGCTAGTTGTAGGGGTATTGCTCTTGATCCACGGGCTCTATTTACTGATTATTTATTTGATGGATGTGCGAAAAACAGAGTTGATTATTTTCTTTTCGATGATGGTCGCAGCAGCTGTATCTATTGGGGTTGAACATAATGGACTATTGTTCCGGTTTCTACAAGTTGATTTTGCCTGGACATTGAAGCTAAAGGTTCTTTCTTACACAGGCTTTTGCTTGTTTCTGTTCCTGATGGGAAGAGAGCTCTTTGGGTACCTGCGGAAAGGTAAGGCTTTTTATAGTTATATCCTCTCACTCCTCGGTTTTACTCTATTTATAATCTTTGGTCCAGAAGAGACCGTGCTGTTTTCGATCGAAAAAGGGGTCTATATGATCCTGTATTACATTCCAGTATTTTGGACGGCTTATTATTTTATGAAAATGGTATTTATTCAAGCTGAGGGAGCTCTATTTTTATTATGTTCAGTACTAGCTGTGATTAATAATATAATGTGGGCATCTGTCTATTACGCAGGAACCTCACAATTTATGTTTTATCCAGTAGATTTAATTGCTGCACTTGCTGCCTTTTCTACCTATTGGTTTAGGAGATATTTTCATCAATCCCATCAAAATGTGCTACTGAATGCTCAATTGGCTGAATCCAACAAATTAAAGGATCGTTTTCTGGCCAATACATCTCATGAACTACGGACTCCCTTGCATGGGATTATGAATATTGCTCAGAGTGTGCTTATAAGAAAGAAACATGAACTGGATGAAGAGAGTCAACGCGACATGGAACTGCTAATAATGGTCAGTCGGCGGATGTCGCTCATGCTGAACGATTTGCTAGATGTAGTGAGATTGCAGGATAAACGGATTGTGATGAACATCAAGGTGGTGCAAGTAAGGTCCTTGGCTGAGGGTGTGCTGGATATGTTACGCTTCCTGACCGGTGGGACTAAGGTGGAGCTTCGCATGGACATTAATGAGGATTTGCCGTGTGTATATGCTGATGAGGAGCGATTGGTACAGATTCTGATTAATCTAGTTCATAATGCGCTTAAGTTCACCGAACAGGGAAGTGTTGTACTGTCAGCAGAACTAGTGGATGGGCAGGTATGGATCCATGTCACGGATACAGGAATTGGTATGGATGAGGCATTGAGAAAGCGTGTATTTATGCGTTATGAACAAGGAGCTTACGGTGAAGGTGGTATCGGTCTGGGTCTTAGTATTTGTAAAGAGTTGGTTGAGCTGCACGGTAGTGAATTATTATTGCAATCGCAGCCGGGCAAGGGAAGTAAGTTCAGCTTCAAATTACCTGTAGTTAATGAGAGTGTACAGTCTTCCATTTCTGATGTCCATATAGAAAAAGATGCGGACTCACTGTCACCTTTCAGTGAATGGATCACTGCTGAAGCTTCTACTATGGTGGCCGCCACCTATTCCACGAAGGAAGTAGAGCCACTCTCGAAGCTTGATACAGACGCTGATATTATTCGTGTTCTGGCGGTTGACGATGATTCGGTCAATTTAAAAGTTTTGCAAAATATTTTGTCAGATGGAACCTATCAGATAGTTACTACGACTTCTGCACGTGAAGCGCTGGATAAGTTAAACAATGAACGATTCGATCTGATCATCGCTGATGTGATGATGCCGGGTATGTCTGGTTATGAAATGACAAGATTAGTCCGCGAGCGGTTTACAATGTATGAATTGCCAATTATTCTACTGACTGCACGCAGTGAACGGGAAGATGTCTATGCAGGCTTCTTGGCTGGAGCAAACGACTATGTTACCAAGCCGGTAGATGCAATGGAGTTGAAGTATCGTGCCTTATCTCTTTCATCTATGAAGCGGGCGGTCAATGACCGGTTGAGGATGGAGGGTGCTTATTTACAAGCGCAGATCCATCCACACTTTCTCTTCAATACACTGAATTCGATCATGTCCTTAAGTGACTTTGATACTGCCAAAATGAGAGAGCTATCAGATGCGTTCACAACTTATCTGCGCATAAGTTTTGACTTCTTAAATGCAGGGAAGCTCGTTACGCTGTCACAGGAGCTTGAACTGGTGGAGAATTATATATATATCCAGCAGCAGCGTTTTGAGGAGAGACTCCATGTGAAATGGGAAGTAGATGCGAATCTTGAAATGTTGATGCCTCCGCTTACGATTCAACCTCTGGTTGAGAATGCTGTTCGACATGGCGTTTTAAGTCGGGCTAAAGGTGGAACACTGCGTATTCACATTGAGACACGTGCGGATGCTGTCCATTTTAACATTGTAGACACAGGGTTGGGAATGGACGAAGCTCAAGTCAGCAGGCTGTTAGATCCAAAAGGCTATAAGAATCAAGGTATTGGACTCCTTAATACGGATAGAAGATTGACACAACTATATGGACGTGGCTTGCAAATTCAAAGTGTCCCTGGTTTGGGAACGACGGTGTCATTTATCATTCCTGATAAAGATTGATTGTGATCAAGGGGTAACTCCTTGGAGTTATCCCTTTTTGGTGGTTTGTTTAGGAAATTATGTGATTATTTCAATATTGTTGCATCATTGATTGTAAAAATAAAAGCTACCTGCCATTATTACAGAGAAAGGAAAATTTGTAATCGAAAATCATTCATGATAGGAGAATTAGAATGACTAATAACTTATTTGTAAACGAAACAAGAGAACAACTGATCTGGATGAATCGTCCCGAAACCTGGAAATTTACAGATTTAGATGAACTGACATTAATAGCACCTCCCAAATCAGACTTTTTCCAAGACCCGGCAGGTAAACATTTCGCAAGCTCAGCGCCATTTTTATCTACCCCTGTGGGTACTTCCTTTGAAATGACGACCAGAATTAGTGTCAATATGCGGCATAAATATGATTCAGGATGCCTCATGTTTATGATGGACCATTATAACTGGGCCAAGATTTGCTTTGAGTTTGACGGACAGTATCCCATAATCGTGTCTGTGGTAACCAGAGAAGGAATGTCAGATGATTGTAACTCCGTACAAGTTGGTGTAGATAATCCATATTTGCGTATCACCAAGCAAAATCATTGTGTTACTTTCTCCTATTCAGAGGACGGAGCGAACTGGTCACTGATCCGATATTTTGGAATGAATGAAGGTGCTGAATGCGTAGCTGGTGTTGTCGCACAATCTCCCCAAGGTGAAGGCTGTTCAGTGAAATTCGACTATTTGAGTTTGTCGGAATCGAAGGCTGAAAGCCGCTTCTAAATGATTTTGGCAATTTTCGTCGAAGGATGAGTTGCTCGATTTGCGATAGTACAGTGAACATATTTGTATGTGGCCGCGTAATCGCGGCTTTTTGCATGATAAAAACCATGATTGAATAAATAAGGAGACAGCTATCCGTATTTAATTAAAGTACAGAGTCAATTTAATAAAACAAATCGAGAAGCCGATAAATAATAGGATGCTTTCAATAAAAAACAGGGAGAATTATTATAAGATGTTAAAAGAGAGAAAAAAAGGTTATTTCGTATTTGGTCTTCTGATTACGGCATTTATTATGGTTTATGGAAGCTTTGCTCCACAAGTAGCGGTAGCTCAGACAAGCATTCCAACTACAGCAGCAGGTTATGATGTTGTTGTCATTGGCAGTGAGATTCAAGGTGTTTTACTGGCCAGAGAGGCCAAGAACTTGGGCTTAAAAGTGATGATCTTAGATCCTCGAAGTAAGCCAGGCGGTGAATTGATTCAAGGGCAGATGTTTTTCCTGGATGATGTGAACGACAATAAGAAGCGGAGTCTCGTGCAAGGGGAAATGAAAGATCTGTTCACAGCTTATAAGGCTGGATCTATACGTAAAAAGGAAGATTTCGAGAAATATTTCAACAAAGTAATTAAAGGGATTCCTTTAAAAAGTGGAATTGTCATTGATGCCGTTGCTACTGTTCCATCAAGTAAAGATAAGGCACTAAAGACTCTTACATATCATTCTAAGGATGGCACTCAAACTACTATACAGTCTAAATACTGGGTTGAAAATACAGATTTTAATGCGCTAAGCAGTCACTTGCAGGTTAAACGAATTCCAGGTATGGAAAGTATTTATAAGGGGAAACAAGCGGATTATATGGCGGCCACTTATATGTTGAATTTCAAAAATGTAGACTGGAACCGACTGCATCAAGCCATTCTGGAAGATTATCCATTAACGAATGTTCGTAACAAATATGGCCCTAACACCTACGTCGATTGGAATTTCGCCACAGGGTTCAGCAATATTACCAATAAGTTCAAAGCGGATAACAGTGATCTTAAGCTTCGTGGACTGAATGCAACGAACCAGAAGAATGGACAGGTTATTATAAACGGCCTTCTTATTTATAACGTGAATCCTGCTGATCCGAAGTCTGTTCAATCTGCGATTACAAAGGCTAGAGCCGCAGCCCCTAGTATATTAGCTTTTTTACGCAGTAATATACCTGGATTCTCCAAAGCAGAGCTTAATGGATTTCCTGAGTATCTTTATATTCGCGATTACAACCGTCATGAGACTAATTATGTGCTTGAGTATTCTGATCTAATGAATGGGACGATGTTCTGGGATAATGTCAGCATTGGCGGTTATTCCATCGATCTTCAAGGAACTAAAACGATTCCTACCGGAATTGGCTTTGGTAAACCGGACCGTTATGGTTTACCTTTACGCTCTTTTGAATTGAAATCTTATGACAATGTGCTAGTAGTGGGGAAAAATGTAGGAGCTAATATTAAGGCTTACGGCAGCGCCCGCATCATGCCAACGACCGCTCTGGCGGCACAGACCATCGGGATTATCCTTGGCAAGGAGAGTAAGCGTTTAGCGGATCTAACGCCTGCTGATTTTGAGCGAATTCATAAATATTTGGAAAAGGATTATAAGATTACACTGAAGAAATAGAACTGTAGATTAGAGATTGAAAGTTAATACGGTTTATACAAAAACAAGCCGGAGCGAATGCACGCTCCGGCTTGTTCCTATGGTTGTTAAAGTTTATTTCGTGGTTACTGGCGCGGATACAGACTTGAACCAATCGTTAACTTCTTTGGTGATTTGGTCACCGCCATTGGATTTCCAATTGGCAACGAATTGGTCAAAGGAGTCTACTGGCAGTTTGCCATAAATAATTTTGTTGAAAGTTTCCATTTCAGACTGACGAAGCAGGTTCCATTTGGAAACCATCGTTGGTGTAGCAGCACCAGTAAAGTAGTTTTGTTTACGAACGTCTAGTTGTGACATAACCACTTTTCCTGCCGCCCAGTTTTCTGGTTTACGGAACTCTGCCATTTGTTTCTCATAAGGTGTTACAGGTGTCTCGCCGTCAGCAAGTTTAACCAAAGTCTTCATAAACAGATCAGGAATACGGGCCGGACCTGTTAAGAATGGGAATTCATTGGAGAAGTCTTTAATCTTGTCTTTATCACTTGTTGGTTGTCCATCAATCATATCCCAGTCATAACCCTTAGCAAAGCCATATTCATATTGACTGCCTGCAGCAGGGTTAGCTAAATTATCAAGCAAGTAGTTATAGTACAAGAAAATTGCTTCTGGATGCTTAGCATCTTTGTTAATCATGATACTAGCATTTACACCGGAATTCTGCCATTTGGTTCCAATCAAACCATCGGGTCCTGCTGGAACCGGATAGCCTTTAATCTTCGCTCCAGGTACATTCTTCATAAGATCGGGAGCAGGCCAGTCTGGAACCCAGTTGGCGCCTGGCAGAATACCAGCTGCACCTTTCGTGAAGCTCTCAGCGGATTTACCTTCATCCCAAAGGGCGGAGTCCGTGTGAATATATCCTTTATCCATCCATTCGCTAAGCTTTGCGAGTGCTTGCTTAGCACCTGGGTTAATGGAACCATATTCAAGATTGCCATCTTTATCTTTGTTCCATTGTTCCTCAATTGTACCGTATGCCCCGAATAACCAGTCTAGTTGGCCCATCCAGGTATTTGTGTTGTTTTTCAAAGAAATTGCAAGCGGGTACACATCTTTAGGCGCTAAGCCATCAGGGTTTTCGTTCTTAAATTTGTCCATGATGTTCTCAAGATCGGCGATGGTCTTAGGCGCTTCCAGCTTCAGCTTTTCCATCCAATCTTCACGTAACCACAAGAGCGTATCATCATTGTCGGTATATTCAAGGATCGGCAAATTATATTTCTTACCGTCTTTAGTGAATGGGTACCAAAGTTCTGGATGTGCTGCAACGTGATCTTTCAGAATTTTGTTTGCATACTTATCAAACAACTCATCGATAGCGATGAACTGACCGGAATCAATAAGCTGATTGGTCAATACTGCGTTAGTTGGTGCAAAAACGAAATCAGGAAGCTTTTCGCCGGAAGCAATGGCAAGTTGAAGCTTTTGTCTGTATTGATCGTCATTTGCAGGATACCAAGTATCTTTATGCTTCATACCCAATGTTTCAAGCATCCAGCGATCGTGAACGTTGTTTTCTTTGGTATCACCTTGAACATACTTCTTAGGCATCAATACGGCACTGAACTCGATCGGTGGATCGTATTTGCCTTTTGCGAAAGCAGCATCTGCTTCGGATTGGGTATTATTGGTAGCGTTACCATTTTTGGCGTTCTCATTAGATGTGCCGCTACTGCCACATGCTGTGAGAGTGATAAGTGCTGTGACCGTGAGAAGCGACCACATTTTCTTGAACTTGATCATTCTTCAATTCCCCCTACTGTGTATGATCTTTACAAGTGTAACTTTAACAACTTGTCGGGGATGTCATCTATATGAGATTTTTAGTTTCGATAGGACTCTATCATGTTATTTGTTAGTATCTCTATATTCCTGCGGCGTTACCCCAAACTGCCGTTTGAATACTTTGATAAAATAAGCAGGGTCCATATATCCAATCTCCATGCTGATTTCATAGACTTTTTTATTGGTGGTCTTCAGTTTATGACAGGCACGATCCATCCGCAAGCGCGAGATATAATCGCTAATGCCTTCACCTGTTTCGATCTTATAAATTTTTGATAAATGGGTGGGATGGAGATTTACATGGTCAGCCAGAACACGTAATGATACATCATCATGCAAGTTCTTATCCGTATAATCTTGAATTTTCTTCACATACTCGGAACGGATATCTTTGATTTCGTTGGATGTGCCTTCTTTTAGATTAGCTAGAATACTTAGCGACCATTTTCTCAGTTTACTAATACTGGTAAAAGCATCCCCGCTCTGCAACGCTTCTATGTCGGTCCCCATTAAGTTTGCCAGTGTATGACCATTGCGATGTGCAAGATTCGTGAAAGAAGCTGTAATTAAAAAACCAGCCTCCATGCAATGCTCCCAGGATTCAGACCATTTCTCATCCAGCTCGGCACAGACGGCAAGTAATTTCTCTTCGGCCGCATCCCAATGTCCACTCTCCAATAGATGAATCAAAGTTGGAGGGGTATAAAGAGCGTCTAAAGGCCCGTGTGCTGAGGGAAGCTCTAAGTCACTAACCCGCATAATGAATTCTCGCTCATCTCCGACAATTTGGCGGAAAGAAGAGGAGGCCTGATGGAAACGATTCGATAGCTGCTCAGGAAACTTGAACCACTCCGTGATTACAATGGATAGTGAGCCTTTCAGAAATTGCTTAACCTTATATTGAAGTTGTAGAGAAAGCTTCTCTAATATGGATTCTTTTCCAAGGTCAGTTCCTTGTTCTTTAAGCTGGAGCAGAAACACGAGATATCCATGTTCCTCTTTAACGCCCCAGACTTCCATAAATTCTCCCATAATCTCTTCAGCCATATTAATAATCGCATATTCAATTAAGGTTTGATCGGTATTATCAAATTCTCTGAATTCTTCTTCCATTCGTACCAGCATCAATGCGGATTCTCCGGATTGGAAGGGCAGATCGTAACTCACGAGCTTCCGTTCCCATTCACCGGCTTGAAAACGATGACCTTGTAAGGCATCCAGTAGCAATCGCCCCCGTAAAACAGGAAGGTTCTCCCGGAGGGTAAACTGGGTTCGTTTAAGAGAACTTATAAGCTCCCATTCAGCATTCAATTGATTGATCGCATTTTTGACGGCTCCGAGCAATTCATCATCAGTGGGCGGTTTAAGCAAGTAATCCACGGTCTTGTTCTGAAGTGCTTTTTTGGCATAATCGAATTCTGAATGGCCGGATAATATAATACATTTAATTTTTTTGTTATGTTTTCTTATCCGCTCTATCAATTCAATTCCCGTCATTTCTGGCATTTGAATATCTGAGATTACTATATCAATGGGATGCGTATCGATAATTTGTAGCGCCTCACGTGCGGAATAAGCTTTATGCACATGTTCAATTCCCAGCGTATGCCAGGGTTTAGTCATGGAAAGATTATCTACCCAGTGTGCTTCGTCGTCTACTATGATCATCTGCATGTTGTTAGTCTCCTTGATGTTCCTTTAATTTATAACTATCATCCTCAGTTGGGATTTCCCAGATAATTTCTGTTCGGAATCCACCGAGAGGGGATGGCTTGAAGGTAAGACTTGAATGATTGCCGAACAGGTGAATGATCCGCTGATTTGTATTCCAAAGACCACAACCCATTTCCTCCTGCAAAGGCTCCTGCATTTTACGGTTTAATGCTTCTAGCTGATCCGGATTCAAGCCGGGACCATCGTCATCGATATAAATTCTACAGAAGCCGTTGGACTTCTCACCACTAATCTTAATTTCGCCTGAGGAATAGGACTTCGCTACGCCATGAATCACAGAATTCTCCACCATAGGTTGAAGCATTAGGCGAGGTACAGATTGGCTAAGCATATCCTCAGGAATATCAATATGATAATCAATTCTGCCATTACGCAGTTTCTGTATATCTAAATAGTTGACTAAGAGCTTGATTTCTTCCTCCAAAGAAGCTGTCTCCCGTTCCATCCGGGTGGTATAACGATAGTAAGCACTTAGATTATAAGCCATGGAGACGACAGCGTCCTCATCTTTCATCTGGGCCATATTGATAATATAACCAAGACAGTTATAGAGAAAATGTGGATTAATTTGCGCTTGAAGCTGCTTCAGGGTAGCTTCTCGAGCACGGATCTTTTCATTAAATACATTTTCTATCAGGTCTTGAATTTGATGGGACATATCGTTAAAACGACGGAACAGAAACGAAAACTCATTTTGCTCATTGCTATGAAGCCGTACGGAGTAATCTCCTTGTTGTACGCGTTGTAAACCACTGACTAGTTTTTTAATCGGATATTGAACGTTTCTATATAGCAGAATGGAGGAGGATACTCCCACAACAAACAGCAGGATCATTGTGATATAGAATAAATCCCGACTAAGAGAAATTGGTTTGAGAATTTGATAAAGGGGGACAACATCTACTAAATGCCAATCCAAAGAGGCTGATTTCACAGAACTGACCAAATAGTTCTTCCCATTTAGCTTCACTACATCCTGAGTTGTATTCTCCGGAGAGTGATTATCCAGGTAATTAACTAGTTCGTCGGATAGCTGCTTGTCCGCGCTGCGGTTGAGGATCGGTTTTTCCCCTTTGTGATAAAAGAACGGATCGCCCTGCCCACCTGCTTTGTACGAATCAAGCATGTTCTGAATGTTCGTATAACTGAAGCTGGCTTCAATCACTAGGCTACTTCCTGTTAACGTCCCCGGTTGTGCTAATGAATCCGTTAAGAACCAGTAAAAGGATTTTAGATCGCCTTGAGATTCCACACCATGATCACCATACGTCCATCTTCCGCTCATATTTGCTTTTAAATAATCCTCATCATACCCGATGGTTCTGTCGTAATTGGCGATGACATCTTTATTCTGCTGTGAATGAACGGCGTATCTGGTCGGCCAAATATCTGTAACCCCAGCTTGAAGCACCATCTTTTCCTGAAGAATATATCTGGTCTGCATCTGATCATATCGATCTTCCCATACATTTAGTCCATTGAATGCCCTGACGTTGGGATCTCTTGAAAGAATAAGGGTGAAGTCCATCATCTGATTAATTCGCGAATCGATCTGATTGGATAAAAAAGTGAGTTGTTTCGTATTGGACGTCTGCAATTCTTTGCCTACTACCTCGAAGGTGACATTATTTGAAAAGGTATACATGATAATGATGGGAATGAAAAGAAGTATGATCAAGCTGTTTATTTTGGCAAACAGACTAAATCGAGATTGTAAGTTTCCTCTAAGTATTGTAAAGCGCTTCCATAAATTCATAAATGCCCCTCCAGATGTTGTCCTAATAAAACCCTATCAAGCCTAACAATGTTATATAGTCAAACCTGAGAAACGCCTGATACTATTTATAGCAGAGATCCCCATCACACACAAAATATTTTTTTTGGGAACAGGAGAGAGCTATGGAGGCTAATATGGAGGTTAACTCGATACCACAGGCGAGCCTAGAAAGTCAGCCGAGTAAAAAAAGAAAAAAACGCTTTAATCAACCATGGATTCTCCATTTTATGGTGTTGCCAGCGGCAATCATGGTTTTTATTTTTTCTTATATTCCGATGTCCGGAATTCTTATGGCATTTCAAGACTATAAACCTGCACTAGGTTTTTTTGATTCCGAGTGGGTCGGACTTAAGCATTTCAGGTACATGTGGGAGAATGATTATTTCCTGTCCATTACGTGGAATACGTTATTTTTTGCATGCTCCAAAATTGTTTTGAACTTGATTATTCCGTTTATCTTCGCCTTATTGCTTAATGAGGTAAGAAGAATGGGCCTTAAAAGAACGATTCAAACACTCGTTTATCTTCCGCACTTTCTGTCTTGGGTTACACTTTCAGGGATTCTTATTGATATCCTTGCTCAGACAGGTATTGTCAATCAATTCCTCACATCTGTATTCGGCATCAAGCCGATTTTCTTCCTAGGAGACGGCAACTGGTTCAGGTTCACTATCATTGCTAGTGATGTTTGGAAAGAGTTTGGTTTCAATACGATTATCTTTTTAGCGGCACTTTCGGGTATCAATCCATCACTTTATGAAGCTGCTGAAGTGGATGGGGCGGGGCGTTGGAAACAAACGATGTATATCACAATTCCTGCGTTAATCCCAATCGCTATCGTAATCGCCACCTTGGCACTGGGTAATGTGCTCAACGCAAACTTTGACCAGATCTTTAACTTGTACAGTCCATTGATCTATCAGCAGGGAGATATCATTGATACTTTCGTGTATAGAGAAGGTCTGCTAAGCGGACAGTTCAGTTTCGCAACCGCAGTTAATCTATTCAAATCGTTAATTAGCTTAGTCTTAATCGTAGTCTCTTACCGACTTGCTTATAGATTTGCAGGGTACAGAATTTTCTAGAAAGGATGACAACTGATGTACCATAAAACAATTCCATATCGAATATTCAGTATTATCAATAATGTATGCTTGACTATCCTTTCCGTGCTCTGCCTGCTACCTTTGTACCACTTACTCATGGTATCTCTTAGTGCATCCGCACCTGCTAATGCTGGATTAGTCACATTCTGGCCGATTGGCTTTACCTTTGAAGCCTATGCAAAGACGTTTAATAATGTCAATTTCCTTAACTCCTTGTGGGTGTCTGTGGAACGGACAGTACTCGGAACAGGACTTGCGCTGGTGGTAAATACGGTTGCAGCTTATGCGCTGTCTAAGGAAACAAGAGTCTTTCGGGCAAGAAACGTTTATCTTTGGTATTTTGTTGTCACCATGCTGTTCAGCGGTGGTCTGATACCGGGTTACATTCTAATTCTGAAGCTTGGTCTTATGAATTCATTGATGGCACTTATTCTTCCTGGATTAGTTGCTGTATTTAACATCATTTTGCTTCTGAATTTCTTCCGTACCGTACCTAAAGATCTTGAGGAAGCAGCTTTTATTGATGGGGCAGGACACTTTCAGACCTTTGTAAAAATATATTTACCGGTCTCCTTACCTGTTATTGCAACCGTCTCTCTATTCCTTATGGTAGGACACTGGAACGCATACTTTGACGGTATTATTTATATCAGAGATGCAGACAAGCTTCCGTTAGCAACGTTTATGCAGACGATTATCGTTCAGGCAGATATGTCTAAGCTTGATCCGGCAGCCGTTGCTAATTTATCACAACGAACCATCCGGGCCTCGCAGATTTTCATAAGTGCTTTGCCAATTCTATTGGTTTATCCATTCCTGCAACGTTTCTTTGTAACTGGGATTGTGGTTGGTGCTGTAAAAGAATAATCGCTTTCTAGAAAAAGAATTTGAAGAAGGAGCTACGGTTCTAGTCCATGACTAGAGCATGTAGCTCTTTTTTTATTGCGATGAATTTCATGACTGAATTGGATAATTATTGAAAATACTAAAAACATTCAGAAAATTTTCATATGACGATCATGCTAACATAGGCTATAATGAGGTCTAAAAAAGAAAAAAAAGAAAACGGGGCATAAGAATGAATCAATTTAAAGGTGAAAAAAATCTTCTCTCAGAGAAGAAGGAGCGTTTCTCTTCCGCCGGATTTATTTTCGCAGCCATCGGGAGCTCAGTAGGACTGGGGAACATGTGGAAATTTCCGTATATTACTGGTGAAAATGGGGGAGCGGCTTTCTTCCTACTCTTCATTGTATGTTTGGTGTTGATCGGTTTACCTGTATTGTTGGCAGAGTTGGCGATCGGTCGTAGCGGACGTGGAAGCGCGGCGACTGCATTTGTACGAGCCGGAGGCGGGAAGAACTGGATGGCAGTCGGCTTTCTGCAAGTCCTTGCACCATTTTTAATTCTTTCCTTTTATATCATTGTTGCAGGATGGACGTTGAACTACGCGATGATTGCCTTCAATGGACAATTGTTCAGTTCCAGTAATTATGCAGGTGAATTCAACTCCTTTATATCTGGACCTATGCCAATGGTTTGGCAGGGGATAGCAATCCTTATAACAGCGGGTGTTGTTATTCTTGGAGTATCAGGCGGGATTGAGAAGTTTAATAAGGTATTGATTCCTGGTCTGGTCGTTCTCCTAATTGTATTAATGATTCGCGCAGTAACCTTACCGGGTGCAAACGAAGGAGTAGCCTTTTTCCTGAAACCAGACTTTTCGGTACTGAATGCTGAATCTGCGCTAGTCGCATTGGGACATGCCTTCTTTTCACTTTCGCTTGGGATGGGGATTCTCTTAACTTACGGCTCTTATGTGGATAAAAAACAGTCGCTAGGAACTGCTGCACTCGCAATCGGAGCGGGAGATTTGTTATATGCGTTTATCGCAGGGTTGATTATTTTTCCAACGACATTCTCATTCGGCATTGCTCCTGATCAAGGTCCTTCGCTAATTTTCATTGCTTTGCCAGCAGCTTTCTCAGCAATGCCTTTTGGTGCATTCTTTGGTGGTTTGTTCTTTATCTTGCTGGCGATTGCCGCTTTAACATCTGCTATATCTCTGCTTGAGGTGCCTGTATCTTTCGCGATGGAGCGCTGGAATTGGAGCCGGAAACGTTCAGTTTGGATTTTGTCATTAGTATGTTTCCTCCTCAGCATTCCTTCGGCGATGTCACTGGGAATGGTTCCTGAGTTATCGTTTGGCGGCAAAGCGTTGTTCGATTGGGTGGATTTTGTCACCTCTAACATTATGTTGCCACTAGGCGGTCTGCTGGTTACCATCTTTGCCGGTTATTTCTGGAAAGGGGCAGCAGAAGCGGCTGGACTTAAAGCAGGTTGGTTCCGCGTTTGGTTGTTTATGCTCCGGTATGTTGCGCCGATTCTGGTGTTCTTGGTGTTACTTCATACTTCGGGGATTCTTTCTTTCTAAATTAACACTGTCAGTCTAGCTAGTGAACGGTAAAAAAGCTCTACGGTCCTTTCGGGAGGCCACTGAAAAAGTCCCCACTAATTTG
>NZ_NFVA01000159.1 GCF_002264395.1 Paenibacillus sp. VTT E-133291
TGGTCATGACAAGTAGGGGTGAACATTATATTGTTCGGGATCAAGTACCATGGGCAGGTTAGTGAAACCACACCGTTTTCTCTAACGTATAATCATTATTCAAATTTTTCCAACATGACTCATGCGGAGGTGAACTTGACTGGAGCATTTTTATGACTTGGTTCAATTGGCATTTTCGATCGCTCTCATCTATTCCTTAGTGTCAATTCCATTCACCTATATTTCTTTACAAGAGATACACTGGGGTTATGAAATTGCTCCAGCCGTTTCAACTTGGTTTGTGTCTGTCAGACTGTCGCAACCGAGCAGCATTCAGCGGTGGATAGTACGTAACGCCAGACGAAGAGAAGCACCTGATGAAGACGACAATGGTCCTTCCCCACATTGATATTCCATACTTTCAATTAGGGAGGACAATGATGAAAAAGATTTTATTGCTTCAAAAATGGGCGAAGCCCATTCTCGTCATGTTGATTGGAGTTATTCCGATCATTGTGCTCAGCGGGTGTTCGACAGCATCCCAATCAAACTCGATTAATGCCGATTCATCAGGGATATTTAACCACTTTTTTATTTATCCATTTTCGATCTTGATCAAATTCTTTGCGAATACATTTCATGGAAACTACGGATTATCGATCGTGCTGATGACTTTCATCATCAGACTTGCGATCATGCCGCTCATGATGAATCAAACCAAGAAACAAATGGATATGAAAGAAAAGATGGTCGTCCTCCAGCCGGAGTTAACTGCACTTAAGGAGAAGTATAAGAACGACGTCAGTGCGGATGCAAAAAAACAAGAGCAAGTCGAGATGATGCAGCTCTATCAGAAGCATCAATTTAATCCCTTAAACATGGGGTGTTTACCGATGCTTCTCCAATGGCCGATCACCCTCGCATTTTACTACGCCATTCGTCGTACCCCAGAGATTGCAGCTGACAATTTTCTGTGGTTTAGCTTGGGGAAAACAGATATGATTTTGCCGCTTATTGCTGCTGCGGTGTATTACTTTCAGTTCCGCGTGTCTCAATCCGTTTCAGCGCAGGTTCAGCAAAATCCAAATAACCAAATGGCTTTCATCGGATTATTGTCACCTATCATGATGGGTGTGTTTTCTTTTCAGATGCCCGCCGCATTACCATTATATTGGGCGGTTGGCGGTATATTCATAATCGTGCAAACGACCATTCTCAATAAAATGTACACGAAGCCAAATGTATCGAGTAAAAACCGACCCACCGGTGTAGAAGATTTATAATTTTGAACAAGGTCATAAAACAATACTAAAAACAGAGCATCTGAGGCGCGACCTCAGATGCTCTGTTTTTATGAGGCGGCTCGTTAACGGGGAACATAGTTCAACATAATGAAAAAAATGAAAGGGCCATCCCACAAAAAGATGGCCCTAAAACTTGCCGTTACAGACAGCGCGGAGAACCGTATCATAAAATAAATAACGGTTAAGCTATTGGGTAACGTTAGCTCAAATACGATTTGGCAGCCCGGTAATCAACGCGATAGCTGCCTTTATTCAACTAACGGGTAGTTTAGATGAACTTAAATACCAATATGGAATGAGAAAACAAGTCATCTCCATATTGTGATCGATATACATATTATAACTGATCTTTCTAGTAGGGGGGCTCAGTTTGAGACTGCTGATTCTTGTGGTGGGTATAGTCTTACTTGCTTTACTTTGGACAAACCCTGATAGCTCCGATTTTGAAAAGTGGGTCCATAAGAAAGAACTGACAAATTTCCAAAGAAGCACTTCTTTAGAACCTGTTGGTTTTCGAAGTGAAAATTATTTGTTTTTCTTCTCAGTACACAAACTACTGATTGTAAGGCAACAGGGCAGAATAAAGTAATGATTATCGACTTAAAGAGTAGTTATTTAAGGTGCGATAAAAATTGATTATAACTATGAATTACCAAACGGTTTATAAAAAAAACAGTAAAATAATGTTAAGCACGAATGTCGATAGGTTTTTTATTTTTTAGATTATCCTTTCTGCGTCTAACTAAGCACATGTTTTTCTTATGAAAATTATTTTTCTCCAATGTAACATTGAAATGAAAGAAGGGGATGGCGTTGATTGAACATAGCAATCTTGAAGAATATCTGGATCCGGTAAATTATGATCTTGAATTTGACGGTGAAATGGACAAATATCAGTTCTATCTTGAGCTTGCAAGATCGAGTCCTGGCGAAGTGTTAGAACTAGCTTGTGGTACAGGCTTAACAACGATACCCCTGTCAAAAGCCGGTATAACGATGACCGGCGTAGATATCTCTTCAGCGATGATTGCATATGCGCAGTTGAAGGCGGAAGGGTTGACTGCTACTTTTATGGAAGGCGATGCCCGTACCTTTGAATCGGACAAGCGATTTTCAATGATTTATTTGACTGGCAATGCATTTCAGGCATTCTTACGTGATCAAGATCAAAACGATTTGCTTACTACCGTTCACAAACATTTACAACCCCATGGAATCTTTGCATTCGAGACCCGTAATCCGGAGGGAACGGATTTATCCGATCAAGAGGAGACAGAATGGGGGTCCTTTATTGATAAGGATGGGCAAAACGTCAAGGTATCAGGTACACAATGTTACGATGCTAGCCAGCATATCATGCATTGGGTCACGATGCGTAATTGGGGTGATAAACGAACGACTTCCCGAATTGCTTGTCGGTTTACAGATCAAGCGACGCTGCAATCTTTATTAACCCGTCACGGCTTTCGCGTCGAACATCAATATGCTGACTGGGATAAAACGCCGTTCTCTCCGTCATCTTCATCTATTATTAGCGTTTGTAGGAAATGTTAGGAGAGACGTAATGCATGGCAATAGGAAAAATCCCCTTAAAGTCCGCCTTTATTCAACTAGACGGCAAGATAGCGTAATAGCATGTCTGAAAATATGGTACAATTTGTAATACTAAAGCGAGGTGAAAGAATTTGAGGAATATTGTTGAGGACTCACAGTTTCTCAGTGAAAGAGCTGAGATGATGTACTATTTTCAAGATGAATTTTACATCGCTGAGAAAACTGAAATTATTCATTCAACTTCAGGAAAGTTCAAACTTGAAATCCATCACTATAACCATGTTGAAGGTTTTATCAGTCATAATTACACAAAAGGGATTGTTACGGATAGTGAGCATAAAATCATCGACATAATATATAGAAATTATGACCCATTCTTATTCAGTTGGTTGGGGGTAAATGGCACAGAATATCTGTTGTGTGGGTTAGATTATCAGGGGTATTCAATTGTTAATTTATCAAATAGAGAAACCAATCATTATGTTCCCGAAGAGGCTTATAAAGGGCATGGATTTTGCTGGGGGGAAATTATATATTTTCAACAAAAAAAACTAATAGTGATTGATGGATGCTATTGGGCATGCCCCTATGAACTTGTTTTTTATGATTTTTCTAATCCTATGATTGTACCATATAATGAATTATTCCGTGTGGATGTTGATAGCGTATTAAATTGGGATAGTTGGAAAGATTCCTGTAGGGTTATATATCTTGATAAGGAAAACAACGAGACAGAATTTGTATTTTAGAAATTAAGCTAACGGAGAACGATAGTGGAATAGCGGTTGCTTCGGCAGCCGTTTTATTTGTTCAACTAATCGGGCAGTATAGAGAAACCTATTTTTGTGAATTATGGTCTAATTATTATAGAGTACGTATTAGCTCCAGTCCTAAGGATTAAGGAGGATTTATGAAATTGCAGCAAAACTAAACTTGATTAAAGGTGAATGCCGATGGAACAACTAATTATTGAACCCTATAAACCCGAAAGGGACGAAGCTTCAATCACAGCCATGTTGTGTAAAAATGAACAGTTTAATGTGTCTCAACAGAGTAACGAAATGCTCTCAGATGATATATTTGTTGCTCGTTACAACGACTTGACGGAAGGTTTTCTCTCTTTTGGTGGTTTTAAGAGAAGCGCGTTGACGACGATGTTTGTTAACGAAGAATACAGAAGAATGGGCATCGGTGGCACACTTTTGGAAAAGGCGGATAAAATACTTTTCCAAAACGTAGCAGTAGAACGTTCGATAGGTTTCTGTCCTGAGTTAGTTCAGGGATTGGGGAATTAATTATGATATGTGAGAAGAAATCTAAGCGACTTGAAATTGTTCGATTCCATGTTTATGAAAAGCAGAGCAACTTCAAAAATCAGAAAGCTTGGGCTCATCTTTCAGGAGTGTCTACCTTCGCTTCGATGCTCGCTATGAGAAGAGGACTAGATTCGGAAATCGCTGCGATCGCGGGGGTGCTACACGATTTTTATTTCTATAAAACTGGAATAAATACCTTTCCTGGTCACAACAGTGCAGATGCGGTAAGACCTATAATACGCAGCACCCAAATCTTTACCGACGAAGAGATGTCAGTAATTCTTAGATCAATCTTTTATCAAGAAGATAGACATCGGGTTCATGGACCAGATGAGGAAGTTATTAAAGACGCTATTTTATTGCAGATGTACTTTCAAAATACAGGTAATAATATGCTTAAGACCGATATACATAGACTACAAAAAGTATTTATTGAATTAGGGATTCCGGAGGGAAATGTAGATACGGAATTTAACGTAGATGTGGAAGCATTCAATAGAGAAACTAAAGACAGGCGACTTATGCTGGCTGATTTTGCGGAAAAGCTCGCAGGGCAAAACATAATCGGGGTGCCGGAAGATGAACGTTATCGGGAAATTTGCAAGTATTGGCCGGACTCTGATATCTATAAAGTACTAGAAGGTAATTGGTGTGCTGCATTTGTATACTACTGCTGTATGCAGGTTGGAATACTTCTTCCAATTAGATATCCTAACCGAATGTATCGGCTAGCTGGGGTTGGTGCGTGGTTGGATTGGGCTCAGCTGCCCGATACAAGATTTTTCTATGACGCTAAACAAGAAGAATTTAATCCGGCACGTGGTGATATTGTTATTTTTGATAAGCTTCTCTCCGATCATTCTCACGATCATATCGGCATTGTTTTAGCTTGTGATGACAATGAAATTTTAATTGCTGAAGGCAATAAAGACAATAAAAACTACTCTAGTGTCTCATACAGGGATAGAGATCATTGTATACTCGGATATGTCCGAATAGATAATAGCTATCATTATCATTTTAATGGAGAGTATATACCCTGTTATTGATTTGGAGCAGTTATTACGCTAACGGATAGGTTAGTTTAACTAGAGTTACGTTGAGTTATTTTCGGGCTGGTTTAACTCAAAGGCGATAAAATGATATTAAACCGATTAGGAGGCAAATCCATGCTTGATATTGAAAGAATTAAAGAGATTATTCCTCATCGAAATCCATTTCTCTTGGTCGATAGAATATTGGAGATTAATGAGGGGAAGAGAGCTGTTGGAATTAAAAATGTAACCATTAATGAACCTTATTTTCTCGGTCATTTCCCTGACTATCCCGTAATGCCTGGAGTCTTAATTGTAGAAGCACTGGCACAGGTCGGTGGAATCGCAATGTCCAACGTTGAGAGCAACAATCATAAAATAGGCTTACTGACGGGTATTGATAGTTGTCGTTTTAAACGACAAGTAAAACCAGGAGACCAACTCCTTCTTGAATTTGAAGTGATTCGAATTAAGGGACAAATCGTCAAAGGAAAGGGAGTCGCCACAGTAAATAATGAATTGGTATGCGAATCTGAAATAATGTTTGCATTCAGTTCGATTTAGGTTTTTTAGGTAACAGGAACGATAGTTGAACAATACACATTGATGAGCAGGTTACCTTTATAAACTAAGTAATGGATAAAATATAAATATAAGAGCTCTCTCTCAAATTATTAGAAAATAAGGGGAGGGAAGATACCGTGCTAGATACTCAGGATATTGCTATAGAAGCATTAACTTGTTATTCAATTACTTATCAATCAATAGCTCATATTGGCCAAAATGCAAACACCATCTATAAAGTGACAGATAAGGAAAGTAACTGCTATAGTTTGCGAATACATCTATCAAAAAATGATTCAATGGAAAGTATTTGGTCTGAGGAAAAAGTCATCCATTCAGAAATGATTTGGCTGGAATCATTAACAAATGATACAGATCTGGTGTTGCCATCACCTATAAAAAATAACATTGGTGAATACGTTACTAAGATAACGCAGATTTGATACCAAGTAATTTTGTGTTTCATGAACAAGAAGCTAGAGCTATTGATTTTGGAGCTTGTGGGTTCGGATATTATTTATTCGATTTAGGTTGGACACTTTCTTATATCCACCCAGCATTCAGAGACCAGTTGCTAGAATCTTACACACAACAATTCGACCTGCCTCATAACTATGTTCTACGTTTGGAAGGCTTCTTTATAGCAGCCCAACTCGAAACAATGAATTTTTGGCTTGGGCTGCCTGAAGCTAATGAGTGGTTACCCTGTCACATTAGTAAATTAGCAAGACGGGAATTTAAGCGATATGTAAATAAAGAAGAATTTCTTTTTAGTGGTACTCCTTACTGGGAGTAGTTTGTTCAATGATCAGGCATGTTAGTTCAAATATGCGTTTGGGCTAACCCAGGTGACTTGTATAAGTTTAACCCTCGAATTTTTCCTTCTAATCAACGATTTTGAATTGAATTACTGATATGAAATAGTGGGTAAAAAAAATGCCGGTACCCTTAAGCTGTGATATGCTCCCATCATAGTAGACAGTA
>NZ_NFVA01000050.1 GCF_002264395.1 Paenibacillus sp. VTT E-133291
TGGTGTTGGTGTTGGTGTTGGTGTTGGTGTCTCAGTTTCCGTTGTTTTCTTGACAGAAAACTCATCGATCAATGTACCCGCAATTGTACGTGCCTTCACATGAATCGCATCTTCTGTAATTTCAATAGCGGAGTACACAGGAACGTCTTCATCAAAAATATAATTCAAATAATTATATTGCGTGCCATCATAGAATTTCCAGCCTGAAGCACCACCATCAAGGTATACAGTTCCCTCATTGGTAGCTTTATTTGGCTTTCCATCCTTCATTGGATAGGTCCGTGCATATACATGATCATGACCAACCAGAACCAAATCGACTTTTTTCTTTTCTAATATGGGTGCAAAGTAGGTTTGGGTATACTCAACAAGGGATTCCCGACCATTCTCTGTATGATAAGCTGGACGATGGAACATAACGACAGTCCACTTTTTATCATTCTGATCCAAATCTTCTTTTAACCATGCTGCTTGAGCAATCATCTGTTCCTCTACGCCTTCTGAGTTCAATACGACGAAATGAGTATCATCGACTTCATAAGAGTAAGCATATTGCAGTTGGGATTCTGGGCCGTTCTCTGGGAAATTCGCACCTTTGGTGAACACATCTTTTCCTTCACTCTTCACATCATGGTTGCCCAGTGCTAGTGCAGTCGGAAGTTTTGTTGCATAAATAGAAGATGCTAGCCAGAACTTTTGCCATTCTTCGAATGCGCCGCCTACATCAACCATATCTCCACCGTGCATAATAAACTGTGTTGATGGATATTGTGTCAATGCGTTAGTCATTAGCGCTTGATAGGTTTCTAATCCTTGTAATTGATTCGTATGGGAATCCGTAATGAATAAGAATGAGGTCGGTGTTTTTTTATCCTGATCAACAGTAGAATATTCATTCCATTCTGACCAATGGTCCTCATAGCCTACACGATATTTGTAAGTAGTATCTGCTTTCAAGCCCTTAACCAGGACATTATGAAACCGGATTTCGCCTTTCGTTCCATTTTCCTTCATGCTAAGCACCTGCAGCTCACTCTCGGCTTGCTGTTGCCTTACCATATTAAAGTCTGGGCTTACTCCTGCTCCCCATTCACCAGCTTCAATGTATTGAATATAAGTAGAGGTTTGATCTGGTTTTGTTTGCCAGGCAGCACTTAGTTGTGAAGACATATCCTCTGTCACATAGGTTTGAATATATTGCGCTTCATTCGTACCATACTGCTCCACAACTTCATAATTGACAACCTTACTGTTCTGATCACCGATGACAGCTTGAACTTGATAGGTACCAAGTGCCAATGTAGTGAGATCTGTTGTTAACTGTCCTTTAGCATCTGTTTTGCCTAGGCTGCTGTTCAATAACTGACTACTAACATCAGCTTCCGAGATATAACCTGTTGTTTGTCCGTCTGCGAGAATAACCTCGTAAAATCCATTCTTAGCTGCTGTTGAAGCATAGTAACGTTCACCAGCATTTGCAACCATGATTACATTAGAAGATGTATCATCATCCTCATATACACTAGACGTAACAGTGTTAACTGTCACGACTGAGCTTTGTTTTAATAATCCAGTAAAAATAATACCCGCACCTTCATACGGCTTGCCTCCATGGTCTAACACTGTAAATGTAGAAGGTGTACCCAAACCAACTCCCGTCATTTTCAGCTGATAGGGGAAACCGATTGTATAATGAATAGGCGCGGCTAAGGGTGTACTCGTCTGAACGCCGCCAGCAGTAAGACTCGCATTGCTCATTGTTATGGTTTTATACGCTTCGCCACGCTCTAAGACGGCATGAGAGCTCACTCTGAAGTTAACAGTAACGGCATCATGAGCTGCCGCTATTACATTATCAAGTGCTACTTGAACCATACCGTGCTCATTATCAATATCTGAGGTTAGGGAAACTCCAGTCGCCTGTGTAATGCTTTCAACTTGAAGGGTGCTTGCATCATAATTTAAGGTGAATTTTGCCTGTTCTGCTTTCAAGTAGTCTTTGATATTAATATGAACAGGATAGATTTCATTACTTACTGCTTCTTCGTCCGCAGCCATGAATAAACGCTCTCCTGCATTTATTGTGAAGGTGAATGTTTTTGCTGCCGGGTTACCTTTCTTGTCCTTCACTTCAATAGCAAGCTCATGATAACCACCATCTACATATTCTCCCGGGTAAGTTAATACATTTGTATCTGGAGAATATTGCACTTCATCCGTAATATCCGTACCATCTAACTGAACAGATAAGGTACTCAAATCCAGACCTGATCCGTTATCGGTCAGCTCAACCTTCACTTCATCAAGTGGAGTATTTAATACTTCATTTTCAACAGGGGCTATAGGTTTAATGGCAGGAACATCCTTATCCTCTTCAACCTCATCATAGATAAAGGTAATATCATCTACCCAAATAGAGCCCTTGTTTTTCTTGCTCATATCCGATTGTTTCAATTGGAAAAACAATTCAAGAACAATCGGGCCAGGTTTACCTTGCGGAACATCTGCCTCGATATATTTCCAGCCGGACCAGTTGATACCCACTTGATTTACATCATAAAATTCTGCTTGGAAAGAAGATCCGCCTATATCTCTAAATTTTGTCGTCAGCAAATGTCCTTCATTGTTTGCATAAACCCACATGCCTACTTTAGTAGGGTAACCTGTTACTGGGATATTCCCCGTTTTATACCCGACTTCAATTTGAGAGGGATTATCTACTATGCCGATCATATCGTAATCAATTCTAGCAGAATATTGTCCATTTCTTACAAGCTTCTTGTTATCTTCTAAGTGCAGCGTAGCATTATACATACGTTTAGGATTAAATTTCACATCATTGATTCCATCTTCAAAATCTTCGACCACGACGGATGGCTTAGCATCATCTGCTGCGTAGGCATAATTATTTTGACTAAAACCTGTATTCAACCCTCCTACTAGCAACGTTATTGCTGATGCAATCACTATTGTCTTACGTAATGTATTCATAGCGCTTATCCTTCCCCCTATTAGTAAAGTATTGATCAATGAGAACTATAACAGTTCAATGTAAATTTAAACCTTTGCTACTATTAAAGATTTAGATTGTATGCAATGAAATTTCTTTCTTAACGCATAAATAACTACTCAAGCTTCAATGATTACGAACTAAAACTATTGAATCACGAAAAAAAGACACCCTAGATGGTGTCTTTACTGAATCTACGTATGGCGGATCAAACGGATGGGAACTGATTCCAGAATGCCTATTGAATAAGTATGGGCTGTTTCTTTTGTAGAACATCTACTTATGAGACAGCCTCTTTTTTTCAGGAAGATTACTCTTCTTGGTTACCCTCTTAGCTTTTAGATCTTATAAATGTAACTTCTAGTCCCTATTCTTGAGAACACAGTGCAATCAGAGCCTCTATTTTCCGCTCCGGGTAAGACCGAACCTGAAGATAATCTCTGTAAATAGTTAAAATCAGGATGAATGGATTCATTCGTAAGAAACGCTGAGGTATTACTTCCGGGCACTCTTTCTTCATTAAGAGAGTCTATAATGATTTCCGCAGTAGTTATCCCAATACCGTGGCCATAGAACAGGTCTTCTTCAAGCTTAACCGCATTCTCACCCTGCCATTCTGGCTTGCTAGGTGCATGATCTGGATTCCTGAAATACACAATATCTCCCCGCAGCATCTGATCCTTATTATAGTTCGTAATTAAGCGTAGATTCTCGTCGTAATTCCAATCCCATAAGAACAAATCCTTAAAATACCTATTAAAGGTTTCTTCACCTATAGCTTCAATTGTCGCCCTGTACATAACAATGACCATGGCTGTCGCGCATTCGAAGGCATATAAATGTCCATTCTGAAAAATGTCTTTAATCCCTACCGAAGGCGCCACACCAGCGTTCAGCTGTAGTCCTCCAATATCTGTACGCGTCCAAAACTGCGGGTTGCAGCGCGACTCATCAAATGTTGCAAAATCCGCTCCACTGTTATTTAAAGCTTTGGCCGATTCCACGATGCTGTCTCTCATTTTCCGTTCAAAGTCAAGGGCATCGGGTGAACGAACTTCCTTCACCATGCTTAGTCCCTCCAATATTATAGGTTCTAAATATAGGTTATTGTACGTGTTCGCTGCCCAGTTGGTGCTTAATTCATTTTATTCCCGTGAGACTCAACAAACCACTGATTAAGCTGCCTTGTCTCTTCCGTCAAAATATCCAAATATATAGAAGTGCGGTATCCCGTATCCTTTAAGCTTTTTCCCGTTATCTCTGCTATGCGATTTAATCTGTACAGCAATGTGTTGGTATGAATATGTAAAAAAACGGCGGATTCCTTCAAGTTTCCACTGAGTGATAAATAAACGGCGATCGTTTTTAGAAAATCACTTTTATGCTCGCGATCATGCTCTTTTAGCGGATACAGCAAAGGACTTTTACGGGTTCGACTACGTTTTTGCTCTATAATAGCCGGAACATACGCCCAAAATCCAATATCCTCATACAATAATAACTCTCGGCCATGAAAAGGCAGCAGCTTCTTGATCTCCAGAATGGACCCCGCTTCCCAATACGCAATGGCTGCCGACATATATTCGGTGTAATCCAGGCTACAGCCTGCGCTTAGCATACAGCCCTCACTCTTACGCATATCTTCAATAATTTTTCGCATAAAAGAAGACAGTCCACCCGTCCCTTCCATACGAAAGCTGAATGAAAACAATATAATCAACCGATTATGCTCTGCAGTCAGAAATAATAATTGCATGCCTGAATAGGAAGCCATAGTTTGCCGAATCCGAAGTACAAAATGATCATTGATGACTTTGTCACTCTCTAACACGCTAATATAATATTTCTCCGGCAAAAGAATTGACCAAACTTCCGCATCCTGCTTGATGTTCGCTTCATTGTCATAATGGGAGGTGAGCAGCTTCCAGAAAAAATCCTCCTGCGTTTTCTCCTGCTTCGTCTTCCACCCCCGCTGCTTCAATAAGTAGCGCCCTACGATGCCCGCCGCTTTCTCAACGATATTCTCCGCGTGTCCCTCAACTAGATTGCCTGCATCCACTACCCATATGTACCCGAGAATTTCCTTCTGATGTTTGATGCAAATAGCGAGTCGGGGTCCAAGACCTACCTCCATCACCGCAGGAATCCGAATCGGACGTGTAGCGTTCTCAAGCTGCTGCATAATCCCCTTCTTACGCAAACCAATAATGACAGCGTTAGGTACGCGTTTTCCAATAATGGTTGAAATTCTTGCAGAATCACTCTCAAATTGATGGGAGCTGTATCCGATCACATGGTGATTGCTGTCCTCAATGGTAACTTGAGATTGAAGAGATTCACTAATAGCATCCGCCAACGATTCCATACTATCGAAGAAACGATCAAACAATGGATCCTTTTCCGTCACTAGCCCCACCCCTGCCTGAAAAATAGCCGAACCTTGTACTTTAGAGTGATTTTATTATAGTATGCGTGCTCCCCGCTGACTATAAGATAATGGGATGGGGGCGCGATGGCTGGGACCTTGAGATCGCCGGATAGAGGATTTACGAGGTTAACAAGTTACATGGGGCGGAGTTGCTGAGTCACAGGTTAAGTTGGTTGCGGAATGGCGGGATTATGGAGTCGCGCGGGACGGAGTTGCAGGTTACGTTGATGCGGGTGACGAGAAGCGAGGTGACGGAGTGGCGCGACAACACTTAAACCGCTACTTGAGAGAGCCCCCTTATAATTTTTAGGGAATTCCTCCCTGTAATTGTGTCTCTTTAGGTTTGCCTGCTACTAATCAGGGAAAACCTCCCTATAACTCCTCCAATTCAGGCACAATCGGGGATATTCTTCGTATTTATAGGGATAAATTACCTATAAATAGCATTTTAAGCTTTTTTTACGTAATTTATAGGGAGGATTTCCCTAAAAATCATCACCAACAAACATCCACCCGATCCAACGATCTTCATAACGGTCCTACAACCTTTAACACCGAACTAGTAGATTTCTGCTGGATCTAGCACACTGAAGCCACTCCTAGCTACCTCCTAGATCAAACTAGCAGACTTCTGCCAGATCCTCCCCACACCGAACTGAGCCGAAAATATTACTCCCAGAACAATAAACAGCAAACTCCCATAACGGAAATTTGCTGTCTATTGGTTTCCAAATATTTTCAAGCATTTTGAATGCATCTATTTAGCTCTATTTAGCTCTATTTAGCTCTATTTAGCTCATCGTGAACGTCTGCTCCATGGCTTGTTCTACCGAAAAATGTTTCTCACCAAGTGCTTCAGCCACGGCTTGGCAAGTGATTTTACCATTAGCCACATTTACACCGCTTCTTAAACCGGCATTATCTTGAATCGCTTTGATCACGCCTTTATTGGCAATTTGCAAGGCGTATGGAACAGTCACATTGGTTAAAGCAATCGTCGAAGTTTTGGCCACAGCACCCGGCATATTAGCAACAGAATAATGCAGTACGCCATGCTTAATAAATACAGGATTATCATGTGTGGTCACTCTGTCGATCGTCTCCACGATACCACCTTGGTCAATCGCCACATCAACAATCACCGAACCCGGCTTCATGGTCTTGACCATTTCTTCTGTCACCAGCTTCGGTGCTTTCGCACCCGGAATCAGCACCGCACCTACCAACAAATCTGCCTCAGCTACCACTTTGGCAATATTGTAAGGGTTCGAGATTAGCGTATTGATCTGTGCACCAAAAATATCATCTAATTGACGTAATCTTTCTGCACTGAGGTCAACAATTGTAACATCGGCACCCAATCCGATAGCCATTTTCGCGGCATTAGTACCTACTACACCACCGCCGATAATGCTAACTTTGCCACGACTAACCCCGGGAACACCGGAGAGAAGAATCCCTTGTCCGCCATAGTTCTTTTGCAAGAACTGAGCGCCAAGCTGAACGGACATCCGGCCCGCCACTTCACTCATCGGTGTTAATAGCGGCAAGGTACGTTCATGAACAACCGTCTCATACCCGATGGCAAACACACCCTTATCTTTGAGCGCAGCGGCCAGAGAAGGTTCAGGTGCAAGATGCAGATACGTGAACAAGATAAGGCCTGGACGGAAATAGGGGTACTCGCTTTCCAGTGGTTCTTTCACTTTCATCACCATTTCGGCAGAGCTCCAGACGGTGGCTGCGTCCTGAATCAGCTCTGCCCCGGCAGAAGCATACTCTTCGTTTGGAAATCCGCTTCCCACACCAGCCCCAGCTTCCACCAGCACTTGATGTCCTTCTTTAATAAGGCTAACTACACCCGCAGGTGTTATGGCTACACGATTCTCATTATTTTTAATTTCTTTAGGCACTCCGATAATCATCATTCATCTCTCCCGTCTAATGTAGATCCCTTATGTAAAGAATAATAACATACGTTTAGTATTTCCAATTTGGTAAAAAATTAAAATATTATCTATCATCATTGTGTTTTTACACAAAGGATTCGTCTTAAACTGCCTATCAACTTCAGGTTCATTTGGTACCCAACACAACCCTAATCATTATCTCATAAAAAAAGACACTGCTTAGAGTGCCTTTTTGACGATTTTGTATGAAATTAAAGCACTACTACCATCATGTAATGTTATGTTTAGTAACACGTATTAATTTGACAGTAATAACAACACTGTTTCTAGGATTACATTTACCCCTTTTTCACAATCATCATAGGAGGTAAACTCCTCTTCACAATGACTTTTCCCCTTCACACTAGGTACAAACACCATCGCGGATGGCAGAAAGCTTGCTACGAACTGAGCATCATGCCCTGCGCCACTTGCGATCTTCCGGTTAGAATAGTCCAAGGCTTGTGCCGCTTGCTCCACTAAATTACATATTCCCCGGTCAAACCAAACCGTCTCTCTGCCCCAAAGCTTGGTCTTACTTACTACACAGTCCAGTAGCATCTCCGGCAAGCTATGAATAATGGCTTCCACCTTACGGACAATCTCCATATCTTTATGTCTTGCCTCAATCGTAAAGATCACTTTATTAGGAATAACGGTATGAATATTAGGAAGCACATTCATTCTGCCCATGGTATACACCAGTTCAGAGTCGAGCGCACTAAGCTTGCTTCTAAGCTCCGTGATCAAATCCGTGGCAGCGAACAAGGCATCCTTGCGCATTGCCATAGGCGTGGTGCCCGCATGATCCGATTCCCCCGTCACCTCAATTTCATAACAGGCCATACCAACTACACAGTCTACCAGACCAATCGACAGTTCTTCTTGTTCTAGCACAGGACCTTGCTCGATATGAAGCTCCAAATAAGCAGTGGCTTCGGTAATTCGATTAATCGCTTCCCCCTTATATCCACTTTCCTCCAGCGCTTCGCCAAAGGTAATGCCCTCCGGATCTTTTTTATTCAACATTTCTGCCTTATCGAACTTACCGGCCAGCACACCAGAGGCCATCATCGAAGGCTCAAAGCGAGCCCCTTCTTCATTTGTGAAATTCATAATGGTCACCGGCAGCTTCGGCTTTATCCCGTGGTCCTCGAGTGTGCGAACTACCTCTAGTCCAGCAATTACCCCAAGAACGCCATCGAATCTTCCACCTTTTTTCACAGTATCCATATGCGAGCCAATCACAATAGGCGGGCCAGACTCTACACCCGCAAGCGTGGCGTACATCGTGCCCATATCGTCCACCTTCACAGACATGCCCAATTCTTCACAACAGGTACGAAAATAATTTCGAACCTTCACGTCCTCTTCCGTCAGCGATAACCGGGTCACGCCGTTGTTATCTGTACGCCCATAATCCGCAAATGCCTCTATCGTATTCTTTAATCTTTCTCCGTTCGCGAATATTTTTTGCAGCTGCATCGCAGGTCCCTCCGCTTCGAGCGTTCATGATTTTATAGACTTTCTATATATGTTATACCAATCGATATGATTGTCATTTTACATACTGTAATAATTATTATTCACGTGATGTTACAACGAATTAGAGGTAGCCATAAGTAAACTAAAGTAGTATATACAATCTTTTGATACGAAGGGTAAGCTTAAGATAGCTGTTTATCCAGTTCTACCAAGGAAAGGAGCCAGCACATGAATCTAAGCATTGTGGTCCCTGTATACAATATTGAACATTATATGACCCCTATGTTTGATACACTCCTTGCCCAAAGTGAACCGCATTTTGAGGTCATTATCGTGGATGACGGATCTACGGATCACACCTACAATGTGATAGAAAAGATCCTCTCACTTCATCCCGAGCTTTCTTGCAAAGTCATTCGAACAGAGAATCAAGGGGTTAGTGCGGCTAGAAATAGAGGCTTAGCAGAAGCCACAGGCAACTATGTGCTGTTTCTGGATGGAGATGATTATATCTCTACAGATTTAGTAAGGACCGTTCATACCTATACTCAACCATCTAACCCCGAAATTATCTGCTGGGGATATAGCCATGTCACAGAGGATGGAGTTGCTACTTTGAGCTACGCCTCTGCATATAGCGACATCACAGGCAGTGAAGCGCTGACTCATATTTTCGTGAACAAAAGCTTGCGAATATGGACAGGGAGCATTGCGTACAAACGGGAATTATTACTCCTTCACGAACTCCAATATACGGAACGCTGTGTGAATGGAGAAGATCAGGAATTTATCTACAAAGCTTTATCCAGAGCTACTAGAGTCATCACATTACCGGATATATTATCGTTTTATTTACAAAGAAATACGTCCATTTCCAATAGCTATAATGTGAATAAATTTGATGTCGTTGATGTATTCAAACGGGTCGATGCTTATTTCGAGGCCCATCCCTTTGAGAACCTGGATATGATATCTCCTTATATAAGAAATCGCGAATTGATCGAGAATTACTTTTTCAACCTAAAAACCTGTCTAAATGAGACAGAAGGCGAAAGCATTCAGAAGTTACTTCGCGACATCGATCATACCTATCCGGAACTAAACCAAGAAATGTATGAACTCATAAGACGTTATAGAGGTAATGATCGAAGATTAGCCCTTTATATCCGAACATTCTTAATCTCCCCGCTTCTATATCACAGATTCATTTCTGTGGAGAAAAGCTTATCCAGGTTCAAGCGAAAGGAATTTAGAATATGAAAAAGCTGCTGATCTATGCCTATACCGAATTTAATTTGGGCGATGATTTATTCATAAAGGTGTTATGTGAGAGGTATCCGGATACCGAATTCAGAATCTGCGCTCCACGCTTATACAAGCTGGTCTTCAAAGAGATCAAGAACCTCAGAGTGTATCCTTCCGATTCATTCTTCTTTAGAGGCATTGCCTTTATTTGCAGAAGGTTAAAGATACATAATCTGGCGCAAAAATATATGGCCGATCACTCCGATGGTGTCGTTCATATCGGCGGCTCGATCTTTATGCAGGCAGAGCATTGGTCAGAGCATTTCAAGAACGCAGAAACCATTCGGAATAAGAATAAGCCTTACTATTTATTAGGTTCGAATTTCGGCCCTTATACAGATAAAGAATATTACGAGGAACATAAGCGCATTTTTAAGGACTATACCGACATCTGCTTTAGAGAAAAATATTCTTATGATTTATTTGAGGATCTGGATAATGTCCGTTTAGCGCCAGATATTATTTTTCAGCTTGATCCACCAGATCCTCAAGCCGAACCCGAGGATTACATTGTCTTATCCGTCATTAAGCCTTCTATTAAAGGTCTGAACGGCTTTAACAACCTCTATTATGAAAAAATGAAAGAACTCGCAATTTATTTCATTGAAAAAGGCTACGCTGTTCATTTCATGTCCTTTTGTGAACATGAAGGGGACCAGCTGGCGATTGAAGAGATCCAGAATCTTATGGGGCCCTCCTATGAGGATGCCATCCAAGTGCATTTATATAAAACAAATATGGAAGAGGTTTTGTCCGTTCTAGCCAATTCCAGCTTTATAGTTGCTTCAAGATTCCATGCGATGATCCTGGGCTGGGTATTGGGCAAACCTGTGTTTCCTGTGGCTTACAGCCAAAAAATGATCAACGTAATGGAAGATGTCCAGTTCAAAGGATTATATGCTGATTTCACTACACTGGAGCAGCTCCAGCCTGTACAGGTGTTTGATAGTATGATTACCCACTGCATGGATGTCACGCCACAAGTCAAACATGCCGAAGAACATTTCGAGCAGCTGGATAAGTATTTATCGCTTTACGAAAGGAGGATACGTTATGAGAGCCAAGCGGAGCATTCTTAACTTATCCTTTGGACTCGGGAGTCAGCTCATCACGATCATCCTTGGTTTTTTTATCCCCCGACTGATTATGGTCAACTATGGCTCTGAAGCCAATGGTTTAATCGCTTCTATTGTACAGATCATTAGTTATTTGGCCCTGCTGGAAGCCGGAGTAGGAGCCGCTTCGATACAAGCCCTATATAAGCCAGTGGCTTCGGATGATAAGAACCATATCAACTCTATTCTGGCCGCCACCTCCAGCTATTATAAAAAAACAGGCATTTATTATTTTTTCGCCGTCCTTCTAATCGCCACCCTGTATCCATTAGTGATTACTTCTGAAATCGATAAATTATCGATTACGCTCATTATTTTACTCACAGGAATGGGCGGGGCGATCAATTATTATTTTCAAGGAAAATTCAAAGTTCTGCTTGCTGCAGAGGGAAAAAGCTATGTAGAGACATCTATAGTCACTGTAGCTAACATTCTGAACAATGTGATTCGGATTCTGTTATTGCTTCAAGGGGTTAACATCATCGCTGTGCAAGCTTCCTATTTCATATTAACCGTACTTCAAATCGTCGTCTTCTATATCTATATCAATAAACATTACAAATGGATCAACCTAACTCTCAAACCAGACTATGAAGCCATTGGCCAAAAAAATTCCGTGTTAGTCCATGAGATCTCCTACTTGGTGTTTAGAAATACCGACGTGCTGATCCTGACTATATTTACGAACTTAAAGATCGTCAGCATTTATGTCATGTACAACATGATTTTTACGATTGTTGATAACATCGTCCAAACCATAAACGGAAGCGTGAAAGCTGCTCTCGGTCAGAGCTTTCATGAGAGTAAAGAGGCCTTTATTAAATTTTATGATGCTTACGAAGTGTATTTTATGGGGCTCATCTTCTCGATACTAACAGTGGCCTATATTCTGATTCTACCTTTTATGAAATTGTATACCGCAGGGGTAAACGACGTGAATTATATCGATATGTGGCTGCCGGTCTTGTTCGTAGTCATCAAATTATTAACCAATGCCAGAGCTTCTTCCAATAATGTGATAACAATTGCCGGACATTTCAAGAAAACACAGAACCGTTCCATTCTAGAATCCGTAATCAATCTAGTCGCTTCTATTGTCTTTGTAATCTTTATGGGAATTTACGGTGTACTGATGGGAACCATAGCTGCCCTCTTATACCGCTCCGTAGATATTGTGGTCTATGCTAGCAAACATCTGCTGAATCGGAGCCCTTGGGTCACCTTTAGAAGATGGCTAACGAATGCAGTGGTTTTTGCGGGCATTATTCTGATCTCTAGCGCCATCCCTATCCGAATCCATTCCTATGTGGGGCTTATGTTGTGGGGTGTACTGCTAGGGCTTGTAATCCTGCCTATATATTTCGTGATCGCCTCCTTAATGGAACGGGAAGTTTTCCTGTATACATGGGAGCATCTCAGAGGATATCGGGCGAAGCTCAAGCATAAGGTTCTGGCTAGACCTAAGGTAAGTAGTGTATCTAAATAACACATCAGGAGGACTCGAAATGGATCATAGCGAGGTTTTGCAGCAAGCCTGTTACGTCTTTCTAAATGACCTGAATGATGAAATAAACCATTCATCTGCCCTTCAAATGGATGATCAGGAAATCTTTCAACGATGCCGCCTGATCCTAGATAAAGAACAAAATCCGCAAATCAAAACCTTTCTAGAAACCCTATCCGAAGTGATCCGTGCTTATCTCACAGGGAGAGCTTCAGAGGATGCAATAAGATTCTATCTGTCAGAGCAATTCAGTATCGTAAACGAAGAGATAGACGGGTTAATCCATGGGATCGTCGCAATCAAACATCAGTCCTCAGATATGGCTATTTCAGACTCCACTCTCCTTTCCTTTGCCGATTATCCTAAGGTCAGTGTCATTATCACTACCTACAATAGAAAGGCATTCCTAAATCAAGCAATCCAAAGCATCTTAATGCAGGACTATCCGCATAAAGAGATTACAGTTATTGATGATTGCTCTACAGATGGCACGGAAGAGTTAATGCATCAAAGCTTCGGAGGCGAGTCACAGGTAATCTACATGCGAAACGAAAAGAACAGCGGGCCGGGAAATAATCGCCGTATAGCTTTTGCTGCTCATGGTAATGGCGAGTATGTTCTTTTTCTCGATGATGATGACTATCTGATTGACATGAATTATTTAAGTAAGGCTGTAGAGTTTCACAATCACCATCCCGAAATATCATTTGTGGCTGCTAATGTTTTTCTTGAATTTTCAAAGGCCAAGCAACTGAAGATCAACAGCCTACAGCTAAGCAAGATTATTAAGAAGCAGGATTATTTCATGAATTTCGAGAAAAAAGGATATCCGAAGCCCTCCTCCACCTTAACAACTGTCTTTAAGCGTGAGGCTTTAATAGCTATGGATATCCTAAATATGAACATGGTTAATGATGCTTCTATTTATCTGCGTTCCTTGTTGGTCGGTGATGCCGGCTTCATAGATACACTTGCCGGTGTATACAGATTACACGGGGACAATATCACCTTTAATCTGAGTCAGGGATTCTTAATTGAGAATCTGGAGGAGAAGCTGTTGATTAAGAATATGGCCGTTCAGAAATATGGATATAGCGAGCCAGAAATGGCGGAATGGTTTAACCATAATGCTTATGATACGATCTCCTACTATTTATTAAATTCTGCAAAAGACGCTACAGACTTTAAATTCATGTATCATTGGGCTCTCAACCATTGCCCGCCTATTTACAATCAGTTAAGAAATGAATTCCGTACGAAGCTTATTAAAAAGCAATTATTACGGATCTCGTTACTTCGAACACTGCTCGGAAGATGACTCGCGCATTAGCTTATCGAGCAGCAACAAGAATCCTTTTACCTCTTCTTTAGGAATGTCGGCGTACTTGTCTCCAATACTGATCTCACAATAAGAAGTATCTTCTCCCGTTGGTCTTATCGCTGCGCTTAAACCGATTCCTGTTGACTCATATACAGAAGACAGGATCGGTTCAATGCTCTCCCTAGACATTTGAAAATGCATATGAAACATGTTGGAGACAGGCTCAGCAGGTAACGTAGTCACCCCGTGACATTGATTAACTAAAGCAGCAAGCTCCTTAGCCCCTTCGTAATACTGCTGCATCTTATCTACTCTTTGCTGGTAGTAATAATCAGAGGAAATAATGTATGGATACAGACTGATAAGGTCGCCACCATGCCGCCGTTTCCATATCTTCGATTGCTTCGTAAACGCCTCACCGCCTGCAAGAATCGCGCCTGCAATTCCTCCGATTCCTTTATACAGTGAGATATAGACACTATCAAAGAGGGCGCAGATCTCAGCAGCTGTCTTGCCATAATAGGGAAGCGTCTCAAGCAATCTTGCGCCATCCAAATGCAGCTTAATTCCCCGAGCACGGCAATGTGCAGAAATCGCTTCAAGCTCCTTATACTCCGGTAACTGTCCACCAATCTCGCGCTGCGGCAATTCGAGCAGCAGACAAGCAATATCTTCCTTCATATGTAATACATCATCCAAGGTGATTAGTCGATCCTTGTTCGCAAGTAGGACAGGCTCAATATGATGCAGTTCCTTCAACCCATCCTGCTCATGGATCTCCAAATGACATAAAGGATGATAGGCGACGCTCTTGAGTCCTTTTTCATCACACCATATTCTTAAAGCGATTTGCTGTGCCATTGTTCCACTCGGAAAGAAGACCGCTGTCTCTTTACCCAGAAGCTTCGCCATCTCCGATTGAAAATCCTCAATAACCTTCCCCGATCCATAAATATCAGACGGTGTACTATTTTCTACAGCTTCAAAGGCTTCCTTCAAGACTTGAACCTCTCGATTTCCATGTCCTACGATCCGATATGTCGTTTCATTAAAGGCCTCTTGCACTGATTTTTTTCCGTTCATTGGTAGAATTGCCCCTTCCGTGTTTGCCTTGTCCCTAATATAGACGAATTTCAAAAAATCCCATCTTAATTTTACCCGATCTAAGGTGAAAAAACATGAGCGCTGTGCTACAATATTGGAATTGCAACGGCAATCTTAGGGAGGGTTATTGAATCACATGCTTATCATTGGTATCGCCGGCGGCACCGGCTCGGGAAAAACAACCGTAGCCCGCTCCGTCATTGACCGTCTTGGAACGGGAAAGGTAACTTTCATATCTCAAGATAACTACTATAAAGATCATTCACACCTCAGCTTCGCTGAACGTGAATCCATCAATTACGATCATCCTTTCGCTTTCGACAATGAGCTGCTTATTGAGCATCTTAAATGTCTGCGTGAAGATCAGACCGCATATGCACCGGTGTACGACTTCACAGTTCATGCCCGCTCCACTACGGAGACTGTAGAACTGAAACCAAACAACATTGTAATCATCGAGGGACTCCATGTTCTTTCCGACGAGAACCTCCGCGATATGCTTGATATCAAAGTCTTTGTTGATGCTGATCCTGATGTACGCATCCTCCGCCGGGTACTCCGCGATATCGAAGAACGTGGCCGGAGCATCCAATCGATCCATCACCAATATTTGAGCACGGTTAAGCCAATGCATGAAGCTTTTATTGAACCGTCCAAGAAATACGCCGATTTGATCATCCCAGAAGGTGGCCATAATGAGGTCGGTATCCAGTTGCTGTCTATATTAACTGAGAAACACCTGACGAATGATTGGACATCCTCTAGTTCTTAAATATCTAGTTCTACCCTGGCTGTCGAGAGAATCTCGATGGCCTTTTTTTTGCGAGCTCATCCCCAATCCCACCATGGATTATTCAAAGAATAATCCCTCCGCATTATGGTAATAGCTAAATTACAGCAGCTTGCGGAAGAGGGATAACAACCATGGGATTTCTGAACAGAACAATAACCAAAGCCTTCAAGAAGCCTTCAGTAGGGCACCCCGACCCCATTAAAGAATTACCTAAGTTACCTCTCAAGGAAATCCTACAAGATAATATTGAATATATAAAAACAACGCTTGGCAACAGCACTGACCTTGTGATCAGAGATTTCACGATTGGTTTAAAACACCAGATCAAAGCAGCTATTTTCTATACAGACGGACTGGCAGATAGTAATGCTATTCAGGATTTCATTCTAGAGTCTCTTATCTTAGAAATTCCAGATTCGAGCTTGAAAGCTGACAGTGATAACTATTCTTTTTTTAAAAATCACATGCTCACCGTAGGTGATGTCAAGAATGTGACACAGTTCACTTCTTTGTTCACCTCTCTCCTCTCCGGAGATGTGATTCTCTTAGTCGATGGAGACACCCAAGGGTTCACCATTGGAATGCGAAGCTGGAAAGACCGCGGAGTGACGGAAAGCGCCACTGAGACGGTTATCCGCGGGCCTAAAGAAGCCTTCACGGAAAGCCTGCGAACAAACACCGCGTTAATCCGGCGGAAAATAAAGGACCCCAATCTCTGGTTAGAAACACAGCAAATCGGACGTGTAACCCAGACCGATGTGGCCATTATGTATATCAACGGCATTGTTAGCGAAGGAATTGTGCAAGAAGTACATTCGCGTTTAGATCGTATCGATATTGATGCCATTCTGGAAAGTGGCTATATCGAAGAATTAATCGAGGATGAAACCTACACACCGTTTCCAACGATCCATCATACAGAACGTCCTGATGTGGTTGCCGCTGCGCTTATGGAGGGGAAAGTAGCCATATTAGTAGATGGTACGCCTATAGTAATGACTGTCCCTACCTTATTCGTTTCTTTCATGCAGACGGCGGAGGATTATTATCAACGTGCCGATGTTAGTACCTTAGTTCGGATGCTTCGATATTTCAGTATATTCGTTTCACTACTAGCCCCATCATTATATGTAGCTATTACTACCTTCCATCAGGAAATGTTACCTACAACCCTGCTGATCAGTCTGGCTGCACAACGGGAAGGCGTACCACTTCCAGCATTTATCGAAGCACTCTTAATGGAGCTTGCCTTTGAAATTATAAGGGAAGCGAGTGTACGAATGCCCCAAACCATAGCCCAATCTGTATCCATTGTAGGTACTCTAGTAATCGGGACTGCGGCAGTTGATGCCGGCATAGTTTCTGCCGCGATGCTTATTGTCGTAGCTATAACGGCGATCTCCAGCTTTGTGTTACCGTCCTTTGATCTTTCCTTGACGATTAGAATGCTACGATTTCCGATGATGTTCCTTGCTGCATCCTTTGGATTGTTCGGGATCATTATCGGGGTTATTGCGATCGTTCTGCATATGTGCAGCTTACGCTCCTTTGGAATTCCCTACATGAGCCCCTTAGCACCATTTATTCTTACCGATCAAAAGGATACCCTTCTCCGAATGCCCCATTGGGCTATGTTTACCCGCCCTAGGCTAATCAATCAAAAAAATATCGTTCGGGAAAAGAGTACACCACCGCAAAAGCCGGGAGATTTAACGGAGGAATAAATCATGAAACGAAAATCGCTTCTGATTTGCGTTCTTATTCCCATGCAAATATTTGTTACAGGTTGCTGGAGTCGCCATGAACTGAACGATCTAGCGATTGCTGTAGGGATTGGAATCGATAAAATCAGAGATCAATATCAGGTTTCTGCACAGGTGGTCTTACCCAGTCAAATCGCTGGTTCAAAGGGCGGCTCTCCTCAAGCACCCGTCAACCTTTACAAAACGACAGGAAGTACCGTATATGAAGCCCTTAGGAAAATTACAACCATTAGTCCCCGTATAATATATATCTCGCATCTACGGATCTTAGTCCTCAGTGAGGATTTGGCTAAAGAAGGAATCAGTGACGTTCTTGATTTCTTCTCTAGAGATACCGAGACGCGAAACGATTACTTCGTAGTGGTAGCAAAGGATGCCAAGGCGCTGATGCTTTGAAAATTTTAACCAACCTCGAAAAAGTTCCTGCTGTGCGATTGTTTGCTAGTTTGGAAACCTCAGAGAAATATTGGGCACCTACGTCTACTGTGACATTAGGAACTTTGATTACAGAGCTTGTAACTAAAGGTAAGAATCCAATTTTAACAGGGGTTGTCATCGATGGAAATGTAGATGTGGGAGAAACTTCAAAGAATGTAGAATCTGTAGATTCACCAACACAATTGAAATATTCAGGGTTGGCCGTATTCAAAGAGGACAAATTGATTGGTTGGCTAACTCCAGACGAATCAAAAGTGTATAACTATTTAACGAATAAGGTAAAAAATACGGTATTCTATATCAAATGTCCTGATGGAAATAAGGCCTCTCTCGAGGTATTTAAAGCCTACTCCAAAATGAAAGGCAGCATACGTAACGGTAAACCGGAAATCACTATCGAGCAACATACGGTATCCAATCTAGGAGAAGTGCAATGTAGAAATCTAGACCTAACGGATCCAAAGACCATCACTGAACTAGAACTAATTGCCGATCAGGAATTTGTCCATTTATTCGAAGCTACGATTAAGAGAGTACAACAAGAATATAAATCAGATATTTTTGGATTCGGCGAAGTCATACATCGCTCTAACCCCCAGGCGTGGAAGAAATTACGCGATGATTGGGATCAAACCTTTGTCCACTTACCAATAAACATAAAGCCAGACAGTAAAATTAGTGAGCTAGGAAAAGTGACGAACTCTTTCTTAGAAAAGATGAAGTGATAAATTGGAGTGAACAAAGCCATGCTCGAAAAAGTAAAAATAAGTACTCGCCAGCTAACCATATTGGTTATGTTCCTTACGATCGGGGATTCCATTCTTGTAATTCCCCCTTCCACTACATATTACGCCAAACAAAATGCCTGGATTTCCGCATTGATTGGAATGATCGTAGGTTTGATAGCCGTCTATATGTACAGCATATTTGCAAGGCTGTACCCCGGACTAACGCTTATCGAAGCGATTCAAAAAGCGCTTGGAAAATGGATAGGGACTATTCTTTCGCTTTTGACCTTAATGTATTTTCTTATCGTTACCGTTGGAAGTATGCGGGAGCTCGGTGAGTTCGTGACCTCCGAAATCTTACTAAGAACCCCGATTCCGGCTATTTTAATCTTATTTATGGTGATCGTGATTATGGCTACACGACTTGGTATTGAAGTCATAGGACGAGCTACTGAGATCTTTACACCTATGATTATTATCCTATTCCTCATCCTGATGGTTTCCATTATTCCTCAGATGGAGACGGTCAGATTACTGCCTATATTGGAGGACGGAATAAAACCAGTGTTGAAGGGGTCTATTTCCATCACGGCTTACACCTTTTTAGAACCGGTTGTTTTTTTAATGTTTCTCCCTAATGTAAACCAACAACAAAAGATAACAAAAGGTTTACTTTGGGGCTGTTTCTTAGGCGGTATTGTAATCTTTCTCACAGTCGCTGTTTCCATATTAGTGCTGGGTCCAGATCTGACAACAAGAGATATATATCCCAGTTATAACATAGCAAGGCGCATATCCGTTGGTGGATTCTTCGAGCGGGTGGAGGCCATGATCGCCCTACTTTGGATGTTAACCCTATTTATAGAAGTAACCTTATACTTCTATGCTTTCGTTCTAGGGTTGGCTCAATTATTAAGATTAAAAGAGTACCGGGTGCTAACGCTACCCACAGGGTTAATTTTGGTGACACTAGCTCCCCTTATTGCCCCAAACTACACCTATTACAACGCGGTGTTCGATAATTATTGGGTGTACTATATTATAACCTTTGGATTATTTCTACCCTTGGCGTTGTTAGGTGTGGGAGTGTTTCGAGGTGTACTGAGCAATGACCTAAAATCTCGAAGTTAAGGCGTGTTTAGAGGGTATTCAGAGCTAACGGAGGAATAAACCATGAAACGAAGATCGCTTCTGATTTGTGTTCTTATACTCATGCAAATATTTCTAACAGGTTGCTGGAGTCGCCAAGAATTGAATGATCTTGCGATTGCAGTAGGAATAGGTATAGATAAAATCGGAGATCAATATCAAGTTTCTGCACAAGTGGTTTTACCTAGTCAAATCGCTGGCTCAAAGGGAGGTTCACCTCAAGCACCCGTAAACCTTTACAAAGCGACCGGAAATACCGTATATGAAGCCCTTAGGAAAATCACAACCGTTAGTCCACGTAAAATTTATATCTCGCATCTAAGAATCCTGGTTCTTGGTGAAGATTTGGCTAAAGAGGGAATCAGTGATGTTCTTGACTTTATGTCAAGAGATACTGAAACGCGAAATGATTATTTTATAGTGGTGGCAAAGGATGCCAAGGCAGCAGATGCTTTGAAAATATTAACCAGTCTTGAAAAGATTCCTGCTGTGCGATTGTTTTCTAGTCTGGAAACATCAGAGAAACAATGGGCACCTACATCTACTGTGACATTAGGAACACTAATAACAGAGCTTGTAACTAAGGGTAAGCAGCCAATCTTAACTGGGGTTGTCATCGAGGGAAATGTAGATGTGGGAGAAACTCCGAAGAATGTTGAAACCGTAGACTCTCCAACAGAATTGAAATACTCTGGCTTGGCCCTATTCAAGGAGGATAAATTGATTGGCTGGCTAAATCAAGAGGAATCAAAAGTGTATAACTATTTAACAAATAAGGTGAAGAATACAGTTTTCTATATCCAATGTCCCGAAGGAAAAAAGGTTTCGCTTGAGGTGTTTGAAGCACGTTCTGAAATGAAAGGCAGCATGCAGAGTGACAAACCAGAAATCACTATTGAGCAGCATTTGGAAGTAGATGTAGGAGAGGTGCAATGTAGAAATTTAAATCTGACGGATACAAAAACCATCACTGAATTAGAACAAATCGCTAATAAAAAAGTAATAAATTTATTCGAGACAACTATTAAAAAGGTACAAAGTGAATACAAAAGCGATATTTTTGGATTCGGCGAGGCCATACACCGCTCTTATCCTCAGGCGTGGAAGAAACTACGAGACGATTGGGATCAGACGTTTGCAAATCTTCCAGTGAAGATAAAGGCGGACATTAGGATTCGCCAGGTAGGGAAAGTAACTAATTCTTTCTTAGAAGAGATGAAGCGTTAGATTGGAGTGAACGGAACCATGTTGGAAAAGGGAAAAATAAGCGCTCGTCAGCTAACCATACTGGTTATGCTCCTTACGATCGGGGATTCCATTCTTTTAATCCCCTCTTCCTCTACACACTATGCTGCACAAAATGCCTGGATTTCCACTTTAATTGGGATGGCATTAGGTTTGCTTGCCAACTATATGTACAGCAAGTTTGCAAAGGTATATCCCAAATTAACGCTTATTGAGATCATTCAAAAGGTCTTTGGAAAATGGATTGGGACTATGCTATCGCTTATGGCTTTAATTTTTTTTCTTGTTGTTATGGCTGGAAGTTTGCGGGAAATCAGTGATTTTGTGATTTCAGAAATGTTGCCTGCAACTCCTATTCCGGCCATTCTACTCTTATTTATACTTATCGTAATTATGGCTACGCGGCTTGGTATTGAAGTTATCGGACGAGCTGGTGAGCTCTTCACACCCATGGTCATTATCTTATTTCTGATCCTGACGGTTGCAATTGTTCCTCAGATGGAAATTGTTAGAATCTTCCCTGTCATGGAAGATGGAATAAAGCCCATACTGAAAGGGTCTATTCCCATTACGGCTTACACCTTCTTAGAGCCGGTTGTCTTTCTAATGATACTTCCTTATGTAAATAAACAACAACAAATAACAAGGAGTTTTATACACGGCACCCTTTTAGGGGGGACTGTAATTTTCATAACGATCATCGTCTCCATACTAGTGTTAGGTCCTGATCTGACGGCTAGAGATTTATATCCCAGCTATAACATCGCAAGGCGCATATCTGTTGGCGGATTCTTCGAGCGAGTTGAAGCCTTAATAGCTCTACAGTGGATGTTAACCTTCTTTATAAAAGTAACTTTATACTTTTATGCTTTTATTCTGGGTTTGTCCCAATTATTAAAATTAAAAGAGTATCGAGTGTTAACCTTACCCACAGGGTTGATTTTAGTTGCACTAGCACCTCTTATAGCCCCAAATTACACCTATTACAGCACGGTTTTTGAAAATTATTGGGTGTATTATGTTATAACCTTTGGGTTATTTCTTCCTTTGGTGTTGTTAAGCATGGTTATGTTTCGAAGGGCCCTAAGCAATGACTTGAAATCCGGAAACTAAAGATGGTTTGGGAGGTTGTGAACATTGGGTATAGTAGTGACCCTCATAGTTGTAGCCGTTATTGCAGCCCTTGAAGTTCCCCTGATGTGGAAGAAAAAATTATTCAAGGAGATGTGGGTTTTCTCATTTCTTCTGTTGCTGGGAGCTTTCTTCAGTCTTATCAATGCGTTACATATCTCGGTCTCTAACCCACTGGGATGGATGATATTTATCTATAAACCCATCTCCGATACGATAAGTGCCTGGTTATCCTAAAATGGGACTAAACCCCTCTCTTAAGAAAGACGGCTTAGTCCCAAAAATTAAACGATGTTGCCAAATCGGCAAGCGAACTAAAATTTGTCGCCACCCTTTCACGAGCCAACCAGTAATAAACCTCCTGTCCCCTCTTCTTATTGTCCACAATGCGAGCAGCAGGGTCACCGAATGCGGTGAGAAACCGTGTGATGCTGTTGATATCGTTAGATTTAATCTCTTGCGGTTCTATCTCCCCACCCCGATTCGTAAATAAACTTAAACATATGAACTGCTTGACACTACAATATAGACCTCGTAGATTCTCTAATCATTAATTCTGCAGGGAAGATCTGATGCGCATGATTTACCTTCTTATTAATGAGATCAAACAAAATCTTAATCGTCGCTTCCGCAATTTCTACTACAGGCTGTTTGATGGTAGTAATGGAAGGATTATAATAGAAGGAAATATCCAGTCCGTCATAACCTGCCACAGAGTACTCTTCTGGAACTCGCTTACCTGCTTCAAATATTGCTTTACAAGCACCGATGGCCATACTATCTGATGAGGTAAAGATAGCAGTAAACTCTTCCCCTGACTCCAGCAGTTCTTTTGTAACCGCATACCCATTTTCCATACTATAGCTGTCAATATTCTCTTTCATCCGGCGTACTAACCGTTCATTATAAGCTATCCCATGATCAGAAAGAGCCTTCTTATACCCTTCATATCTCAATTTACCGATACTCACATCATCTTCAGGCGCGGTAATGACTGCGATTTTCTCATGCCCTAGATTACATAAATAGTCCACAATTTTATAGCTCTCATTAAAGTCATCTACAGATACAGAAGAATAGTCACTTAGATCAAACTCTTCCGTCATTCCAATCGTACTCAGGACAAATGGAACCGTCAATTGCTGTAATTTTTCTTGAGAGTGTGAGAATAATCCCCCCAGGAACACAATTCCCTTCAGGCGTTTTTCTTTCTCCAGCTCAATCGCCACTTCGATCTCATCCTGATTCTCGTCGACACGTTGTAGGATGAAGGAGTATTTCTTTCGCTGGATCTCTTTTTCAAATACTTTAATCATCGGGCTGAAAAATGGGTTAGATATCCCTTTGATCAACACTGCAATCGTTTTCGAATCGGAACGTTTTAAATTTCTGGCACTGTTATTCGGAACATAATGATTTTCTTTGATGACTTTCATAACCATCGCTTTTGTTTCTTCATTAATATCCGGATGATTATTTATAGCTCTAGATACTGTAGTCACGCCAACCCCACATAATTTAGCGATATCTATAATAGTCAGTCTCTCCATCTCTATCTTTCCTTTACACGTTAAATAAGAAAGTAGGGGATTCTTGAAGAAAAGACTCAACAAGAAAAGCACCCTACTCGCTTCTACATACATATTCTATTTAACCCTTAACGGCTCCTGCAACGACACCTTCGATAATGTACTTTTGACAAGTCAGGTAGAAAATAATGATTGGCACAATCGCTAAGACCAGCATCGCCATCATAGCTCCCATGTCAATCGATCCATATCCACCTTTTAGGTACTGAATCGCAATAGGAATCGTTTTATATTCTGTACCAATCAGCAGGTCTGGCAATAGAAAGTCGTTCCACACCCACATTACATTAAGAATAGCTACAGTTACAGCAATCGGCTTCAGGATCGGCAATACCACTTTAAAGAAGGCTTGTGGCGGATTACATCCATCGATCATAACCGCTTCTTCAACCTCAAGAGGGATAGACTTCACAAATCCACTAAACATAAACACAGACAGCCCTGATCCAAATCCTAAATAGATCAAGATAATCCCGATTGGATTGTCCAGATGTAGAACGTTAGCCGTTTTAGTCATGGTGAACATAACCATTTGGAATGGTACGATCATTGAGAACACAAAAGCATAATACATCATACCTGTAAATTTTGATTTGACCCGAGTAATATACCATGCGGTCATGGAAGTGAATAACACGATTACAGCAACCGAACACACCGTGATAAACAAGGACATTCCGAAAGCACTGAAGAAATCAATCTTCGCTATACCGCTAGTATAGTTCTTCAAACCAACAAAAGTAGTTCCATTAGGGAGTAAGAAAGGTGTATCACTAATGTAAAACTTACCTTTAAAGGAGTTCATCAGAACAATAAAGATCGGAGATAAGAACGCAATGGCCAAGACCAACAAAATGGTGAAAATGGAGTAGTCTTTTGCTCTAGTCTGTTGCATTAGTTCTCAACCTCCTTTCTTCTAGTAATGACAAGTTGTATTAAGGCGATTAAGGCTACCAGTGCAAAAAATACGACGGCTTTCGCTTGACCGACACCTTCCCATCCTGTTTTTCCGTAGAACGTATTGTAGATGTCGAGTGCTAACATCGAGGTCTGCTTAGAAGGAGCACCCGCAGTCAACGCTAAGTTTTGGTCAAACAATTTGAATGAATTCGATAACGTTAAGAATAAACAAATGGTAATGGACGGCATTACGAGTGGAATCGTCACATTACGTAGAATCTTCGAACGTGAAGCTCCATCAATTCTTGCCGCTTCTACTATATCCTTAGGCACATTTTGAATACCTGCAACATAGATAATCATCATGTAACCTATCAATTGCCAATTCATAAGGATGATTAATCCCCAAAATCCATAAGTTGCGTCAGAGGTTAAAGTAACTCCAAATTTGTACAAAATACCATTGAAAATCAGCTGCCAGATGTATCCTAATACGATACCGCCTATCAAGTTAGGCATGAAAAAAATAGTTCTAAATACATTAGTCCCTTTTAGCTTTCTAGTTAACAACATCGCCAGTATGAAGGCGAATACATTAATCGTAAGAACCGATAGAACTGTAAACTTAACCGTAAAACCCAGTGCATTTAGAAATTCTTGATTTGAAAATGCTTTAATGTAATTGCCAAACCCGATCCATTTTGCATCATTGACGGTAGTAAACTCTGTAAAGGATAAATATATCCCCAGCAGAAAAGGTACAACAAACGCGATCCCAAAGGCTATCATGGTCGGTAACGCAAAAAGAGCAAAATATTTTCTTATCGATTTTTCCATGGAGTCTTCTCCTATCTCAGTATGGAAAATGATGAACTAGATGTAATTTACTCGAATTGTTGCTTAGTGCCACTGAAATCCGTCTCGACTCCAGTGGCACTAAGCTTATATCTGTATGACAACTGAGAATTATTCAATCATCTTTCCACGCCTTTTTTATTTTGCTTTTTCAGCCTTCCAAGTATCCTTAAAGATGGTTACAACTTCATCCCAGGTTTTATTCCCTTGAGCATATTGCAAGAGTGCATCACCAAAGACATTTTTGAATTCTTCACTTGGGAATGCTGCAAATGTCCAAGCTACGGAGGTCAAATCTTTTTCCATCCAAGCGGAGACTTCTTTAGCCAGTGGATCTGCTGGTTTTTCATTTTCTTCAAAGGTATTGAATGGAGCGATGAAACCTAGATCGTTCGTTACATAAGCTTTACCTTTTTCACTGGAGAACAACCATTCCAAGAAAGCGATAGAAGCTTGTTGGTTCTCAGCAGATGCTTTGCTGTTGATTGCAAAATAGTTTTCTGTACCTACAGCCAGACCTTGTTTCTCTTCGCCTTCCATACCTGTGTAGATAGGCAAGAATTTAATCTCATCTGCTTTCACTACGTTACCGTCAACATCATTGATTTGTGACCAAGCCCAGTTACCGTTTTGAACCATAGCTGCGTTACCGAGTGCGAATTCAGCCATGGAATCAGCTACAGACTTACTGCCTAGCAAAGATTCTTTAGTCACAGAGTTCTTGATGTAAAGATCGAAGATATTTTTAAATTTATCATTGTATTTGAATTCAACTTCTTTAGAGGCTAAACCGGCAAGAACTGTGTTATCAAACTCAGTGTTGTCCTTGAATTCATAGTACAGTGGCAAGTTAGCCAAGTGAGTCTGCCATCTCCATTGCTCACCAGCAGCGAGGGAAGTGGAAGCGAATACGCCTTTAATACCCAGTTGATCTTTTTTAGCGGTCATATCTTCTACTACTGCTTTCAAAGTGTCGAAGTTATTGATTTCAGTGGTGGAAGAGATCGACACAGCTTTATCAGGTAGCGCAAAGTATTTCTTCATAATCGCGTCGTTGTAAATAATACCGTATCCTTCAACCACGTAAGGGATACCATATACACCTTCACCTTCAGTTACAGCCAGGCTTTTGTCGGATAGATAGCTGTACAGCTTAGTATCTTTCAAATCCAAGGTGTAATCTTTCCAAGATTGAAAACCAACAGGTCCGTTGATTTGGAAAATCGTAGGTGCTTCGGACTTAGAAATTTCCGATTTCAATTTCGTTTCGTAAGTACCTGCAGCAGCCGTTACGACTTTCACTTTAACTCCTGTCTCTGCTTCGTAATCCTTAGCGATTTTTTCATATATTTCTGCAATTTCAGGCTTGAAGTTTAAAAAGTAAACCGATCCTTTTTTTCCAGATGAAGCGTTTCCATCATTTGTTGCTGTATTGTTCTCTTTATTACCGCATCCTGCTGCCAAGACTACAACCATAGACATTACCAACATGAGCCCTAAGTATTTTTTGATGTTCTTCATTTTTCTTCCCCCTCATACTTTTTATTTAATGATTTCATTTGAAGACGTTTCTCCGAGTAGCGCTACCGAAATAATGTCAGCGGTTACAATTGACTTAAATAATCTTCTTTATTTTTCCGGTATCCTTATCGGTAACGTTTTCAATTGAAATATTAGCACACCGTTTTCCACATTACAATAGCCTTTTTATTGGTAAAACTAGCCATCTGAAATCTTCGAACGTTATAATAGACAAGTATAAACGCCTTCGGCGTCCTAAGTAAGGACGGTGATCGTTTAAGCGTGAAATATAAAAATATAAGCTAAAGCGTGAAACTTATACTTTCTTGTATTCACAATAGTAAATAGGAATAGGTGATGGCATATCTTATCTCTGATCGAGAAGTATGAGTTACAATTCTCTAATAACAATTATTTTGGCGATATTGGAGTGGAGCCCTCCTACACCATTGTAAAAGGCGCTCTCCCGGTACTTGTGTCAGCTCCGCATGCCATTAACCACTATAGAGAAAATGCTGTAAAACCTGCGGATATGTATACAGGTTCACTTGCTCTGCTATTACAAAAGCTCACAGGTTGTCATTGTATCTATTCCAATAGCTTCTCCAAAGAAGATCCCAATTACATCCTTGGCGGAGAATATAAAGCTGCACTTGGAACAATTGTCAAAGAACATCAAATTAAATTCGTTATAGACCTGCATGGGGCTTCTAAAGATAGAGAATTCGATATGGATTTAGGCACATTACACGGAACATCCATACAAGCAAATAATATAAATGAGGTTGTACGTATTTTTTTCAATAATGGTATTACCAATGTTCATCAAAACCATACATTTTCTGCATCTCATCCCGGAACGATCACTTCATATTCAGCCAAAGAATTGTTAGTTCAAAGTGTTCAAATTGAAATTAATCGAAATTATCGTAACCCGAAATCCTTTGATTTATTCCAAAAAACCATTCATTCCCTCGAACAAATTATCAATCAATTGGGAGGCGCCTAACATAAACATCGAGCAGACCTTCACCATATTAGACAAACAAAGCTATACTGCCAGAGATGAAATTACGATGAATCCCGATGAGCTGGTTGATTTAGGCTTAGTTCACCATATTTTTGTCGAGCTTACAGCAGAGAATGGCACTCAGGTTAGCTGTTTACTTTTATCAAAAGGTGATATCCCAAGAGGGAGTATACAATTATCTAAAAGAGCAAAGGACAAGCTAGGAGACTGCCCCTTAACAGGATTAACCATCACTAAACCGGAGTACAACACAATCCTTCGGGGAATTCCTAAAGTGAACGAGATTGCCAAACCTTATGTCAAAGCATGTCCAACACTCGTCCGTAAATATTCGAATCATGTCGAGCTGATTAATCCTAAGAATGGCTTTCGCATAAACATCACTCTAAAAGAGGATCACACAGCCAAGCCGAATACGCTGTATTTCAACAGGTACATCATGTTGTTGCTTGAGACTCAGGCCACTGAGGATGATCAACTAATCATTACCCGTGCAAGAACAAGTCCTCAATCCAAGCCAGGCATACATAAACTTATACATCTGGGAATCAAACGGCCCTTAACCGCATTAGGAAATCTTTTTATTGGCAAAAGAGAGCTTACGCTAAGAGTAGGACATCCCTACCCTTTTGATGAGCACCAAAACTTATGCCGAATTCACCCCAATGTTAGAAAACTGCTGGGCATGGAAGAGACCGATAAAATCGTCATTTCCTACAACCATAAAGAAATCGCCGTCCCCATCTTAGACATAGATACGGAGCATATTGCCCAGCTAATCAAGCTAAATGAGGAGAATGAGCAGCTTAAATTTATCGACAGCCACTTATTTATCGGAATCACTGCTTTGTCACGAAATGAATTAGAAATCCCCAACATCGGCACATCGGTTACTGTAAAAAGAAGCATGAACTCTCTATTTTTAAAACACTTAAATAAGCTGGTCTTGCCCGTAATCGCTTTATTGTTTACAGTAGTGCAGCTGTATAAAGATTTGAACTGGAGCATCGCTCTGACTGTTGGTATTTCCGTTGTACTACTTCCGATCATCATCTATACAACACTATCCGAAGAACGAGCAAAAATTAACTAAATGGAGCGATGATCGTGAAATTCACTTCACAATCCCAGGTAGAAGATATGATCTACAGCTCTTATCTGAGAGCCATTAACAACATCACAGAATCTTTGGATGAACAAGTTAGACGACCGGAATTCACCAGAGCATTGCTGGATCTAGTCGGAAATCCGGATCGAGATCAACAATACATACTAGTCACAGGCAGTAAAGGTAAGGGCTCCACCTCTAGATTTATCTCCTCTTTGTTAAGTCACTTAGGATATAAAGTGGGCTTATTCACCTCACCCCATCTGGTTGATTTCAACGAAAGAATACGGATTGACGGGAAGGCCATATCCACGGACGATTTTGTACGATTAGGAAATATAGTTGGCGAGGAATTCCAAAGGATTGAAGATCAGCTTGCCACAGATGAGTATCAAGGTCCTATTGGTGTAGGTCTAGCGATTGCGGCGTTGTACTTCAAGGAGAATCTTACTGACTTCAATGTGATTGAATGCGGAAGAGGTGGAAGATTTGATGACACCAATGTTCTGAAGAATGACTGGGCTGTCATCACTCCGATTATGGAAGAGCATGTAGCTAATTTGGGACCTGACCTAAACAGTATTACGCTTCATAAGCTGGGCATCGTCAAAAATAAAGCAACAAACGTATATATCAGCAAACAGAAACCGAGCGTACTCGCGACTATAAAGGAGAACCTTAGCGCCCATTCTGCACAGTATTATGAGGAGCAATTTGGGACTGATTCTATTGCGATTGGACCGGTTGGAACTACTTTTGATATTCGGACAAATCAAGCGATTTATCCATCCTTAACGATTCCGTTATTAGGGCAGTTTCAAGCACTCAATGCAGCCACTGCAGTCGCACTATGTGAGGATATTACAGGAGGTTCCCTCAATAGGGAACTCGTTGGCAATTGTTTTGCAAAACTGCAGTGGCCGGGGCGATGTGAAGTGATCTCTCATGATCCATTAACGATTATTGATGGGGCGATTCATAAAGAATCTGCAAGCTATTTGGCTGAACTTATTCAACTCGTTAATCCTGACCGCAACCGCTCTGTAACTTCAATCATCGGTGTCCCTAAAGATAAGGATTATACAGGAGTTATTGAAATGATGAGTACGGTCTCGGAGCAAATCATCGTCACAAAGCCTGATATAAGTCATCTTTCTTTTCCTACAGATGCACTTCATATCGCCAAACATTTTATCGAAAAAAGCTACGAGTTCCCTTATTTGGAGGATGCTCTCTCACACCTAAAGGCAAGCTCTTCCTCCGAAATTATTGTTATTGTCGGCACGCAAACCTTTATCGGAAACGCCAAACGATTATTCGGGCAATCGCTGCTCGATATCGGATTATAACTGATCCAAGCGCTGGAGAATTACTTCCCTATAAAGATCAGATAGAGCTGGCACCTTACTTGGATTCTGCTTACAATACTCATCTAACATCACCTTATGATTGACTTCAATAACCATGAGGCCTTGATTTGTCTCTAAAATATCTACGGAGCAGAAATCAAGGCCTAGTGCTTTAGAAGCCCGGGAAGCAAGCTCCGCTAGCGCCACTCGTTTGGCATGATCGTTAACTTCAATCGCAAGAGCCCCATTAATCAAATTATGCTTCCAGGAATGCACTCTTTTTTTGCCAAGGAATACACGCGCTTGATGATTAAAAGTTACGATTCTATACTCAATCTCCGCTTCATAATAAGGACCTATCGCCCCATTAAGCTGCAAAGAAAATAATAAATCCAGCTTTTCGTGCAGATCGGCTATCTCATTAATTTTATAAACATGATTTCCCTGCGCCCCGTTATCCTGCTTCACAACTACCTGCTTATTGAACTTATAAAAAGAACGCTCGGCTAATTCATAAGGATCTGAATGATTAAATTTTTCGTCGGGATGTGCTAAATAGGTATGTTCTACAGCCGCAACATCCTCTTTGTGAAGAACGTCATAAGTTAGAGATTTACTCATAGCAATAATTGTAGAGGCACTGCTATTCAGACCTATTTCAGCGTCTACCATCACAAAGGATTTCAATCCATCCGACGCTCTATATACGAAATTCGGTGTAACTTCCTCAAAGGTAATCCCTGAGGTTGTAACAGAATGCTGGATCATTTTTAAGTAAGGCCTAGTCGTCATTCAGTTTCCTCATTTCCAACAAAATAATACCAAACCTAATCATAGCATGAGAAATATCAATCGAAAACATATTTATATGTTAGTTAAGCTAACAAACACACACTCAAAATCTTGATAAATAGGCTCTTTCTCAGAAAATATATAGAGTTTATGTTATGTTTTATGACTGATAACGCTTTTACAGAAAAAATAAGTGTTGATTATTTATTAATCATCCTCTATGATAAGCTTATCAAGCGAACCAAAAAGTTAAAGCGGTTAAACTTTTGATTTTGAGTTTCTAGTATTATTGCTATTAAATAGTGTTGTCATGATCAAAAGTTAAAGCGCTTATACTTTAAAACTGAAAGGTTGATGTGTCATGATCAATCGCGAGAACAGGCGGCAGACGTTTTATATGTATCTGTTCATTTCTCCTTGGATTATCGGCTTCCTTGTATTCGCCCTTTATCCTATTTTGTCATCGCTTTACTTCAGCTTCACTGATTATGACATCATTCACCCACCTAAGTTCATCGGGCTCGCTAACTACACAGAGATGTTTCACAATGACCTGTTCTGGAAATCGGTAGTTGTCACGCTGAGATATACCTTCATCGGTGTTCCCATCCAGCTTGCACTTGGTCTTGGTTTTGCGCTATTGCTCCACCAGACCATTCCTCTCCGCGGCTTTTTCCGAACAGCAATGTATTTTCCAAGTATGGTATCCGGCGTGGCTATGTCCCTGCTATGGTACTGGATCTTCAACCCGCAAATCGGGCTCTTCAATTACATTCTTTCCTGGTTCGGCATTCATGGACCGGCTTGGCTGATGAACCCCGACACTGCGCTATACGCCTTAATCATCATGACTTTCTGGACAGCAGGCTCAGGAATGATTTTATTCCTCGCAGGACTGCAAGGCGTACCGGCCAGTTTGATCGAAGCAGCCAATCTTGACGGTGCTGGACGCTTCAGAATTTTCTTGAACATTACCTTACCAATGATCTCTCCTGTCCTGCTCTTTCAACTAATTATGGGGCTGATCGATTCTTTCCAAGTCTTTACCCAAGCTTTTGTCATGACTCAAGGAGGTCCAAATTACTCAACCTGGTTCTATGTGTATAATCTCTACACCAGTGCTTTCAAAGAATATCGTGCCGGTTATTCCTCAGCCTTGGCCTGGGTGCTCCTCATCGTAGTTATGCTGTGCACCGCACTAATTATGAAATTATCTAACCGTTATGTTCACTACGAAGGAGGCGGACGCAAATGAGTACAGTAAGAGCGCTAAGCCCCCAGACTAAAGGAACAAGACGCCGCCGGAAAGTGGAACCTGTTAAGATTTTCAGCTTTATCACTTTAGTAGTAACAACCTTTCTGATGCTGCTTCCTTTGTTCTTCATGGTCTCCACTTCACTTAAGTCCAAACGCGAGATGCTGAAGTTCCCGCCCACCTTTCTACCGGAGAGCTGGCAGTGGAGCAATTACACAGAAATTTTTGATACCCTGCAGTTCGGTACGCTTTACAAAAACAGTTTAATTATCGCCGGTCTCAGCGTTGTAGGTACATTAATTTCTTCGGCGCTGGTCGCCTATGGATTCGCCAGATTTAGAGGTAAAGGGAATCAGATATGGTTCATTCTATTATTGAGCACAATGATGTTGCCTTATCCAGCCATTATGATTCCGCAATTCGTACTCTTTTCACAAATGAACTGGATCGACACCTTTCTACCCTTGATTGTGCCTGCTTTCTTCGGCTCAGCTTATAACATTTTCCTGCTGCGCCAATTCTTCTCCACGTTGCCTGAAGAGCTGTTTGATGCCGGACGCATTGATGGCTGCGGCGAAATACGGATGTGGGCTACTATAGCACTCCCACTCTCCAAGCCTGCCCTAGCCACTGTAGCTATCTTTGCTTTTATCTACAACTGGAACGATCTGCTTACACCGGTGCTATACCTAAGCTCTTCAGAGAAGTTCACGCTACCCGTCGGGATGGCTTCTCTCACCTCATCGAGATTCCGCATTCCACCATGGCATCTGCTGATGGTCGCTTCAGTTCTGGCTATGGTTCCAATCGTTACGCTGTTCGCTGTAGCACAGAAACAGTTCGTCGAAGGGATTGTACTTACAGGGATTAAGTAATAATCCGCCAACAGGGCGGCCAAATATACTTGAAATCATGGAGGGTTTAGCTAATGAACAAGAACAGGAAAAGTAGTGCGCTTTTACTTGCAACAACCATGCTAGTTGTTCTGGCATTGTCAGGCTGTAGCGGAGGTAAATCGGCTGGTAACACTCTATCCGAAGGAAATGGCGGCTCGACCAATTCAGGAGGCAAGGCAGAAACGGTAACCATCACCCATTACACAATAGATTCAGAGGACCGGACATTTGTTGAGAAATTAATTCCTGATTTCGAAAAGCAGCACCCTAACATTAAAGTGAAAGTGGAAAAAGCACCTTATGAGCAGTTCGACAGCAAGCTGCAAACGCTAATTGCCGGTGGCAAATCACCAGATGTGACAAGTCACTGGGGTTATGGAGGTTTCGCAGAATACTACAACAAGGATATGCTGCTCGATTTGACCGACCTAATTAAAGAGGATGGTTTCAAGCCAGCGGATTACAACATCCCAGAGAACCTCATGAATATCTATAAGGTTAAAGATCACACATATGGTATCCCAGTTAATATGTATGTCACCTTAATGCTCTATAACAAAGACATGTTTGATGCTGCCAAGCTGACTTACCCAACAAGCGATTATGAAGATAAGAGCTGGACGTTTGAAAAGATGGTCGACCAAGCTAAACAAATGACTCTCGTCTCCGATGATATTGCCAAAACACAATATGGCGTAGACTTTACCTGGTCTGAACGCGATATGCGGCCATTATATTTTGGAGCGCAGCCTTATTCAGAGGATACATGGACTAATGGCGGTGTGCCTTCTGAGACTTATTTTGATTCCCCTGAAGTGATTGCCGCCTATAACAAGCTCTTTGATCTCGTCTTCAAGGATAAGGTCTCCCCTTCCTCTGAGTGGAGCAAAAGCGTAGCCGGACAGAACGGCGATCCCTTCGTTGCAGGTAAAATCGGGATGTCTATCGGTGGCTCATGGAACCTTGCAGGTGCGAATGACTTTCCCTTCAAAATCGGCGTAGCCGCCGTACCATGGGGAGGAAACGATAAGGTGCGCAGCACACTTTACGTCGATCCGCTGCTGATCTTGAAGGACTCCAAACATCCGAAGGAAGCTTTGGAATGGATCAAATATTTGATCACTACCGAAGTGCAGGAGAAATCCATTGAGCTTAGTGGCGGTAACCCACCCGTCAACACCGAAGCTGCTGAAGCTTACTATAAACATTTTGACGGCATCGATCCACAAGATATCAAAAATGTCTACGAGGGTGCTGTGAACTATGGCTTCGAATCCTATAACCATTTGATCACCAACTACTCGCAAATTAATGACATGTTCATTAATGAATTGCAGCCAGTAGAAACTGGACATAAGACGGTGGAAGAGGTGATGACGACGATTCAGAAAAAAGTTACGGAGATCATTCATCGTTAATATTTGGCAAGTATGCCGTCCCTTTAGGGACGGTATGCCTGTTTGAAATCATACGTTCAGCGGACAGTCTGCCAACCCTGTATACTGAAGGTAGAAAACAGGATCGGAAAATCTGCCGCGAGGAGAGCTTGAGATGAAAGTGAGTATTTTTGATGTAGCCAAAAAGTCGGGATTATCCGTTGTAACCGTATCCCGGGTCTTAAACGGGGCCGAATCGGTACGCGAGAATAATCGCCAGAAGGTGCTGGAGGCCATTAAAGAGCTGGATTATCGCCCTAATGCAGCGGCACGCAGTCTGGCAAGCGGTAAGACGGGAATTATCGGTATTATTGTCACCACGCTGCAGGATTCCTTTTTTGACGCGGTGGTCAAAGAGCTGAATGAAGTATTAGCGATGCATGGTTATTTTTCAGCCATATCCATCTCAACAGGCATCGAATCGGATGATAGCCATTATTTGATCCAAGAAGATCGTGTAGATGGTTTGATTCTGCTCTCTCCGATAGAAGAGGACAATTATATTGTGGAAATGAAACGACGAGGCATCCCTTATGTACTAATCGATAACCAAAAGCCTGAGAATGACACCTACTCTATTACAATCGACAACTTCAAAGGCGGATATATGGCTACCCGTCATCTGTTAGCGCTCGGCCATACATCAATCGCTCATCTCTGTGGACAGGAAATGTTCCGTAGTACACGGGAGCGGCGTGCCGGATTCCTACAAGCGCTTGAGGAAAAAGATCTTACTCCATTTGAAATTGTACATGGCGAATTCGAAATTGAAATGGGATACGATACCTGTAAGCGTTGGCTGAACAAAGGACAGTTACCTACTGCAGTATTCGCTGGCGATGACAATATCGCCCTTGGCGTTATCAACGCGCTGATGGAAGCTGGCATTCGGGTACCCGAACAGGTAGCTGTGATTGGCTATGATGATCATTATATCGCTTCACAGCTTCATCCATATTTAACAACGATCCGTCAGCCCTCGGACAAAATTGGATTAGCAGCTGCCGAAATGCTCTTAAAGCGTATCTCCGGAAAGATGAAGCGCGGAGCTGGTGTAAAGATTGACCCAGAGTTAATAGTACGGGAATCTACTACTTCCAAGTAATTAAATAATATAAACAAGGAGTGACAACCATTGACTTACTACTTGGGAATCGATGGTGGAGGCACCAAAACCTATGCTCTGCTATGCGATGAACATGGCAATGTTCTCGGTAAGGGCAGGAGCGGTAACGGCAACCACCAGACAGGCGCCCTTGAGGCAGCCAACAGTATTCGAGAGGCCACATTCGGGGCACTAAATGAGGCCGGACTCCGATTGGAGGACATCCAACATACTTATCTTGGGCTTGCCGGTGCTGACCGCGAGGCCGATTATGCTATTCTCCATCCAATGATTCGCGAGATCGGATTTATCAATTACACCATTAACTGTGACACCATGATCGGATTACGTGCAGGGACGACTCGCCCTTATGGAGTTGCACTAATCTGCGGCACAGGCACCAATTCGGCTGGCAGAAACACGCAAGGAGAGCACTATCAGTGTGGTGGTTTTGACTACATGTATGGTGACTTCGGCGGTGGCGGTGCACTCAACATTGAAGTCTTTCGTTCTGTCATAAGAGCTTGGGATGGACGGGAACAACCTACCCTCTTGACCGGACTTCTACTCAACTTGCTAGGTTATGAGGAAGTTGCAGATATGTTTAATGATTTCCTCAATCATTGGAAAAGGGTCCCTGTTCATGCTGCACGCTTGCTCTTCGAAGCAGCAGCTGAAGGAGATGCTGTAGCCTTAGAGATTCTAAATCGGCAAGGCGTTGAGTTAGGGAAGTCCGCTGCTGCAGTCATCCACAAGCTTGGGATGGAGCAGGATACTTTCGATGTGGTTCTGGCGGGAAGTCTGCTAACCCGTGGGGATCGCGGCTGGATTCGCGGACCTATTGAGAAAGCTGTACAAGCCGCAGCCCCACATGCAACTGTGGTGACTCTTGCCACAGAGCCTGTAGTAGGTGCCGTATGGTCTGCGATGGATCAAGATGGTTTGACCCTTAGTAGTGAAGTGTATGAGAGTATGCGGCAATTTCAAGATTATGAATCGATCCAACAAACAAAAAAGACAGGAGTGGTTGATCTTGGCAACTAATCAAGGATTAAAGATCGCAGTTATCGGTGGGGGTTCTTCGTATACACCCGAATTGGTAGAGGGATTTATTCTTCATTACAAGGAGCTTCCTGTTCGTGAACTATGGCTCGTAGACATCGAACCTGGACTTCGCAAGCTGAACATTGTTGGAAATCTCGCTAAACGTATGGTTGAGAAATCCGGGCTACCGATTGAAGTTCATCTTACAACAGACCGCCGGAAGGCTATCGAAGGCGCAGACTTCGTCAGCACTCAGATGCGTGTCGGTATGCTTGATGCCCGCGCACGTGATGAATCGATTCCTCTTAAATATGGTGTCATTGGTCAAGAAACGACAGGTCCTGGCGGAATGATGAAAGCACTGCGTACGATCCCTGTCATTCTGGATGTATGCCGGGATATTGAAGAGCTGGCTCCTAACGCATGGCTCCTCAATTTCACCAATCCTGCAGGAATGGTCACTGAGGCTGTTCTGAAATACTCCAAAGTAAAGAGTATCGGTCTCTGTAATGCACCTATCGGCCTGATCAAGCAAGTATCTTCCAAATATAACGTAGCTGCCGACCGTGTATATGCTGAGTTTGTGGGTCTGAATCACTTGCACTGGATTACTCGAATCGACGTTGATGGTGAAGATAAACTGGATGACATGCTCACAGAGGGCTACAGTGCCAAGAACGTGCCCGCCCGAGAGTGGAATCCAGAATTCCTACAATCTCTTCGCGCCGTGCCTTCCTACTATTTGAAATATTTCTATATGACGGATGCCATGCTCGAAGAGCAGATGGAATCGTTTAAGCAAGGTATCAACCGTGCTGAAGTCGTCAAACGCGTAGAAGAAGAGCTATTTGAGCTATACGCCAACTTAGAGCTGAGCGAGAAACCGAAACAGCTAGAACAACGCGGTGGTGCTTTCTATTCAGAAGCAGCAGTTAATCTCATGAGATCGCTCCATAACGGTTCAAACGACATCCAGACCTTAAATGTTGCTAACCGTGGCATACTGGACTTCTTGCCAGATGATGCAAGTATTGAAGTGAACTGTGTTGTCACCAAGAACGGACCACTACCTTTACCGTTGACTAAGATTCCACCGATGGCCAAAGGGCTTATTCATGCTGTCAAAACCTACGAGCAGCTAGCCATTGATGCCGCTGTAACAGGTGATCGTGCGCTTGCCCTTCAGGCAATGGTACATCATCCACTCGTTCCATCTGTAGATGTGGCGGTTCGGATGCTGGATGAAATGCTGGAAGCCAATAAAGAGTTCTTGCCGAACTTTTTTGGCAAACAATCATAGAAAAGAGGCGTCAATATGTCAGCTAAAGCGGTTTGGAAAGGCGATGTCAACCAAGCATTATGCGCGTTTACATTTGATGATGGGCCTTCCCAGCTTCCCGTTGAATTATGGCTGGATGTTCTAGAGGAGGAAGGGGCGGTTGGTACCTTCTTCTTCACTGGAGAATGGATGGATCAGCATCCAGAGAAGGCGAGATTAATTCTCTCCCGGGGTCATGTGCTTGCTCCGCATACGTATCATCATCGGCGAATGGCCCAAGTACCAAAGACGGTATTCTTAGAGCAATTGAAGCTGACTGAGCTGGCATATCAAGACGCAACAGGTCTTCCGTCTCCCAATTTCATGCGTTTTCCATACTGCTCCTACCGGGATGAGAATCTCGATTGGCTGACAGAATGGGGCGATTATCTGGATATTGAGGGCGTTGATTGCGGAGACTGGGCAGGTATTTCTGCAGAAGAAATCGTTGCCAACGTTGAACCTAAGGTAGAGAATGGAACCATTGTGGTTATGCATAGCAATGATGTTGCAAAGGGTTCACCGGATGCATTAAGAGCACTTATTCGGATCGCCAAGCAAAGAGGCTTGGAGAGTGTCGGCGTACCTGAGATCCTAGGGTCCATTGGCGTAGAAGTAAACTATAGACCTTGGAAAATAGCCGTAGAAGTTCCGGCGGAGTTAGATCATTCCGCGGAAAATTGGGTTCCTTTAGAAAATTGTAAGCAGCTTGCCGATCTCGCGGCCCAGACAACTGAGTGGAACATTCCGCAATATACACTGCATTTCATTTCTGAAAAGGAGTGGCTGGAGCATCTGGAGAGTCCACTAGTAGAGGTTGGAGTGACAGAGGATCGCGAGTTGTTTACCCTACGGCAATTTGATGGCAGCTATTGGGGATATGTACGCGCCGGTGTCGTAGACAATACCCTCGTATTATTAGATTATGCGGCTAAAGAAGCGCAAGCCGATACCTTAGTGTACTTACTTCGCTGGGCTGCTGATACTTCGATCAGACTGGGCTTAACCCGGATTGAGGCAAGGCTGAATATCCGCAAGATGAGCGAAATGTGCAGACAGTTAGGCTGGCAGTCAGAGATTCTAGAAGATCAATAAGAGACATCATCCATACTGATAAATAGTTGCGGTAAAAAACAGCGGTCCCCCATTATTGGTGGATCGCTGTTTTGCGTTGTGGGAATGGCAAATTGTAAGTTGTCGTTCCTTTCGGTACAATCAATTCTAACATCGTATGATTCCATCAGAAGGGGTGATTTCTTGCGTAAAGATACCAAAACCATCGGCGAGGCGGCTAAGCTGCTGGGCACAACCATTAAAACCATCCGTTATTATGACGACATTGATCTTTTGAAGCCATCGAGTCATAGCGAAGGTGGACATCGGTTATATACGCCCGAAGATATTTCCCGCCTGCGGCTGATCACAACACTGCGTTATTTGAGCTTCGGCATTGACGAGATTCGCCAAGTCATCGCTGGAGAGATTCAGCTCAATACAGCACTCAACTGGCAAATCGAAGCACTGGAGACGCAGGTTAGTACACTGACTAATATGATTTCGATTCTACGCCAAGCTGAAGAGCATCATTCATCAGGCAATTCCATGGATTACATGAATGAGCTGGCTGACTCCTTGTCCATGAATGCTGCTAAACGAAACGAGTTCATCTCCAGCAAAATAGAAGAAATACAGCCGCTCGGTCAATTGCCGTCCGAATGGCAGAATACTTTTTTGTATTTGTTCAATAAATATATTATCAATGAAGTCAAAGTGACGGCCGGGCAAACCATAGCTTGGAATGAGCTGCAAGCGCTAATGAATGATGCGCAGTACATGGAGGAGCTCGTCCGATTCGAACTACCCTTCTTAAATATGGTCAAGCACCCTCGTGTTCCCGCTGCATCCTGGATCAGAACGCTGGAGAGTATCCGAATCCGGGTGGAGACAGCCCTGCAACACAAATTATCAGCAGACAGCGCTGTTGTACAGGCAATTGTTGAAGATTTTGTGATGATGTATGCAGGTCCAGAGCAGTTCCGCGATAAGGCTGCCTTTTTCCGCCAATTTGCTCAATGCATGCAAACTGCTCCTTCCAAACGAATAGAACGCTTTAATAAACTGTGCCTGCTCCTCAACCCCAAATGGGATGTTATTGTAAAAGGAAATGCCTTGCTGATGCAAGGACTACAATGGAAACTCGAGCAGGACAACGCTCATTCGGCGCCTTGTTGAAGTGTGAACTTCGGATGGTCTCCCAGGTTGATGTTCAAATATTGCAAGGGCTGCCCTTTCAAATAATGGTCAAAAAAATCGAGCGTGTACTCATTAATCAGCTCATGCGTTCCACGCACATCCACGCCCTCCATCCATTTAAACAACGGGGTGAGCAGATATAGATCGGAGAAGCTCATATGTGTGCTGTTTTTGAATGTCATCCAATAGTTTCCGCCAACGGTTACCGGCTCATAACGGGCAAACATCTCATTATAGTAGGCTGTAATTTCGTCTCTGTTCGCTCCCAATGCGGCGATTTCTTCATCAGTGGTTTGGTCTACTCCTTTTAACGTTTCATCGGCACTCATGAGCAAAAAAGGCTTCTTTAGGCCGTCTGCAGGAATCCGCTTTTCACCGTAAAGTACCCCATCCATATCGATGCCTGCTTGTATTCTCTGATCATCCAGCAGCATTTGCACCGTCGTAGCTCCCCCAAAGGAATGTCCGAACATGCCCATATGTTCAAGATCGATCCGGTCAGTAAACAGACCGCTAGGGTCGTTCGCAGACAAGGCCTCCATTCGATCAAGCACAAACTTCGCATCTTCTACCCAAACTTCATTACGCCGATCCATAAAAGAATACTTCATTTGCTCATAGCCCATTTTCCCCTCTGAATCAAACTTCACCACAGGCTTATCTGGAAATGCTGAAGCTACGCTGCTATAAGCATGTTCAATCCCAACGACAATATAGCCGTGACTTGCCAATTGCTCGACTTGAAACGTGTTCTGATTCTTGTAGCCCATAAATCCATGCGAGAAGAGCAGCACAGGATATTTAGATTCTGTATCGGCTAATCCGGCATTCGCAATAGCATGGGTATTGACTAGCTTAAATCCTGAGAATACAAACTCCGGCAAGTGCAAAAATTCATGCAGTCCTTCTATATACGGAGCAGGATCAGATAAATATGGCGCCTTTTTTCCAGTAGCCTCCGAACTTGCCGGATACCAGATTTGTACCATTAATTCGCGGGAATCACCGGATGTTTTCGTAAATTTCTCTTCTCTTGCAGAATCGGTCCAATGGTAGGTGACGGTCCCTATCGCGTAAGGACCTGTGGGCTCCGCAAAAGAAAATACAGGGAATAGGATCGGCAGCGCAATGGACACAGCAGCATAAACCACTCCAACTCCTCCGAGAATTAGCGCCCTCCAGCGCTGTCGCGGCTTTCTTTCTGCCCTTGCTGTGGATCGGAAGAAAGGCCTTACCCCTCCTACAATCGCCCACAGTGTGACCAGATACATTGGGATCATCGGCCACCGCAAGCCTTCCACGAAAGCGTGGACAAGCAGTAAAGCAGCAGGAATTCCGCCGCCTATCAGCCACCCGCGTTGTGATTTGGGGCGTCCTAGTATTAACCCACTCAAAATCAATACATTAAATAAGACAAGCATGATTTCAATCCATCTCATAATCTATAATCCTCCTTGGATTTCTCTACTGGCTGTCGACCTGAACCAAGTATAAAACCTCCTGTTAGAGGAGAATCAAAAAAATTAATTCGAATGGAGGATTGGGGGAATATTCAGCGTATTTCTCGAATGACCTGTTCAATACCTGAGGGAATATCAGGCTCTTTTACACTAGATACATTGAGCTTTAGAATCCTCTCTTTTTTTGCAAAATAGGAAAGGTAACCGCTATCCGCCAATTCCACTCGAATGGACTTTTTTTGCAGCCGTTTGATCATCTGCTCTGCTCTAAGGTTATCCTCCAATTTCAGATAAGTATGAACACCTAGCTGACTGGCTGGAACATAGGAATAATGCTCTTCAGACGCTGCATTTGCCTCCTTCATAATCGAATCGTGGAGGAGCATTGATCTTTTTCCGTAGCAGGAACGCATTTTTTTTCGGTGGCGCTCGAACATCCCGCTTTTCAAATACAACTCCAGCGCAGCTTGCGACAACATAGAGCTATCTATATCCATCAGTCTTTTGAATCGGTTAAAGGACTCACAGAGCACCTCGGGAAGTACGGCCACACCAACGCGCAGACCTGGGAATATAATCTTGGAGAAGCTTTTTAAATAAATAACATGTGATGTATTATCATAGGCATAGATCGGATCTTGCTTCGCATCCTGCTCCAAATCTGCCATGTAGTCATCCTCTACGATATACACATCGTATTTAGCTGCAAGCTGGGCAATCGCCTTCTTCTGATTTCGTGTAAAGGAAACGCCCAGCGGATTATGGAACCGTGGAACGGTATAAAAGAACTTAAATTCACCAGTTTTAAATAACCGCTCTAATTCATCCAAATCCACCCCATCATTAGAACGCCGTATCCCCTCTGCCTCGATTTCATATGTCTTCAAATACTCCATAAACAAAGGATAACTCGGCTGTTCAATCAATACTCGCTCCTTACCATTCGGAAAAGGAATACGGGTCAAGAGTCCAAGGGCCTGCTGCACACCAGAGGTGATAAAAATCTGCTTTGGATCAGCGAATACCTGATAAGAAGCCAGTTGTCGCTGCATTTCACGGATAAGAGACGGCAGCCCCTGCGGTGTTCCATAGATAAACAGATCCTTACGGTACATATCAATCGCTTTATTGATGCAATGTTGAAAATCCAGATATGGAAAAATATCAGGGTCTGGTGCAGATGCCGTAAAATCGATCCAGTGCGAACCTTCCTCTTTCCGCTGTCCACTGCGTTTCATGACATAATATCCGCTCTTTGAAGCTGCGTAGATTAGATGTTTATCTTGAAGGTCCTGGAGTGCACGAATCACCGTGCTCTTATTGCAATCATAACGAAGTGCTAGTTCCCGAATAGAGGGTAGCTTGTCGCCTTCTCGATACGTGTCTTCAACGATTTGTAATTCTAGATCATTGATTATTTCCGAATACTTATACATCCTCTTCACCTTCCTCCGAATCTAATTTGTACCGGTACAGATGAACAATAATTACATTGTAGCATAGCTATTCTAGCCTTAGAATAAAGAGCATAACAGGACCGGTCCTAAATGCGCGCAACACTTTGGAGGTCATACTGATGAATAAATCTTCTACTCAAAAAGCGATCATAGCTGCGGTCTTGAATGCTGTTATTGTCGGATTTTCTTTTATATTTGTAAAAATGGCCTTAACCGTCTCTGACCCATTCGATACATTAGCTCACCGCTTCACATTATCTTTCCTTGCCGCTTCGTTATTTGCATTTCCAGGGTGGCGGCGGGTGAAGTTCGGAATATCCAAGGCAGCAGTGGTAATCCCACTTGCTCTACTATACCCTTCGTTGTATTTTACGCTTCAAGCCTTCGGGCTTCTGCATACAACCTCATCTGTAGCAGGCATTATTCAGGCGACCATGCCTATCTTCACCATCATTTTGGCGACGTTGTTCTTGAAGGAAACTACGAGCGGCTTTCAGAAGATCTCTACACTAATCTCGGTTGCGGGCATTATTCTTATCTTTGCCATTCCGGGTGTCAGTATATCTTCCTCTAGTCTTTGGGGAGTTTTACTCATACTGATCTCAGCATTATCCCTTGCCGGTTATAACGTCGCAGCCCGAAAGCTAACACGTACCTGGAGTCCCAAGGAACTTACCTATATGATCACTTTATTCGGGTTTATATTCTTCAATGGACTTTCCATCATTAAGCATGGTTCGGCAGGAACCTTGAATCAATATTTCACACCTTTTCAGGAGCCTAAATTCATATTCTCCATGATCTATCTTGGGGTACTCTCCTCCCTCGTGACCTCCTTCCTTTCCAACTACGCATTATCTCGAATGGAAGCATCCCGCGTGAGTATCTTCGGCAGTCTTTCGACGGTTGTCTCTATTCTCGGCGGTGTGCTTCTGCTGAATGAACAACTGGAATGGTACCATTGGACCGGCACCGTGATGATTATCGCCGGGGTAATAGGAGTGAATTGGCGCAAAAAGGCTAGGCTTCAAGTAAAGAGTGGAATTGAGTTGGATTAGAGGGAACCTGCAGATTTGCAGGAATTATTGCTTAGCCATTCTTCGTATCATGAAAAAAAGACACCCCTCGAGGTGTCTTTTTATACTTTTACCTTTTCAATATCTCTACTTTGTACCCAGCCGCGTTAATTGCTGTTACTTAGCTGTTTCTAGATCCTTGATCTTCTCTTTATAATGGTCCAACAGATTAGCCAGAGCTTCCTTAATCACGGTGGCATCCTTGGATTTAGCTGCACTATTCAGATCTTCTTGAGCTTTAAAAAAGGCTTTATCAGCTTCACTAAGATCTGCCATGGAAATTGCTATTGAAGTCGCTGCTACAGCTTTAATTGAAGTAGTAGTGAATTCAGTATCCCGCTCCATATCATCAGGCAATACTAATTGAGCACTGTGGCCCGCTTCAATATAACTCACTGGCAGGGCATCGTCGGATAGAATTTCTTTTGTGAATTGAACTCCCTCCACCGGTTGCGCAGGCACAAGCCCGGTAGCTCCGGTCACACTGAATCCAGCATTCTTATAATATTCGTCCAAAGTTTTCTTCCAATCTTCTAGGGTATTAGGTGCATAGGTCTTAGCTAGCTCCAAAGGATCTACCCAATCTATCTTAGTTAAGGTTGCAGAAAGTGCTCCACTCGTTGCTGGAGTAACCACCGCTGCTTTTGTTGATTTCGCGCTTTGATCCTTAGCTTCACTAGCTGCGTTCACTGCAGTCGGTGCGGCAACTGCGGACACTAGTAGGGCGGACAACGCTAACTTTTTAAATAACATCTGTTGATTCATAAATACAACACTCCTCGTCGATTTGAATGATCTTACAAGTCCAAGCATACAAAAGGGGTGTGGCATAACATTGGTTAATTTGTGGAAAAACGATGGCAGACCCCTATACCCACCTGCAGATTGATATACTTGTAGAAGAATAATCTGGAGGTAACGAAATGAATACCAACTATCTCATTGCCGTAGTAGACGATGATCAACATATACGTAATCTTGTAGAAGCTTATTTACAAAAAGAAAATTACCGCACGATTGGCCTTGGCAGTGCTGAGGAAGCATGGACCTTATGGCAGACAAGCCCCCCGGATATGTGGGTGCTCGACGTTATGCTGCCCGGCATGGACGGGTACGAATTTTGCCGGCGAATTCGCAATGAAGCCGAAGTACCCATTATTATGATCTCCGCAAGGGATAATGAAGTGGATAAAATATTAGGCTTAGAGCTTGGCAGTGATGATTATCTGGTCAAGCCATTCAGCCCTCGGGAGCTAGTTGCTCGCATTAAACGCCAGTTACAACGGTGGTATAAAATGAGTAATCCAATGGAATCCGCAAGTAGTAGTCCACACACACCGACGCATATTGAAGTTAGCCACCTACAGTTATTATTGGATGAAAGACGAGTGTTCTGGCATGGAAAGGAGATTGAACTCACTAGCAAAGAATTCACCCTTCTAAAAGTGTTCGCAACTTCTCCGAATCGCGCATTTACAAGAGATGAGCTACTAACCCATGTATGGGGCGATGACTATTTCGGGAGCGACCGTGCCGTAGACCATTTAATTAAACGAATGCGAAAAAAGCTGGATCTGCTGCCGATTGAAGCCGTGTGGGGACATGGCTATCGCATGCGTATTGAGGAAGGAGTGGAAATCAATGAAGCTAGCTCATCAGATTAATTTTGCTTTTAGCATTGTATTGGTGTTACTCCTGTCTATTACCGCTTTTGTGATCCACTTCGTGCTGCTCAATCATTTCGTTGGAACACAAAAGGCGGAATTACGAACCCTTGGTACAGCCATGTCAGCCACTATGATTCAAGAGAGTGCACAAAGGGCCGATATAGAGACTGAAATCCGTACATTGCCAGCGTTCATGTCCTCCTCTGTAGGTGCAGCAAACGTCGAAGCCATTCTTAGCGATGAGACAGGAAAAGTATTGTCCACCTCATCGAATATGAGTTCGATCACGCTAGACTCCACTTCGCAGTTTGTCGCAGGTCAGACCTCTGATCTCCAGAGCATTTGGAATGGAACAGATACCAGATATATAACAGAAGTGAAAGCCACGCCAATAGGCACGCTAACTCTGCTTACACCCATGAGTGCAGTTACAACGATTGAACAAGCGCTGCTCAAAAGACTACTGATTGTTTTCGGTGCAGCAGGTGCATTTATGTTCCTATTTGCTCTATTTATCACAAAAAAACTAATCCAACCTCTAATGAAGCTACAGCAAGAGCTGAAAAAGGTAAAAGAACGCCACTTCTCTGAAGTTAAGCTGATTAAAGCTGGTGGAGAGATTGGCGCTGTTGCTAAATCTGTATATGACATGGCTGGCGAATTGAATCGATTTAACCACGTGCAGAAGCAATTTTTCCAGAATGCCTCCCATGAATTAAAAACCCCGTTGATGTCTATTTCTGGTTATGCTGAAGGGATCAAGGATGGCATCTTTGAAGGGGAAGGCATCGATAAAGGTCTGGATATTATTATGAGTGAGAGTAGTCGTCTGAAGAAACTCGTTACGGAGATGACCCTACTTGCCAAGCTGGATAGTGAAGAAGATATATTTAGATCTAGCGAGATCTCTCTGGACGATTTAGTCGTAGAAACGATTGAACGTATGAACCCTCTTTTAATAAAAAAAGGGCTGACCCTACATGTAGCCTACGATGATTGTAAGCCACTTACGATCCGGGCTGATAGAGATAAGCTGCTGCAAGCCCTTCTGAATGTAGTTTCCAATGCCACTCGTTATGCCAACAAACATATCTACATTCATGCTTTTATTAAAGAGGAACAAGTTCAACTATCCGTTAGTGATGATGGTCCTGGCATTTCAGAAGACCTGCTTCCGTACCTGTTCCACCGATTTGTTAAAGGAAAAGATGGGGAATCAGGATTAGGACTAGCCATATCCCGTGCGATCGTCGAGCGCTCCGGAGGTCTGATCACGGCGGGGAACCGTAGAGATGGTGGAGCGATAATTTCCATAGGCTTCCCTTTACTTATCCATAATTAATTTTAAACTCATGGGGTGGGAATAATATAAATTTCACTTCATAGTAAAGTTAGTTACTAATTTGGGTAAAGTATGGAGAAGAACAATTATCCCTTAATACAGATAAAGGTTTGGACATGCGGCAACATTTTTTTCAAATAAGGAGATGTCAACATGAATAGACTCGAAGGGAAAGTTGCAATCATCACAGGTGGAGCTGGCGGTATCGGTAAAGGAATGGCCATGGCATTTGTTAAAGAAGGTGCCAAGGTAGTTATTATCGATCTCAACGAAGAAGCTGGTAACCAAACCATTAAGGAATTACAAGCATATCAACCTGAATCAATCTTCATTCAAGCCAATCTAATGGAGCACGATAAACTTTCAGGTATTACACAGCAGGTGGCTGAGAAGTTTGGAAAGATAGATATTTTGGTCAACAATGCACATGCATCTAGAATGAGTTCGATCGAAGAAATGACACAGGAGGATTTGGATTTATCTTTTAACACCGGATTCTATCCTACCTTCTATTTCATGCAAGCCGCACTACCTTATTTAAAAGAAACTAAAGGAAAGATTATAAACTTTTCATCGGGTGCTGGGATTAATGGCGATGTCAATCAAGGTTCCTATGCGGCCGCAAAAGAAGCCATCCGCGGAATTACTCGTGTAGCCGCCAATGAATTTGGCCCATTCGGGATCAATGTAAACCTCATCTCTCCTATCGCTAATTCACCTGGCATGATGGAGTGGGCAGAAGCGAACCCAGAGTACTACCAAAGCATGATTTCGAAGATCCCTTTGAGAAGACTGGGCGAGCTGGAAAGTGATATCGGCCGTGTTGCAGTATTCCTAGCTAGCGAAGATTCCGACTATGTTACGGGTCAAACGATCATGGTCGATGGGGGATCGATTAAATTACGATAAATTATACTCTATCCTATGAATGACTAAGAGATTTCCTTTTTTGGAGATCTCTTTTTTGCCTTCAATTCTCCTTATTATTCGTTTAATGACCTTCGGATTTAGGGTAATAATAAAGTAACATGCTATTTATGCATATGCATAATCTAAAACATCCTGTGTGACCCGGAGGTATTAAAATGAACAAGTTTGACGCTATTATTATTGGTTTCGGTAAAGGTGGAAAGACCCTTGCCACAGAACTAGCTAATCGAAAATGGAAAGTAGCCGTGATTGAACGCTCTAAGAAAATGTACGGTGGAACTTGCATTAACATCGCCTGTATCCCTACGAAATCCTTAGCTTATCAAGCCCATCAAGGGGAAGATTATATAGAAGCGGTCCATAATAAGGATCAGCTTATTTCAAGTCTACGCCAAAAAAATTACGATAATCTAAATCAGAACGAGAATATAGAAATTATCAATGGTGAAGCTTCCTTCTTATCGGAACACGAACTCCAAGTAAAGGATGCAGGTGAGACGAAAATCTTAACCGCCGATAAAATCTTCATTAATACGGGCGCTGAAACCATCATTCCTACTATTGATGGGATACAAGATAGTAAGTTCGTATATACCAGCACATCCATTATGGATCTTAGGGAGCTCCCAACTAAACTAGCCATCATTGGTGGTGGTTATATTGGATTGGAATTCGCTTCGATCTACAGTCAATTCGGCTCACAGGTTACGGTGCTGGAGGGTTCCTCGAAATTCATTCCTAAAGAAGACCGCGATGTCGCGGACGCCGTCCTCCAAACCTTTACCAAGAAGAACATTGAGGTCAAACTGAATGCAAAGATTATAGGACTGAAGGATGTTAATGACGGAGCCATCATCTCCTATACTATAGACGGTACTATTCAAGAGTTGGAAGTCGATGCTGTGTTAGTTGCAACGGGGAGAAAACCAAACATTGAGGGTTTAAATTTAGAAGCCGCCGGTATTGAAGTGACCGATCGGGGGGCCATTAAGGTAGACCCTTCTCTAAAAACCACTGTTCCCCATATTTGGGCCCTCGGCGATGTCAAAGGCGGTTTACAGTTTACCTATATCTCACTAGATGATTATAGAATTGTAAGAAATGATCTCTTCGGGGATCATTCCCATACCACAAATGACCGTGACGTTGTTCCATATAGCGTATTTATTGATCCCCCACTATCCAGAATAGGAATAAGTGAAGAAGCCGCCGTGGAACAAGGACTTGAAATCAAAGTCGCTAAGTTACCTTCAGCAGCTATCCCCCGTGCCCGCTTAATCAATGAAACCGAGGGCTTCCTAAAAGCAATTGTAGATGCAAAAACCAATAAAATCCTAGGAGCTACATTGTTCTGTGCGGAATCCAGCGAAGTGATTAATATCGTGAGCATGGCAATACAAACAGGGCAAGATTTTACCTTTCTGAGAGATCATATCTTTACTCACCCTACAATGAGTGAAGCTTTGAATGATTTGTTCTCACAGATCAAAGAATAATACTACATGCATGGCAAACAAAAAGACACCCACACGGGGTGTCTTTTACTTTTACTATATAACACGATGCTGAACCCACTTCTTACCCATGAAGCGCCGTAGAAATATGAATCCTCTAATTCCCCACTCACAGTTCATAGCTAACCAAACCCCAAGTAGACCGAAATCGAGAACAATCCCTAAAATGTATCCGAGTACTACACGGAACAACCACATACTCAACATAGACACCATAGATGTGAACTTGGAATCCCCCGCTGCTCTAAGCGCTGACGGTGTTATGAAGCTAACAGACCACAGCGGTATTTGTACGATTGTATTAATAAGTACAATTATGAAGATATCCCTCACAATCTCTGCAGGTGGATGGAACATCGACACTAGCGGATGGAAGAAAGGCATAACTAACAATCCCATCACCACAAAGGAAAGGGAAGATGCTACGAGAAACGATTTAATAAATTTCCGGGCATCCTTAACATTATTGCTTCCCATACATTGTCCGACCACTGTAATAATCGTCAAAGACAGCGCATTACCCGGAATTTGCATAATCCCCGCAAAGGAAGAGGCAATAGCGTTTGTAGCAAGCGCGTAAGTACCGAGACTGACGATAAAGACTTGCGTCAGAATCTTACCACCATTAAAGAACATCTGCTCTGCCGCAAAAGGCATACCGATGAACATTATTTTTTTGAGCATAGAGAATTGAACAACCAATAAGTCACGAATTCGAATATGCAATTCATTGTCCATCCGGAACAAATAATAAAGAGCGCATATCGCACCCAAATATCGGGCTATATTTATAGAAATAGTCATCCCAAGAACGCCCATATGCAAAAGGTTAATAAATACGAGATTCAAGAGGACGTAAACTAAATTCATAATGAGCGATAGCGCAAGCGAGGCTCTCGTCCTTCCGATTCCTCGAAGAGCACCACAAACTGCCTCTACCACAGCTATTCCAAGATAGGAGATGCAGCTCCCAATTAAATAGATTCGGGCGTTGTGCATTACCTCTGGCGAGGCCGCTCCAAATAGTAAGTTGAGCAGCGGATTGTGAAAAAGAATGCCAAACATACCAATAACAAAAGCCATAAGGGAAACCGATGAAGTGGCGCCTGCGGTAGCTTTTGATACCATAAGACTATTGCCGCTTCCTTTATACTGCGCTACGACAACCGTACCACCTGTTGATACCGCGATAAACACACTAATGAGAAAAAGATTAAGGGAATCAATCATGTTCACCGCACTGATAGCCGCCACACCGGACGAACTGATCATGGCCGTATTCACTAGATTTAGCCCCACTATAAAGGCCTGATCTACCAGAATAGGGATAAATAAAGCAATCATATGGCGATAATCTAACGATTCTCCTGAAAAATATTTTTCAAGAAACCGCACACTTCGCTTCGTATTGACATTTACAATAGGTTCCATCTTCGCTTCACTTCTTTTACATTAGAGTTATCCAAATTTGAAATATCCTTATAAATAGAAAAAGGCTCTTCAGGTTGAAGAGCAATTCAAAAGTACAGCTAATTTATAAGCACTTAGGTATGCGGTCGAGAGGACTCGAACCTCCACGGGGATTAACCCACACGGACCTGAACCGTGCGCGTCTGCC
>NZ_NFVA01000044.1 GCF_002264395.1 Paenibacillus sp. VTT E-133291
AGGTGCAAAACTTATACTTTCTTATATTTTCAACAAAAAGCAGGCTCAAACGTACCTATTCGGGACGTTTGAGCCTGCTTTGTTGTTACCTTAATTAAATTATCTGTTTAGCCTTGTTTAGGAGGCTGAAATGAACTCTTCAGTGAAACGATAAGATTGAATACAAGATGTCCAGGCGCCGAATATTTGCTATCCACATTAAAATAGCCATGACGGAAGAACTGGAATTTATCCTGAGCCACGCTATCCTTAAGCGCAGGTTCAACAAACCCTTGCAGGATTTCAATGGACTTAGGATTTAGCTGATCTAAGAAACTAGGCTCCGATTTCTCTACCGAGGAATCCAAACCTTCAACCTCCACAGCTTCATCCGCTTCTTCAGCAGAAATCAGAGGCTCATATAGACGGAATTCCGCAGGAACCGCTTGGCTAGCTTCAACCCAGTGCAACGTACCCTTTACCTTGCGGCCTGTAAACCCGCTTCCACTCTTCGTTTCTGGATCATACGTACAATGCAGCTCCACTACCTCGCCATTCTCATCCTTAATAACATCATTACATTTAATGAAATAAGCATGCTTCAGACGTACTTCATTGCCAGGGAACAACCGGAAATATTTGTTCGGCGGATTCTCCATAAAGTCATCACGTTCCACATAAATTTCACGCGAGAATGGAATTTGGCGTACACCCATTTCTTCATTCTCTGTATTATTCTCCGCTTCAAGCCATTCCGTTTGACCTTCTGGATAGTTGGTAATTACAACCTTAAGCGGTCGTAACACAGCCATAGTACGCGGTACAGTTAGCTTAAGATCCTCACGAATAAAGTGCTCCAGCATTTGCAGGTCTACCAGACCCTGACTCTTGGAGATCCCTGCTTCATATACGAATTTACGAATCGCTTCCGGTGTATATCCTCTGCGGCGCAGACCAGAAATCGTAGGCATCCGTGGATCATCCCAACCGTCTACATGTCCTTCGTCTACAAGCAGCTTCAGCTTACGCTTACTAGTCATCGTTTGAGCCAGATTCAGACGACCAAATTCATATTGATGAGGGACAGCTGGCATCTCACATTCAGCTACAACCCAGTCGTAGAATGGACGTTGATCTTCGAATTCAAGTGAGCAAAGGGAGTGGGTAACCCCCTCAATAGCATCTTCTAACGGATGAGCGAAGGTATACATTGGATAGATACACCATTTATCGCCTGTGTTATGGTGATGTGCATGTGTAATCCGATAAATGACAGGATCACGCAGGTTAATATTCGGTGACGCCATATCGATCTTGGCGCGAAGAACCTTCTCACCGTCCTTGAATTCGCCTGCACGCATACGCCGGAACAGATCCAAATTCTCTTCGATGCTACGATCGCGATGCGGACTATTCTTTCCTGGTTCCGTCAGCGTTCCACGCAATTGACGAATTTCATCCGCACTGAGGTCATCGACATAGGCTTTGCCCTTTGTAATTAATAATTCGGCACGTTTGTACATTTCCTCAAAATAATCAGATGCAAAACGCAGCTCTTCCCATTCATAACCGAGCCACTTTACATCTTCCTGAATGGAGTTTACATACTCCATATCCTCTTTGGCCGGATTCGTGTCGTCAAATCTTAGATTAGTCTTACCACCGAACTCGTCCGCCAGTGTAAAGTTAATCCAGATCGCCTTGGCATGTCCGATATGTAAATAACCGTTCGGCTCCGGCGGAAAGCGTGTGACAACTTCCTTTACTTTACCTGTACGGAGGTCTTCGGTAATAACATTTTTAATAAAATTGGAGGGGGTAGTACGGTTCTCCACAGCTATCAACCTTTCATTCTGTAGTGTTACACTACTTCTTGTATAAACATGTTTCCTACTAATATACCCGTTAACTCTAGATTGTTCAATAAAAGGGGGCACAAGGTCAGGATCATTTTTTAGCGTCTTTAGACCTTTTGACTTCTCTGCGGGCGATAGAGTAGCATGATAATCATAAGAAATAATCCATAATCATACATAAGGCCTTGTGCCGAAAAGGAGGCAACCGCTTGTTTAATTATGTCATCGATGAAGAGCTGATGTTAAAGCCGCTCCTGCCTGAGCATGCTAGGCACATATTCGCGTTAGTGGAGCGCTCGCGGGAACGGCTTAGGCAATGGCTTCCTTGGGTGGACGCCGTTACGGAACAGGATCACAGCCTTAATTTCATCAAAAATGCTACAAAACAAGGCACCGAAAATGGCGGCTTCACCGCCGGGCTTTGGATTCGCGGCGAGCTGGCTGGCATCATTGGGTATCATCAAATTGACTGGCATAACCGCTCCGTAGGGATTGGTTATTGGCTAGGTGAAGGTTATGAAGGCAAAGGTTATATGACCAGCGCCTGTCGCGTCCTAGTGGACTATGCACTATTGGAAATGGAGCTGCAACGTGTAGAAATTCGCTGCGCGACCGGAAATGTTTCCAGCCGGGCGATCCCGGAACGACTTGGTTTTGTTCTTGAGGGTGTGATTAGACAGGCAGAGAAACTGCCTGATGGCTACGTCAACCATGCCGTATACGGTTTATTGCGTAGTGAATGGCAGCTGCTCGGCTAAGTTAGGCTAAGCCATGCAACACACATAAGCTCATAAATCAAAATAAACCTGGAAGGCATACGCCTCCAGGCTTATTTTGATTTGTAGATAGTGTTTAGCTCTCCGGCAGACCCAGCTGTTTTCGAAACTTGTTCCGAACTACGGCGGAGAGAGTTCCTAGCTCCGCAAGAACTGCCAGTGCAGCTTCCTCTTGCAGCCCTACTTGCATTAAATGTAGTACATGCGCCACGGACGCACCGCCAGCTCCACTTTCTTTTTTGACAATAGCATCTCCGGTTGAAATCTTTCCTTCACGAAGCACACGCAAGTAAAATCCACTATATCTAGTGTCCAGCACTTGAGCCGGGAGATCTGCGGGGCCATGCTTTTGTGAGATTTTGAAGCAAGGATAACGCGGCTGACTGACCTGTAGCACAGTGGTACCTATTTCGTACACATCGCCAATGCACACGTCTGTCTCTAATAAGCCTGACGTTGTTATATTTTCTCCAAAGGCAGAGTAATCCAGTTTCTTCCCAAGCTGCCGCTGCCAGTAGGGATAATGCTCGATGGGATAGGCACAAACTGCCTTATCAGGGCCCCCGTGATGTTTCAGGTCCGCCTGACCATCTCCAACAAAACCATTGGCATGTAGCTGAACTGATCCTTCTACAGGCATTTTATAAATTCCAGTCTCCAAAGGTTTCCCCCGATAATCCACTGTTACCGGCCGCCCCACATTAAGCGAGATGATCTCCATATCCTTCTCCTCCTGCCAGCATACAGCACATAAATATTTCATCCACATATCGACCGCCAAGATAAAACTCCTCCCGCAGACGTCCCTCTTCCACAAACCCGCATTTACGATAAAAAGAAAGCGCTGATTCATTACAGGATAATACGCGTAGACGCAACTTACGAATGGCATTATCTGCGGCATGTTCCTTAATAGCCTCTATGAGCTGCCGGCCAATACCTAAACGTTGATAATCCGGATGAACAGCAATATTGACCTCGCACACATGCCTGTTACTCTCCATTCGACTAGGGCAGCCAAACCCAACATATCCGCATAGCTTGTCATCCTTTAGCGCTACTAGCTGCGAACCCGGGGGAGCATTCAGTAGGTAATCCTCTTGGGAACGCCAGATTAATGGCCCCGGGCTAGTGTCCTCCGTCCAGATCATATGATCCAGATGAATCAGTTCCCGCACGTCTTTAATTTCTGAGAACCTTATTATAAACCTGTCCCTGTTGCTAAGTTTCATAAAGATGTACACCCCTTGCCTTGCACCTCTATAGAATTCACAGTAGATCATTTGAATCCACTATGCTCAACTATCCTATTGACCGCTCCAATGAATTTCCTCGGCGGTTGATATACGCATGAACGATAAAGAATCCTACGGACAGCAGTGCCATCGCACATGCCAACCATGCGGTAGGCGCTAGACCTCCACTGTCGTATAATCTACCCATTAAGTATGGCCCAATCACCCTACCGACTGCCCCCATTCCTCCACTTAGACCTAGATAGAAAGGAGCACTGCGACCTGCATGATCTGAAATAAAGGAAGGCATGGCCGGAGATATCAGCATTTCCCCAAGCGTAGCGAGTACCATCCCAAGCACTAGACCTGAATAAGTCGGCATCCATAAAAGAACAGCATACCCTCCTAAATAAAATAGAGCACTTACTGTCATTTGCGCCGTTGAGGTAGATGCGAACCAACGTTTAATTACTGTTACGAGCGGCTGAGCCGCAAAAATGAGAATTCCGTTAAGCGTCCAGAGAAAACCATAAGTCTTCTTAGGCCAGCCCTCAGAAATAATAAAAGGAGATACTCCTGTATTCCAGATAGAGTTACCTAGCAGTAGGAACATCGAGGCAATACCCATATAAAAATAAATTCGTGTGTGCCCCATTAGCTTCCAGGTGGATTGTTTGTCAGGACCAGCCTTCTGATGTTCTGCGACCTCCTGCGAAGAATCTCCTCCGACTTTCTTGAGATATACAAAAAAGAATACCGCAAATACCGCAGAAGTTACGCCGTTCATCACAAAGCTGAGCATATAAGAAATATCGGCCAAAAAACCACTTAACGCCGTACCCAGTGCTACACCAATATTATTGGCGACATAAATAACATTAAACAGCTCTCCGCGCTGCTTCGTAAAACGAAAGCCGATAAATGCCTGAATCGCAGGTAATGACAGTGAATTAAAGAGCCCTACCAGTCCCATCGCGACCATAAATAACGTCCAGTTGTTACTTGCTGCCGGCAAAGTGAACAGTGCAAGTGCATTCATGCCCAGCGCTCCAACAATCAGCCGGTTAACGCCTACCTTATGATAGAGTGAGCCCCCGAGTAGTTGACCCACAATCCCTCCAACCGATTGAATAAGAATCACTAATCCAGCATCCGACATGCTGCGTCCAAGCTCATCAAAAACATACATCGTAACCAGTGGCCACATCAGTGCACTACCCGTTGCATTAATAAGGCTAGCAATTAAAAATATCTTAACTTCTTTAGGATAATTCTGTAAAAACTTCATAAGTAGTGTACATCCCCTGTAATATATGTGTCATTATTCCATCCAGTATTATCCCAAAACAGGGTTCAGGGCAAGCAGACGCATTGACGTGCTATCGTGATAAAGTATTAGTATACTTCACTTCTTATTTAGGGCTAACTTCTAACGTCGCTGAGAAAAAAGCGGCACCGTTCACGTCCACTGTCCGCCCTATTTTTATTATCTATTTATATTTTATAGTTGCCGCTGTCGTCCGTAAAGTAGACTGAACGATAATGAAGTGTTTCATTATTACAAAGCCGGGGTAATAGAGCCTAGAAACACTCCCCCTTTTAAAATTCGCCGTGCGTCCGATTTCGTTCCCCCGAGCTCGGATACATCACGGCGGATTTTATTTGTCTATACAGCAAAAAGCACCCCTCGACTATTCTAAGGAGTGCTTTATAAGATAGGTTTAGGCGTGTTTCTTTACACCGCTGCCGGACATGCTGTCCACGGACTGAATAGATGCAGGCTCTTTACGCAGGTAAGCCATCCAATAAGCTGCTGCAACAAAGATTGCACCACCCGTCAAGTTGCCTAGCCATACCGGAACAAAATTGTTAAAGTACTCTCCCCATGAAAAATAACCTTCAAAAATAGCTGCGGGAATTAAGAACATGTTGGCTACAACGTGCTGGAAGCCGATAGCTACAAAAGCCATCGTCGGGAACCAGATGCCGAGGATTTTGCCACTGAAGTTATCTGCTCCATAGGAGAGCCATACCGCCAAAGCTACGAGCCAGTTACAACCTATCCCGGAAACAAAAGCCGGAAAGAAGTCTGCTTCAAGCTTATGTCCTGCCATCTCCACTAATTTTTCCAAATACACACCGTCAGAGGTTAAACCAACCACGTGACCGAAAAAGTAAGCTACAAACAAAGCTCCCGCCAGATTGCTTAGGGTAATCAATACGAGATTCTTAACAACCTCCCAGAAGGATATCTTCTTAGCCATAAAAGCAAGTGGCACAGCCATCATATTGCCTGTCAGTAGTTCTCCCCCTGCAAGCAGTACTAGAATCAACCCAACAGGGAAGACAGCTGCTCCAATAAAGTTAGCGATGGATCCCCATTCATGTGGTGCGCCAGCAATAACGCGAATATCCAGTAAAAATCCGAGCGCGATAAACGCTCCTCCCAGAAAGCCCAGAATTAGTACGGTGCTTAAAGGATTATGCGCCTTTTTTATGCCGTTCTCGACCGTGACTGCGGCAATCTGCTGCGGTTTATTATAAGCCATGATTCCTATCCCCTTCATCTATTTACTTAAAATTTGTTCCTTTACGACCATTGTAGCGTGTCATAAAACACATTAACGTGATAATTATCACTTATTGAAAAACTAAGTGAAACTTTTCACTGACATGTCAAATTTAACGAAGCGCATCCATAATTACATTTATAAGAATAAGCTCCATATTATTTTAAAGGTAAATAGTACCAGCTTCAATCACAAAAAACCGGAGCCATATATGGCTCCGGTTTACCCTTTATTGTTCACAGGCAATTAAATTATACGGTTACTGCCTCTTTGCTTGGTACTGATGCTGGTAGCGATTCGAGGCCAACTGTATTCAGGAAGTTCCAAGGCTTGTTGTAATGAGGTTGGAAGAAGAAATCGATAAAGGCAAGCTGATCGATTGTCATTTTATTTTGAATACATACAGACACTGTGTTGATTGATTGCGTCAAATCCGTCTTGGACAAGATTTGCGCTCCGAGAATGCGGCGTGTGGCGCGATCAAATACCACTTTTAATTGCACCTGCTCGAAGGTTGGCATAAATTCTGGACGGTAGTTGTCAATAATCATGGTAGTTTCTACATCCATCCCTTCAGCCTTAGCCCCTTCTTCAGTAAGACCTGTAGCAGCGATATTATCTTCATAAATTTTAATGCCCGAAGTCCCTTGAGTGCCCATATAAGGAATCGTCTCTGTCACTAAGTTACGTGCGACCAATGTGCCCATCCGTACTGCATTGGTTGCCAGTGGAATATAAGCGTGCTTACCTGTAGGGTTGTAATGAATCGCACAGCTGTCACCAGCGGCATACACATCTGGGCAACTGGTCTGCATATAATCATTGACCAGAATTGCGCCATTTGGCAGCATATCCACTTGACCTTTTAACAGCTCAGTATTTGGACGGAAGCCGATGCAGAGAATTACAAGATCCGTCTCATGCTCCCCTCCACTTGTGATAACCTTGGTAACTTTACCACCTTCACCAGCAAAAGAACTTACCTTCTCATTCAGCGCTAATTTAATACCATGGTCCTTAAAGGATTGTTCGATCGGCGCAGTAAACTCTGGGTCTAAATATTTATTCAAAATACGATCCTCACCATCAATAAGCGTAACTTGCTTTCCGTTCATTTGGAAGGCTTCCACCAACTCAACGCCGATATATCCAGCACCTACAACTGTGATTTTATTTGCTTGTTTAGCTTTTTCTATAATGGTATTGGAATGGTCATAGTTCTTGCAAAGTAAGACGCCTTCCAGCTCAATCCCTTCGAGCTTCGGCACAATAGGCCAAGATCCCGTAGTCATAATCAGCTTATCGTAGGTATCGTCAAACTCCTGTCCGGTTGCCAAATTGCGAACACGCAATGTTTTGGACTTCGTATCCACAACAGTCACTTCATGACGCATGTTGGTCTTTACACCAAGCTCAGCAAGCTTCTCAGGGGAAGAATAGAATAGCCCGTGTGGGTCCTTGACCACTCCACCTACATATAAAGCAATTCCACAGGATAAGAAAGAAATATTATCATTACGCTCATACACCGTAATCTCGGCTTCCGGGTGAAGCTTAGCAGTATTTACAATTGCGGCAGTTCCGGCATGGGTACATCCAATGACAGCTACTTTCATTATTTTCTTCCTCCTTCAAATGGACAACCTGGTTATATATTCGAATTGCTTGACTGACCAAATTAGATATCTGATCACCGATGAGTTAATTGTGATTTATTTCACTTTATAAACTGATTATATTGTGATATTTATCACATTACAAGTCTTTTCGCCTATATTCTCAGATTGTTCACAATTTTAAGCATTTTCCGTCACTGCTGCCGATTGCGACCTCGTTAGCTTTGCCATGGGCGTAGAACATTATGTTCTGCCCCCTCAGGATATACTTTCTTATAACGCGCAAAAAAGGCTTCCCCCTAAACCACAGGGAAAAGCCTGATCATAAAATAAATCTACACCAAACCGTGAATTACGCCATCCTCATCCATCCATAGTGCCTCAGCAGCAGGCTTAGCCGGTAGACCTGGCATCGTAACAATATTGCCCGTAATCACTACAGCAAACCCTGCACCGAGCGAAAGGGTAATATCACGGATACCTACCGTGAATCCTTCTGGAGCGCCAAGAAGTCTAGGCTGATCTGAGAAGGAATAAGGGGTCTTCGCCATACATACTTGAAGATTATTTAACCCAAGGCGCTCAATCACCGCTAGACTGCGTTTAGCCGCAGGGGAAAAGTTAACCTCCGCACCACGGTAAATTTCACGAACAATCTTGGTGATTTTGGAAGAGATGTTGAGTTCATTCTCATACAGAGGAGCAAAACGTTCAGTATCTCTCTGGTCCAGAAGTTTCTTTAGTTCCGAAGCCAACTCTTGTCCGCCCGCACTACCTTCTGCCCACACCTTGGATATTGCCGCAGGAACGTTCAATCGTCGACAAGCTTCCACAACGTCATTAATCTCTTCTGGGCTATCCCCTTCAAAATGATTAATAGCAACAAGAACAGGTACTCCAAATTTGCCGAGGTTCTCTACATGGCGCTCCAAATTAGACAATCCAGAGCGCAGCGCCGTCCGGTTCTCGGTTTGGAGCTCATTCTTAGGTACACCACCGTTATATTTCAAGGATTTCACCGTCACGACAAGCACTGCCGCTGAAGGGGTTAGACCCGCTTGCCGGCATTTGATATCCATGAATTTCTCTGCACCAAGATCCGCTCCGAAGCCTGCTTCTGTAACAACAACATCTCCCAGCTTGAGTGCATATCGAGTACCGATAACACTACTGCAGCCATGGGCGATATTCGCAAATGGACCACCGTGTACAATAACAGGAGTGCCCTCCAGGGTCTGCACCAGATTAGGCTTAACTGCTTCCTTCAGCAGCGCTGTCATCGCTTCAACTGCCCCTATTTGCTCGGCCGTTACAGGCTGTCCTTCTTGGTCATATCCAATCAAAATACGGTTCAGACGCTTTTTGAGATCACTCAGATTATCACATAGGCATAATACAGCCATAATCTCAGAAGCTGTTGTAATCTGAAATCCACTTTCCCGCACAGCTCCATTTCCATCTCCGAGTCCTGTCACGATATTCCGCAGACTACGATCATTCATATCCATCACGCGTTTCCAAACGATACGCTGCGGATCAAGACCCAGCTCATTACCTTGGAAGATATGATTGTCAATCATCGCAGACAATAAGTTATGTGCAGAAGTCACCGCATGAATATCACCCGTAAAGTGCAAATTAATCTCATCTGCCGGAATGATCTGTGACTTGCCGCCGCCCGTGGCACCACCTTTCATGCCTAAGCATGGTCCGAGGGATGGTTCACGCAAGGCAGCCACTGTTTTTACTCCTGCTGCGTTCAATGCCTGTGCCAGCCCAATGGTTGTTAAGGTCTTCCCTTCGCCCGCAGGGGTTGGATTCACCGCAGTGACCAATACCAGCTTGCCATCTGGTTTGTTCTTCATGTCTTCCCATAAGGACGGTGATAGTTTACTTTTATATTTGCCGTATAGTTCCAGATGCTCTTCGTCAATTCCCGCTTGTGCTGCTACCTCTGTAATTAACTTCATGCTCGTATTGAACCCTCCTGCCGTTATTATCCTGCTGTATTCCACGCTTTATGCATATTTTGCATGGGCATTACATTCTCTTCAAAGGATACATGGTCTCTGTAAAGCGTCAAGTATAATTTATCACAACAAAATTTAAGGCGCCTATTCTATATTCCTATGTAAAAAAAGAAAATCCCGTCGAAGCTCGGCCAAAGACCGAGATCGAAGGGATACTTGTAAAAGAACAATTCATCAGTCCCTAAATAATCTACAATAAGGACTCAATCTGTTCTGACATCGTTTCTGGTGATTCCTTAGGCTCAACCCGAGCGACAACACGGCCGCTACGATCTATAAGGAACTTCGTGAAATTCCAGCTAATGTCGCTGCTGTCTCCAGCACCGGGTTGCTGCTCTTTTAAATAATTAAAAAGAGGGCTGGCGTCCGGTCCATTCACATCCACTTTGGCAAACACAGGAAATGTAACGCCATAATTAATCTGACAGAATTCTTCTGCCTCTTCACTTGTACCCGGCTCCTGACCCGCAAATTGGTTACAGGGGAATCCTAATACTACAAGTCCCTGATCCCCATACTGCTCGTACAGCTTTTGGAGATCTCCATACTGCGGTGTAAGCCCACATTTGCTCGCCGTATTGGCAATCAGCAGCACCTTACCTTCATACTCCGTGAATGACGCTTCTTTACCCGAAGGCGTAACACCGGAAAAATTGTAGATCGACATCGTTATTCCCCTTCCTTCCATGTACTTAGACTACACTACGTATCTTACCCGAACTGTAATAGAATGCAACTTATCGAAACTCTCTAACCACAAAGAAAGAAAAAAGCAGCCCTATATATTGCTTAGGACTGCTCTCTATGATTCTGTTATTTGGATACCGGTACAACATCATAATATTCTTCCAGTGTAATATCTTTATCCACGATATAAGTAGCTATATCCTTGCCTACATAACGGATATGCCAAGGCTCATACTTATATCCTGTAATGTCCTGCTTACCTTCTGGATAGCGGATGATAAAACCATATTCCGCTACATGCTGTGCCAGCCACTCCGCTTCCTTCGTCCCACCGAAACAGCTCTCCGCAGCACATTTTCCATCACTTCCTGAGACATCGATAGCAAGTCCTGTCTGATGCTCACTGTAGCCCGGTACGGCACTGTATGTACGGGCCATTTCTTCTCCGTCTTTCTCTACATAACGATTATACAGTGTCGTCTGGGTTTTCTGAGAACGGTAAGCTGAGACACCAGCCAAATAAATTCCGTCGTCCTCCGCACCTGCGAACATTTTCTCTAAAGCTTTGGCAGCTTCACTGCGCATCATACGTTTTTCAATTTTCTCTTTAAATGTAAACCGTACATCCGGGTAGACGAGATCGGCTGGTTTATAATTATCAGGCAGTCCATACTCCTTATTTACCATCACAGCTATGCTGTCAGGCCCTTTAAAAGAATCATCAGTGCTATTTCCCTTGCCGTTACTATCCGGTTCAGACGGATCAGAGGGATCCGTTGTATTAGATGGATTAGCTACCACTGGGTCTGTTATGCCCTCTTCAGTGCTATTACCATCTTCACCAGGCTTAGCTTGAAGATCATCCTGCACATTTATATTGGAACCGCTACTATTTGAAGCAGAAGGAGAAGGCGTCGTATACTTCCCAATCCCCCACCCAACAGCAATAACGACAATTAATAAGACTAATATTTTTAATTTTTTAGACATCTGCAAGTTCTTCCTCCTCGAAGTCGAAACACTATATTTATCTATTAGACAGGCTTTCCTTCAAAAATGTTACACTAAGATCCTTTTTTAGACAAATATCGCTCAAATCTGCCCACAAAATAAAGTTACCATAGGTGATTAGCTTGTCTGCTAACTTCCCTATGGTAACAAGTTTTAGCTATGAAATTCCACTTACTTTATCTGGATGTGCCTCTGCCGCCGCTTTTAAAGCCGCCGGAGCTGCCACGTCCACCGCGTGAGGAGCCAGAGTTTCCGCCGTTGCGGCCACCTTTACCAGCGCCACCCTTGGCACCACCGTAACCGCCTTTGCTACCTTTTCCACCTTTACCGCCGCCTCTAGACGGGCTTGCACCGTAGCCGCTGCCTAAGCCGCCTCGTGGCGTGCCTCCAACGTAGGCACCACCGTCTGCACCTCTGGCTACGTTCTCGCTGTAGCCAGTGCTTGGTCCGCCCTTGCGGTTCGCAACGCGCGAACCAGTGCTAGGTGCTGCCGCGTTGCCGCTGGCGGGCGCCTCGCCTCTGGAGGCGAAGGCGCCATAGCCGCCGCCTACTCGCACTACGCCGGCAGCCTTGCCGCCGCCCTTTGGAGCGGCAGCGTCATAACCGCTGCCGCCACGCTTGCCAGCCGCCGCATCCGAACGGCCGCCGCGGCGACCTTCTGCAGGCGCACCCCAGCCGCCTGCTTCCTTACCGCGGCCGCGGCCACCTTGCCGCGCTCCGCCTTCGCCGCGCGGAGCTCCGCCGCGGCCAGAGCCGCCGGTCTTTGGTCCGCGGCCCGTACGCGCTGCCTCAGCACCACCGCTTTGACGACCGCCGTGGCGTCCGCCGCCTTGTACTGCAACGAATTCGCCAACGCCGAATTCATCCTTGTCGTAACGGCGACGATCCAGGCGCTGCGATATGCCGTGCTCAATCAAATCTAGTCCATCTTGCTCACGTGGAGAAGTGAACGTGATTGCAAGCCCTTTACCTCCGGCACGGCCTGTCCGGCCGATCCGGTGAATATAGCTATCCACATCAAGTGGCATATCGTAGTTAAAGATATGGGTGATACCTTCGACATCCAGCCCCCGAGCCGCTACATCTGTAGCTACAAGAAGCTGCAGCTTCGCATCACGGAATCTCTTCATTACACCTTCACGTTTACCTTGAGACAAATCGCCGTGCAGCTCATCACAATCATAACCTGCTGCTTGGAGTGCTTCGTTCAGCTTGGACACCCGACGTTTAGTCCGGCAGAAAATAATAGCCAAGTAAGGACGATCCCGTTCAATCAATGCTTTGAGTGCCTCTTCTTTATTACGATCTGAGACTTCTACGACTTGCTGTTTGATATTATCCAGCGGAATCGGAGAACCACTCTTAATAATGATATCCAGAGGCTCTTTCATGTAATTAGCTGCGAGACGTTTAATCGGATCTGGCATCGTCGCAGAGAACAACATCGTTTGACGGCGATAAGGAACAGCCGTAATAATGGTCTCTACATCCTCCAAGAATCCCATATGCAGCATTTGATCCGCTTCGTCCAGAACGAGCATCTTAACGCCACTAAGATCGAGCGTCTCCCGGCGCATATGATCTAGCAGTCTACCCGGTGTACCGATAATAAGATGTCTGCCGCCTTCGAGCTTACGCAGCTGCTTCTCAACATCCTGACCACCATAAACGGCCAGGATTTTGATATCCGTATGACGCGCCAGCTTTCGTGCCTCTTCTGTAATCTGCAAAGCGAGCTCACGAGTTGGAGCCATAATTAGCGCCTGCGGATAAGCTCGCTCCGTGTGGATCTTGTCCATAATTGGCAGCAAGAAAGCTAATGTCTTCCCTGTACCTGTCTTCGCTCTTGCAATTACATCCAGACCCTGCACCAATGGCGGTATTGCTTCCTGTTGCACTGGTGTAGGCTTAACGATGCCTTGACCTTGAAGCAATGTACACAGTAATTCTGAAACACCTAATTCTTTAAATCCCGGCAAATTCTCCACCTCACTATTTTCTCAGTTAAATTTGATTACATCTCTTACTTAACTTCCGTCTTCCAAAGCCCTATTCAGGCAGCCCCTACCCGACTGTCCTTTTGGGGGCGTATGCTTCCGATTCAGCTATATTCAAACAAAAGCGGAAGAACCCCGTCACCGGCATTCTTCCGTCCCATGTATCCCTTGACCCGTTAAAAGAGTGCGGTCAAAGTTCGGTTTCTGGGCAGCAGCGATCCACCGGACGTTTAGACGGCACTCCATTTGCGTTCCATTCCACTTTATACAATAGAAGTAAAGTTAAGCTTAGAAAGTTATCTTTTATATTGTACTTGATAGAACGGCATTTGTGTGAAACTGCAGAATAATAATTATTCTATCCTGTAGTTGTAGGTTAGAACCTTCCTGATTTAAAAATCGCAAAGATCAACCATAAGAACATCAGAAGCGCTACTACGCCGCCAATCTCCACTGTAGGGAAATTCCATAACACTGAAGGCTGACCGCGCATTGCAGTGCCAATAATGAGTCCAACCATGATGATACTGAACGCAAGCATCACAATACTAAACGCTAAGCGGTTCCCAACCCGGTCCAGCTTTCGCTCTAAATTCTTTATCTCAGGTGCCACTACCTCCACCTTTATTTTCCCCTTACTAATTAGCGCGGATAACTGCCTTGCCTGCCCAGGAAGCTCTAGAAGACTCTCCGTTAAATCGGCTACGCCTCCAAGGAGCTTGCGCTGCAATCGGGGACCACTAAATCGCTGCTTCACAAGTTCCCGTCCAAAAGGCTCTGCCATCTCTAAAATGCTAATCGTTGGATCCAAGTTGCTAATGACACCCTCAAGCGTCAGCATCGTCTTACCAAGCATCGTTAGATCCGGCGGAAGGACTAATTGATGCTTGCGAGCAATGCCAAACAAATCATTTAGCGCTTTACCTATGCTCATCTTACTAAACGGAACATCATAATACTCTTCGCGAAGTCGATCCATATCAGTATGCAACGCCGTTCGATCAGCATCCTCAGGGATGACTCCGAGACGCAAAATTGCCCGGACCATCGCATCCGTATTCTTGCGCATTAGTGCGATGACAAGCGCAGACAGCTGCTCTTTCATCTCTTCGTTCAGCCTACCTATCATGCCAAAATCAATCAAAGCCAGCTTCCCATCAGCCATTCGTATAACATTCCCTGGATGCGGATCCGCATGAAAAAAGCCATGAATGAAGATTTGCCTTAGCATCATTTCCACGAGCTGCTGAGCGATAACCTTAAGCTTAACTCCGTTACTCAATAACTCATCGCGACGACTCAGCGTAATCCCTACCACATATTCCATCGTCAGCACCCGTGCTGACGTGTAGTCCCAATAGATATCCGGGATGTATACTCCGTCATAATCCATCTGTTGAGCAATTTTCTCTGCATTGCGGCCTTCTTGGCCGTAATCCAGCTCGCCAAGCAGAGATTTCGAGAATTCCTCTACCATACGGGACAACTGATATTGCCTTGCCCAGCCTAGCTGCTTCTCAGCAAGAGCACTTAGATCTTTAAGAATTTCCAAATCTCTACTCATCGTTCGCAGTATGCCAGGGCGCTGAACTTTAACAGCCACCACCTGCCCACTATGAAGAACAGCTCTATGCACTTGACCGATCGACGCAGCCGCAAGGGGAGTATCCTCAAAGGAATTAAAGATTTCATCCATCCGTTGATCGAGTTCATGCTCCACAATCGTGCGCACGCGCTCCACAGGGAACGGGGGGACATTATCCTGTAGTTTTACCAATTCTTGAATAATAGAATCAGGCAGCAGATCCGAACGGGTACTGGCGAGTTGTCCAAGCTTAATAAAGGTTGGACCCAAATCCTCCAATACGAGCCGAATCCGCTCCCCGAGCGTAAGACTTGTATGAGCTTCTTGCGTTACAAGACGGCGTGGAAGGGATAATAAATGATAGAGCCCCAGCTCCTCCACCATATAGCCAAAACCATGGTGCATAAGCGCCATGGCAATGGACCGGTATCGTCCGGCATGTCTAATACGTACTGCCATTTAGTCCGTACGCGTTTCCGCCGATGTTCCTTCTAGATGGGAAATGCCCTCCAGCTCGGCCAATCGACGCTCCAATACAGCAATTCGGCCTTCCAGCTCATCAATATCACTTTGTGCAGGAACCTTCATTTCCTTTAACACGCGTTGTACTTGTTCTTGTACAACAGACTTGAGCATACCTCGCTCTTCTTCACCGCGTTCAATCAGACGGTCAACTAGGGCCTTAGACTCCGAAGGAGCAAGCTCCCCACGCTTCACTAGTTCCTCAACAACCTTTTCTACTTTTTCCTTACTAACAATGGTGAGGCCCACTCCTAAAGAGATCGCTTTTTTAAACAAATCACTCATAGTACTTCCTCCCAAAGATTCCGTTTCGTTACAAACGGAGTTGATGATTAAAGTATACCTCACTGTGTGCGTATTTCAAAAAAATGCGATATCACTCAGTTGCTTACCGGAATGCGTGCAGCCCAAGTAGCTGCCTGCAAGATCAGTTTACGCAGTGCTGGATGGCGGAAGGATGGCTCATGATGCCCAGGCATAAGGAATACTACTCGTCCTAAACCATAGCTGTGGCACCATGCAGCTGGAAGCCATTGCCCCTCCGATTCATACTGAAGAAGAATAGTCCGATCTGTGAACGGATCAAATTCGAAATGATAAGGCTCTTCATCCAGCTGGAAGTCTTCAACGCCCTCAGTAATGTCATGCTCCAGCACCTTAAAATTCATTGGCTCGTAAGCGGTGTGACCATTAAAGCGGCCCCCGATCAGCTGAGCTAATTCGTTACGCTTCGTCAATGAAGCACCTGTATGAAGAACAATTAGTCCTCCACCACCGCTCACGTAGCTGAGTAGGCCAGCGGTTTGCTGAGGAGATACCGTTTCATTCCATAATTCATTGTAGGCAATGCATAAGTCATAACTTCCCAAATGCTCAATGCGCATCATTTTTTTATTTTCTGAACACTGAACGGTTAATAAATCATTTAAGATCTCGCTAATTTGTTGGTCCACTCCTTGAAGTGGATGGAAACGGGGATGGGTATAATCACCAAGTAACAGACATTTTCTTTTGTCCATGGGGATCCTCCTCCTTATTCATTGTTATTATTCATCACATGTTGCCTATATTCTAAGGAAAACTGCTGCGAATGTCCATGCAGATGGCAGGTTTACTACTCTTAAGGCATTCTCTTCCGGGTAAAAAAGCATCCCCACCCATTGAACCCGGCGGGAATGCTTCTGTTTGGTAACGTCGATCTTGTAAAGCTGCCGCACATTGTGGGCTAGCGATTCGCCCCCACATATTTGCCCAGCTCTACAATCATACTCCCCATCCGTTCATGCTCAGGCATGATGATACGCTGTACGCCCTCTTCCTTAAGTGCCTCAGAGGTAATACGCCCTACAGAAACAGCAAGCACTTTATCCTCGAAAGACTTCAGCATCTCCTCCAGCTTACCCTGTTCCCGAGCAAATTGAGAGAGGAAACGAAATTGTGGCGCACTCGTAAAAGCCACGGCATCAATCTTACCTTCTATGATTTCTGTAAGCAATCTTTCAAGCTCACCCGGTTCTGGTAGAGTATGACGATACGGCAGCACTTGGCGGGTATTCGCCCCAGCCTCCTGCAGCCATTCGAGCATACGAGGCGCTGGATCGCCGTGCAGCTGCAGTACGACCTCCTTGCCCTGCAAATCCAGAGATTGAAGCCCACGAATCAATCCGATCGTACTTCCGTCGTCGTCACGAACCTCCGGCGTAAGTCCTCTTTTTTTCAAAGCATTCACTGTCTTATAACCCCGTGCAGCAATAATAGAACCAGAAAGGACTTCTAAGAAACGCTCAGCGATATTCAGGCGTTCAGCCGTTTGGAAGAGAGCATCCAGTCCCATGCCTGTGGTAAGGATCACCAAATAAGGCGGATCACTAATCCATGAATTCAATCCTTCCTCCAACGCCTCATCATCAAGAAAGACAGTACCTTGAGCAGGTCGGCATAACGCCGTCCCCCCCATATTTTGCACCAGCTTGGCCATCTCTTCCGATTTGCGCGGACCCGCCAAGGCGACCGTGAACCCCTTCAGTTGCTCTGCCATGTACTATTATCTCTCCTCTCTCCGTTGCCTAACCCAACATTATTGTTTATCAGTATACTTGCAAAGGGCTGCAAAAGGGAAGATAAAAGCATCGTTTTCCTATATGAAATATATATTATTACTTGGAGGAGTGTATTTTAAAGCTACTCACAAGCTTTTGCAGTTCCTCTGCAAGATGGCTAAGATCGGTAGATGAAGATGCCATCTCCTCAACAGAAGCGAGCTGCTCTTGCGCTGCCGTTGCGATGGTCTCTGTATTCACAGCCGCTTCTTCAGAAATGCCACGAATCTCTCCTATAGCCTTCTCCATGTGATCTGATTCCACCAATAAGGTCTGTACAGCCCCACCCATTGCCTCAATCTTCTCTGCGGCACTCTTGACCGCTCTACGAATACGGGAGAAAGAACGTCCGGAAGTATCCACGGCCTCAATCCCTTCGGTTACGCGCTGCTTTGTGTCTTCCATCGTATGGGTCACCAGTGTCATCTCACTATTAATGGCGGTAATCTGCTCAGCAATCAAATGCGCTGATTTCTCTGATTCCTCTGCCAGCTTACGCACTTCAGCAGCAACAACGGCAAATCCACGGCCATGCTCTCCAGCTCTGGCCGCCTCAATAGATGCATTGAGAGCTAACAGATTGGTCTGACGGGCAATCCCTGTGATGACGCCGACAATGCCCTCAATTTGACCGGTCCTTTCATTTAGCTTGTCGATTACACTGCCAAGCTCACCCACCGTTCTATCGATACCATTGATCTTATCCACCACGCTGATGACGGAATCATTTCCTTCCGAAGCAGAGAGCGAAGTCTTGTCCATCATCGCAGAGACCTGCTCCATATATACAGAAATATGATCCACTTCGCTGGTCGTCGCCGCTGTACTTTCCATTCCTTTTCGTACACCAATTACCTGCCGTTCAGTCCCTGCTGCTACCTCCTGAATTGCTATCGTCATTTGTTCGATCGTTTGAGCATTCTGCTCCGCACTGGCAGTTAGCTCTTCGGCTGAAGAGGAGACATTACTCGTCATCTCCTGCACACCTATGATCATCTCGCGCAGGCTGAGCACCATTAATTGAAAGTTCTCTGCTAGCATACCAATCTCATCTTTACGGAAAGCCCCCATGTCTTCGGACAGATCCCCTTTAGCTATCACTGCAGTTGCTTTGCGCAGACGGGTAAGCGGCTTCAGAATAGATTGAATATTAAAATAAACCACGATCAGTGCAAGTAAAACGGAAACTACGATAACAAGCAGCGCTGTATCGCGAATCCCGCTTGTTGCCGAAGTCACTTCATCTATGCTTATCGTACCGCCGATTCTCCAGCCCGTAAGCTCATTCACCATAAACGTCATCTTTTTGTGCGTATCCTTGTAAACATAATCAAAGGTACCTTGTTCTTCTTTAAACATTTCCTTTACAAAATCAGCCGATGATTCCTGCCCAATAACCTCTGTTGGATGAACAAGATATTTCTTGCTGTTATCAAGGATAATAATATATCCTTCCTTGCCAACCTTAGCCGAGGTCAAAGCTCCTAAAGTGGAGAGATTGAGATTCAAGGTAACCACCCCGTCTCCGCTCTTCAGGACCGTTGATATGGCAACTGCCGTTTCCTGATTTACGGTTTGAAAGGCCGGAGAGATCACCACACCCTTCCCGTGCTTCAGAGAATTCACATAAGCACTTTCCTTCCTTGGATCGTAGCCTTCAGGTAGCTTGGCTTCCGAAGCATGGATAGATTCCCCTCTGCTTGTACTAACATAGATGTCTAGAACATCAGGATGCAGCACAGCATATTCCTTCAGTCTGGATTCCATAGAGGCTGCCGTCTGCCCAGTTGCCTCCCTGTTGGCACTCTCAGCAGTGAACTCAGCGGCAAAATAAGAAATAGCATCTATTTTGGATTGAATATTCGAGTTGATGATTTCATTTACTGCCACAACACTTTCAGTAGCATTGCTCACCAGATGATCTTCCACTTCATGGCTGGCAGATTGATAGGTACGCCAACCTATAATGATACTGGGTAAGAGCAGAACTAGTAGGTATGTAAGAATTAATTTGGTTCGGATACTCATACCCGCTTTTTTGTTCATAGTTGTCATCACTCTCTCTCTCTTCGAGTCTTAAAGAAGGACTTATTTACCAGACTTACTATATAATTATATATCCTCCTTTGGAACCGATTTTCCTCCTATCTTTCTTCATTTTTCTCATCATTCTTAAGAATTGTCATATAAACGCAACAAAAAGACCGCCTCAAAGAGAGCGATCTACTCAAATAAGCCTATTTCTTATCATTACCGCAGCAAAAGGCTCCGGTTCTTTCATCCCTAGTTCACGTTCTTGTTCTTGCAGTTCGGACAGACGCCTCCGAATACCACATGAGCATGACCAATCGTATAACCTGTATCCTTGGCCACTGTGTTCATCCAGTCTCGTGGAACTTGGTTCATTACCTCATCAACCGCACCGCAAACCTCACAAATGATATGCTGGTGATCATCCATGCGGGCATCATATCTGCTGGCAGCCTCACCGAGCTTGAGCTCACGAATCATTTGTTTATCTGAAAGATAACGAAGAGAGTTATATACAGTACCGTATGCTAAGCTATGACCTTGCTCTACTAGCCGGTTCATCACTTCCGCGGCTGTGGGATGGTCATGTGAATTAAGGACGATATCGTAAACGGCTTGACGTTGGGAAGTCAAATTTAGACTTTTCATTGCTATCATCCTCTAACTTATTTTTAGATCAAGTATAAATCGCGAACGTAAGAACGTCAATCCCACTTTTATCCACTGTTTACTCTCTCAGCTACTTAATCAATCCAGAATATTTGATGTCAACGTCAGCTTTGACCTGAAAATCGAGACCCGCATAAAGCCCCTTCCACACTTCCATTTCGGTATCATTATTAAAATGCCTGGCTCCATAGTGCAGACCCCACCCAAATGGATCCAGACCACTAGCTTGAATTTTAGTCAATAACGATAATATATCTTGTTCCAGTTCTCTTCCCCCGGCTGCCGCAATCCCCTCCAACTTACCATTAGTCACCAGATCCGGACTGCTACTTTCTTCGAGAATCCCTCTAATCTTAATATGATATCGAATAGTAGCTTTCCCGTGCTCTGGCGTCAGAATTTTGTAGTCTGAGGACGATCTCTCTGTGTAGTACTGATACATAACTCCCTCTGAATGGGCCGGCAAATTAGTTCGTAAGTTCGAGCGCGACAGCAGATTATATAACCGTGTTTCGTTGGGAGTAAGAACCATTTTAATTTTCTCATTATTAAGCAGAGCAATTTTATTTATTAAAAACTCCTTATCCCCTCTTGCCTCGATAATCGGTAGAATCGGATCAATTCCCTTCTCATAAATATTTCTCATCAGCTGAAAGGAATATACACTAGAAATAAATGGAGACTCCGTGCCTTGTCCACTCATCGCCAGAATAAGAGAATTTGATGGGATCCGCTCCGATTGGGGTCTTACCTGTAGAACCTGAAGTGCTTCCGGACGCCCTATTGCGAAATTAAGAATAAGCTGCATATCTCTACGTCGCACAGCCCAATCCATAACATGTAGAATGTCTTTACGCGCAACCCCCTCCCCCAAAATAATCGATTTACAATGGGAGTAATCAAGCTCCTTTTCCACTCTGGATTTCATTCTACGAAGCGCTTCCGAAATGCTCGGAGACTCCTCAGTCAATATTTGCATCTTCTCATCAATCTTGGTAACATCCCCTTGAGGGATGGCAAGCTTCAAGCTAATCTTAAAATTGCCTTCTTCTGCACCTTGGTCAACGCCGATCGCCAGCACAAAAATCCGCAAATCAATCTCCTTGAAGTCACAACCAGAAAGAAGAAGGAGTAAGGTAATCCCAATTCCGGCAAGGAATCTTCTCACAGGGTCCCCCTCCTAACTTTGCGATAACAATAAAATAACAGAGCGATGATGAACATCTCACCAAACCAGCGAATTTGCAGAAACCAGGCACCAAACATGTTAAGTTGATATTGATTCAGCCCCATTAAGGACAGAACCATTGCACTAAACAAGACCAGGATGCTCCACTCTTTCCATTGCTCTGCTTTTAGGGACTGTTTTTTTACAGATGAAACGGCACCTTTAAAAAGCTCTAGACCTCCATGCCAATGAACAATTACACTCACCAGAGATAAACTCAAATAGGCAAAATAAAAAATAAACAGCATCCGTTCAATAATAAAGGATTCCATCCGAATACTGTCGGCCGTCGAGAACCATGTATACACATGTCTATCAATTGCAATGGTTCCAAAGTAACCGATGGGGACCAAAAAGGTTAAGAGAAGTACGAGCAGTCCCTCCACCCCTAAAATCCAAACATGCTTTAGCTTCAGCCCATGAAATACCCGATTAAATATAGCCAGGTTTAAGTAACCACTAAAAGAAAAGGTAGCTGCCGAAAGGCTCATTAGGTCCGGCTTATGCCAGAAGTATGTAATGACCTGCAGAACAGAATCCCAATTGAAGTCCGGATTGGTCAATGCTTTTACGAGGCCATAAATAATTAACGGTAAGGTTACGCTGAGAATGATTTCAAGCCCATACAAGATGGATAGAGAATCGAAACGACAGCAGATGCAGACCAGGACTAAAAAACTGATCACAACAGTATAAGGACTCGAATCCGGACTGATAAACCGCAGCGTGATATCTACAAAAGAAAGTAGCGTAACCCCACCGGCCATACACCATAAGCCAGCAAAAAGGAGTAGCAAGGTTCTGGCTAACTTCTTAGGAAGCAAAGCGTAAAATATTTCTGGAAAACCCTCTCCGGGGAACTTAGCAATCAATACAGTAAATATATAAACAAACAAAGTGCCAAAGATCGTTCCAATTAGTATGGATATCAAAGCACCTGAAAAACGTCTGTCTATTAGTTCCCTAGGAACAAAATTAATGATATTAATCAAGCTGTTCATCAGAAAAAGACAGTAGAAATAACGGCTTTTGGCCATCAATATTTCCCGCCCTTCTTCTTACCAAAGTTATCAAGAAAAAACAACCTGAAATAGGGTTGTCCAAAACTCCGTTGATTGCATAAATACATCGCGAACCCCACCACACAGATCACTACACCAACCATTCCTAGAACAGCGGCAGCTATAAGAAAAATGTACTTCAGCACGCGTATCGACAAGCTCATCATATTCAATGGAATCAGAAAATTGGATATTGCAACGGCCGAGACCAATATAATCATAATGTTACCTACAAGCCCTGCAGCCGTAGCTGCTTGACCCAAGATTAGACCTCCGACCGTCGTGGCCGTAGGACCAATCGCCTTGGGAAGCCGTAAACTCGCCTCGGTCAGAAATTCCATCATCATAAGCATTAAGAGCACTTCTACAAAAGATGGATAGGGCACAGTCGCACGACTACCTGAAATGAGCAGTGCAACCTGTACACGAATAATCTCGGGGTTATAAGAGGTAAGTGTTACATAGATCGCAGGCAGCCACAACGTCATGCACACACCGATAATCCGGAGTAGCTTTAAGAACCGACCCACAATAGGAAATTGGATTTTATCATCCATGGATGTAAAGAAATCGTTAAATATGGAAGGCAGCACTATCGCATATCCCGTTGTATCCAGGAGTATCGCTACTTTTCCTTCAGACAAATTAAATACGACTCTATCAGGCCTTTCGGTCACAATGGACTTGGGCAATATTCTCAGACTGTCACTACTTATAAATTTCTCAAGTTCTCCCATTGCCTGTAAAATATCAACCTTTAGGGTACTCATCTTCTCCCTTAATTCCTCTAACACATTATGATCAACACGCTTAGTATCATATAGGATTGCCACCTTTGTTTTGGAGACATCGCCGATGACCATGGTTTCCATTTTGAGATTAGTGGATTGATAGCGCCGACGAATCATGTTCAGATTCACCGCAAGATCCTCCGTTAGCGCATCTGAAGGTCCCTGAGAAATGCTTTCTGCAGACGTTTCACTGACACCACTACTTTCCGTACTCATTGCGTCATAAAAACAGATCACATCATTTATGCTAAGAAGAACATATCCGCTAAGCAAAAGATTGATCGCTGTTTCCTTCGTAGTCTCTTCTTCCGTGCCCGGATACGTCGTAATGTAATCAAGGTAAGCGTTAGTATCGCCCATCTCATAAAATGGTGTAATCACATGGCGACTGAGTGTCTGCGAATCTGTAACGCTTTTAATATAAATTAAGTTGATCTGCCCAAAAGGCGCTACGAGCATCCTTTCGATTAAATCGGCGAATCCGTCCAATTCACCCTTGATCCATTCCAGAAAAACATCGTGCTTATCCTGTTGAACTGACATGGATCATCCCTCCTAATTATCCTGCGCTTCCCGGATGCCACCTTATTTTGGCACTATTTCTCTGAATTCATGCACTACACATATGAACACAGAGTTTCTTTTAACGGGTCTGTGGTAATAAATGAAATGAGTATTGTATAGATGGAGGGATAATAAGATGGATCCACATCGTAAAATAACGCAAGGTCTCCCGCAATATCCTGAATCATTATGGAGAGACACTACGGATTTACCGACTTTTCCAAAGCTGACTGAAAATATTACTACAGATGTCGCAGTGATCGGCGGCGGGATTACAGGCATTACTACAGCCTATCTCTTAAGCAAAGCTGGATACAAGGTCACGCTATTGGAGGCAGGGGAAATTCTCAGCGGTACTACGGGGTTTACAAGCGCCAAAATCTCTGCCCAGCACGGATTAATCTACAATCATTTGATGAAGCATTTCGGAAAAGAGAACGCCCTTCTCTATTATCAATCAAATCATAGGGCTATGAATTGGATCATAAATACAGCTGAAGAACTTGAAGTGTCTTGCGGCATGAAACGTGAAGCAGCCTATCTATACGCGGATGCTGAAGATCATAAAACGCTTAAAGAGTTGGAAGAAGAGTATAAAGCCTATGAACAATTGGGTCTGCCCGGTGAATGGCTGGATAACGTATCTATCCCTCTGATGGCGAGCGGTGCGATTAAATTACCAGGACAAGCTCGTTTTCACCCCCTGCAATATCTGAAGGCCTTGTTGAAGGTTATCGTGGAAAAAGGTGGCGTGATCTATGAGCATACGATGATGACGGACAAGGTGGAGAAGAACGATAAGCTTACACTTTTTACAGAAAAGAATGACCACCGCATCACCTGCCGTTACGCTGTGTCGGCTTCTCATTTCCCCTTCTACGATGGAGGTGCGTTATATTTCTCGCGACTTCATGCTGAACGTTCCTATTGTATGGCGATCCAGCCCGAAACGGATTTTGAGGGTGGAATGTATTTAAGCGCCAGCGAACCAACCCGTTCTCTGCGTGCTGTGGAGTGGGAAGGACATCCTCTGGTTATCGTAGGTGGGGAGAATCATAAGACAGGCCAAGGCATCTGCACGATAGGTCATTATGAGAATCTGGAACTGTTCGCAGGTCACTTGCTGGGCATCAAATCGATCCCTTATCGCTGGTCGGCACAGGATTTAATTACCCTGGACAGGGTTCCCTACATCGGCAAGATTTCAGACAACGAAGAGATTTATATCGCTACGGGATTCGGAAAATGGGGCATGACAAGCGGTACCTTGTCCGCTCAAATCATCTCGGATCAGATTCAGCGCAAAGATAATCCATATACAGAGCTATACGATCCATCCCGCTTCAAAGTTGGCGCCAGCCTAAAGAGCTTCTTCGTTCAAAATGCCAATGTGGCAAAAGAGCTTGTAGCGGGAAAAGTTGAGATCGTCCACAAAAAGACAAGTGACCTGGAGGCAGACGAAGGAGCCGTTGTATTCCATGACGGCAAACGGGTTGGCGCCTACAAAGATCCAGAAGGTAAACTTCATCTGGTGGACAGAACTTGTACGCATATGGGCTGTGAATGTGAATGGAACGACGGCGATCGTTCTTGGGATTGCCCTTGCCACGGCTCCCGTTTCTCCTATGATGGAGAAGTATTGGAAGGACCTGCATCGGTGCCACTGACGAAGCTTTACGAATAAATTGAGGTCCTTTGGCAGGGGCGGTTGTGAATGCCGTATAGCATTCAGGTATAATAGGACATGAATGAAGCATTAGCTTCAAAAATGTTTAAAGGAGCGTGACGTTAGAGATGGATTTGAGAGGAAAGAGTGTTGTGATTACGGGTGCGGGCAAAGGGATCGGCAAATCCTTATCCATGGCACTAGCTAAGGAAGGTGCTAATTTGGGCCTGATCTCCAGAACTTCAGGCGATCTTGAAGCGTTAAAATCAGCCTTAACGGAAGTATACGACGTGAAAGTCAGCATTGCCGTAGCGGATATCGCTGTACGCGAAGAGGCTGAACGTGCGGTTGCTTACCTGCAAAATGAGCTAGGAACATTTGACGCATTGATTAACAATGCCGGAATTGCAAAATTCGGCACATTAGTAGAAATGGACCCCGCCGATTGGGAAAGCCATATCCAAGTCAATCTTTACGGGACCTATTATGTAACTCGCGCTGCACTGCCAGCTATGATTGAGAAAAATGGTGGAAATATCATCAATATCTCTTCTACCGCGGGAGAGCGTGGCTTCGCGACAGGCTCGGCTTATTGCGCATCCAAGTTTGCACTGATGGGCATGACCGAAGCCCTCGCACAAGAGGTGCGTAAGCACAACATCCGCGTCGTAGCCTTGACTCCAAGCACTGTAAACACTGGACTAGCTTCCAACGCTGGACTTAAGATCGGTGACGAAGACCGCATGATGCAGCCTGAGGATGTAGCTGAATTGGCCTTAACAGCCTTGAAGCTCCCGGATCGTGTCTTCCTAAAAACAGCAGGACTCTGGACCACGAATCCGCAATAAAACAGAGCTGGCTGGTTCTACGCCAGCCGTACTTTGTGGAGAAGAAAACCTCAAGACTGCTCTTCTCCATCCTCTGATTACACTTTGTGCGATAGAATGCCTCTATACCTCAACTCTGGATACTATTTGACGTTCGAATGACGTTCGAATAACCGATAGTTGCACTTTGTACATCTATTCAGCGTAAAAAGAGGCTCCGTCACACTTTAATTGCACTCTGTGCAACTAAAAGTAGGAAATTCTCGACCATTGGCCAGATTCATCTAATTTAGTTGCAGAGAATACACTTATTGCTTCTTTTCTAACGAATCAGAGCTTTTAAGTGTATAAAGTGCAATTATATATTCAGCCTAATGTTTATGTATGGATATCACACTACTGAACGGAGGTTTTCCTAACATGCTGGTAGTCACAAATACTATTAAAGTTAAAGAAGGTCATGGTGAAGCCATTGCTCAACGTTTTGGAGGAAATAATGGTGTACAGGATATGCCAGGATTCGTCCGCATGGAGGTTTGGCAAGGAAGTGCCAAAGAAGGTGTTGAGGAATTAAAAATCTGTACCATGTGGGAGAATGAGGAGGCATTTAAAGGCTGGACCTCCAGTGACTCCTTCCGTCAATCACACCGCGGTGCTGGTGGGAATGAAGCCATTCTTGGTGCTTCGATCGACAAATATAAGCTGATGATCAGCCGAACACCTGGCACCAGCAATTAAGTGTAGAGATTGGACGACTAGTCCCAATAGCTATTCGTATAACTTACGTCTACAATTAACAAAAGTACGACTGCCGCGACAAAAACAACAGGGATGCCCTAAGCCGATATGGCTTTGAGACATCCCTGTTGTTTTTTACAGTGTGTCGCTTATTGCTCACTAACATGAGGCAAAGCTTGCTCCACCTCTTGATGTTTCCCCGGCCAGAATGCCCACCGGCCAAAAAGTGTCGTAATAGCGGGCACAAGGAACGGACGAACTACGAAGGTATCAAGTAGGATACCTAGCGCGGTGATGATACCAAATTGCACAAGCACCTGAATCGGTAAGCTAGCTAATACAGCAAAAGTACCTGCCAGAATGAGGCCTGCCGAGGTAATTACTGAGCTGGTCTCATTCACGCCTTCCGCGATCGCCTGCTTAAGCGGCATGGTCTTACGCTTTTTCCAAATATTAGAGATCATAAAGATATTATAATCTTCTCCAAGTGCCACCAGGAATACAAAGGAATAGAGCGGGATCGCTCCTTGAATAGCATCTGCACCCATCACATAGTGAATGATAATCCAGCCTAAGCCAAGTGCAGAGAAGAAGGAGAGAATAACTGTTCCGACCAGATAAATAGTTGCCACTATCGAACGCAGATATATCAACAACAGCAAAGTGATCAACCCGATAACAACAGGGATAATCAGATCGGTGTCGCGATCTCCGATTTTTTTGGTATCATACTGAGTCGCTGTCTGACCACTTACCCACACATGATCTGAAGGACTCTCTACCCCTACATCAATCAGCGCTTGCTCTGCCGTTTCTAAAAGGGCTGGAATATGCCCCATCGCTTCAAGTGAATAAGGATTGTTCTTAAATTCGATATCAAAACCCAGAATATCCTTGTTCACAGCGCCCTGCTGCGGATCAGAAACCGTATCCACATACGTGAGCCCTCCGAGAATGACTTTAAGGTCCTTTCCACTCGCTTGCCCCTTAGTATTAATAATCAGTTTAGCGGGAGCTAGTTCGCCCGGTGAAAACTGCTTACCGATGAGGTCGAACCCTTCGCGGGACTCCATATTTTTAGGAAAAGAAGAGAGGATATCATACGTAAACTTGATTCCACTGGAGAATGAAGCCAGAATCCCCAGTCCGATAACGGTCACTCCTACGATAGCCCAAGGCCTGGAAACTACAAATCCGCCAATCCCTTTTTTATGGGAGACTTTAAGTTCTGGAACTGGTTTCCCTTTAGCCTTAGCCCGTTCAACCTCCATTTGCGGCGTGCGCGGAATGAATGGGAAGAACGAGGTCCGTCCGAAGATCGCCAAAAGTGCAGGTACAAGCGTTAAGCTAGCAATTCCCATAATGAAAATCGAAACACTGAACGGTATTGCAAAGCGATGATATGCTCCATACTTAGCCAGTAATAGCGCGAACAGTGCAAGCACAACGGTGAAACCACTCATTGCAATAGCCCCTGAAGAATCGGTAATGGAACGAAGCAGGGCACGAGTTTTGCTTTGCTCTATCTTCAGAAGCTGACGGAATCGCGAAATCAGGAACAAACAATAGTCCGTACCCGCACCGAACAACAGAACCGTCATGATGGAGACTGCCTGCGAATCCACGGTGATCCAGCCTTCTTGCGCCATTTTTCCAAGGATCGGGCTAGTAATACCATAAGCGAATCCAACAGCAATAAGCGGAATAAACGCCAAGATAGGCGAACGATAAATCACCAATAAGAACACCAGCACAAGCACAACCGTAGCAATCAGCAAGGAAACGTCTGCGTTCTGGAACAGTCCAGTAGCATCGATAGATATACCCACTGGACCCGTAACACGTAAACTCAGGTCTTTTCCATCCGCCTTAGCAGTGGACGGATCTCCACCGGTCTCCGTGTTTATGATCTTTTTCATTTCTGTCACAGCTTCGCCGAGCTGATCACTATCTGCCGTTTTATCAAAAAGCACCGGGGTTACCAGCGTACTAAGATCCTCGGATAACGAGGCCTGTAGTGCTTGTGGCGGCAGCTGTCCTAATGGAGGGACAAAATTCTGATGGGGCAATGGTTGCTGCTCCAACTTCTTGTACACAGCAGTGATATGTACTAAATCATCTTGTGAAAGCCCACCTTCTCTATGCCATACGAGCAGCGCAGGCACTCCGCTTCCACTAGGGAATTCCTGCTCTGCAATAGCTGCTGCCTGTACCGACTGTGCATCATCTGGGAGGTTAGGCGCATTATTAGCAACCTGAGAATTCACTGCAGGCCATAACAGGGTAAGTGCACCTACAAGCACTATCCACACGAGAAGAGTAATCCACTTCGTCTTTTTTCCTGCCACCCATTTTCCGTAGCCTGACATTCCCTTCATCCTCTCCTTTACCCTGCAGCCTTAGAAATGAGCCGCGGGTCATTTTTAATTCTATCATATATATGCTTTAATTTTTAATCAAACTTTTTTTATTTTTCCGAAAAATCAAAACACCTCACCACATATAAAATACCCCTCTCTTCACATTGAAATCAGCAACATGTGAAAAGAGGGGTTTATGGTCTGCTACACTTTTTTCTTTACTTCAATTTAGATTTAGCCTGCGTCCAAATCTCCTTCAGAGAACTGACTGTTATAGAGATCAGCATAGAATCCGCCTTGTGCCAGCAGCTCCTCATGGTTGCCCTTCTCGATTACACTACCTTGATTCATAACAAGGATAAGGTCGGCATCTCGAATCGTAGAAAGACGGTGGGCAATTACAAAGCTGGTTCTGTTTTGCATCAATGCCTTCATTGCTTTTTGAATCAACAATTCGGTCCGTGTATCGACACTGCTTGTTGCTTCATCAAGAATGAGGATCGATGGATCAGCCAGAATCGCACGGGCAATCGTGATCAGCTGCTTTTGTCCTTGTGAAATATTAGAAGCTTCTTCATTTAACACCGTATTATAGCCAAGCGGAAGTGTGCGGATAAAGTGATCGGCATGAGCAGCCTTGGCCGCACGCACCACATCAGCCTCTGAAGCACCTTCACGTCCGTAAGCAATGTTATCGCGGATCGTACCATTGAACAGCCAGGTATCCTGAAGCACCATACCAAATTTGCTGCGCAGGTCACTCCGTTTCATATTGGTAATATTGACGCCATCAATGATAATTTCCCCATCGTTCAGCTCGTAGAAGCGCATCAACAGGTTAATCAAAGTGGTTTTACCAGCACCGGTAGGACCGACAATCGCTATAGTCTGACCTGGACTAACCTCAATGTTCATGTCCTCAATCAGAATCGCATCTTCTTTATATCCGAATTTCACATGACGGAACTCAACGGAGCCTTCCGGAGTACCATCATCAAGCTTCGCAACTGTAGTAGTAACTTCCTTAACTTCCTCTTCTTCATCCAGAAGTTCGAATACCCGTTCTGCAGAAGCAATCGTGGATTGAATAATATTAGCAATATTAGCCGTTTGTGCAATCGGCTGGGTGAACTGACGGGAATACTGAATAAAGGCTTGAATATCCCCGACATCGATCATTTTTTTAGTAACAAAGATACCGCCGACTACACAAATCATTACATAACCCAAGTTACCAATAAACATCATGAGCGGCATAATCATACCGGACATGAATTGGGCACGCCAGCCAGAGTCGTAAAGCTTATCGTTAATTTCATCGAAATCCTTAAGGGACTGCGGTTCACGACCAAATGCTTTAATAATCCGGTGACCGGTATACATTTCCTCTACATGACCATTCAACTGACCAAGTGATTTCTGCTGGCCCACAAAATAAGTCTGCGAGCGCTTGGAGATAGCCATAATCACAACGAAGCTGAGTGGCAATGTAACAATTGTAATCAAAGTCAGCCATGGGCTGATGGTAAGCATCATTACGATGACACCGATAATGGTGACAATAGAAGTAATCAATTGAGTTAAGCTCTGCTGCAGCGTAGTACTGATGTTATCCACATCATTCGTAGCACGGCTTAGAATTTCCCCATGGGTACGGGAATCAAAATATTTCAAAGGCAAACGTTCCAGCTTGCTGTTGATTTGCTCACGCATGTCGTAGACGACCTTCTGAGCTACGCCCGCCATTACATACTGCTGGATATAGCTAAACAGAGCACTAAGCAAATACAGACCCGCAAGGATGATCAGGATATCATTAATGTATCCAAAATCAATGGAAGCTCCCTCAACACCCATTAATTTACCATAAGCACCTTCAAACAATTTAGTTGTTGCTTTACCCATAACCTTAGGACTGAAAATACTGAACACCGTACTGGCAATAGCCATAACTAGAACGATGATTAATTGAACCATACGAGGTCTTAAATATTTAATCAGACGACGAAGTGTACCCTTAAAGTCTTTAGCCTTTTCTGCAGGCATCCGCATGCCAGGGCCGCCACCAGGTCCAGGACCTTTATGGGCGCGTGGAGCTGCAGGCTTATTGTTTTGTTCACTCATGCTATTTCCTCCTCTGACAGCTGCGAGGATACGATCTCGCGGTACACATCACTGCTCGCGAGCAGTTCACGGTGAGTGCCCATTCCGGCGATTTCACCCTCATCAATAACAATAATCCGGTCGGCATCCATAACGGTACTAACCCGTTGAGCTACGATTAGAACAGTGGATTCCGTGGTTTCATCTTTGAGTGCCGCGCGGAGCTTAGCATCTGTTTTGAAATCAAGCGCTGAGAAGCTGTCGTCAAACAGATAAACTTGAGGTTTTCTCACAAGCGCACGTGCAATGGACAACCGTTGTTTCTGACCGCCGGAGACATTACTACCGCCTTGAGCAATTTCCGAATCAAACCCATCTTTCATGGCTGAGACGAAATCGTAGGCCTGAGCTACCTTGGCTGCATGAATGATTTCTTCATCGGTAGCATCCTCTTTACCGTAGCGAATGTTTTCGTTAATCGTACCTGTGAACAATACCGCTTTTTGAGGGATGTAACCAATTTTGCTCCGTAGCTCTTCTTGTGTCATCTCACGTACATCTACTCCGTTCACACGTACAGCACCTTCGTTAACATCATAGAACCTTGGAATCAAGCTGAGCAGGGTAGATTTACCTGAACCTGTACCACCGATAATCGCCGTAACTTCACCTGGACGAGCACTAAAGCTAATTTTCGAAAGTGCAGGTTGTTCCGCCCCAGGATAAGAAAAGGAAACATTATCGAATTCAACAAAACCACGCATATGATCGCGGCCGTCTTTTTTAGTAGCTTGAGCCGTTGTTTGCAATTCACTCTCTGATGGATCTGTGAACTCCGGCCGCATATCGAGCACTTCATTGATACGTAAGGCTGAAGCTGAAGCACGAGGAATCAGCACGAACATCATCGACACCATAATCAGGGAGAACATGATTTGCATCGCATATTGAATAAATGCCATCAGTGAGCCGACTTGTAAATCGCCATCGCCAATTCGAATCCCACCAAAGTAAAGAATTGCGATCATGGAAAAGTTCATAACAATCATCATAAGCGGCATCAAACCGGCCATGATTTTATTTACTTTGATCGCTGTGTCTGTCAGATCACGGTTTGCCTCGGAGAAGCGTTTATTCTCATGATCAATCCGGTTAAATGAACGGATAACACGGATACCCGTCAAATGTTCACGTAACACCAGATTTAATTTATCCAGCTTGATCTGTATCGCTTTAAACAGTGGTAATCCCTTCATTCCGATAAAGAAAATTGCGCCAACGAGTACCGGAATAACTACTACAAAGATCAATGATAATTTCGCATCTTCAGATACCGCCATGATGATACCACCAATCATCATCATCGGTGCACCGATCATCATACGCAGCATCATAGTAAGTACCGTCTGTACCTGCGTAATATCATTCGTTGTACGGGTAATTAAAGATGCGGTACCGAGTTTATCAAATTCATGCAGCGTGAAATTCTCTACATGGTTAAACACACGAGCACGGGTAAGTTTACCGAATCCTGCTGCCACTTTTGCCGATAAATAGCTGGCAATGACTGAACATATAGCCCCGCCCCCTGCAACTAAAAGCATGAAGCTACCTATTTTCCAAATAAAACTACGATCTCCCTGAACAATTCCTTTGTCGACGATGTCGGACATCAGCGTTGGGAGGTATAAGTCGCCCATGGACTGTAAGAACACAAGAATTAATACAGCACCAATAGCTACTCGAAATGGCTTCAGTTGTTTAAATAATTTAATCAAGCTTCTCATCTCCGTTCATTTGTAGCCTATCCCAATTAGGTGGTGGATTATCCTCAACAAAAGCATGTACCTTCAGCAATAGTTCTGTGAGCTGCTTAGTCTCTTTTTCACCTAAGTACTGTACGAGCTCATCCAGCATTGCATCTCTATATTGCTCTGCTCTTCGTGTGAGTTTTTTTCCACTCTCCGTCAATTTCACGCGTACGACTCTTCGGTCCGAAGGATCTGCGTGTCTTTCCACCATCTGTTTCGCCTCAAGACTATTAATCAACTGCGTAATAGTTGGAGGTGTGAATCCGAGGAGTCGGCTGATTTCAGATATCTTTAGACCCTCATCATCAGAATGATTCCATTTTTCAATGCATATCATTAAAGTCATCTCACTCGGCTTATGGCCTTCAACACCCTTTTGCCATTGGCCTTTATGCAGCCGTTTCATCGCCGCGAAAAGCCCGTGTGCGACTGAATTTTCAGTATTTTCTGTATTTCCTCCGTTTATCCCAATTTCTATCACCTCTAATTTAGTTAGGTCAGCTAATTATTAAACACTGTATTATTTAGGCTACCTAATTATATTTTCGGCACAACGCTTTGTCAAATTTTGAATACGGTATCAATTATTACGAAATAAAAAACTCCCAACCACAGAGGTAAGGAGTTCAATAAGCAGATATGTAACTATATATATTATAATGTCCAACATAACTTTAATATTAGAATCCTACTCCGTGCTCCATAGTCGTAATGCCTCCATGGCCGCCACCAATGGTCGGTTGACCAATAACGATGAAGCTAAACAATACTAAAATGCCGGCCATCATCAATAGTGATTTTTTCATCTTTTCTCACCTCCCTTATTAAATTTCTGTATTTCTCCTGTTGATTCTGAGTTGCGTAGTCCCTGTTGGTCTCAAATAAAGTTACACACTTTATGAAGTCTATTCCATTATTCGTCTTGATAGATAATTCTAAAGACTGAATAGTATACTCCACACCTGTAGTATATTGTTTGTTTCTTATTTGATATATGGCTATTTGATAATACAACCGGTATAGTCGGTCGATATTAATAGGATCTTCAAACTGTTCAAATCGCAACATCTCCCGTGAGAACCTTGTAAGCACATTGTCTACAGAAAATTTGTGAAGATTAGCCGATTCCATAATAATAATGAGACCTGGCAATATTTCACCGGGATGATCAGCCAAGAAGGCTACATAATCCGGCACGACATTAACATTACCTTCCAACAACTCCAATGTAAAGTTATTGCCGATTGCAAATAATCGGAATTTATCTACGGCTTGATGACCTGCTTCGTCCAACATTTCAAACCAACTAAGGTCTGCGTAACCTGCAGTATATTTCTTCGCCGCTTCGTATTCACCTTGTTTTGTCAACGCAGTTGCTTTGAGCAAATATCCATGACCATAATAGACGACGAGCGGGCGTTCAGTACAGAGTGTTTCTGTTCGTTTATCTTCACTTCTTCGCAGTTCTTGGCGGTAAACTGCATTGGCTAAGGCCCTCAACTCATCTGCGTAGCTTTCCATTTCTCCCCATCTACGAAGGGTGAAACATAACTGCGTCAGCATTAATAAACCATCCAATTGCATGTTTTCTGGAAGACGCCTCCTGAATGGACTAAAACTAATGACTGCGCTCAGTTTCTCCTCCATATCCAGCGTTTGTAAATATTTAAAAATACGATAATGACTGATCGCGAGACGTTCACTGTAACTATCAGACTCGTTCTCTACTACAATCTTGTAAAAGAGGATTGATTCCTGTATTTTTCCCTTGTTAAACAATTTATCAGCTACCGAATAAACGATATCTAGCGATTTCGGATATTCCAATAACCTGTTTAATGTTTCATCAATGCATTGCTGCTTGCCCAACTCAGCACAACGTATTAAAAAGGGCTCTACCCTGCGGCGTGAGACCTTCTCCTCATTGAAGCATTCATCTACATAAAGTGGATACAGCCATCCATCAGGAAAACCAAAGGCTTTAATGATTGCATCTATTTGTCCCAGGGACATAGGCTTCGGTGGATTCCCGTGCAGGATTGCACTGAGACTTCCTCGATTCAGACCACAAATTTTTGAAAATGAGGCGAGATTATGGCCGGAGCGGGACAGATTTTTCTCAATTTCTGAGCGTATAGTTGTTAACTTTCCCTCCACTCGGCACCCCCAAAGTTTGACTTGAAAAGATTCTATTAATTGACATTATAGGTGAAAGTTATGGATTGTACAACCAATAGATTGTACGACAAAAAGAGGAGCGTATTTCTCTCCTCTTTATCGGTTGGATCTTCGTAATAGTGTAATTCTATGGATGTATCGAAGTTTAATTTATGGTATTAGCGGCTTTTGAGCTTCAGCAGTAAGCTGTTGCACTCGCCTTGCGACTGCGCAAGTTCTCCATCATCTTATGTTGTGCCAGCAAAATATAACCGTCCAATCGCTCGCTTAGCTCTAGGACAGCATGGTCACTAAGACTCCGTTTCTCCGCGACTTCCAGCAATTCGCATCTAAGGCTCTCTATAGTCACAAACAGCTCATCTTCTCTGTAGTCTCTTCTATAAGCTTTCTCGGAAGAACCTTGATATAGTGTCACAACTCTCTCCTTCTCTCTATCAACATCTCCTCCTATCATAATCCATGATACCAAAAAACATATTTTCAAAAAAAAAGAAAAATTTGCAGAACATCCACAAAAAATAAAATAGTTATTATTTCGGATGTTCTATAGACTCGTAGGGAAGTCATTTGGGTATTGTTCTCTCAATAGACCCTTTGCAAAAGAAATCCATTCCCGTGCTGCAAAGGATAAATAACGATCTCTACGCCACGCCATAGCGAGCTGCCAAGGGATTACTGGATCTGTCAAAGGAATGACTACCAATCGTGAGCGGTCCATGTCGCGGCAAATGGTTTCCGGCAATAATGCGATTCCCATTCCCGCGGCGACCATCTTGCTGATTAAGTCCCATTGTGAACTCTCATATATAACCTTTGGCTGAAATCCAGCTTTTACACATTCCGTAATGATCCGATCATGCAGCGTAAAATCCTCTCGAAATAGCACGAACTCCTCTTCTGCCAGTTCACTTAGCGGAACAAGCTCTGCCTCGGCCAGCCGATGTCCCATAGGTAAAATAAGATTCAGCGTCTCTTCAACAAAGGTAAAACAATGAAGTTTGGCTGTATCTACAGGCAATACGACCATTCCAATGTCCAGCAGTCCGGTTTCTACATCTTCCTCCACTTTTTTGGCCCCATCCTCATGCAGACGAATCGTAACCTGTGGATATCGCTTATGAAATTGACCAATTACTGAAGGAAAAAAACTCGCGCCTACCATAGGAGGCAAACCGATACGGATGTGACCCTGCTCCAGATTCCGTAAGTTATCCAGTTCAGAAGACAAGCTGGCGAAAGACTCCACGATATTTTGCGCTTTGGTGAACAAAATTTCCCCTGCGTCTGTAAGCCTTACACTCTTCCCTTCACGGTAGAACAAGTCTGCCTCCAGTTCGACCTCCATATTCCGAATCATTTTACTGATCGTGGGCTGTGTTATATATAATGATTCAGCAGCTCTGGTAAAGCTTTTCATTCGTGCCGCTTGAACGAAATATTCTAATTGTCGGATATCCATTTATGTGCCCCCTAATCCATAGACAAAAGGAATGTCATTTATTCGATCTATTCATTTTACCTATGAAAACAATTGATGTAAACTTTCATTATCATGAAAGGAGCGAAGCCTTATGAAAAAGATTGTTATAGGCTTGCTGCAGGTAGCGGGACTTATGTTATTCTCTTTACTTATCAACGCTTTGACCCCATTATTGCATATCCCTATTCCCGGAAGCATACTCGGAATGATTATATTGTTTCTCCTGCTTGAGTTCGGTGTCATTCGTCTAAATTGGGTAGAAATGGGTGCTTCTTGGCTACTCGCCGAGCTCCTACTGTTCTTCATTCCATCTGCTATAGGTGTAATGAAATACGCTAATATTCTGGAAACGGATGGATTACGTATTCTTGCCGTTGTCGTCTTAGGCACATTTGTTGTGATGGCTAGTTCCGGATTACTTACCAGTAGAATTTATAAAGCGAAGGAGCGGAAAGAATCATGTTAAACGCTCTGCTATTCTTTGGTCTCACGGTCGCGGTGTATTTACTCGCGAAACGTATCTACGCTTCTACTGGTAAAGTCTACACCTCTCCATTAATCATCACACCAGTGATTATGATCATCTTTCTGCTTATAACAGGCATTACTTATGACTCATACAATGCGGGAGGAAAATGGCTGACGGATTTGCTGCAACCAGCAACCATGGCCTTTGCCATCCCTTTGCATAAGAACTTCAAGGTACTCAAAAAGCACGCCGCCGAAATTGCGGCAGGCGTGCTATCAGGGACGATAGTTGCGGTGATCTCTTCCATTCTGCTCGCCAAATGGCTGCATGTTAGCGGCGATCTGGCAGCAAGTCTGGTCCCGCGTTCGGTAACCACACCGATCGCTATGAGCATCTCGCAAAGTATCGGCGGTGTACCGAGTATCACAGCAGTCTTCGTCATTATTACCGGGATACTGGGTACAATGATGGGCCCTACTGTACTTCGTATCTTCCGCATTGAGAATGAAATTGCGCGCGGTGTATCGCTGGGAACCGCTGCACATGGTACAGGAACATCCAAAGCCTTCGAGCTTAGTTCACTGACCGGAACCATCTCCAGTATTGCGATGATTCTGTCCGCGCTGTTATCTATAGGTGTGGCGCCAGCTTTGCTCGCGATATTCCTCCACTAGGCTAACCCAGCTTGGGCCAAGGGCATGTCACTTTAGTACATCTAAAGCAGCATGTCCTTTTTCTATGAATCGAACCTTAGAGCTTAACAGGCAACCCGCTTTGCGCTGAATCGTAGGCCGCACAGGTGACTTTGAGGGTTTTGTATCCATCCTCATAGTCGCATAAAATGCGCGAGCGATCCCCCGTCCGTACAGCATGTATGAAGGCTTCACTTTCTACTAAATATGGGTTTCCTGTATTCTCAAATTCGGTACTATTGCCGCTTCGCACTTCCAAGAGACGATCCGGGTTCCAGTCCAATAGTCCCCGATCATTATAGAAGCTTAGACCTACACTCCCCACCTCATCAGGTAAAACGCATGTATTTGAAATATTAGCAATAATTCCATTTTCAAGCTTCAGGGATACGGTACCTACATCTGCCACGCTCACACCTTCATGCTGCTCATGCATAATCCGGTTTCCGAACATGCCGTAGACTTCCTTTACTTCTCCGGCTAGATAGCGCACCAAATCGACGATATGTGTAGTTTGCTCTGTGAATTGTCCTCCGGATTGCTTCTGATCACGCCACCAAGCTACGCCTGGCATGCCGCCCATCCATTGCCCCATAATCATACCAACCTTGTCACCACGCAAAGTTTCTTTCAGACGCTTAATATTCTCCTGATAGCGTAAATGATATCCTACCGAGGTTAACAAATGATGTTCTTTAATATCCTGAAGTAGGCTTGCGGGAATTTCAGTAGTCATACTAAGCGGTTTTTCTATAAAAAAGGGAATATCCCTCTTGATTAATGATCGTTCGATCGCACCATGAGATTGTGGAGGCACACAAATATAAACAGCATCGAGCTTCTCCGCATCCAGCATCTCTGTAATATCACCATATCCAGCAGCATCGTATGGTCGTGCCATATCTTCGCCTTTAGCCTTACTGCTTCCGCAGACCGCCTGCAAACGGACATCATCCATCTCTGCCAGTAAATCAGCATGTACCTTAGAGAACCAACCCGTACCCACAATACCCACTTTTAATGTCATACTTTTTCCTCCTGGCGATTGATTATGAATACCTTTTCATAGATTATACCCTCTTATGAGCGGATAAGATAATCTCTCCATTCTTCGGGAAGCAAATGCATATAAGGACGCTGCAAAAAGCGATCATCCGCAAGCACAATAATGCCTGTATCTGTCTCACTTCGAATCAGCCTGCCTCCAGCTTGCAATACCTTGCACATTCCCGGGTAGACATAAGCATAATCAAAGCCGTTTTTACCTCTGGCATTAAAATACTGACGCAGTAGATTACGCTCAAGACCAAGCTGTGGCAGGCCAACACCAACAACCATTACCCCGTTGAGACGGTCTCCTGGCAAATCTACACCTTCCGAAAAAATCCCTCCGAGTACAGCAAAGCCTAACAACGTCTCGTCATTATCTGGACGAAAGGATGCTAAAAAAATTTCTCTAGCCTGCTCACTCATGCCTGTATCCTGCATCAAAGTCCGTACTTCGGGGTAATTCTCCGTAAAGGCCTCATATACGTTTTGTAAATAGAGATATGAAGGAAAAAAGACCAGATAATTGCCCTTCTTTGAAACCATTTGATGCAATGCCTGAGTTAACGGGATGAGAGAAGCTTCCCGGTCATGATAACGTGTGGAGACAGGCAGCACGGTCACCTCCCATTGCTCCTTCTGAAAAGGAGATGAGACCGTTAAGCTGTAATCTTCCTCCACCGCACCAATCATATCCCGATAATACGATAATGGAGAAAGCGTAGCAGAGAACAGAATCTGACTTCGAAAGCTCTTAGACATTTGCCCCAGCAAATGCGATGGATCCAAATTAAATAACTTCAAATACACGTCACCGCGCCGAACCTCAGCATAGGTTATGTAGCGTTCATCATAGGTCTTAAAGGTGCGAAGCATCCCTTGAACTGCAAAATACGTATCCAGGAGAACATTTTCTCCTTCTCCATTCTGAGGAACAATGCTGGCGCTCGGGTGAATAAGTTCCTGTTCCGCCTCCAAAGAAAATATCTCAAGCAAGGCTGGCAGCTCCTCCGGGAATGAGGCCCACTGCCCTTGCCCCTCTTCATTACAAATTTTGCGAAGGGAGATGAAAAAAGCATTCACCGATTTACCTGCAGCACTCAAATTACGGTTTACTTCCTTGTACTGACGCTGGATTTCTAGAAAGGGAGCCTTCAGCAAAGAGGCAGAGAACATCTCTCGTCCCCGGTCTACCAGATTATGCGCTTCATCTACTAGAAGCACCGTTTCTCTCTTTCTCTCCTCCGTTAGCCGTTTCAGGCTGATCCGAGGATCATATATATAATTGTAATCGCAGATCACCGCATCACAGGCATAGGCTGCATCCAGCGAGAACTCAAACGGGCACACTTTATGTTTGTGAGCATACAGTGCTAGGGTGTCTCTGCTCATCAGCGTCTCATGCTCTAACAGATCCATTACTGCATCATTAATCCGATCATAATAGCCCTCCGCATAGGGACAGGAATCTTTACCGCAAATCCCTTCATCATGAAAACAGCTCTTTTCTTTAGCAGTAAGTGTGATGACATGCAGCTGAAGTCCCTGTGTCAGCAGTAGAGAAATGGCTTCCTGCGCGGCAAAACGGGTAACCGTCTTAGCCGTTAAATAGAACAATCCTTTAGCTTGTCCTTCGCCCATTGCTTTAAGGACCGGGAACAGCGTTGACATTGTTTTCCCAATACCTGTGGGCGCCTGAGCGAACAGACTGACCTTTTCTACGATGGATTTGTATACCGCTCCGGCAAAATGGCGTTGTCCCTTTCGATAAGAAGGAAACGGGAATTGTAACTCTCGAAGGCTCTGCTCCTTCTTAGCCTCATGACGAACCATCATCTCAGCGTACGGAGCATATCTGGCTACAGTATCATTAGCAAATGAGATCAGTTCATCTAAAGACAACGTTCGGTACAAGCTTTTTTGCTCATCAGTAGCCCGGTGGACATAGGTAAGCTTTACTTGAATAGAAGAAAGCTCCTGCTCCAGCGATACCATATATGCGTACATCAGCGCCTGAGCCCAATGAACCTCATGTCCCTCTTCCAGCATATCCAGCAGTCCGGAGGTTGATTTGATTTCTTCGACCGTTAGGCTCCCATCCTCCGAAACAAGCAGTCCATCACAGCGTCCATCTACTATATAGAGTAAGGTACCATAAGGGATCTCTGTTTTCAGATAGACCTCTTTGCGGTCGCCCTCTTTATATTGCTTTTGGATTTTCTGATGTATTCGTGTTCCTTCAACCATGGAGGAAGTACCATGAAATCCAGGCTCAATACTACCGCTGCGAAAAACATACTCGACGAGCGTTCTAACGGATAGGGTTACAGTACGATCCAACTATTCTCACCTCCCTTAATTAGCCATATATCCTTTTTGTTCCCAATGTCTATTTCGGTCCTTTAATCGCTGTATATCCCCATAGGATAGCATAAACATCATCTTTCACCCATGCGTGTTTAACTTTACGCACTCCACAAAGCTTATACTTACGCTTTCGGTTTTTGACTTTCTTCTGCTAGCCCTGCATAATAAATTTTATTACTATGGAATCAATTTGTCTTGGTGCTGTTTCGTCCTGCTTGAGAAATGGCGTTTTATCATGTAGAAAGAGGGGGAAGCTGTGTCATCCTTTAATATTAAACGTTGGATCATTAAACCTTTTGTGTTTTTCACAATACTTTTTATCCTAAAAGCATTTCTGACTTGGGGCGTCATTTTTGATGATGTGCTGCCTTGGAAATCATTATTGACAGAAATCCCTTTTGCCTGGGCGCTCTTCTGTATTATTGAGCGGTTCGCCTCCAAACGAAAACTTGGATATTACATGACAGTCAACTTATTAGTGACAGCCATCTTTTTCGCAGCCATTATGTATTTTAAATATTATGGTGTCATTGTAACTTACCATGCCGCTGAGCAGGTGAATCAAGTCACAGCCGTCAGCAACAGCGTATTCTCACTCATGGACCCTTACTACCTGCTAATCTTTACAGATATCATTGTCCTAGGAGGCTATTTCTTCTTTAATAAGAAAGGCCGGATCTATAAAAAGGAAAATATCAACCGTCGTAACGGAAAAATAAAGTATAGCGTAATATTCGCAGTCTCACTTGGTTTATGCTTGTTCAATATTTTGCCTAATAAGGCCAGTATGAACGAAATTAAAAAAGCTCAGGAGATGGGTATTCTTAATTATGAAGCCTATACGATCTTTGCTAAAGAAGAACCAGAACTTGTGCAATCAAGTGACATTACACAAGATGCCATCAACAAAGTGAAGGGAATTAATACTGCAGTTAGTTCTCCACTTCATGGCACGGCTAAAGGCAAAAATCTTATTATCATTCAATTGGAATCCTTCCAGAGCTTTTTGATGGGTCTTCAGCTAGACGGGCAAGAGATTACACCGAACCTGAACAAGGTAATGAAGGATAGTCTCTACTTCCCTAATTTCTATCAAATGGTCGGTCAAGGGAATACGTCGGATGCAGAGTTCGTAGTGAACACTTCAGCCTACATCCCTCCACGCGGAGCAGCAACCATGTCCTATGTGGATAAGGTGCTTCCAAGTCTGCCACGCTTGCTAAAAGACAATGGTTATCAGACCGCAACCTTCCACACCAATGTCGTAGAGTTTTGGAACCGCGGTGAGCTGTACGAATCGCTGGGCTTTGATCATTATTATGATCGTAAATTTTTTGGGGAAGATGATGTCTTCTTCTTCGGTGCTTCTGATGATACGCTTTATAGTAAAACAGCCGACAAGCTAAAAGAAATGAGCAACGAGGGTCAACCTTTCTACGCTCAGGTCATTTCGATGTCAGCGCATCATCCATTCACAATCCCTGAGGAAAAATACCGTATGAAGCTTCCAGAGCGTTACGAAGGTACTTTTGTGGGTGACTATATCCGTTCCCAGAACTATGCGGATGATGCCTTCGGACATTTCGTAGAAGAACTTAAAGCGAATGGCGTATGGGATAACAGCGTAATCATGATTTATGGAGACCATATGGGACTACCTATTTATTCTCTCGATCATGATGATAAGCAATTAATGACTGAAATTTATGGTCATGAATATTCCTATGCGGATATGTTAAACATTCCTCTGCTCATCCATACAGGAGACAGCACAGCACCACAGACCTTAGAGCAAGTCGGTGGCGAAGTGGATATTATGCCAACTGCTGCTGGTCTTCTTGGAATTTCATTAGAGAATAACCTGGTTTTCGGTCAAGATCTACTTAGTCAGACTTATAATTTGCTGCCAGAGCGATATTATTTACCTTCCGGTTCTTTCATTTCCAGTTCAGGACTGCTTATTCCGGGTAACAGCTTTGAAGACAACACTCAATATTCAATCGATAAGAATGGAAAAGCACCGTCTGCCACTGAGGATGAATACAACCGAGCATTGAGACTTTTACAGCTCTCCCATAGCTATATTACGCAACTGCCAGACAAACCAATTGAACCATAAGCCATTCATAAAATAAGATTTCAAAAAAGGCCACCTTCCGGAGAAGGTGGCCTTTTCTGTATCAATATACTAAACCTGGAGATTTACCGTTCCTGATCCTCGATCATACGGTAGTACTCTGCAAAATTTTGCAGCTCTTCCGGTTTCAGTATAGATAAATGTTCAGCAAGCAGCTGTTTTGAACGGAAATGTCCTTCTTCAAGTGTCCGCTGGCCTAGCTCGGTGATGGTTACGACAACCGCTCTCCGATCTTTTCCATCCGTCTCACGCTTAATGAAACCCAGCACTTCGAGACGATCCAACATCACTGTAATGGCACTCGATTTGACCTCCATAGACTCCGCCAGTTGTACAACCCGCGACTGCTTCTCTTTCGCTACTATATTTAACAGACCCATCTGAGGTACGGTAAGTCCGAGTTCTTTGTGCAATGACATTTGTGACATGATCTTACGTTGTACTCTCCACATAGATAATCCAAGACGCTCTATTAACGGATCTAATTGATGCGGCATCCTTGTTTCAACTCCCAATCCGTTTTTAATAACTCAAGCGTACCACTAGAACTGGTTAGGATTCAATGCTTTTGTCTACTAAACATTTCATAATCACGTTTATTTCCATAAACATTCCACCAATTTACAATTTCCGACACAAAAATACTATATTCTATGTAAGGTTCTAGGCTTAACGATACGCTATAATCGTAGCAGTGAGATCGATTGTCATCGAAAACATAATTTGTCAAGGTTGGTGCAAAAAATGAAATTGGCAACTAAATTAACTTGGATGATGTTTATCGTGTTACTTCTTGTTGGATCATCCATCGGGTTCTTCGGATACCGTACTGCTTATAAGCAAGTAGACGAAGCAGCAGGTATCGAATTGGTAGGCTGCGCCAATATTACAACCGGGCTGATTGACCCCTCAGACATTACCGCCTTAATTGCAGGAGATCAAAGCAAACTGGAGGCTGTCGAGGACCGGATCGGTTGGATTGTGGCACATAAGGCTATTTTTAAAGAGGCGTTCATTTTATCGCTAGACGGCAAGATACTCGCCGCAGATTCAAGTTTCAAAGCAAGAGGTTATAAAGCAGGCGGCACTTTTTATTTCTCAGATGAAGAGAAGCAAATGATCACTAAATTTAAGCATTCCGCTTACTCCAAGGTTTATACATACGAAGGTACCTCACTTAAGACGGGTTACGGCCCCATCTATCAGGATCATGATCCGTCCAAGCCTATAGTTGCGCTAATGGCTATTAACTTTGATGGACCTTTAATTCAAGAACGGACCCGGGACATCATTGTTCAGCCTTTTATTATCGGGACTTCCATTCTAGTTATTGCTATTGTGGCAGCATATCTCTTAATCCGCCGAATGGTAAGTCCACTAACAAAGTTATCCAGAGGCGTAAATCTTGTTGCACAGGGTGATCTTACTCATGATCCTATTTCATTCAACAGCAAGGATGAAATTGGTACATTAGCTCGAAATTTCAACGGCATGACACAGAGCTTGCGCATGCTCATTACCGAGGTCAATGAAACCTCTATGCAGGTAGCATCTTCATCTGAAGAGCTCTCTGCCAGTGCGCAAGAAACTAATCGTGCTGGTGAGTACAGTGTGAACGTTTCGATTGAGCTTGCTGATGGAGCTAATACACAATTGCAAAATTTGGAGGGTGGTTATAAGTCTGTACAAGATTTGTCACACTTCATTACAGAGATTGCAGGAAATGCAGATAACGCAATGAATAATGCTACCAGTAACGCTGAAAAGGCTCGTACAGGTCGAGAAGCAATGGATTCTACTACGCAGCAGATGAGCGTCGTCAGTGACAGCATCACTGATTTAGCTGTCATTATTGAAACCTTGGGCGGCTACTCCAAGGAAATCGAGAATATCGTGGGCACGATTGCAAGTATCGCAGAAGAAACCAATCTGCTGTCGCTGAATGCAGCCATTGAAGCTGCAAGAGCCGGAGAAGAGGGAAGAGGCTTTGCGGTAGTTGCACAATCCGTACGCAAGCTTGCCGAACGTTCCGCCCAATCCGCTGCTCAAATCGGTCAACTCGTAAACATCATTGTAAATCAGATGGACCATGCAGGAGAAACCATGAAGCGCTCTACAGAAGAGATGGAGCAAGGCCGTGAATTAATCGTAACGGCAGGTCAATCCTTCTCCGAGATTGAAATGTCTGTCTCTGGGATGGCTTCACAAAGTCAGCAGATTTCCGGTACAGTCCGCGAACTAGCCTTCATCTCCGATGGTCTCGTTACTACTCTACAGAATATTGTAGACGTCGCTAATCAGACAGCAAGTGGTGCGGAAACATTATCCGCCTCCTCACAAGAGCAGCTTGCAGCCATGGAAGAAGTGGAGTCAGCTGCAGGTTTCCTGTCCTCGCTAGCTGAGAAGCTACAGATTCTAATTGAACGCTTCAAAGTATAATCCTTCTCATCCATGTAAGTTCTTAAACTTAAAGGGGCTAGCGACCAAGCAGAGAAATTCTGTTTGGTCGCTAGCCCCTCTTCTATGTATTGAGATCACGATGCTGCCGTATTCGCTAAAAACCACTCACCCAGCTCATGTACAGGCATCGGCCGACCGTAATAATAACCCTGCATGACTCTACAGCCCAGTGATTTCAGCAATTCAATCTGCTCTGGTGTCTCCACACCTTCCGCCACGACTTCCATATTAAGATGAGTCGCAATCGCAATAATATTGCTGATAATAGCTTTCTTGGAGTGCATCTTGCTGTTACGAATAAATACTTGGTCAATCTTGAGTGTGTTCACTGGGATCTCATCCAAATTACCAAGGGAGGAAAAGCCTGTCCCAAAGTCATCCAGCGATACTCTTACCCCAAGCATTCGAAGTCTAGACAGCTGTGCAACCGTCTCTTTCATGTTATGCATCGCAATGGACTCTGTAATCTCCAGTTCGAGAAAGTGTGGCTCTAATTCTGAACATGTGAGTGCTTCCGCTACAACATCGTATAGACTTCCATCCTCAAACATCCGTGCGGACATATTAATAGAGACCGGTACGTTAGCTATCTCTTCCTTATGCCAGAACCTGTTCTGGCTACACACATCATGTAACATCCAATAGGTAATCGGAACGATCAGTCCGGTCTCCTCTGCAATAGGAATGAACTCTCCTGGTGAAATAATCCCATGTTCTGGGTGTCTCCAGCGCAGTAACGCTTCAAGCCCCACCGTAACATTCATATAAGAGTCCCATTTCGGCTGATACACAACCATAAACTCAGAACGAGCCAATGCTTTTCGAAGATCCTTCTCTAGCGACATCCGCCGCAACTGATTGCGATTTACTTCTTGGTCGAACACACTCCATTTATTCTTACCTGAATCCTTAGAAGTATAAAGAGCCGTATCCGCAGCCTTCATTAGCGCTGAGCGGTCAGTCCCATGCAAAGGAGTCATACTAATTCCAACACTTGCAGTAACATATAGCTCGTTGCCCTGAATACGATAGAATTTCTTAAGTTCATGCATAATATGCGCCGCCTCTTCCTGCGCATCCTCCAGCGTGCAATCTGGCAGAGCAATCAGGAATTCGTCACCGCCTAAACGGAAGGTCTTCCCTTTATCTCCTACAGAACGGATTAATCTAACAGCAACCTCCTGTAGTAACATATCACCTATATCATGTCCCAGCGTATCATTAATTGACTTAAAGCGATCTAAATCCACAATAAAAACTGCACCAGATCCACTTTCAAAAAATTCATCTTTAAAATAGCGTTCTAGTCCATGTCGATTCGGCAGCTCTGTTAGTGGATCATGATATGCCATTCGTTCAAGCACATGGCGATCCAGAAATACGGCGCCAGCAGAAACTGCGAGCATAAGTAACGCTGCCAGCGAAAATGCCATTAACAGTATAACATCCGTCTCCACAAAAAAAGGTTTGCTTCCAGGCAAGTTGTTATATTCAAAATGACTAGCCTTTACACTTGTGTAATGCAATCCGGTAACTGAAAATCCAATAAACAACGCCGAGTATAGCTTCCATCGCTGAAACCCTGCGCATTCTTTAAACTTGTGAAACATCAATAATCCGATATAAGACGAAACCAAAACCAGAATTACAGCAGCGGCTTGAATCCATATATCATAATGAATCCTCGTCACAATCTTTATAGAAGACATTCCGATATAGTGCATAGCCGAAAAGCCGCTTCCCAAGAGAATACCACCTACTACTAAATTCCATATCCTTAATTGAGGAGCAGATGTGATCCGGAATGCCAAATAGCAGAATAACACACCCACCAATAGTGATATTATAGATCTGCCTGGATAATAATTGACCTCCGCTGGAAAGCGATTCGCCATTATCCCAACATAATGTATTGCCCAAATACCGCAGCCTAACACACATGCTCCCGAGATCAACCACAGACGTCGGATTTTGCCAGTAGAACGCGAAACTTGCGAAATCAGATTCAGTGCAGAATAAGTAACTGTCGCCGCTAGTACAAATGATAGTAAAACAATCCATACATTATAGTGGATTCCCATTTTATCCATTAATTAACCTCTTCACCGGTTTTGAATCCCGTAATCACTCAGCGTATTTCTCAAGTAAAAAATCAGTACACGAATATCAGATATGGAAGAGTGCGTAAAGATTATAGGTTATCCATAAAAAGAAACTTTAGATGTATTCTACTCTGTATTCAGAAGATTGTCTAAGTAAATACTGGAATTTATACCCTTTTTTTATTTCGCGAAAAATGTCCATATTTGACACATTACTCAACCCGGAAAACTTGAATTATGACCTGTTAATGATATATTTTTTGGAAAGGTAATTCGCCAAATCCATAGATTCAAAACTACCAGTACCAACAGGTAGATATAAATTCCACCCATAAACAAAGTAAAGACATAATGAATACCTGCCATCCCCATCAGCAAAAATAATAACCCAAAGGAATTTGCAGTGTAATCCTTCTGTTTAGCTGCCTCATAACGTTCTGAGAAAGGTAGTACCGGAGGATAAGAACGGAAACAAATGACTCCATAGATCAGCATTGCAAACAGCACAACTGCCAAGTCTGGTATAATTCGCAGCCCAAACAACCAAAGATACACTATCGCTTCTATAGCGAATAAAGGTAATAGCAGGCGAACAATCGCTGCCTTAAGCATTCCACGATAGATGGGTGCGGTGTTCGGCAGAGGAATCAGCTTATAAATCCAAGAGCCTTTATAACCCGCAGAGTACCTTAGCATTAGAACAACCGTCTGAAGTAACGTCGCACCGAAATAAATCATCAGGAAAGTGTTTGAATCCTTGATAGACGATGCATTTCCATCCCAAAAGATCCCAAATATAAAAATGAACGGGAAGACAATGGAATAACCGATTGCCGGATATACCTTTAACTTGAAGTCACGCTCATTCTTCATCATTGACCAGCTAAAACGAAAGAACATTCCCTCTAACGGGTTCTTACAAGTTATTTTCGACAACCAGTCCACCATTCGGGCGTTACTGTTGCCAACATTCCCTTGCTCTGAAAGCTTCTGTAAGCTCTTTTCGAATAGAGGCATCAGCTTAACATACGCAACAATCAGCAGAACCGGAATTACTAAAGCTAGTACTGAAAGCACGACGAAGTGTGTATCTCTGGCCCCGCCAATCAACATCTCAAAGGGAGCCGCAAACCAAATCGGAGAAATCAGATACTGCCACCATGCCGGCTTAAAAGAGAGGCTCAATTCAGCAATATCGAACAATCTAACTACGAGCTGATACCCTACTGTAATCCCTATAGTCAAAATGATCTGTACATAATTAATAATATCCTTGAGCTTCTCCCCGTCGAAAAACTTCATGATCAGTAAATAAAGCAGCGCCGTAATAACGAGGATAAAGCAGTCCATCAGAATGATCTCAAAAGCATATATTAGAAAAAATAGTACTCCCTGTTTAAACAGGCACAAAATCAGCGAAGGTCCGGTCAATGTCAGCGTCACTGAAAATAAATAAATGAGAATGTGAATGCTCTTCGCCATGTTCAAGGTACGGCGGTTCACTGGCTTTGAAGCAAGTATGTTTTTGTCCCGAAGATCAAGCATCACGGAAGAGAAATCAGAGATCAGCGTGGTCGTAATCATAAACATCACTACACCAAATACAAGGTTCATTTGTAGCATATAATTGCCCGTTAACATCATAAGAGGAACTAACATGACGCCAAAAAGTAAATAAATCCATTGCACACGCAGCGGCGAGCCTTCTTTCTTCTCCTCCTTTTTCTGCATTCCAGCCAGCACTGTCGGTGTTCTTCTTCCGTCCATCGTCAGTTTGACCTGCAGAATACTCCGCATCACATCATAATCAACTCCGATTCGGCTAAACCCACCTCGCAGCTTATCCAGAAGCTTCAGCACATAGAAATCAGTCATGAGAAGATACCTCTTGCATGACCGCAACAAATTCCCCAGCAATATCACGGTATTTATCAAATCCAGTTAACTGATTAAAAATATCCTCAAGCGACCCTTCGCGGCCCCTCTCTCTTAACTCAGCAAAGCTCCCATCCGCCACGATATCTCCACCATCGATCAAAACAATCCGGCTACTGATCTTCTCAACCACATCCATGATGTGTGAAGAATAGAAAATGGTCTTGCCCCTTGCCGCCAAAGATGCAAAAATCTCCTTTACTACCATTACGCTATTGGCATCCAGACCGCTTAACGGTTCATCTAGGAACAGAATATCGGGATCATGAAGCATGCTGGAGATCAGCAGTACCTTTTGTTTCATCCCTTTGGAGAAGGTTGCGATCCGCGAATCATAAGCCTTCTCAAGACCTAGTAAGGCCATTAATTTTCCAGCTTTGTAGTCCACATCACTACGCTTCATGCCATACAACTCACCTACAAAGGTTAGATACTCTCTAGCGGTGAGACTATCATATAATTCGGCCACCTCCGGCACGTATCCTATTCTTTTCTTGTAAGAAACATCTCCATCAGCAATATCCCTACCGAAAATCTCTACTTTGCCGTTATAGCCTTCTACCAGACCGAGCATAATCTTAACAGTTGTGCTCTTTCCTGCCCCGTTAGGGCCGATATAGCCAATAATTTGTCCTCTGTATACCTTAAGGTCAATGCCCCTTAGCACCATTCGGTCCGTGTAGTTCATCCATAAACCAGAAATCGCAATGACTGGATCATCAGCAAGGCCCATATCCTAATCCCCTCTCTAGCGACTAATTGACGATGTTAAGAATTACCATTCCATGAAATTACAATAATTGTATCATTCAACTGAATCCCACTCCATAATTTAACTCACTAATCTTATATTTATGAATGTTAATGCCTTTTTCAGCACAAAAGGGAGAACCATTGGTTCCCCCTTAGAGTGAAGAGATCGTCCCTCGCAAATTATCCATGCCATAGTCCCTTGCTATTTTTTTATTTTTCCCATGTTTATTATCGGGATTAATTATTTTTAACATATTATTACATTGACTTTACTATAAATTCTATATAGATTGATCTCAATAGGATTAATCACATTAAAAAACTAGGTTTAAGGGGGTATTGGTAGTGAACATAGATAACAACTTGTTATCCGCCATCGAAACGAACTGGTATGGATTTGTTGCTTCCATATTTGTTTTTGCAATTTTGTTTCTACTGGCACGTAAACGAATCGGGTTTGGTACTCGAGTACTCATCGGACTTGGCATCGGACTTATTGCCGGAATATTCTTTCAATACTTCGATTTAGAGACCAAAGCTATCAGTACATTCGGCAGCATTTATGTAAGCTTGATTCGCATGCTCGTCATTCCTTTAGTCTTCATACTCGTATTGAACAGCATTTCTTCCTTAACTAATCTGGAGTATCTACGTAAAATAGGGATCAAAACCTTCGCCTGGTTCCTCGGTACGACGGGTATTGCTTCTATTATCGGCCTATCCGTGGCATTGCTGTTCAATCCCGGCCAAGGGATTCAGCAGGATGTACCCGCAGATTTCGCTGCTCGGGAAATTCCGACCTTCTCACAGGTTATTCTAGATCTCGTTCCATCTAACCCTGTGAATGAAGCAGCTACGGGAAAAGTTGTGCCTCTGCTCATTTTCGCTATCTTCCTAGCAGTAGCTATCATCAAGATTGGTTCTAAGAAACCAGAAGCCGTGAAACCTGTACGTGATCTTATTGAGTCATTGACACTGATACTGCATCAGGTCGTGAAATTCATTATTCGCCTAACACCTTACGGCGTATTCGCACTGATTGCCGGAATTACTGCTCGGTATGGCTGGGAAACGCTGCAGGAGCTGGGCAGTGTTATTATCACCTCATATGTAGCAATGATTATACATTTTGTGCTTATCTTTGGCGGGTTGGTTCTATTGGTAGCGAAAGTGAACCCAATTCGTTTCTTCCGCAAAATATATCCAACCATTACTGTTGCCTTCACAACCAGAAGCAGCTACGCAACACTTCCTGTCAATCTTGAAGTCATTACGAAGCGTCTGCATGTCTCCCCACGGATCGCGAGCTTTATCGCCCCATTAGGAGCATCGGTCAACTTTAATGCTTGCGGCGGGATTTGGCCGGCAATTGTGGCTGTGTTTACCGCCCAAGTATTCGGTATTGATCTGAACTGGACGGACTACATTACGCTGGTCTTAGTAAGTATTATCTCTTCTATTGGTGTAGCTGGCGTACCTGGACCAGCCGTAATCTCCACTACGGTAGTATTAACCGCTCTTGGTCTGCCGCTTGAAGGAATCGCTATCGTTGCAGGTGTAGAAGCGCTCATCGATATGGGTCGTACCGCTGTAAATGCAACGGGAACAGCTGTAACCGCGTTGTTGGTCGCAAATTCAGAAGGTGAATTTGACCGCGAAGCCTTTAATAGCAATGACGACGAAGATGATATTCTAGTGGGTACAGTTTAAACGCTGAACACGCAAGCAAAACGCCTTTCTTATATTTTAAAAACCTCCGGCATCTGCTTATAGCAGAAAGCCGGAGGTTTTTTTGTAGATTCATATAAGATTCAGTTATTACTGCATGCTAATTCTTTGGCGTTGTTTAGCTGAAGCAAGACAGGTTTCAACCAGCCGCATACTTAGCACTGGATCCTCCGGTGCAATGAGTCTCTTTCCTGTGAACACAGCAGCTGCAAAATCATCCACCTGCCGAATGTACGGATTAGCCCCTGTGGCATCAACCCGTCTCATCTCATCGCCAGTGTACACAAAGAATTCCGCATCCTCGTCTCTAGCGTTGAAAGGCATAGGCACCTCAATTCGTCCCTCAGTCCCAAGAATCTCCAAGAGCTGGCGGTTATATGCCCACATACCGCAATCAAAGATCAAGCTTAAACCATTTGGAAACTCTACCAGCCCTGAAGCCATCATATCTACATTATCATGCTCAGGGGAGAACTTCGCATGCACGGTCACAGCTTCCGGCTCCGTCCCAAACAAAAGTCGTGCTGCACTTAATGGATAACAGCCCACATCATAAAGCGAGCCGCCGCCCCAAGCCGATTTAAAACGAATATTTGAAGTGTCTGTAGCATCATTGTAAGTAAATGTACCTCGAATCGAGCGTAATTCTCCGATTTCACCGCTAGCGATAATGTCCTGGAGTTCAGCAATCCGTGGATGATGCCGATACATGTATGCCTCTGCTAAGTGGACGCCTGCATCGTTGCATGCTTTCACCATCTCTGCAGCCTCTGCACTGTTCAGCGCGATCGGTTTCTCACACAACACATGCTTACCCGCTTCTGCCGCACGGATCACCCATTCTCGATGAAGATGATTCGGGAGCGGAACATACACCGCATCGATTTCTTTATCTGCAAGTAACTCTTCATAACTGCCATATGCTTTCTCTATTCCGAACTCTGCGGCTACAGCGCTGCTTTTTTCCAAGCCACGACTCGCTATCGCCTTAATCATTCCCGAATCTGAATTCATGATAGCTGGCATCACTGAACCTGTCGCAATCTGCGCACAGCCTATGATCCCCCAGCGAAGTTTTTGCACCATAACGGCACACCTCTTCCCTTGGTCTAGTTACTATACTTTAAGACACCTTATCATAAAATGAAACGCAGCACTAATCAAAGAGAACAGTCAGAACGCAAAAAAAGCAGCACCCAAAGGAGCCTCGACTCCGATAGACACTGCTTTTTAATTCGATGGAGAAGCTACATGATCATATTTAACAGGACAGCCGCACCAAGCACAACTATACGTGCCGTGCTCATCAACACAAAATTTTTGACAGCAAGAATAAAGGTACTCGCCTTCTCCTGCTTCTGTGTGAACAAATAGATATTTCGGTGCAATGGGATCAGTGTAAGTAGAATCGCCAAGACAAGAATAGGGTTAACCCCCAAGATCAGCAACACTACAAGATCCAGATAAGAGACATAGTAAAGATATTTAAACAGCAAGAGCGCATTGCGGCGGCCAATATAGACCGGAAGCGTGTACCTGCGGTTCTCCATATCTTCATCAATATCACAGATATTATTAGCGAGCATAATCCCTGCAATCCCTAAAATGGCGGGAACAGAGAACCAGAACAGGTATAGCACTTCCACAATGTTAATATTCAGGCTGACCCAGCCGTTCTGAAGCAGCAGCGACACCACATGCTCGTCGGTATGGATATAAGCAGAGATAAAAATAATAACAAAACCCATAAACAAACCTGAGAACAGTTCACCTAACGGCATCCGCGAGATCGGAATCGGTCCGAACGAATAAAGGATACCTATTAAGAACGACAGTCCACCCAGCAAAAAGACCAGCAAACCTGTCTGAGTAACAAGGGCGATCCCTCCCCCTGCAGCCAACACTAGCAAAATAACAATGGTCGCCACGACGGTGCTCTCTTTTAGCTTAAAATGTACAATTGCATTATGCGTTTCATAGCCATAGCCGTGGGTTTTGGAAGCTTTTTTAAAATCGTAATAGTTGTTAATCGCTGTCGTTGCCATATCAAAACTTAGTAAGGAAACGAACATCAAACCAAAACGCAACACATAAAAATCCTCAAACCGGTACAGGGCATACAGCGTCCCCATTAGGAAGGGGATCATACTGGCTACTTTTGTCGGCAACTCCACAAATCTTAGAAAGCTTTTAATATTCACACCATACACCCTTATTTATCAATTGAGCCTGCAAGGTATTACTGTTCAGTCGTTGTAATCTTTACTGGGGACCATTCAGCAATAACCGTTTGTCCATGCACAGACACGCTACCCTCAGGACTCAGATCCTTCTCTGTCATAATTCCGAGCGCCACTGTAAAGTTGTTGAATTTGAGCGGAATATTTTTCTCGCGGCGTACCTCTTTGCCATTCAAATAGAATACAGCCTCATCCTTGCCACGGTGGTACGTAATGCGGTAGGTATTAAATTCACGTGGCTGGAAATCCGTATCTTCTTTAAAGATGCAGAAATATTTCGTTCCTTTGCTCTCTGGTACTTGTACGCCCGGGAACGGCAGAATACCATATACACTAGCATATTTATCATTTCCCGCAAAAAAGTCTAACGCCGCACCTGTCGTAAAATCAAGCAAGTTCAGCGACACATAACCGTCGTACAAGTCTCCAGGTGCTGTTCCTTGTGTGCGGCAACGAATTTGCAGCTCGAAGCTAATCTCTCCAGCCTCAGGAATTTCCACTGGCTCCGCGGAGTAATACATATGCTTAGCATTATCTAGAATTTGCACTTGATGATTCTCACGAGATAATTTGGCACGTACATACAAGGTATCATTACGAACAATAACTACCGCTTCCGGTTCACGATAAGCCCAGAACGATCCATCAGGCAGTGTAAATCCACCTGTTTTCCAAACCTTTCCTTCTTCTAAAATAGAGTGGAAGTCTCCAAGCACCATTTGGATACTTTTAGCGTTTGGTTCTTCCTTCATCAATTCCTTTTCCTTCTTTTCCATGAAAGCTCACTCCTTCTGTATGTTAATTATTAGTACAAGCAAAAACGCCTTCAGCGTCCCTAATGGACGGTAAGCGTTTATGCGAGAAATA
>NZ_NFVA01000035.1 GCF_002264395.1 Paenibacillus sp. VTT E-133291
AGTTACAGTAGTCGTATCCGAAGGCTTAGTAACCGGAGTTGCGGTAGATGTATCTTTATTTGGAACCGTTCCTGTTTGAGGCTTGGACACCACGATTGTGCTATTAAAAATAGGGAATCCCTGTAGGTTGGCTTGTTTTAGATATTGTAAAACTTGCTCATAGCTAGTACCTGATTTAATTACTGTTACTTCAGTTGAGGCCGCATTCGCTTCGAGTGGAAGTGAAATACTAAGGGCCATAACAGCTGCTACACTACCACCAATAATTGCTCTTAATCTCTTGTTCTTCATTCTGCCATCTCCTCTTTCTTGTGTGTAATATATGTTTCTGCTTAGAGTGACCAGCTACAAATGTTACAAAGTTGTAATTTGTTCCTCAGTCATTGTAGCATAATTCTATCAGCTGTGCTCTTCTAATTTTTAACATTTAATAGTCTTGACTGTAAGTTTTCTGAGTCTGAATGCATTAGATTTTCACGATAAAAAACAAAAAAAGTCGCCATTCTCGAGAGAATAGCAACTTCTAAGTGCTAATGGATATGAGGGAACTAGTGAAACGACTGCCAAAAGTCTCCCTCAGTAGAGATAAGTCCCATAATTTCCGCGTATGGAATACGGAAAGTGGGAAAACCCGCAACATAAGGAGCAATCTCATAAGGAGCAAAATAAAGATACAACGCTTCATTATCTACAAAGAAAGGCTGATCCGAGGTAATTCCTTTATACGTATCCGGAAAAACATAAGAGTATTGAGGGTCATTCTCAATCTGCTTTCCGACGATTTTACTTAGCTTCTCCACATATCTGCTTCCTGGCTTGAACAGATCACCCAGCTTATAGAACCTTCCATTTCGCAAATTAGTATGGGTATAGATTTTGGTAGGCATACCGTGGGCTGCTCCAAAAGGATATCGATAACCCGTTAATTCCAGCACTAGAAGGTTTTTGCGGAAAAAGGACACTGAAAAATCACCATTGTAACTGAAATCCTGTGTTGCTCCATTACTACCTGGGTCTTCGACTAGCGAAAGCTTCCGTAATTTATCATTAACCTCTCTAGAAACTTCCGCACTTGCAATTCCCTCAACAACCGGATAGTAAACCAGATAATCCCTGTTCGGTTTGTACTTCTTCTCTACTACGGAATATGGCGGTCTCAGTGGGATGACTCCATTTTGCCTCCAAATCTGTTTCCCTTGACGATCATAATATGCTGTACGTTGATCTATATCTGCTCTAATTAGGCGCCCACTGAGGGTAAGTGTTCCCGTCCCTTGAATAACTGGAGGCTGAGCTGCTCTTTTTCCAGTTCGATCTATAAAAAAAGTCTCCTTAGCATCATACACAGACGCCAGTCCGTCCTGATAATTATTCACACCAAGCAGGGTATGATTGCTCAGAATCGCTCCTGTCTCTGCATCAGCGATAATGTAACGTGAGCCTCGATAAGGTTGACTAGGGAATATTGGTGTTCCTATGGCTGCTCTGCCCTCACCAAGCTGCAGGACTTCATAATATTTCGCAGGGATGATCATTTTTCCTTGTTTATCAATCAGCCCATAGGCGTTGCCATAGTTCTCCGCGGTGTTCACCACTGCACGCCCCTCCGAAAAAGGTAAGGCAGAAGTGAATTGTGGCTGAATAGCTACTGTTCCATCAGTGTTTAAGTAACCGTACTTACCGTTCTCAGTCGCTTGATAGGAGAGCAGCCCATCACCCGGACTCCCTACGAATGGATGATTGTACGTATGCAGAATCTTCCCTTCAGGATCAATGAGTGCGTAATCCCCCTCTTTAATCTTGACTAAAGCCACACCATTCATGAAATCATTGGCATCCAAATAAATTGCAGGCAAAACCTCTTTGCCTTGCGCATCTACATACCCGTATAGGGATTGACCACCCGTTGTGTTTTGTTTCGAAAATAATGCAAGTCCCTCATGTAATGAGTTTAGATAATCATAACGGGCTGGAGTCACCTCTTTACCTTTTTCATCAATAAATGTGTACCCTTTCGCATCTGATACTACTGCGCGTCCTTCCGAAAAAGGGGCAATAAACGAGTAAATGGGCTTCACCCGCTCCCGTCCAGAGCTGTCGATCAGTCCGCTACTGTTTTTTCGTTGTACAATTGCTAGCCCATTTTTCTGAAAATCCTCAGCATATTCGTATCTAGGTTCAATCTGAACACGACCTTCGTCGTTAATATATCCCCAAAGCGTACCCTCTTTAAGATTAAAGGGCGCCGGATGCAGCCCAGTATTTCTTAATTCGTCGTCAACCCACTCCGGTAATACATACGGCGTCTCATAAGGCTTATTAGAGTAGTCTACACGATATAATCCCGCCTCTGCTGGGATCGTAACGAACAGCTCCTCTTCTGTACGTATGAAATCTTCTTCTTGCTGCGTAATATATTCGTTCCAGCCAATGCCGTCCCATCTCCATACATCCGCTTGCAACGGACCATTGTCATTCCCTTTCCCCAGCTCATTCAATCTAATCCTTAACATCCAGTCGCTCCCCTTTAACAAAGGCATTTGCCTATAGAATATGGGAGAATGTTGGTTTATGTGATTTTGATCTTTTAGATGTTGATGAAGTTGAAAACGCATCAAGCGAGTTAGATGTGTCGATACTGGTTGCACGGTGGGTATTAGGCGGGAACAAAAACAATTACACTTCATTTAGCTCAATTCAGTCGATTATACGGGATTGATACCGTTCATTTACTACATTTCAAACAAAAACGAGTACAGTGTCAGCGTATAATATAGGTTGGTCTTAACCGTGGAAGTCGGGGTAGGACTATCGGCGGCAGTAGGCGATAATGTTTGTGCGATATTGGTTGTGACAGTGCAAAGCCATTGAAAGAGACATGCCAAAAAGCGTTTGCGGTAACTAGCAAACGCTTCTTCTGTCTTACCCCAGCGAGGTGATAATGAGAACAGAGAGGAACTTTGGAGCTGTAGAAACAAATTGGTCACCTTTGTTCTCAGATTCCAGCCGCTAACGCGGTATCAATCAAGGAATCTGAGAATAACAGCGATCGTAAGCCCAATATTTCCCGGAGTTAGCCCTTAATCACCCCGCGACCATGACTACTTCTTCGAAGAGTACTTCCGCATATCAAATGCGACTGCGGCTATAATGATCAAACCTTTGATAATTAACTGATAGTACGGGCTAATGCCGATAAAGGTCAGACCGTAGTTAATGAGAGTAAAGATGATAACCCCCACTAGAACACCCGGCACAGTACCAATGCCCCCGGTTGTAGATACGCCACCGACTACACAAGCTGCAATGGCATCAAGTTCATACATGTTACCGTAGTTATTAGTTGCTCCACCTGTTCTAGCAGCTTCCAGAACGCCTGCCAGACCATATAGCGCACCAGCAATAGCATAGATATAAATCAGGTTCTTGGAAACATCGATACCGGATACTTTAGCCGCCTGCATATTTCCGCCAATAGCGTACATGTTCTTACCCAGCTTGGTTTTATTGAATACCACCCAAACAATGGCGGCGACCGCCAGGGCTATGAGAACAATGTATGGTACTGAATATTTGCCGCTCCCGATGAAGCCGGACCCGATTTTGGTAAAATCAGGACGCAGACCGCCGATTGGCTGGGATTGGTTCGGGTCCATATCGAAGTACAGGGAGTTCAGCCCGTACACGATGAGCATTGTACCCAGGGTAGCTATAAATGGCGGAACGTGAAGCTTGGAAACGACAATACCATTGATAAGTCCACAGAGAAGACCAGCAATGATAGCAATTGCTATAGGAAGGATTACTTCCACTTGCGGAAGATCTGGAAAAAAACGACGGGAATAGTCTGGGATTTGCAGCATCGAAGCGGAGATAACCGCCGTAAAACCAACCACCCGTCCGGCGGACAAGTCAGTACCTGCCGTAATAAGGATAAAGGCAACCCCAAGCGCGATGATAACGCGTGTAGACGACTGAATCAGTACGTCACGCAAGGTGTTGATGGACATAAAGTTTGGATCGTATATGATGATCCCCATAATCAGCAGTACCAGCACGATGTAAATCGCGTTTTGAGTCACAAAGGATTGAGCTTTTTTAACGTTCATTTGTAGTGATCCCCCTTAAAATTACGCAAGCATATTCTCCTATCCTTACTCCTTAATGCTGTGCAGCGAGACGCATAACTTCGGTTTCCGTAGCTTGCTCGCCTTCTAATATTCCTGTAAGCCGTCCTTCCGACATGACCATTACACGGTCAGACATTCCGAGCAGCTCCGGCATTTCAGAGGAGATCATAATGATACTCTTCCCTTGCTGGGCCAAGTCAGCAATTATGGAGTAAATCTCGAATTTAGCCCCTACGTCGATACCGCGAGTCGGCTCGTCCAGAAGCAGGATTTCGGGCTCAGTAAGCAACCATCTGGCGAGCAGCACCTTTTGCTGATTACCACCAGAAAGATTCATGATTAGCGTTTTGGTTGTAGGTGTTTTAGTTCGTAATTTTTCAATCATTTTATCTACTTCAACTTTTTTCTTCTTGCTATTCAGCAGGAGGTACGGTTTTTGGTAACGATGTAGATTAGCAATCGCACCATTCTCATGGACAGATAAAACTGGGAAAATTCCTGTTACACGACGTTCTTCGGTAAGCAAAGCCATTCCGTGTTTCTTAGCATCCTTCGGAGAATTGATAGTAACCTCCTTGCCTTTAATAGAGATCGTTCCGGATTTCAAGGCTCGCAGACCGAACAACGCCTCAATGACCTCAGTTCTCTGGGCACCTACCAGACCCCCAATACCAAGGACCTCTCCACGTCTTAATTCGAAAGACACATCTTTAAATGATCTTTCCTCAGGGGAGGTTAAGCCTTCCACCTTCATGTATACTTCACCAGGTACGTTGAAGCGCTCAGGAAAACGGCTGGTCAAATCACGGCCCACCATTTTGGAAATGATAATATCTGTAGTTAATTCCTCTGCTGGCCAGGTTCCGATTTTTTTACCGTCACGCATAATAGTAACTTCATCAGAGATTGCAAGAATCTCTTCCATTTTGTGAGATATATAGATAATAGCTACGCCTCTACTTCTGAGATCCCGTATGATCCGGAATAAATGTTCCACCTCCACACTGGTTAGGGAAGAAGTGGGTTCATCCATTACAATAACTCGGGAGTGAAAAGAGACAGCCTTCGCAATTTCAATGGATTGGATTTTGGATACGGAAAGCTTACCCACTAATGTTTCGGGATTCAGATCGATATCCAGATCTTTAAACAAATTTTCCGTGTCAGTGAACATTTTCTTATGGTCGATAAACTGAATGGGGCCGATTCCCTTCGTTGGAAAACGTCCTAGCCAGATATTCTCCATAACACTTCGGAACGGCACGGGATGCAGCTCCTGGTGAATCATCGATATACCGCTTTTTAACGCATCATTTGAACTGCTGATGGAAGCCTTCTCGCCATCCAAAAAGATCTCACCGGCATCCGGTGAATAAATACCAAAGAGACATTTCATAAGTGTAGACTTACCTGCACCATTCTCGCCCATAAGGGCATGCACCGAACCCGGTCTGACCTTTAAACTAACATCATCCAGCGCTTTGACGCCGGGGAATTCTTTCGTAATATTGTTCATTTCCAGCAAAAACTCAGCTTTTTCCATGTTGTTACGCCCCCTACGCTTTTTTTCTTTTTTATGAGAGGCACAGCGGTTCCATCCTGTTCCCTGCCTAAAAGAAATACCGAGGAGCGGTTATCCGCTCCCCGTGCTGTCATATGATCATGAGTAACTCTGTAGCCGAGGTTAATTACTTAGCGTCAGCTATGTTGTCTTTCGTAATCTTTTTGTAGGAAATCCATACGTATTGGTTATCAGTGATATCAAAACCCACATTATCTTTCGTAGGCGTTTCGCCTTTAGCAAGCAGAGCGGCAACTGTGATAGCAGCCTTACCTTGGTTATTCGCATCATTCAGCACCGTTCCAAGCATTGTTCCATCTTCCAGCGCTTGAATCGCAGGAGCAGTTGCATCCACACCTACTACCGGCATAAATTTGTCACCTGTAAAGTAACCTGAAGCTTTCAGAGCTTCGATTGCACCGAGGGCCATATCATCGTTGTTAGCAAGAACAGCTTCAATTTTGTCGCCGTGGGAGCCAAGGAATGCAGCCATTTTTTCTTGTCCTTTTACGCGATCCCACATTGCTGTATCTTCAGCCAGTTTCTCCACCTTGATTCCTGCATCTTCGATAGCTTGAATAGAGTAAGTAGTACGAAGCTCAGCATCTTGGTGTCCTGGTTCGCCTTTTAGCATTACATATTGGAGAACTCCGTCGCCGTTCTTGTCCGCTTCAGGATGCGCTTTCCAGTAGTCAACAATCAGTTGGCCGGACATTGTACCGGACTCTTCTGCTTTCGCACCTACATAATAAACCTTATCCCATTTCTTCATATCTTCAGGAAGCGGTTCGCGGTTAAGGAATACCACTGGAATGTTTGCTGTTTTTGCTTTTTCGATAATGACGCCAGCAGCTGTACGGTCAACTGGGTTAATCAGCATTCCGTTATATTTTTTAGTGATGAATAAGTCAACCTTATCATTTTGTGTTGGTTGTGAATTTTGGCTATCTACGATATCTACTGTAGCGATGCCTTTAGCAGCACTATCGATAGCGTTACGAACACCTGTCATAAAAGTATCGTCAAATTTGTAAATGGCGACCCCAACTTTAGGCGTTTCTGTTGTAGTGCCCGAGTTCTCAGTCTTTGGAGCGTTAGTTGCCTTGTCTGCAGCACTATCTGTAGTTTTGTTGTTGCCACCACAGCCTGTCAGAGCAGCACCCAGCAAAGCACTAGCTAATAGAACGGAAGTGATTTTTTTCATAATTCATTGACCTCCTATTTATACTTCTTTTTTATTTGCCCCTGATCGTCTCGGGTACATCCATATTATGCAACACCTGAAAACGCTTGCGAATATAAAATCCTACTCATTACTATAAAAATTCTAATGAACCCAAGAAGAAATATAAGGATGATTTTCATTTAAAATTTATACTTTCTTATCTTCTAAAATAAAAAACGAATACCGCCCCATTCAAGGATGGTATCCGTTTCACGTTAAATCAACATCTATCTAACAAATGGAAATAACAGCTTTTGATTCTCAGGCCACAACATATTGTCCAAATCAATTAGCTTTGTTCCTGTATCGACGCGTTCTGGTACATCGATTCCTTCGATCACTTCAACGGCATGTTTTACAGCCAAATACCCGTTGCTAAAAGGATTCTGTATCACTGTTGCTTGAACAGTACCGTCCTGCAGCAATTCCATCATGGAAGGAGAGCTATCAAAGGCTACCATTTTAATATTTTGCAGCCCCCGACTTTGGATAGCCATTGCAGCCCCTTGTGAAGCAGTTTCATTCAGGCTCGCAATTCCTCGAAGATTCGGATGCTTCAGCAGCATCAGTTGTGTAAGATCTTCTGCATCCTTAATACTGGAGGTCGTGTATGAAATCTCAACCACCTGTATATTCGGATAACGCGCAGTGTAATTTAAAAATCCCTTCTCCCGCTCCTCCGCGTCTCTTGCCCCATACTCAATGCCGTTAGAAGACTCCAGCTTCTCACTCTGCGTTGAATTGGTGAAGTTAATAATGCCCACCTCGCCGTAACCTTTTAACAGCTTGATCAGCCGTTCTGCAGATTTTTGACCCGCCTCATAGCCGTTCGAGCCAATATATGTCCTTACTCTTGCTGAACCTACTTCCGCATCTACGGATATCACAGGGATTTTAGAATAAGCAGCCTGATCTACAACCTGAGCAAGCCCCATGTAACTACTTGCAGCTAAAATAATCACGTCTGCTTTTTCTTTAATGGAGTCCTGCACCATTTTCACCTGTTCTGTGATGTCACTCTCAGAGTCCGGGGCTTTAAAGGTTAATTTAACGTTGAATTCCTGTGCTGCAGCTTCTGCTCCCAATTTAACCGTATTCCAGTAATCGCCCCTGTTCATTTTCACAATGAGATGAATATTACGGGTCTTATTTGTATTGATGTAATTGGGTGCTGAATTAAAACAAGAGGTAACTGTAGTCCATAACACCGCACACATTAACAAAGTTAGCCAAAAACGAAAGGTTTTCATGACGATGTCTCATCCTCCTTAAGCCCTTCACTGCCTTCGACTTTTGCTAATGCCGGGAAGATAAAGGTAACCGTAGTGCCTTCTTCAATTTCACTTTCAAAAGAAAGTCCATATTCACGGCCATAGTACAACTCAATACGCTCGTTCACATTTCTTACGCCTACCCCGGAACCACTCATACTCTTACTGCCGCCTGTCAAAATAACCTTCATAGTCTCCTTGGACATTCCTAATCCATTATCACTAATCCGTATGATGACAAGATTGTCCTTCAGTTCTGCTTGGATAGAGATAAAACCTTCATCAGGCATCATTTCTATTCCGTGATACAAGGCATTCTCTACAATAGGCTGCAAAATCAGCTTAATCGTCTGACACTGCAGTACCTCATCCTGTGCAATGATCTCGTAGCGGAATTTATTTTTAAAACGAAAGCTCTGAATGACGAGATAATGACGAATATGATCAAGCTCTTCCTGCACGGTAATCATATTATTCCCTTTGCTTAGACTAATCCGGAAAAACTTAGATAAAGACTGAATCATTGTAACGACCTCCTCCGTCTTACCACGCTCAGCAAGCCGGATCACAGAGTTCAAGGTATTGTACAAAAAGTGTGGATTAATCTGGGATTGCAGAACTTCAAGCTCACCCTTACGTTTCGTCTCTTGTTCATAAATAATTTGATCCATCAATTGACGAATACGCTGCAGCATGAGGTTAAAGCGTTTAGACAACTGTTCTACCTCATAGGCGCCACTTACATCGATTCGAGTATTAAGATCCCCTTCTCCTACCTGCTGAAGTGTCCGTTCCAGCTTACGGATCGGGCGGGCAATCCGCGCAGACAAAAAGACAGATACGATAATTACACATAAAATAACTACCGCTAAGAACCAGGATAAAAAGGTGTTCAGATCACGCTTGGTGGTCACGATCTCGTCATAATAAGCAACACCTACTATTTTCCACCCAGTCTGTTTTAGCGTTCGTACTGTAATAAATCGTTTTTCACCTGTAGATTCATCCAAATAACTACGATAAGCATATTCCAATACCGGCTCCACATTCTCATACTTTAAACCAGCATAAATAAGCTGCTGCTGCGGATGATACACGATGTTGCCTAATTGATCGAGGATGTAAGCGTATCCTCTTTTACCAAGCTTAACCTGCTTACTCAGCTCATCTATGGTGCGAAAGTTAAAATCCATAAGGAGGATACCCGTTTTTAGTACTCCCTTCTCCTGATATTGAATGAGTTTACTGATCGACACGACCCAAATATATTGACCTTTAAACAAGTTCTGAATATGTGGAGCCGAATAGGAGATCTCAGATGTTCTTTTGGCCGTTGTAAACCAGCTCTGGGTTTCTAACTGTGTGTTGCTGCGCAGTTTCTGTCCTGCTGTACCCACGACGTATTTCCCCTGTGGTGTAAAAACCGCTGCAGAAACCAGATCCTCTCTACTTCCCATTAACATGGCCATTCTTTCCATCAATAAAGCAGAGTCTACGGAGGGACTATTCGTAATTTGATCTTCTGCAGTTTCAAAAATATTTCGCATTCCTTTAACATAAAGCTCCAAATTGTAGTTCACTTGCTCAATAATCTGCTGCATATTCATATTGGCATTCTCTTCTGCTGTCTTCGCAAACTTGTTATACAGCATAAGGCTGACAACGACGGCTACAAGAACGGCAACGGATGTAAAAGTGAGCGTAATCGTTACTTGAATACTACGCAGCTTAGAGGACAATCGACGTTTCCCCCCTTTTGAATGCTGCGGCCGCAGTCGAAAAGAATAGGGCTTTTCTTGCCGCATAACTACCCTCCTCTGGAGCTATTTTTATACTCTTTGGGAGACTGACCATATTTTTTACGGAAGCAGAAGCTGAAATAGTTAGGATCAGCAAAGCCAATTTTCTCGGCGATTTCAAAAGCCTTAAGTTCCGTGGAGCGTAAAAGTTCCTTTGCTGCCTCTAATCGGATTTGCAAGAGATAACTAACAAAAGTCATCTTCATTTCCTTCTTAAAAATACTGCTAAAATAGCCTGTACTGATATGTAAATGCTGACAGACCTTTCCGATAGAAATATCCGATTCCTCATAATGGCTACGGATGTAATCTTTAGCTTCATCAATGAGCAGCTTATAGCTAGATTGGCGTTCTAAAGCAATGGAGTCCATTAGCCGGCTGCAGATGGTAATAATCCACTGCTTGGCTTCACTCATACTATTGAATTTATTCATCTCAGTTAATGAGGAAATGCCAGATCCAACGAACTTAGCAGCATCACTACCGGACTCTTTGGCTACACGCAGGATAGATGTAATAATCTCCAGCAAAAAAATCTGATAATCCTGAGTAGATACCTGCTCAGCATTCAATCCGCCAAATAACTCCTCCACGACCTCCTTAAGCTCCTGTACGGTTCCCATCTTAATCGTTCGGATTAAGGACTGCTGGGTCAATTCATCATAGGCCAAGAGTGTATTCGAACGTGACTCCACATCCTCGATCCAAATGACTCTGTTATTGCCAAGAATGAGGCGATAATCTAACGCTTGCATGGCATCTCCAAAGGAGTTAAATAGCATAGCAGGCGAGTGACAAACCGTTCCAGAACCAGCGGTAACCGTTAGCTTAAGAAACCGCTGCACATTGTGGCGGATTTCTTCTAGAATTTCAAAAGTTCTCCCCGTGATTTCAGTTTCTTCTCCTGCATCACAAATGGAAAGAAGCACTACCTCATCACGATGGATAAACACCCTGCCAAAATTATGCTTATTACATAATTCTTCCGCAATATTCAGCACAGCGAAGAGCTGTAAATTTCTCTCTCCCGTATCTCGCAAAGAAATTTGCTTACCTCCGGTAAGGTTAACGGTTTCCCGTTCTGGACGAATATAATCCACACTAATTACCGAGGCTTGGAACCATTTCCCATGTAGATCTATTCCGTATTCCGAACTTTTCTCGTTTATTTCATTCATTCGTAACTTGCGTGAAACTAGTGAAGATAAAAACTGCTCACGCAGCACAGGCAGACTTTTTCGATAATGCTCACTGAGTACAAAAACATTCTCTTTCTCTGCGATTTCAGCCTCTATAGTACCCCTGACCTTTAGCAGAACATCAATCAACTCCTGTGAAGAAAACGGTTTCAAAATATATTCATCGATTTGCAGTTTAATCGCCTTCTGTGCATATTCAAATTCATCATACCCTGTCAAAATAATGATCTTGGTATTAGGATGCCGCTCGCGAATCCATTCCGCCAGCTGCAGCCCGTTCATAAAAGGCATTTGAATATCAGTCACCACTACATCCGGGAGCAAACGATCTATCGCATCCGCTGCCTCTCGTCCATTCTCCGCCTGTTCTACAATTTCGAAGCCAAAGTGCTCCCAATCAATCTGACTGATGACCCCTTCCCTTACATCTTCTTCATCTTCAGCAAGAATTAACTTGTACATCTCTCATCCCTCTTTGAAAACGATTTATTTAACTGTCATAAAATTCATTCTATATGATTCAAACTATTCCATCTATGGTTAGTTATTTAGATCGATTTATTATAAATTAAAAGAATTGGTCTATTAACTGCATAAGGCAGTCAGAGGATTATAAAATTCAGAGTATAAGAGAGCGGAAATCCGGAATAAAAGCGACATGAAAGTTAGCGTCGTATGGATATAAAAACTGGGTATGAAGATTAGAGGGATTATGTTCTCGGCTCATATCCTTGATCGTTCCTTATATTTACATAAAAAAAACCATCCCGCCGTAGCTGGGATGGGGATGATCGGAACCTATAAGTATTATAGCAACGCTTTGTTAAAGCGATAGCCTGCTGTCTTTTCGAAACCTAGATGACGATAAAAGGAATGTGCCGGTGCGCGCTCTACGCGGTTACCACTTCTCAAGAAGAGCTGACAGCAACCTTGCTCACGTGCCCATTCTTCAGCTGCGGCCACAAGTCTTTTACCGAGTCCGTTTCCTCTGAGTTCTTCTGATACGATAAGTGCAGTAATCTCAGTGATACAATCTGTCTGTTTGTAATACGAGATTACCTGTCTAAGACCGACCATTCCCACAACTTCATTGTTTAGTTCTGCAACAAGCGTGCATTGGAGATGGTTATTCTCCATGCTTTCAAGTCTCTCTTTCATCACGCTAAGCGTTGTTGGATAGCCGAATTCACGCAGAAGCGCTGTCACTCTCTCCAGATCATTCAAGCCGCATTTGCGAATTTCCAGTACAGGTGCCATGGTACTACTGTTCATCCTCATTTACCTCCACTTTTAGCATAGACGCTGCCTGCTTGGCTACCGTCCGCGCGATTTCCACATTTTCCGCCGCACTTAACGCTACAGCCATCCGCCGCCCTGGACGGACTTCTGGTTTACCAAACACCCGAACCTGAGTCCTAGGTAGTTCCAAAGCTTCACCAATTCCGGTCACAACAAAAGCTCGTCCTTCTCCTTCAGCCTTCAGCGTAGCTGAGGCACCTGGTGTCAATAATTGTACTGACTGGACTGGAAAACCAAGAATAGCTCTGACATGCACTGCAAATTGAGATAAATCCTGCGTGGCCATCGTTACCATCCCCGTATCATGAGGCCTAGGGGACACTTCACTAAACAATACGCCTCGATCCGTCAAGAAAAGCTCCACTCCAAAAATACCGAAACCTCCGAGCTGATCGGTAACTGCCTTGGCAATAGACTGAGCTTCATCAAGAAGTTCCGCCTTCATAAAGTGAGGCTGCCATGATTCGACATAATCCCCATCCTTCTGAATATGCCCAATAGGTGGACAAAATATCGTGCCAGCCACGGACCGCACCGTCAAAAGTGTAATCTCGCTTTCAAAGGTAACGAATGCCTCTACGATAACACGAGTCCCTTTAGCTCTCGCTCCATCCAAAGCAGTGTTCCAGCATTCTTCCGCATCCTCCGGTCTTTTGCAAACACTCTGACCTTTGCCGGAAGAACTCATAATCGGCTTGATGACACAAGGAGTACCTAGTTCTGCAACGGCTTGACGAAGTTCTTCCAGACTATCTGCAAAACGATAATCCGCTGTTGGCAATCCAAGTTCCTCAGCAGCAAGTCGGCGAATGCCTTCTCTGTCCATGGTTAAACGAGCCGCTCGTGCGGTCGGAACAACGAAGAAACCTTCCTCTTCAAGCTCTTGAAGAGCATGAGTAGCGATTGCTTCAATCTCCGGAACAATAACATCCGGTTTCTCTGAGCGAATAAGCGTTTTAAGCGCTTCTGCATCCAGCATATCAATAACATGTGAACGATGAGCTACACCCATCGCTGGTGCATCGCTATAACGGTCTACAGCTACGGTCTCTACGCCAAGACGTTGAGCTTCGATTATGACTTCCTTACCCAGTTCCCCGCTGCCCAGTAGCAGCAGCTTGCGGCTTTGAGCTGAAAAAGGAGCTCCCCACATTGTCGATTTCAACCTCTTTCGGCAAATTGACTATCTCGTTTCCATAAATTTCTGAAAACAAAACAGTTTCATTGTATATTTTCAGGCTTCTTTATTTTCATCCATCATACGCCAGATTGCAAGTGTTCTTCGACAATTTCCTACAAATTTCAAAGATTTTTGTCTAATCTATCAACGAAAGATTGTTCCAAGATAGATAATTGGTGACCTAGTTGACCCCAATGATCTGCGGATTCACCCCCTTTAAGGAGATCTAACATCGCTTTCTCTTGCTCCGCTAACCCTTCTTGTAGGCGAACTGCAGCAACCTTTAATTCTCTGGCTATGCAATCGACATAATGCGCAAGCAATTTTTTCTTCTGCTCTGCCGCCGCAACATTAACAGCTTCTTTCACAAGAGGCTCGGCCGCACCTTTGACTTGCTCCCGACCGGCCCCCTCAAAGAAATAGCGAGGAGATTTGAAATGTCCCCATAAGGTTGACCATTCCACGCCCTGAAGCTGGCATTCCAGCTCACTAGGAGAAGGCCATGCTGCTTCTTCATTCTCCGTCAGATGAAACTCTTGAGTAGAGAAAAACAGCTCAGTAGCCGCCGCTTCAGCCGCTTCATGAACAAGTCTGCGCCCGGTACTTTCTAGTCGCAGCGTTGTCGCCCATAGCTCTTGCTCCAATTCACGCTTAGTGGTACGCATCAGCTCTGCACCACACGCAGCGAAGATAGCTTTTAAATTCCCTGCGTCCTCACGTAATAATGAGGGGTGGAAAGATTCCTGAAAATTTCTGGTGAAGGAGAAGCTAATCCGTTGACAGACATGATAGATCAGCTCCTCACCTTCATGAACAAGATCTCTGCCAGGACGTTCTTCTGTCTCTAATAGGGAAAGTCTCTTCATAGCTAGCTGACGACGTTCTTGCATTTCTTTTAATCCTGCTTCACGCTCGTTAGCCGCCATGGAAGCGAGATTCTGCCACTCTTCCGCCCTGCGGCGAACAGATGCGATGCTCTCTTCCGCGCGCTTAAGTGAAAGCTGAGGAAGTTCATCTCCCGCAAAACTTGATAAGGCTTGCTCAAAATGATGGAAACGGGAAGCCTCATAGCGATCATAATCATGCTGAGTTTTGCCTTCCAAAGCAAGCAAGCTAGAGAGTGCATAAATTCTCGGCGAGCGTAAGCCACCTGCACGTAAATTTTGAGCAACATGCTCTCGAACCTCTTCCAGTTCATCTTCGCCTGAAGCAAGATCGGAAGCATTGATAATAAAGAACATTTTATCAAGTGCAAAGCTATCTTTAATTCGCCCCAGCTGCGCAAGCAGACCTCGGTCTGCTTTTGAAAAGGCGTGATTGTAATAGGTAACAAAACAAATCGCGTCTGCATTTTTCATGTAATTAAAGGTTACGCCGGTATGACGAGCATGCAATGAGTCGGCTCCTGGTGTATCCACGAGTACAATTCCGCTTTCGGTCAATGGACAGGCATAATACAAATCAATCCCCTGCACAAAACAGGCCCGGGTCTCCTCTGCTACAAGGCCCCGGTATTCTTCTAAATCAACAGTTCGCACCGTTCCCAGCAAGGGCTCAGCTTCTGCCCAGCCAGCCGCTGCTGCTCTTAGAAATCCAGCGTGTGGCAACGCAGAGGGATGAACTCCCCGTGCTGGCAAACTTGCCAGAACTGTTGTCCATGAGTTTTGCTGTGGTTCGCCTAGTTGCAGCACACTGAAGGAATGGCAGATGTCATCCCAGAAATCTGCCATGGTCTTCATTGTGACAACCGCGGTGGCATGGCGGAAGTCACCTTCCGGCGCCAATATGCGGTTGACCGCAGCCGTGGCGGGATGTGGAGACACGGGCAGCACTTCTTCGCCGAGCAAAGCGTTGGCGAAGGAAGATTTACCCGCGCTGAATGCACCGAACAGCGCAAGGGTAAAACGGCCGCCGGCGAGATCCTCCGCCCGTGCGGCCAGGCTCCGCGCCGCCGATGCCATCGCTGGCTCGCGGCGCAGCAGCTCTGCCGCAGCCGCCAGCGCGTCAGCGGCTGCCGATAGCCGGCGGCGTCCGCCCGCCGGCGAAGCCGTACCCGCCGCCCAGCTTGCGGCGGCGGCACTTCCAGCCGCGACGCTTTGCAGCGGCTGGGCCTCCCGCGGTGCGGCGCTCTGCGCAGCCGCACGCGGGGTGACCCTCACCTCCGGCAGGATGCCGGGGGTGAGGGGCCGGCGCGGCGGCAGCAGCGCCGCGAGCTCACGCGCGCGGGCGTCTGCCGCGCGGTCCAGCGCAGCTAGCGCGTCAACGGCGCGCGCCTGCCGCGAAAGCGCCTGTTCGCGGCGCTGGAGTTCGGCACGCTGCTCATCCATGAGCGGTGGCAGCTTCGCTAACAGATCATCGCTCACCGCTAACGTGGCACGGCGGAACTGGCTCTTCATATCAGCCGCAAGTGTGCGGCAGAAATTGAGCAGCGCCTCGCCGCTATACCCCGTTCCCGGCTTAACTGCAGCCGCCAGCCACTCCTGGCTCACCGCCGGGAACCCTTGCTTCAGAGTCGTCTCTGCCTCCTCCTCCCAGAGCCCGAGATTCTCCGCCCAATCACGCACCAGCTGAATCAAATGCCATTCCAGCTGGGCGGAAACCTCTCGGGTCAACAGTCCTTGCCAGACTGCCAGTCGTTTACTTTGTTCCTTCTCCCGCCGTGCAGCCGTAGAGAATAACCCTAACCGAAACGTAGGGCTGGCACTTTCCATATAACTACCCGACGCCTCTCTAACATCCGCAGGCATTAGATTAGCATTATTAAGTAAGGTGTCGAGGCCAGTTCGCAAGCTCGCCCGTGACTGCTGAGGCAACCCCTCAAGTCGTTCCTTCTCTTCTTCGAGTGACTTCAGTTCATTCGTCACTGTCTCTGCATTCGTACCTTCTAGTTCTTCAAGGAGAACTGCTCTTTCCTCCTGCTGATCTTCACGGAATGCAGTTAGAGAAGAATCCGCTGTATGATGAATGGAACGAGACAGACTATATTGAAGTAGCTGCTCCTTTTGTACCAACAGTTCAGTTATAAGGCTGAGCAGATGATCCCAATGATTAAGAGGATGCTCTTTCTTTTTGAGAGAGGTGAATAGAATTCCCGCACAATGAATCCCCCATTGTTCAAAAGCATTTTCAAGCTGACGTTTATATTCCTCAATGGAAATCTCTTGTTCCCTGTGCTTGTCGATCTGATTCACAATCAGATACAAAGGTTTACCCCAGTCACTAAGATTTTTGGCAAAGGCCAAATTATTCTCTGACTGTACATGGTTATAATCCATTACATAAAATACGACATCAGCTAAATGCAGCGCGGAGCGGGTCGCCGCCTGATGACCATCATCCGTCGAATCTACACCAGGTGTATCCAATAGTACGCCATCCTTGCCTAGCAATGGTATCTCATTCCACACTTCAATTGCGGAATATTCACCACCATTCCGACAGTATTCCTGTAATCTTTCTGGAGTTGTCTCTATAGGAGCAGGATCATTTTTACTTCCTTCAACTCTAGGATAAATAAGCACTCGTGGAACTCCACTGCGAATAGAGACAATATTCGCACTAGTCGGCACAGGTCCAGAAGGCAGCACTGAACTGCCGCAAAGAAGATTAATCATACTGGATTTCCCTGCCGAAAAATGTCCGCAAAAAGCAAGGGTCAGCTCATTCCCACCCTCTTTATGTTGTAAATCTTCATATATACGTTCAGAGCCTTCATCACCCCAGCGATGCATTAATCCACGCAACTGGAAAAGCAGCGATGCCGTTTCACTTAATGTCTCTTTCTCGATTCTAACCTGTTCCGCTCTCACTGACTCTCCACCTCCACTGTTACCATCTAATCATGCTTTGATCCGTAGACGTTTATGCTTATGCAATGTTTATACAGGTGTAATTTCTTTGATGTCACGCAGAACCTTTTTTTATAAATAATAATTACAGTTTATCACCAGTTTGACACAAATTAAATACACACTACTTACAAAATAACCTATCATCTCTTACGAAATGAGGTTATTCAAACATCTTTCTGCTATTATCGCTAGAAAAGTCAGAAGCAAAAAAGGAGCCAGCCCTAGGGCCGACTCCTTTTATCACTTCTAAATTTATGCAGTTTCCGAAACAGGCAACAGAATTTCGAATACTTTTCCGTGCTGCAGAATAGTCAAACCACGAGATTTATCTCTCATTACAACAACTTCAGGTTTCACTGACATACGCTCAAAATAGTGTTCAGGAACGTCACCGGAATGACTGATCGTGATTCCTTCTACTTCTTGCTCTTCGTTCTCTTCGAGTGGGCTTTCCACTACGCGGTCAAAAATATCCGAGAACACTTCAAAATTATCTGTGTATACAGAAATGCATTTCATCTCTATCCCATCCTCTTCTTCAACTCTAACTTTTTGGCGTATGACCTTTAGCTTTCCTGACAACAGCTGTTTTCATACGTTTTTTGCCCTCTCGACATACATCAAGGAGCGGGCAAACTTGACATTTTGGGTTCTGTGCCTTGCAGTGATATCGTCCGAAAAAGATAAGCCGGTGATGAGTGATCGTCCATTCGTCACGTGGCACAGCCTTCATCAGCTTCTTTTCCACTTCCAGCACAGAATCTTTCCAGCCTGCTAATGCAAGTCGTTTAGCAACCCTCTCCACATGCGTGTCCACTGCAATGGCAGGAACTCCAAAAGCATTGGATACTACTACATTTGCAGTTTTACGACCTACACCGGGTAAAGTTACAAGCAAGTCATGAGCCTCAGGCACCTCGCCACCATACTGTTCTATGAGTATAGAGCATAGGCTTTGGATATGCTTAGCTTTGTTACGATAAAGGCCGATGCGCCGGATATCCCCCTCCAATTCCTCCAGCGGTACAGAAATATAATCGATGGGGGCTTTGTACTTTTGGAACAGGTCCACGGTCACTTTGTTCACCGTTGCATCCGTACATTGGGCTGATAACAGTACCGCTATCGTTAATTCAAAAGCGTTACTATGATTTAACTCGCAATGAGCATCAGGGAACAAGTTTCCAATCGTATCCAAAATGTGGCGGACCTCTGCAACTTTCATAGTGTCCCCTCCACGGAGCGATTACGCTCATTAAAACTCACATGAGCGTGTCCTCTCTAATGTAAAGAAATATAAGCAAAGTCTGTATTATAACGTATGGTTTCATACATTTCAAGAAAATACAACTCTTATACTTTCTTATATTTCAAAAAAAACGTCTTGACGCAGGCAAAGCTCCTGTGTCAAGACGGTGATTCACTCAGAAATCCACCATTGCTACTATTGTTTCACAATTTCAACCACGATATCATTATTGAAATACATTATAATATTATCATTTTCTTTCAGAGATTGCACGGACAATGTCGTATCTCCTTGATGAATATATACATTTGAAGCAAGCGTGAACTGATACTTATCGTTCAGATTAGCTCTCTTAGTCACCAATGAGTTCGTCGAACTGTCATAGCGAGAGAATGAACGAGTTAACTGTGGTAACACACGAATGACTGTCGCTCCATCCGTGTCTTTACGAATCTCCACTCTGTCCGCTGTTGTTAAGTTACTAAGAGCAGTTGTTGTGGCGCCATCACGTATGATTCTAACCCCACCGCTTACAGTAAAGTTTTGTGCTGCTCCAGCATACTCCTTCACAATTAAGCTATTCGTTGCTGCTCCTACTGAACTAATCTGACCCGTTGTAAGCTTAACTGCCTGAATAGCGAGCGGTGTGCTTCCATCAAAAGTCACATTCAGATAATCTCCCGATTTCAAAGCGGTTAGCTTAATGCTCTCACCGGCTTCATTTGTTATTGGGAGCGCCGCAGTATTAATCTCACTGGTCCCCCCATTCCATTTAATACTTATACGGTTGGTTCCAGAATTAACGGTTGCTGCTTCAACCTGAAGAACGGTCTTTACTTTCAATACTGCTATTAGATCCTGACTAGTTGTCAGTGAAGCTGTCACATTACTACCAACAGGAACATCACTTAAGGTTGGATTAGTCTTCCCAAAAAAATCAACTAATTGTGGATAAGGCATTGTTATAGTTTGCCCACTGTCCTTAAGCTTCAATACAATTGTTTTAAAAGAAGAATTAACAGCAGACAGGGTTCCTTCATACTTTGTGACAATTTCCAAAGACAGAGCCCGTTGACCTATTGCCGTTAAATTCACTTTACGGTTCTCAACAAGTTTCGTACCGACATTACTTAAATTAGGGAGTACGCCTTCAATCAACAATTTTGTTTTTTCATCCAACTGAACGACATGTGCCTTTTTATCAGTATCCATAACTGTCAATAGTTGCGTTTTATTATTATAGTCAATAACCGTCGCTCCACTATACTGCTCAATTTGACGGCTTAACACTTCAATCTTTATGACTTGATCACTGCTGTTCAACGTAAGCTGAATTTTGTCCCCACCTATTGCATCAGCTATAAGGTCATCAGCCACAGCGCTATTCATATTAGGAATAACAATCACCGGCTTCGTGCCTAACAGTTTAACTTCACGTGTTCCGTCCGTTTTTTTATACACAACTGTTGAATTGCTCAGTTCGGTAAGTACACCTTGAACTGTCCGTTCAACACCTTCTGTCACTTCTACAGTACGTATCACATTTTCCTTAATCGTATATTTAACAGCAGCACCTGTCTTTAAATCTGCTGGCTGCAGCACTGATGATTGCGAGCTGAATAATGAAGTTCCATCTTCCCATTTAAAGGTTTCCACCGTACCAGCAGCATTTTTAAACGTAATGCTTTTCCCAGTAAGATCTATGCTTTGAACGGTACCTGTTGTCGTTTTGTTAACTACCCCTGAAGTCACTTGAACACTGACCACTCTGTGTGATCCACTGTAAGTCTCACGTTGCAAAGTAACTACACTGTCTGCTACCAGGGAAGCAGGTTCAATTGATGTCCCGTTTGCATCTACAAAGGTAGTCGTTTCATCATAATAATACTCAGTGAACCCAGTAGCTGATTTGAGCCATAGCTTATTACCAGGTGCTACCATTGCGAAGCTTCCGGAAAGGCTCTCCACTTGTTGTGTAGGATCAGTCACTTCAACATAGGCTGCGTTATATGTCGCTCCAATAACAGTAACCTTTGTATAAGGTTGGACATCACTTAGATTTATTCTGCTTTCAGAAGCGCTTGTGTAATAAGCGGTGCTGGCTCCCAGGGTATATGTAGAAGTCTTGCCGTTATTATAAACGGATAGTTTCCCATCTGCTAATTGACTGATTGTTCCTGATACTGTGTTGTCGTATTCAACCGTATTGTGTGCTTCCGCACGGCTGAAAAAAGTCGCCAATTGAGCACGGGTCACAGCCCCTTGTGGATCAAAGCGATTACCGTCAAGACCATTAGCTAATTTCAGATCAACAGCAACGTTGATATACCCTCTTTTGTTTGCAGACACTTTAGCATCATCCGCAAAGCCTGTCGGCGCACTAGCTGCTACAGCAGCATCTGCACTTTTTCCTAGTGCACGAATTAAGAGTTCAGAAATCCATTCGCGGGAGGCTTTACGCTCTCCCCAAGAAGTCTTCAGATTATCTGGAGCCATTTCAGTTGCCTTATCAAGTAGGCCTTGTTGAAAGGCCAACACTACATAATCCTTGTAATAATTCGTAACCTTAAAATCATTAGGTAAGGCAACCGTTGAAGAAGTATCCACTTTATCCTGCAACTTCATAAAACGTAATGCCATAAGCACAGCTTCCTGTTGAGTGACAGAATCCCCAGGGCGGAACAAACCATTATTACCAACTACAATTCCTTGTGATGCTAATTTATAAATATGCTTTTCAGCCCAAAAGCCTGTCTTCACATCGCTAAAAATGCCAACAGATTGTGTAGTAGTTGTTGCTGCGGTAGCGGCTGTATCTGCAAACACTGCGCTTGCGCCACTAAAAATCATGGTTCCAGCCATAACAGCCGATACTGCTTTCGTAGAATAAGCCTTCAATAGACGTTTTGACCTTTTTTGCGCGGACAATAGATTATTCCCCTCTCTATGACTCAAATAAATAGTATAGTTTAAAGTTCGTCAGTTAGATGCTTTTATCCTTTGTTGTAATAACAATTAGCTATTATCTCTAGTCATAGGATGCATTAGGTCAACATGACCCATCAAGCTTTCAACCTTTTCACCATCCACCAAAACTTCGATGCTTTTTACTTCTTCAAATTGAAAATAGGTTTTGGCAAGTGATGAAATCGCTAAGGACTCCCCACCAGCACCCAGCTGTGCTTCATCCGGTTTATGAATATCCATTACAATTTGACCATCAACAAACTTTAACGATTTCAGTTCAATCTTGCCCCATAACGATACAAGGTCCGTATTCTCGTTGCTCTGCAATGCTTTGAACGTCTCTGTATATTTCTGGGCATCGTCAGAGAAGCTGATGCTAGTCTTAGCAGGAATCAAATCCATAACTTGTGAATCCGTATAATATGCATCGATACTCTGGCTCTGTTTTTGTTTCTCATCTGCTACTGGCTTTGCAGTTGCCTGAGTTTCTGTGTTGCTGTTATCTGCTGTCGGTTGCGGAGTGCTAGCCACTTCGTTTCCTGATTCATCGCTTGGAGCCGGTGTACTTTCTCCCGCACCACTTACAACATTTGAAGGTTCTTGCTCCACACCATTTGCTGGAGCCGCAGTAGGCTTGTCTCCACAGCCAGCAATCACTAGCAGAAGCAGTGTAGCGATTCCAATTGTACTCCATTTTTGTTTCATCATTAATAAACGCCTCCTCTAGATGAATACGGGCAGACAGGTACCGCAAAACCACTTCTTGCCTTTTAAAATAAAAGCAGAAAGCTGACTTTGCGGCGCTCGTCTGCCACTGGTCTGTTATTTTATACCCAAATATTCCTTAATCCCACTCACTATTGAAGCCGCAACTTTGTTTTGAAGTGCATCTGTAAAAAGCAATGCCTCATCTTTTTTATTGCTAAGGTATCCCACTTCAAGTAATACTGCAGGCATTTTCGTTTCGCGGATAACATGGAAATTCCCATAACGTACACCGCGATCGCTAAGTCCTGTAGCTTGAACAAGATATTTATGCATCACGTTCGCCAAAGCTTTACTGGCTTCCCGTTGATAATACGTTTCTGTTCCACTAGCCGCAGAGGATCCTGAGCTATTGGCGTGTACAGATATGAATATATCAGCTTTTAGATTATTAGCCATAGCTGCTCTATCCTTGAGCTCCAAGAAAGTATCATTACTACGTGTCAGCACAACGTCAATATTGCTTTCTTTTTTCAGCAATTCAGCTGTCTTAAGTACGATGGCCAAATTAAAATTCTTCTCGTATTTACCTGTAACACCCACTGCTCCCGAATCTTTAGCTCCATGCCCTGCATCTAATACTACTAGCTTTCTGCCGTTATTCCCCGGTTGTGTTGTAGTATCATCAGTACTTTCCGCATTTAGATCGATTACAACCAGCTTAGAATCGTCTCCAGTTACGGTAACGTTGTAATTCTTAGCATAGTTCAAATCGATTACAAAACGTACTGTATAAGGATTCGTGCTATAAAGGGAGTAACGTACTCCTGATACATCGGGATAATCTTTCACTTCCAAGCTACCGTTTAGGTCAGGATCAAGGATCTGTCCTGTGCCAAATAGGTCTGAGAAGGTGGCATTAGGTAAATCAACAACTAACCGATTCGGCCCAGTCATCACTGTCACTTTTGGTACTGAACTACCCTCCATGGCAATGCTCAAACGATTTTCACTAAAGCTCACACCATTTACCATCGTTAAATTCTTAGAAGGATCTACCGGCGGTACAACCTCAGATCCACCATTTTCAGTATTTCCACCTGAACTACCGTTATCATTTGAGGATCCTGGGGTAATAAGATACACACTCTTCTTCACGTTGTCCCACGAGACATTTAATCCAAACTGTTCACTAATGAACCGGATCGGTACAAGTGTCGTATTACTACGAAGGACAGGTGCTGTGGTAAGTGTTACTGTCTTGTCATCAACGGAGGCTATCTTTTGATTCACAACCAGTTTGATGACCTTTCCTTGCTGTTCAATCGTTACCGTCTTGCTCTTCTGATCCCAACCCACGTTATATCCAAGGCTTTCAGAGATCAACCTTAACGGCACCATGATTGTATCATTCACATTTTCAACCGGGACATTTTGCCCTGCGGTCAGCTCCTTGCCGTCCAGATAAATCTTGCTATTTCCGGCAGCAGCATGTCCGTTTTCAGGCAAAACAAATACTAAGAGCAACAAAAACAACATCAAACTGAATTTCTTCATTCTTCACCTCTAAATCTAGTATTCGCCTGTGAATGGCGATCGTGATGGCCTGTCTACGTCAACCTCAGACCTCTATTAGACGCTAATAATCTATAAAGGTTGCGAATATATTCCATAAAAATTGAGAAATCTCACCAACATCAAGCATTAAAGGCCTAGATATTCCTTAATACCGGCTACAATTTCCCTCGCTAATTTGTCTTGAAGCTGCTCATTATACATCCCTGATTCATTTCCTGAATTAGTAAGATACCCCACTTCCAGAAGTACTGCAGGCATACTGGTTTCTCTTGTCACATGCAGACTTTTCGTTCTTACTCCGTTGTCCTTAAATCCAGTACCTGCAATCAGATGTTTGTGCATGATCTGAGCAAGCGGCAGACTCCCACTACGCGAATAGTACGTTTCACTGCCATTTATTTTGTCTCTATTCGGATAACCCAGCTCCAGTGAATTTCCATGCACTGAGATAAATAGATTAGCCTTTGCCGCTTCTGCGATATTTACTCGATCCTGAAGTCCCAGCGTAATATCTTCAGTTCTAGTAAATACAACGTCAACCAAAGCTTCCTGCATAAGTAGTGTTTGTACTTTACGGATAACTGCCAGATTGAAGTCTTTTTCCAGCTTACCCGTGAGACTGACTGCTCCTGATTGCGTCCCTCCATGACCCGCGTCGAGAACTACAACTGGCTTTCCTGTCATTCCACTACCACCTGAGGGGTTCCCTTCACTGCCTGTAACATTCAAATCTAGTGTCACCAGTCCAGTACTTTCATCCGTACTTAATTGATAAGGCTGGCTACCGATCGTTTGAATCACGAACCTAATAGTAGAAGGACTTACACTGAACAACGCATACCGGATCTCAGAAACTAGAGGGTAACCAGTAACATCCAGCTTGCCTTGCGGAGTTCCGTTTGTGGTAATACTCGGTAGGCCGCCTACGAAATCAGGAGCAAAAGCTGCACCGGGAAAATCTACAACGATTCGATCTGGACTGCTCATTTTTGTGATGCTAGGTTTAAGAGCTCCAGAAACAGCGATGATTAATCGATTCTCAGTAAAGACTGCCCCATTTACAAGCGGACCTGCTGCATTCACACCAGTGCTTCCTGGTACTGAGGATGATTGTGGTGTCTGAGAGGGTAAAACACTTCCAGCGCTTGTGCCATTATCTATGCCGGGTGTAGTCATTGGAGTTGGAGAAGGTGTACTTGTTGCTGTTGGACTAGTAACGGTTCCCTCAGATGTAGCCACCGAAGCTTGTCCACCCGTCAAATAGACCGTTTTATCGCTATTATCCCAGCCAACCTTTAGACCGAACTGCTCACTTACGAAACGGATCGGAACGAGAACTGTACCACCGCTTTGCTTGGGTGCTGCGTTTAAATCAAACGTTACTCCATCCGCATCAGCTGTTTTTTTTCCTACAGCCAGCTCAATGCTTTTTCCATCTTGGTGAACCGTTACTTTGCGGGCCTGCTGCTCCCATAATACCTCAAATCCAAGATTCTCCACTACCACTCTGACGGGAATCATAACGCTACCATTGACGTTCTCAAGTTTAATTCCTTTTGGTAAAGCAAGCTCTTGATTGTCCATAATAATTCTGCCTGAGCTGCTACCAGCCGCGGCAGCTTCACGTCCAGTAAAGGATAGTAATAATAATGGCAGCAACAATAGCAGCAACTTTCGATACCCAACTCTTCTCATTTTCCCGCTCCTTCTGCAAGTAATAGATCTAGATAAATACTAAGACGACAGAAATCACCAAATGTTTCCTTTATCACCAATCAATATTTCGATTATAGCAAAAAAACTTCTATTTCCGACACCCGGAAATAGAAGTTTTGCGTAATTTTTGTAAAATTTAAGAATGAAACCACTTATATCCTATTATTAAGAGAATAACTTAGCTGCATGACGCTCTTCATACGCAGCAATTTCATCTGCATGCTGAAGGGTTAATCCGATATCATCCAGACCTTGCAGCAAGAACTGTCGACGGTGCTCATCCAGCTCAAAGCTGATGCTCAGTCCATATTCATCATGGAGTGTGTTGCTCTCCAGATCTACAGTCAACTGGTAGCCATCGTGCTGTGCTGTCCGGTTGAACAGTTCATCCACTTGCTCTTCCGATAGCTTGATTGGCAAAATGCCGTTCTTAAAGCAGTTATTGTAGAAGATATCTGCATAGGAAGGTGCAATGACAACTTTAAACCCATAATCCATAATCGCCCAAGGTGCATGCTCCCGTGAAGAACCGCATCCAAAGTTAGCACGTGAAATCAAGACAGAAGCACCTTGATAGCGCGGTTTATTCATTTCAAAAGCTGCGTTATCGTTACCCGCTTCATCAAAACGCCATTCATAGAACAAAAATTGTCCAAATCCCGTCCGTTCAATCCGTTTCAAGAACTGCTTTGGGATAATTGCATCCGTATCTACATTCACCCGATCTACTGGTGCAACAATTCCTGTTAATTTTTTAAAAGCATCCATAGTTTTATCCTCCCGTGTTCTCTCTAGTTCTATGAGCTGACAGCTTCCGTCTTATAGTTCCAATCACGTACATCAGTGAAACGGCCTTTTATCGCAGCTGCAGCAGCCATAGCTGGGGATACCAGATGCGTGCGTCCACCGCGACCTTGCCGTCCTTCAAAGTTACGGTTCGAGGTAGATGCACAGCGTTGCCCAGGTTGCAGTACATCAGGGTTCATTGCAAGGCACATGCTGCATCCCGCTTCGCGCCATTCAAAACCCGCGTCAGTAAAGACTTTATCAAGCCCTTCCTTCTCAGCCTGCATTTTAACACGACCAGATCCAGGAACAACAATGGCAGTAACCTTGTCAGAGACCTTATGGCCTTTTGCTACCACAGCTGCTGCTCTCAAATCCTCGATCCGTCCGTTAGTACAAGAACCGATAAATACATAATCGATTGGAATTTCAGAAATAGGTGTTCCAGGAATCAAATCCATATATTCAAGTGCTTTTTCAGCAGCTTTGCGTTCATTTTCAGTGGTGAAGTCAGCCGGATTTGGCACGCTAGAGTTGATATCTGTACCCATACCCGGGCTAGTGCCCCAAGTCACTTGTGGAATCAATGTCTCCACATCGAATTCAACTACTGTATCATACTGAGCACCTTCGTCACTAACAAGACTCTTCCATCCTTCAACAGCAGCGTCATAAGCTTCCCCTTGCGGCACATATTGACGTCCACGCAGATAGTTAAAAGTAGTTTCGTCAGGAGCGATCAAGCCTGCTCTTGCTCCGCCTTCGATCGACATGTTGCAGACGGTCATACGTTCTTCCATCGACAGCTCACGAATAGCTTCACCTGTGTACTCAATTACATAACCTGTGGCAAAATCAGTACCATATTTAGCAATAACACCAAGGATCATATCCTTTGCTGTTACACCAGGATTGCGTTTACCTGTGAAACGAACTTCCATAGTCTTAGCTTTGGATTGCTGCAAACATTGGGTAGCCATTACATGTTCAACTTCACTAGTTCCGATACCAAAAGCCAGCGCACCAAATGCTCCATGTGTGGAGGTATGGCTGTCGCCGCAAACGATAGTTTTACCAGGATGCGTCAAGCCGATCTCAGGTCCCATTACGTGTACAACGCCTTGATCGATATCATTCAGGTCGAACAATCTAACACCAAAATCAGCACAATTTTTAGAAAGTGTATCAATTTGCTGTTTGGAAATTGGATCTTTAATGTTAAAACGATCCTTGGTAGGAACGTTGTGATCCATTGTAGCGAAAGTCAGCTCAGGACGGCGAACCTTCCGATTACTAAGGCGAAGTCCTTCGAAAGCTTGTGGAGAAGTTACTTCATGAACCAAATGCAGATCGATATAAATAATGCTAGGTTTACCTTCCTCTTGATGAATAACATGATTATCCCAAATCTTCTCAAACATTGTCTTGTTGCTCATAATTTCACCTCATTAATAGAATCGTTCATTGGAAGAGAGCGTGGAGTCTCTCTTGAATGATCTAAATATAACATCACCGTCTTTATAATTCCAAGATATGATATCTATAGAACTGATAGGTTTAACCTATAAGATTGAAGACGATTTTTTTGCTGAGACCCTAGTCAGCCCACTCCTTAGACGAATGTCCTTCATACTATATCGGGTCCTGGTTGTTGAAATGCAGTGCATTTGTTATCTCAGAAGGAGTTGGAACAATTGAAGTCAAGAACGAGACTTACCGGGCGAGTTATTTTCAAAGGTGATCAAGGGTATGAAACGGCACGCAAGAATTGGGATCCGCATACTGACAAATTCCCGAAAGTGTTTGTCTTTGCACAAAAAACACAAGATGTTGCGAACGCCATAAAATGGGCTAACGAGAATAAAGTCCCCATCCGTGCAAGAAGCGGCAGACATTCTTTGGAGGTTAATCTTTCACAAATCACCGGAGGAATTGTCATCGATGTGAGTGAAATGAAGGAAATCAAACTAAATAAAAAATCTGGAACTGTTGTTGTAGGTACCGGAAATACAGTGGGGAGAATTGCACACACGCTTGCTGGGCGAGGATATATGGCTCCATTCGGCGATAGCCCTACGGTTGGAATCGGAGGCATCACCCTAGGCGGGGGTATCGGGCCGCTCCAGCGAACCGTGGGCCTTGTTAGTGATAATCTAATCGGACTCGAAATGGTTGATGCCAAAGGGAGAATTATTCATGCCAATAAGAATAGTAACTCTGATCTTCTCTGGGCTTCCCGCGGAGGTGGCGGGGGTAATTTCGGAGTTTACACCAGTTACAAATTCAAAGTACGTCCAGCTCCAGCTTCAGCTACCGTTTTTCGTATCACCTGGCCTTGGAATCAGTTCGAGAAGGTATTCAAAGCTTGGCAACTCTGGGCTCCTTCCGTGAATACCAAATTGGGCAGTGAATTATCCATTGGTCCGAAAAAAGGCGGTAATGTCACTATGACGGGGCTGTTCCTCGGGTCAAAAGCAGAGGCTTCCCGCCTCTTAAAGCCCGTTACGAGCATTGGAACGCCTACGAATCAAATCATCCGCTCTTTTCCCTATACAAAAGTAGTGAGTTTTATGTTAGCGCCCGATCCAGTGCTAACTCAAAGAGTCAGCAACCAGTTCTCCAGCGGTTTCGTAAGAAAACCCTTCCCGGACAAGGCAATTAAGTCCATGCGTGAATTCTTAGAAAAAGTGGAGGGAGAGTTCGCAGGTTTCTTTTTCCTCAACTGGGGTGGAGCTGTGAGCCGTAAGTCACCCAAATCAACAGCCTTTTACTGGCGTAAAGCGAAATTCTATGTTGAGTGGAATAGCTCATGGATCAAGAAATCGGAAGCTGCCAGAAATATATTCCTAGTACGAAATACACGTCGGAAGCTGCAGCCATTTATCGTGGGGAGCTACATCAACGTCCCAGACCAGGGAATTAAAAATTCCGGACCCGTATATTATGGAGCGAACTATCCTAGATTACGGAGAGTCAAAGCTAAATATGACCCGGGAAATATATTTAACAACCCTCAAAGCATCTCTCCAGCCCGCAAAGTATAGTAAGACGTAATAGGGTAGCATCGAAATTAGACCGGCAAACATAAAGGGCTCCAGCGGATACTGGTAAACCACACCTTCCTATTTGCCGGTCAGTGCGTTCGTGCACGAACTTACATTCGAACCTATATAAAACTCCAGTTTCATAGGTTATACTTATAAGTAAAAACAATCTCCCAAAGGAGTTTATACATGGAACTGAGACAACTACAATATGTACTGCAGATCGCAGCCGAAAAAAACTTCTCCCGTGCAGCGGACAAGCTGCACATTGCCCAACCATCACTCAGTCAGCAGCTTTCCAAGCTGGAAAAAGAGCTCGGTGTAATGCTGTTCCAGCGAAACACCAGCTCTGTTGAACTGACTTATGCTGGATCTAAATTTGTAGAGCAAGCCCAAATCATCATTGATGGCGTAGAACTGCTGCGACAAGAAATGTCTGATATTTCTGAACTGCGTACCGGGCGCGTCGTTGTAGGCAGTATGCCGATCACTGGTGCACATTTACTACCGCATGTGCTTCCGGTTTTTAAACAAAATTACCCGGAAGTAGAAATCACACTGCTCGAAGACTCCTCCATGAACCTAGAAAAGCTCACTGCGAGTGGTCAGACTGATTTAAGTCTGCTCTCATTGCCGCTCGAAATCCCGGCTCTTGCTTACGAAGAACTGGGTGAGGAAAGGATCGATCTTGCAGTTCCACCCGAACACCCGCTAGCTAAACGTAGCTTAGATGGAACTAAGACCTCTTTGGAAGAACTAAAGGACGAGCCATTTATCGTACTTAAAGAAGGTCAAGGCTTCCGTAAAATGACTATGGATCTTTGCCGAAACGCTGGCTTCGAGCCAAAAATTGTTTTTGAGAGCAATAACATGGAAACAGTTCAGTCTCTGGTCGCCACTGGAATGGGTGTAACTCTTGTGCCTCATTTTATTGCCCGTGCACCGCGGAGTGAATTCGTTCCTGTCTACTTACCGCTCACTGATCCTGCCCCTAGCCGAACACTTGTCGTAGCCTATCGACGTGGACGTTATTTATCTAAAGCCGCTAAGGCTTTTGTTGAAACCTTTAAATCTACGGTATCTGAATTAACCGAAGAATAGACCCGTGGAAGGCTGTTCTGATCATCTGACACCCGAGCCGCACTTTCATTAACTGGCCTATTATTGTTCGGATTCCCAGTATGATATCCAAAAAATTCCCGAGTCACACTATTCTGGATCTCTGCTTTTTCGTTTAGGTCTTGATTCTGCATCTGCTCAGGATTGTTGTCTTTCGTCAATTAAATCCACCTCTTTGCAACAGATTATAAGTGTTCCGACCCCTTGCTTAGAGGTTAAACAGAATAATCAAAGCTTTCTAATGGGTGAAATAGTTCCTTTGTTTTTCCTTTGCAAAGCAACCATCTCCATGGTATTCTATTGAAAATAAGTGAAACGTGCAGACGGGACCAGTAAGAATGAGTCAAACCGCGCCTAGAGAGTGAATTCCGACAGGCTGAAAGAATTTACCGCGGTTTTCGTTCCGAATCCTACCCCCGAGCGGCCTGTGCTAAGCAGGACGGATCCTCCCGTTACGAGAATGAAGTCGGATGATCCCTCATCAATGAAGGTGGTACCGCGGAAGTTTACAAGCTTTCGTCCTTTGCTAAGTCTAAGGATGGGGGCTTTTTGTCGTTTTCAGCATCTATAAAAATACTGAGGAAGTGAACAGATATGACGGCACGAATCGTAGTCAAAATAGGCAGCAGCTCACTGACTGGAACGGAAGGCGGATTGAATCGCGAAGCCGTGTCCTTCTTTACTTCAGAGATTGCCGAATTGAAGAGAAACGGCTGCGAGGTGTTATTAGTAACCTCCGGTGCTGTAGCCGCAGGCTTTCGCAGTATCGGTTATCCTACACGTCCGAAGCTGCTGCATGAGAAGCAAGCAGCAGCAGCTGTAGGCCAAGTACTGCTCATGCAGGCGTATCAGGAAGCTTTTGCCGAGCATGGAATAACCACAGCACAAATCCTGCTAACCCGTACCGACTTTTGTAGTCGCAGAGCGATGAACAACGCTATGATGACGGTAGAAGAGCTGCTTCGTCAAGGAGCGGTGCCCGTATTTAACGAGAATGATACCGTCTCCGTAGATGAGTTGAAATTCGGCGATAACGATACGTTGTCCGCGCTTGTGGCTAACCTGCTAAAAGCGTCTAGATTGCTCGTCTTAACTGACATGGATGGCTTATATAGTGGAGATCCTCGGAAACATCCCGATGCTGTTCGCTATCAGTTCGTAGATGATATTACGCCGGAGATTTATGCGATTGCTGGTGGTGCTGGATCTAGCGTGGGAACAGGTGGCATGCGTTCAAAAATCGATGCTGCCAAGATCGCTACGCGAGGCGGTGTACCTGTCTTTGTTGGGAGAGCTACCGAACCGGGAGATTTGCAGCTCGCGGCCGCTGGAACTGGTAGAGGTACTTATTTTGCAACCAAGTTATCGTCACTCCCAGTCAAAAAGCAATGGCTTGGCTTCATGTCCACCCCACTGGGCTCTCTGTATATAGACGAAGGAGCTGTTGAAGCGCTGCTCCATGGCGGCCATAGTCTGCTGCCTGTCGGCGTCAAGCAGACCGAAGGTAACTTTCATGCAGGTGATGTCGTAGAGGTTCTAGGTCCAGACTCCAAATTACTTGGACGCGGGATTGTGAATTACGATGATGCTCAGCTGCGCAGTATTCAAGGTTTGCCAAGCGGTCAGATTGTACCGAAGCTGGGCGAAGTTCACCGGCTGGAGGTCATTCACCGTGACGAATGGATTACCCTGAGGTAAGAAATCTTGTCCATATAAATTTAAGGAGGAATCGTCATGAGTGAAGTTGTCAATAAAGCAAAATTAGCCAAAGAAACCACCGGAATATTAGCTAGTCTAACAACTGGCCAAAAAAATGAAGCACTCCTAATTATGGCTGATGCACTACGCCGTGAAGCTCCCGCCATTATCGAAGCCAACGTGGAGGATCTGGAACGAGGAAGACTTAACGGGACCCCTGAGTCCATGCTTGACCGTCTCGCGTTAGATGTAAGCCGAATTAACGGCATTGCTGAAGGTCTGCAACAAATCGCAGTATTACCTGATCCTATCGGTGATACACTAGAAAGCATAGAACGCCCTAACGGCCTTAGCATCCAGAAGCTTCGCGTTCCGCTTGGTGTGATCGGCATTATCTATGAAGCACGTCCAAATGTGACTGTAGATGCTGCTGGTCTATGTCTCAAGACAGGCAACGCCGTAGTGCTGCGCGGTGGCTCCTCTGCCCTATCCTCCAACCGTAAGATTGTCGAGGTTCTGCACAGCGCTCTTGCTGAGACCTCAATGCCACCTAATGCCCTTCAGCTGATTGAAGACCCTAATCGTTCTTCGGTAGATGAAATGCTAAAGCTGAACGGACTTTTGGATGTGATCATTCCACGCGGAGGCAGCTCACTTATTCAAAATGTAGTGCTTAACGCAACAGTACCCGTCATTGAAACGGGAGCAGGCATCTGCCATACCTATCTCGATGCAAGTGCCTTGCCAGAAATGGCAAAGAACATAAGCTTGAATGCCAAAGCACAGCGACCTTCAGTATGTAATTCTATGGAGACACTGCTCGTTCATCGGGATTACGCAAATGAGTATCTGCTTTCTTTGGCCGAAGCTTTCCGTGATGTTAATGTTGAATTGCGTGGCTGCCAGGAAACATTATCCTTTGTCCCATGGGCATTACCTGCAACCTTAGAAGACTATGCCACAGAATATAACGATTATATCTTGAATATCAAAATTGTGAGCAATTTGGACGAAGCCATGTTGCATGTTGCTAAGTATGGAACAAAACATTCGGAATGTATCGTAACAGAAGATCAAGGAAATGCTGCACGCTTCTTACAAGAAATTGATGCATCGGCTGTTTATCACAATGCCTCAACCCGTTTCACAGATGGCTTTGAATTTGGATTCGGTGCAGAGATCGGCATTAGTACACAGAAACTACATGCCCGTGGACCGATGGGTCTGCCTGCCCTTACTTCAACTAAGTATAAGATTTACGGAACAGGTCAAATTCGGGGTTAGTGTCCACGCTTCTGTTTTCAATCTCACAACTTTTAGGAGGATTTTAGCCATGTGTCAGCAACCTTCCATTCCACTTATGAATCATAATATTGTATTTTATGGCGCAGGCTCCATGGCAGAAGCCATCGTTCGCGGGATGATTAGCCGCAGTATCGTGAAATCCGATCATGTTATTATGCTTAATCGCAGCAGTAGTGAACGCCTGGCAGAATTAAGAAGCCGATACGGTGTAATGGGTACAAATGATCCTGAGCAAAAAATAGATTATCTAAAGAATTCACCAGTAATCGTGTTAGCTATGAAACCAAAAGACGCTGCAGAAGCGCTACGAGGAATAGGTCCTCTTCTTTCTCCTGATCAGATCATAGTCTCTGTAATCGCTGGATTGTCTATTCGAACGATGCAAGGACTGCTTGGCAAAGAGCAACCTATCGTCCGTACAATGCCGAATACTTCCAGTTCCATTGGTCTCGGTGCCACTGGCATAGCCTTCTCCAAAGAAGTTGATGAGAAAGGCCGACGCCTTGCACTCAACATCTTTGAAGCTGTTGGACTTACAACCGTCATTGATGAAGAACGCATGGAAACCTTGACAGGTATCTCCGGCAGTGGACCTGCCTATATTTATTACATGATGGAAGCAATGATCGCCGCAGGTATCCGTGGTGGATTGCCGCTTGAACAAAGCACACAGCTAACTGTCCAAACAGTGCTAGGCGCTGCCAGAATGGTACAACAAACGGGTGAGGAGCCAGCTGCACTTCGTAAGAAGGTCACATCCCCGAATGGCTCTACACAAGCAGCAATAGAAGTGCTGGAGCACGGAGAATTCTTTGAAACTGTCATTGCGGCAGTCAACCGATGTGCCGAACGTTCCCGCGAAATGGGCGCGGCGCTTGAAAAAGAGCTGCATTCGTAACCTAAAATTCCTTATCTTTCAAAAAAGATCGCTTCCCAGACCAACTTGGTCAGGAAGCGATCTTTTTTTGAAGTTAAGGCTATGATTTGCCCGATACGACATTTCCATAAGTATCTCGAACAATCACTTTAACATTAGCCGGAGCCCCAACAGTCACGTCAAGGTTGTTCCTAGAATTATCAAATAGCAAATCTCTAGGAGTTTCCCCTAAAATGATGTATAGCGTATTCCCGACATGCTTAGTCTGAAGCAGTTGTTGCTCTTGTGCTTCTTTTAGCTTCCCTTTATTTGTAGAATAACTTCCAAATACATTCAGCTCGTGCCCACCCGTTTGATCCACTTTAATCCCGTAAGGCTCGGCAGCTTGGACAATGATGGTACTAACGCCGTCTGGAACGGTTCCCTGCCAATCAGGTAATGTATAACTTTCCTCCACAGCTGAGACGGTACGGCGAAATTCCTGAGTTAATCCTAAGGAACTAAATCCCGCAAAAATCAGACAACATACAGATATAAACCCTACGAAAAGAATACTTAACACGTCATAATACATTTTTCCTTTTCCACGAAACCATAAAGTGTATATCACTATTTCCAAACCTAACAATATAAAAATGACCGGCCACCAAGCAAGCGTCGTCTCAAACACTTCCGCTCCCTTCCACTGCGAGACCATAATTAAAGCCCCCAGAAATAAAAGGCTCAGTCCCATCGATAATGTCCCTACACGCCAGCGTCTTGATTTATCTTCAGTGACTGGACGCTCGCTTGGAACAATGACTCCCTGCTGTAATTCAGTCGGATTATTCAAGAATGACCACCTGTCCCTTTTCTCCCTTTATTGTTCTTACTTCCCGCCATCAGCTTCAAACCACCGCCAATTAATAGCACAGATACGATAATGGTTCTGAAATATTCATTGACTATATACTCCAAATGCCATTCAGGAAATCTGATATCAAGCGCAGGAACTGCGACATTCACTACAATGTAATACAATCCTAGACACAATAATGCAGCTCCAAGCCACCCTTGATGATTTAAGAATCCTTCGATAACTGGCTTATCCTGCAAGGGCTCCCGACCATGTCGGCTGACAAGCTGTAAGCCATCGAACAAACTGTAGAACCAAATGACTGGGATCAGGAAGAAGAGCAATGTTAATCGCAGTAGATCCATGACATAAATACTTCCCAGGAATAGCAGCATGAGCTGTAAACCTCTTTTTTGCAGCCCTAGATACATTTGTCCAGCACCTGGAAAAGCAGAAAGCAGCGTTGCCAAAACTTTGCTGCGGCGCCCCTCCTCACGACCCGCCTCCATCTCTTCGAATAAAGTCCGATCTACCATCTCTTCTCCAGCTTGCTTGCGATGGATTAACTGAACCGCATCAAACATGCAATACAACCAGATAACGGGTAATACGCCAAACAAGAGAAGAAAAGCGTCACTAGACGTAATTCCAGCCAGGAATAACATCACGGTCATAAAACCGAAGAAAGAAATGAGGAAGGATAACCCTCGCTGCATCAGCCCCATATGAAAATGACCTAATCCTGGAATGAACGATAATAAGATTACATGGACACGCTCATTATCCGCAGTTTTAACGGGCACCGAAATAAAATCAACCCTCGATCCATCTGGAGCCATCGCCGGAGCAGGCATCTGCAGCATTTTTACCACCAGATGCACCATAGAAACTGTCCCAATAAGTAGGAACCCCATCACACCCATTATTAAAATATCCTCAGCGCCTTCAGCCACAGCTATCAAGAATGACATAAATAAGATGCCAAAGCTTAACAGAAGATAAACAATGCCTTGTGGACGTTTTCCGATATAATAATGACCTGCTCCAGGAATCAAATTAAGAAAAAAGGCCTTTAAATTACTACGCTGCTGTTGCATGTTTCATTTCTCCTCTCATCACTTTCTGTTGCCCATTAGCTGATCCAACCATCCGCTAGTTGCCTGTATGACTTGCTCGCTAAATGACGGTAAATTATCTTTTTTAGGGATCATAAGCTCCATTTGACCTGTGTGCAGCTTATCAAACATGCCAGAGGACATGATCAACAGCGTAAGTGACGCGGCAACAGCATAATGAAAGATTGTTTTTTCATACCAGCGATATCGCCGTCCACCTTCTTCAACCGCCACTTGTTCCAATAATGCTGAAGATTCCGCCATTGGTTTAACCCATGCTCCCATAATTCTCTCTGTAAAAGCAGACGAATTCTCCAATGAAGGCAGTTCCTCTTGTAGCTCATCCAACATTTCCATATATGAAGTAAGACTTTCTTCATCTTCCAGCAGTAACTGTTCCCAATCTTCTCTCACCGCCTCTTCCATATGACCTTCAATATAAGCTTTTGCTTGTTCCCGTTGGATTGGATCGTCTCCATGCTTCATCATAGCCATTCGTCCTCCTTCCAATGATTTCGAATCCATTGTCTTGCCCTATATAATCTGGACTCTACCGTCTTCAGGCTAATTCCCTGCTCTGCAGCAATCTGATCATATTTTTTATGTTCCAGATAATAAGCCACCATAATTTCACGATGAGTTTCAGGCAGGCTATTGATTTCACCCAGCAGCCGATCCATCCGATCACGGCGTATAACACCTGACAACACATCCTCCTCGTTGGAAGCGGTCTGGCTCAGTACAAGCTCATAGTCAACGGGTAGTTCTCTGAGTCGATCTCGTTTACGCTTAGCATCTATTGCCTTATTTAAGGCGATCCGTGTAATCCATGACTTCAAGCCTTGATAACGGTAGTCAGGGAGAGATTTGTACATCTGTAAAAAAGCTTCCTGAGCAGCATCTTCAGCCATCCTGACATCGCGTAATACAGAATAAGTAACTTTGTATATTTGCTGACTGTATGTATTCACAAATTGGCGGAAGGCCTCTTCGTCTCCTTGGCAAATTCGCTTGATCAATAACTCATCTTCAATGACTCTCCCCTCCTTCCCACAGCAATAGACGCTCTCAATTATAACTACCCCTGCACTTTTTTTATAAAATATTAAAAAGAACCGTACTGACTTTAGCGATGGGCTAAAGCAATACGGTTCTCTCCAAAATGATCTATCTTCCGCCATTGCGGAACTTTTGTGTATAGTCCTTAACATCCTGAGCGTTCTTGACCCGGTTACGGGCCCATTCCAGCAATATTCGATCAATATAACGGAAATGAACCTTTCCTGCAAATACAGATTCCTTCAGTGCTAACAGAATCAGCTCCTCGGGATACCGGTCTTGATCCACCCAACTAGATATCGTCTCACACTCCATCGGAGATAACGGACGACCGAATTCCTTTTCGAAAATACTGAACAGATTCCGGCTTTCCTCTTCAGCTCCAAGTTGAGAAGGAGATGAGGGAGGCGTTCCGAATCCGCCCCCTGAAGCAGCCCGCGGTGCCGACGTTGCATAGCCACCTGCGTGCTTATCTTGCTCATGTTCTTGAACAACTGTCGCTAGATAAGCACCAAGCTTTCCGTATAACCCTGAGAAATTGTAGCGTTCATAATGGATGTCTCTTAGCTCATCGTTGTCTCCATCGATGCTAATAAAACCTTCCTTCATAAGCTTCTGCAATTCTCCTGCTAGAACAGAAATGCTACGGCCTGTTACAACCTGAAGCTCCTCAAGAGAAGGGAAATCAACCCCTTCCACCTGCCTGAAAGAAAGCAGATGTATCAGCAGCATCGCTTCACTTCCGCTTAAATTGAGCTTCCGGTAATACTTCAGTAATGCGTAAGGTATGACGGCCATTCCGTTCTCCAGACCGAAGGAGACGCCTTCGCCCCAGGTACTCCATCCTTTGCCGTCCATGAACGTCCCCCTTTAAATATAAATTATGGGTAGAGACGGTACAGTGTACGCGGGAATGGAATAGTCTCACGTACATGGTCAAGACCACAGATCCATGCTACAGTACGCTCAAGTCCAAGTCCAAAACCAGAGTGAGGTACTGATCCGTAAGTACGCAGATCCATGTACCATTTGTAAGAGTCCATTGACAAGTTATGCTCTTTATAACGCTCTTCAAGCAGTGCAGGATCATCGATCCGCTGAGAACCACCAATAATCTCACCGTAGCCTTCTGGAGCGATCATATCAGCACACAGCACGACTTCCGGACGATTTGGATCTGGCTTCATGTAGAACGCTTTGAAAGAAGCAGGGTAATGAGTGATAAATACAGGTTTATCGTATGCTTCTGCGATTGCTGTTTCGTGAGGTGCACCGAAATCATCGCCCCAAGAGATATCTTCAAAGCCTTTATCGTTCAAGAACTTAATTGCATCGTCATAAGTAATACGTGGGAATGGGGCTTTAATATTCTCCAGTTTGGAAATATCGCGACCTACCGTTTCCAACTCTGCACGGCAATTCTTCAATACGGATTGCACTACGAAGCTAATGAACTCTTCCTGTACTTTCAAGCTTTCTTCGTGATCTGTAAAAGCCATTTCTGGCTCGATCATCCAGAACTCGATTAAGTGGCGGCGAGTCTTTGATTTCTCCGCACGGAAAGTGGGTCCAAAGGAATAGACACGGCCCAGGGCCATTGCCGCAGCTTCCATATACAACTGTCCGCTTTGTGTTAGATAGGCATCCTCATCGAAGTACTTCGTGTGGAACAAGTTAGTAGTTCCTTCTGCTGACGTTGGCGTCAGAATCGGAGGATCAACCTTTGTAAATCCACTCTCGTTGAAGAACTGTTGAATTGCACGAATAATTTCCGCGCGAATTACCAGAACAGCCCGTTGCTTCGAGGCACGTAGCCAGAGGTGACGGTGATCCATCAAGAAATCTACGCCATGCTCTTTCGGAGTAATTGGATAATTCTCTGTAAGATGCAGGACTTCAATTCCAGTTACAGTCATTTCAAAACCTGATTGACTGCGAGGTTCCTCGCGAATAATTCCGGTCACATACAAAGAACTTTCTTGTGTGAGGCTCTTAGCTGCATCCCATACCTCTTCAGGTACTTCAGATTTCACTACAACTCCCTGAATATAACCTGTACCATCACGAAGCTGCAGGAACTGAATTTTACCACTGGAGCGCTTGTTGTTTACCCAACAACCGATAACAACACTCTCTCCAACATGTTCATTCACGTTCTTAATTACACTCTTGTTAGCCATGCCTTCAATCTCTCCTCTAATTTAGCCGTTAATTCCTTGCACAATACGGTGTGTATCACGTGCAATGACAAGTTCTTCGTTTGTCGGAACTACTAGCACTTGTACCTTAGAATCTACCGTAGAGATACGACGTGGATCGCCGGAACGAACTTTGTTAGCTTCAGCATCCAACTCAATACCCAAGAAAGTAAGGTTATTTAGCAGTTTCTCACGAAGCAATGAAGCATTTTCACCAACACCGGCAGTAAATATGATCGCATCTACACCGTTCATCGCAGCCGTATATGAACCGATATACTTGCGCAAGCGGTACTCATACATTTCAAAAGCTAGCGTGGAATTAGGCTCACCTTTTTCCATACCATCAATAATATCACGCATGTCACTGCTTACGCCCGAAATGGCTAAGAGACCACTATGTTTATTCAACATGGAGTTCACTTCACCTACGGACAATTCTTCCTTGTTCATCACGTAAGGGACAATTGCTGGGTCAAGATCACCACTACGAGTACCCATCATCAAACCTTCCAGAGGGGTCATACCCATGGAAGTATCCACGGACACTCCACCTTGAACTGCAGTTACACTACCGCCGTTACCAATATGACAAGTAATGATCTTCAGATCTTCCAGCGGACGCTCCAAGTACTCCGCAGCAGCCTTGCTTACGAAGTCGTGTGATGTACCGTGTGCGCCATAACGACGAACTTTATATTTATTGTACAGTACTCTAGGAATAGCGTACATATAAGCTTTTTCAGGCATAGTTTGGTGGAATGCAGTATCGAATACAACAACCTGCGGTACACCCGGCATATTTACTTCAGAAGCCGTAATCCCCATCATTGCTGCCGGGTTATGCAGTGGTGCAAGGTCAAACAATTGACGAATTTTCGTTTTTGCGTCAGCATCCACAAGAGCGGAGGCCTTGAAGAACTCACCACCATGTACTACACGGTGACCTACAGCATCAATTTCTTTAATGGATTCAATAACACCATGCTCTTTGTCTGTAAGACAGGCAATGACTTTACGGATTGCAGTATTATGTTCCAGAATTTCGCTTACTTCTGTCACTTCCGCTTTGCCAGTCGGTTTATGATTCAGAATGGAGGAATCCATTCCAATACGTTCAACCAGACCTTTAGCCAAAACCGATTCATCAGTCATGTTATACAGCTGATATTTCAATGAAGAACTACCTGAGTTAATAACTAGAATATTCATACACGGTCACCATCCTTGTCGTACTTGAAGAAGCCTTCTCCTGATTTCATACCCAGTTGTCCTGCACGTACCATCTTTTTAAGAATAGTAGAAGGACGGTATTTCAGTTCTCCGTATTCACGGAACATATTTTCGAGTGCAGCAAGTACCGAATCCAGGCCGAATCTGTCAGCCATTTCAAGCGGTCCATATTGGAATTGATAACCAATACGCATAGCATCGTCAATATCCTGTGCAGAGGCAACGCCTTCTTGCAGCACATGCATAGCTTCATTGATGAACAAGCAAATGAGGCGTGATGTTACAAATCCTGGGGATTCATAAATCATTACACCTTTTTTCTCAACAATCTCATCAACAAAGGCTTTTGTATCTTCAAAAGTAGCATCTGAGGTTTTCAGACCGCGTACAATTTCAACAAGATCTACTTTAGCTACAGGATATATGAAATGCATACCGATAACGCGTTCCGGATACATTGTAGAACTTGCAAGTTCAGTCAAGCTAAGTGTTGACGTATTGCTGGCAAGAATAATGTGGTTTGGACATACTTGATCCAGTTGATTCAAAATCTTTTTCTTTTCTTCCAAATCCTCAACGATTGTTTCGATAACCATGTCACAAGAGCTAAGCTCCGCGAAATGTGTCACTTTTTGAATGCGGCTAAGAATCAACTTCTTCTCAGCTTGAGTGATCGCCCATTTCTCCAGTTGCTTATCTAGACTTGTCTCGATCATTTCGTAAGAGTAGTCCAGTTTCTCTGCGGTTTTCTCCACCAGCAATACATCCAGGCCTTTGGCTGCTAACATTTCAGCAATACCTTGTCCCATTGTGCCACCGCCGATGACACCTATTTTTTTGAAATTCATAAAAAAGTCTCCATCCTTTCAGGTATCTATACTTTTGTATTGTACCTTGTCTGTCGCAAAAATTTATAAAGCCCGACATATAATGATATCTTAGCATGCCTGAAAAGTAAAAAAAAATAACCAGCATAAATATTTATGCTGGTAAAAGGACGCTGTCACGAAATTGACATCGAAATTGCTCTCCAGAGAGTACTTCTTCCTTCATTAAAATGTCAAGAGAGTAATCAAATACATTTCGTTGCTTTTCAAGGTGCTCATGAGTACGAACCATCAGTTCATCCAATATCTTACTATTTTCCTTCATAAGCTCTTCAGTGGTAACCATTTCCAGCTTGGCGATACCCAGCGAAGTTAAACCTGACTTCATCATCGTTTCCACAATATTCAGCGCCTGATCAAAGTCACCCCGCGAACCTGTGCTTCGTCCGCCATAATACATCTCTTCAGCCGCCGCTCCACCAAGTGCAATCATAATCTGATCTTCCAAATAATCTTTGGTGTACAAATACTGCTCTTGCTGAGGATTATGCCGCACATAACCAAGGGCTTGCCCACGTGGAGTCAATGTAACCTGACTGACGCTTCCGGGACGCAGGAGCTCTGCCATAATGGCATGTCCCAATTCATGAATGGCGACCCGCTTTTTCTCTTCGTGATTGGTTTCTCGATCCGTTTTTTCACCCATCATTACCTTGTCAATTGCCATCGACAGATGCCGCTGCTCAACTTTCGTCAAGTCCTCACGCATCATATAAATCGCAGCCTCATTCATGACACTTTCAAGCTGAGCACCGGAAAAGCCATAGGCTTCTTCTGCGATTTTATCGAGACTCACTTCTTCATGAAGAGGTTTATTCTTAGCATGCAATTCCAGAATCGATTTGCGGCCCTTCTTGTCAGGCATGTCCACTTGAATATGACGATCAAACCGTCCAGGACGTAGCAATGCCGAATCCAGCATCTCTTTGCGGTTCGTTGCAGCTACCAACAGAATACGCGGTGTCTCATTATTATAAATACCATCCATTTCAGTCAGCAGCTGATTTAAGGTCTGATCATATTCACGCTGCTGCCCACCTTCACGCTTACCGCCAATTACATCAATTTCGTCTATGAAAATAATAGCGCTTTGCTTGTTCTCTTTAGCGGCACGGGTACGTGCATCCTTAAACAAATCACGAATACGGCCAGCACCGACACCCACATACATTTCCACAAATTCACTGCCTGATGCAGCTACGAATACTGAGTTTGTATAATGGGCTGCCGCTCTAGCCATAAGGGTCTTACCTGTTCCTGGAGGGCCTGTAAGCAGAATCCCTTTCAAAGGACGAATCCCAAATTTACTGATTTCCTCATGCCGGATCAAGAAATCGAGTGCTTCACGGAGCTCCTGCTTTGCATTGTCTTGCCCACCAATTTCTTCAAAAGTGAGTTTTGAAGGTCCTTCCTTCTTGCGTTTCTTTCCAGCACCGGCGTTCACCGTAAGCCCGCCACGTAAATGAGCAATGATAAGTAGTGCAGTAAGCATCCCAGCTGCTATAACTATAGGGAATATATTAATACCTAAAAAAGCCATGAAAATAAACAGTACAGGAATAAATCCGATTAAAATTTCTTTAAGGTATTTAGGCATTATTCCATACCCCCAAGGTCGCAGGTTTGCGTGGTAAAATTATAAATTTGCTTTCTTTCCCGTTACTCAAGCTTACATACACGTTTGTGTCGTCGATTTCAGTTGTTGCTATCACATCTTTATAGTCGGTATTCTGCTCTTTCAATCTATCAAGTTCAGCAGGTATAAGAGTATATTTACGGCTCTCCATCGCTTCAGCTACAGAGAACAACGCTTTATCCCAGTAATTATCCAATAATTCACTGGAGTTTTGCTCCACATCCAGTTTAAGTTTACGTCCCTCAATCACTGATTTTCCTTCTTTGGAAACATACGATACCAGATCACGTAAATTCGTGCCCGGCTGTAATTCAAGTTTCAAAGTGACCTCATCACGGTTAATACTAATATGTGAAGTATTCACTCCTTCATAGCCTGATACTATCTTTTGGAGTGGTTCCTGTAAAGCAAACTGACGATATAAAAAGAATCCTCCGAATAATAGCGTAGCGGACAGTAGAGACGTTATCAGTACAGGTACAAGACGTAATTTCAAGAAACGTCCTCCTCTCAAAGATGACAAAACGATAAACAGGATGATCCAAAATCACAGCCGTTAATGCTCATCAGAGCCTAACGTTCTACTACTACTCTTCTAATTACAAACAGTAGTATATCACAGGTGTATATACGAAAATGATAAAAAGTGTGAATATATTTAAAATTTTATTTTTTAAATATTTCCATTTCATTAAAAATATTGATTTATTTCGACAAAAACAGGCCTTTATCTCTAATTAACAGGCCTATTTTCGTATGCGGTTTTGACGACAATATATAAAAACTACTCTTATAGTATATCACATTACGTATACTTTTAGTGTATCAATCTAATATGTTATATAAAAACAAGCGAACCATAAATAGTCCGCTTGTTTCTCCTAAAGTAATTTTGTTTAACTTAGCGGCTAGGTAAACTGTATCCTTCACCCATTCGAGCCCCATCTGAGAACCGATAAAATTGATAATAATACCGACCGCTTTGTTTATAAAAAAGCTGCCAAGCATACTCTCCGTTATACACCCCCGGTAACAACCGTTCAATGCTAATATCCGGGAGATCGGCTTTTATAAGACTACGCATTTTTTCTTCAGAGGTCCCTTTACTTAGTTCCTCGGCGAATACTGCGTCGGCGCCTTCGGCAAACTTCCCATCTACAGTAAAGCGTACCCAAACCATCAACTCGGTCCCGGATTCATTCTTCCCTGTTAAGACCCAGTAGACTGCATTTTCATCCCACACGGATTTCTGTGCTTTAGTTACCTCTGTTAGACCCGCGCTGGTTTTGGCGACATCCTTAGCGATATCTCGCTCGTTCCATTGATCTTTCATAATATAAGCATAGAACTGGATGAGTCCGAACAGAAGGAGCAGAATCAGAACTGACCCCAGGAGGATCCATTTTTTCCTTTTCTTCAAGGTACAGCTCCCTTTCTAGTAATATATCTTTTTTGATTATATAACACACCCGTGTGTTTATCCAAAGTTTCATATCTCTTTCAATGATCTAATGATCAGAAACACAAAAGGCTGTAACTTTGCAATTGCAGAAAGTCACAGCCTTTCAGTTATTTGTTATGATCTTAGACTATCGTTTAAGCAGTCCATCAAAGGCTTCTTGCGCCTTACGACGGATGGCTTCCTCATCTAGCGTTACACATTGTCCATGTTTAACAACCTGTTTACCATTCACCCATACATGCTCAACATCCTTGGCACTGGCAGAATAAACAGCGTGAGACAACAGATCTGTGTGTGGGAGCAAATGCGGCTGGTCTATATCAATAGCAATAAAGTCAGCTTTCATACCTACAGCGAGTCTACCCACATCATTTAAAAAGATAGACTTCGCGCCATACTCCGTAGCCATACGTAGAGCTTCCGGAGCCGGAACAGCCGTAGGATCACCACTTACACCTTTATGGATGAGTGCTGCAAGACGCATTTCTTCAAACATATCCAAATTATTATTACTTGCCGCTCCATCTGTACCCAGTGACACCTTCACTCCGGCCTTTAGAAGATCCGTAACTCGAGCAACTCCACTAGCCAGCTTAAGATTGCTTCCAGGGTTATGGGATACACCTACATCATGACGAGCCAGTATCTCGATCTCTTCATCATTCAAATGAACACCATGAGCGATTATAGACGGACGTGTGAACATTCCAAGCTTCTCTAAATGCGCTACTGGCCGCAGTCCGTAATCCACCACATTCTGCTCCACTTCGCGTTTCGTTTCGGACATATGGGTATGCATCGGTAAATTCAAATCATGAGCCGCCTGCACAAACTTAACAAAGAAGTCTGGTGGGCATGTATATGGGGCATGTGGCGAGATCATTGTCGTAATTCTACCTTCAGCCTTACCATGCCAGTTACGCGCAAAAGAAACCGCTTCCGCAAGCTTCTGATTTTGTACTTCTTCTGGACATAGACCGATTACGCCTCTCATTAGTACGGAACGAATACCTGATAATTCGACGACCTCCGCTACTCGGTCCATATGATCATACATATCCAGGAAGGTTGTAGTGCCACCTTTCAGCATTTCAAGTACAGACAAGGAGGTTCCCCAGTATACATCTTCTCCGGTGAACTTCTCTTCCATCGGCCACATCTTCTCCTGAAGCCACACCTGAAGCGCTAAGTCATCTCCATAACCACGAAGCAATGACATTGCGGCATGGCCATGCGTGTTTACCAGACCTGGCATAAACAACAGACGACTGCCATCAACAACTTGCACATCGTCTTCTATTAAAGGCTCTTCTTTTCCTATGTAAGTGATCAAATCATCTTCAATAGTCATATATCCACTAAGAACCGGCTCATCCGTTCCCGGAGTAAGAAAACGCCCGCCCTTGATAATCGTTTTATTGCTCTTCATTTCTGCTTTCTTCCTTTCCATCCTTCAAATAATAAGCAAGGCTTTGCAAATCTGTTGTAAAATCAGCAGCATGAACCCGGATATTCGATGGTGTTTTTAGAATCACTGGTGCAAAATTTAAAATCGCCTCAATGCCAGACTCAATGAGAATATCCGCTACATTCTGCGCTTCTGAATCAGGTACTGTAATTATCCCAATTCGAATACCTTGCTCACGAACCGTCTGACCAAGCTCCTCCATCGGTTGAACGGTAAGTGAGTTGATTTTCCGCCCTACCTTAGGCGCATAGGAATCAAATATAGCGGTAATCTTCATAGTATCTTTCAAATAAGCATTATAATTAGATAATGCATGTCCAAGGTTACCGGCACCCACTAAAGCCACATTCAGTTGTTGATCCAGCTTCAGAATATGACGGATTTTCTCAATAAGATAAGTTACGTCATACCCGATACCTTTTCTGCCGAAATCTCCAAAATAAGCTAAATCTTTGCGAATTTGAGCGGGATTCAAATCAAGTTTCTGTCCTAGCTCTTGAGAGGAAACGGTTAATATTTCACGTTTCTGTAGATCATTTAGGAAACGTAAGTACACAGGAAGTCTGCGAACAACGGCTTCTGATATTTTTTCCGATTTCATAATTTACCTCCTAATGTAAGTAATATTCTTTACTAACCTTATACTAATTCGTGTACCTCGTCTCAATGAAGAGCGGTATTCTTATACCGCCCTTCATTGTAGAGTGATTAATATGATCGATGACGTTCTTTTTAAGAAACGCCTCCGTCTTCCAACCACTCCGCTATACGAGGAACCATTTGATCCGTAAGCATATGCTCCATTTTTGGGCCAGGCAACGAATAGAGGAAATATTTCCCATAGTGAGATTCGATCACCCTGGTGTCATACACAATAACAATACCCCGATCTTGCGCTGTCCGCACCAGCCTTCCAAATCCTTGCTTAAAGCGAATAACCGCCTGAGGAACAGACAACTTCATGAACGGATTCTTTTTCTGGGCTTGTAATAACTCAGACTTCGCTTCCGCTAGGGGATGGTTTGGCGGTTGAAACGGGAGCCTCACGATGGCCAAGCATGTTAATGCTTCACCCGGAATATCAACACCCTCCCAAAAACTGCTTGTTCCTAACAGTACAGAGGCTGCACTGTCCTGAAAACGGCGGATCAGCTTGCTACGGCTGCCCCCCTCCACGCCTTGACCCAGCACCGTGATCTCTTGTGAGGCTAGAGCCTCTTTCAAAGGATCATAAACCTGGCGTAGCATCTTGTAAGATGTAAACAGGACAAGCATCCGCCCGCGTGTTGTAGTCGCTGCTTCTGCTAGTGATTGTACGAGTGTATCAACAAATCGGGCATCGCCCACACTGCCCTTCACACTAGGGAAATCCCGTGGAATAACTAACAGCGCCTGCTCCCGATACTTAAAAGGAGAAGGCAGGAGTGATGTCATCAGACCCCCCTCTTCCGCAGCTTCATTAAGTCCGAGATTATCAATCATAAACTGGAACGATTTATCAACAGAGAGTGTCGCCGAAGTTAGCACGATACTTTTCTTCTTGTCGAAAAACAGCTCCTTAAGCTGAGTACTGACATCAACAGGAACGGCATACAGCTGTAGCGATTTACTGCGATAATTTCCATTCGCCTCCAGCCAATATACTACATTCTCATCGTTTAATCCCATAAAAAACCGTACTTGCTCACGTATTGAAGCTAAATCCTTAAATAAGCCGCTAATATCGGTAACTAGACTATCTGAGGAAGATTGACCTTCTTGATCTCGCATTTCATTAAGCATTTTATCACCTTTACGGATAATTTCGCTTAATGTCAGATTCATAGTATTCTCTAAAGCAACCAATTCATCCCAATCTTTCGGTTTACGGGTAGGAAGTAGCCGCATGACTAACTGGCCAGCTTCTCCCGCTGCTGCATCGCTGCGTTCCGGCAAGAGGCTGAATAGTTTATCACTAAGCAGATCCCAGGTTTCTTTTATGGTAAGCAGGTCCGGATAGATTCTATCGATCACTCCGCTCCATTCAGAAGCTTCCTCACTGCCTGATGACTGAAGCATTTGGCGAAGCGTAGGAAGTTGGCCATTTCGACTATCCTTATAAAGACGCGATAGTGTATGTGCCACCGTGAAATGCTTCATATGCATGCCTAAATGCTTGCCAGCCACGTCCTCCAGATGATGGGCCTCATCAATTACAAGATGTTCATAAGCCGGAAGTAGCTGGTGCCCAGCCTTAACATCTGCGAAAAGCTTAGAGTGGTTCGTAATGACTACGTCTGCAATACCAGCTTCATGCTTTGCCCGATGGTAATAACACTTACGGAACCAAGGACAGGAGCGCCCCAGACAAGAATCGGTATCGCTAGCCACCGTCTCCCAGAAATCTCCTCCACGACCGCTTAAGTTGAGCTCTTCGTCATCTCCTGATTCGCTTTGCGTCAGCCAAACGATCATCTGAGCCGCAGTAAGCGCATCTTCCCTCGGACTGACAAAGTCTTTTTTATTAATTTTATGTTCGAACTTACGAAGACACAAATAATGCCCTCTGCCCTTAAAAATTGCAGCTTTAAATGGAAATGGAACTACCTGTGTTAATAAAGGAATATCCCGCTCACGCAATTGATCCTGCAGATTAATAGTATGAGTGCTGACCATAACTTTTTCATTCGTGCGAACGCTTTGGTATATGGCAGGCAACAAATAACCAAGTGATTTGCCGGTTCCTGTCCCTGCTTCGATCAATAGATGTTTGTCTTCGGCAAGTGCCGTCATCACCTCATTGATCATAATATCCTGAGCTTCTCGGCTTTCATACTGCGGCAAAGTTTCTTTAAGTCGTTTCGTTACTTCATCCATATAATCTGTAAAAGATAAATTCTGTAGCGGATTCTCAGCATGCTCGTCTCGAGGTGGAGCTAATTCGTTCCAGTCTCCTACAGCAAGCGCTAATTGACGATAAAAAGTCAGATCACCTTCGGGCTGAAGCGTCTCCGCTTCCCGTTCACGCAGCAGACCATCGAAATACCAACCAAGATCACTATCCTCTTCCGTAAACAGCTCACAGAGTCTCTGGATCGTCAGCAGAGGCAAATCGTAGAGCTCCTCCAGACATTTCAGCAATACAAGAGCAGTTGCGAGTGCATCACTGTCTGCCTGATGCGGACGCTCATGCGTCACACCAAAATGTGCACTAACTGATCCTAGTTGATAGGATGTGAGGGAAGGAAAGCAGATTTTCAGAAAATCAATCGTATCTAAAATCCGTCCTTGAAATGGTAAATACCCACATCGGTCTAAAGCATTTTGCAAAAAATGGAAGTCGAATGCGACATTATGCCCTACAAGCACAACATCATCCAAGAGTGGAACAAGCTCCATCATCATCTCATCCAGCTCAGGTGCATCCTTTACATCATCGTCGGTAATCCCCGTTAGACCAGTTATAAAAGGAGGTATCGGCGTTCCGGGCTTGACGTAGGAACCATATACCCGGGAGATGGACCGGTCTTCTTCTATAATTGCAAGGCCAACCTGGATGATTTCACCCACGGATTGGGTTCCCGTTGTTTCAAAATCAAGCACGGCAAATTTCATTATAATTCTATTCCCTTTCAATTGAGACTCTTAATCAGCATAACAGAAGTTGCGAAAAAAGGCGATGCACACCACTGGTTCAGGGGATGCATCGCTTGAATGAAAATGCGGAATAATAAACCGTAAACGTAATAATTTACAATAATGAAACAAGCTGATTTCCGAAATGAAGCTTACCTCCTCGGCGGCGGCAAACCTCCAAATTCACAGTCGGTTCAGGAAGAGCCGGGTCAAGTTGCAAAGAAAGGCCAAACAGCTCCTGTGCTTCATTGAAACGTTCCTGTGAGGCCCGGATACAGCCTAAAGCATTATACACCATGGCTTTGAGCTTGGTTTCCCTTATCAAACCGAGCATATGGTTCAGATGACTCCAAGCAGCCTCCCCTTCCCCTTCTTGAAGGTAAGAGATGGCTAAATATAATCGAGCAGCCAGGCTATCCGGATATTGCACAATAACTTCCTTAAACTGCTCAATACATTTTCCATACATCAAGAGCTTATAATACCCCTGACCTCTGACAAAAGTATCCATGCACAGCTCGGGTGCTTCCTGCTCTGGCACTTCCTCTTCGACCACAGTCGTAAAATCTACACTTTCACGAAAGTGGCTTAGCTTCTCTGCAAAGGCCAGCCATTCATCCATGACTTTATCGCTAAGTCGATGCAGCATATTATAATTGCATAAAAGCTCATTCCGGCGGGCACCCTCCGCTGTAGGGTAATCTGTAACGATCTCCTGAAGCACCTTGTTCATTTCAGCAAACAAATGTTGAAACATGGGCTATCCCCCCTTACTGAAGATGAAATCAGTTCAGCTTGCCTGACTTCATTTTCTGCGAGATCGGGGTCTTTCATCCCTGCCATTCATTACATGGCGTAAGTCCATCCTTTAAGCGATTGTAGCATGCAGTTCGTGATCGGCCAGCTTCACGGGTTTGTTGTTCTCATCCACGAATACCACTGTTGGCTTATGCGACTCCAATTCTTCTGAGGACAGCATCGCATACGAAATGATAATTACTGTATCTCCCGGCTGAACCAGACGAGCAGCTGCACCATTCAGACAGATCACACCACTGCCGCGAGGCCCAGGAATAACATAAGTTTCTAACCGGGAACCATTATTGTTATCGACGATCTGTACTTTTTCATTCTCAAGAATATCTGCCGCTTCCATTAAGTTCTCATCAATGGTAATACTTCCTACATAATTCAAATTCGCTTCTGTCACCGTCGCGCGGTGAATTTTGGACTTCATCATATGTCTAAACAAGAGCGGCAACCTCCTTTGGAATAAATACATTATTGTCAATTAAGCGCGTTCTGCCAAACTTCACGGCAAGCGCTATAATCATTTCCCCATCTACATCCGTTAATACAACTTCGTTCCGCAAGCCTTCCAGATTAGGAAAGGTCAGGATTTCCGCATAATCAATAACCGCCAAAGGTGAGCTAGAAATAACGGATGTCAACAAATCCCGAACTTCAGCTATAGTTCTTACCTTTCCTTCTTCGATGGCCTCACGCGTTTCACGCAGGGAACGAGATAACACCAGAGCCTGGCTACGTTCCTCCGGAGATAGGAATACGTTACGTGAGCTAAGCGCAAGTCCATCTCCTTCACGAACGATAGGGCAAGGAACAATTTCAACATTCATATTTAGATCAGACACCATTCGGCGGAGCACTGCTACTTGCTGAGCATCCTTTAGTCCGAAGAAGGCATAATCAGGCTGCACAATATTGAATAGTTTATTAACGACTGTCGTTACCCCATTAAAATGTCCTGGACGTGATGCCCCACAGAGTCGAGTGGTAAGCTCAGATACCGAGACTGTAGTCCGGGTAGGCTGCGGATACATTTCTTCCACACTGGGGATAAATACAATATCGACACCTTCGCGTTCCGCAAGCTCCAAATCACGCTCTTCATCGCGCGGATAGGAATCATAATCCTCATTCGGTCCGAACTGCAGCGGGTTCACAAATATGCTCATAACGACCGTGTTGCTCATTTCGCCTGCCCGCCGAAGCAGACTGGCATGTCCTTCATGCAGGTATCCCATCGTTGGAACAAACCCAATTGGAGTGTGCCCACCTTGTCTCATATATTCCAAAGCTTCGCGCAGTTGCTTAATGCTTCTGACGACTCTCATCTTATTCCCCATCCTTTCCGGCACCGCCGTATAAAGATTCCAGAACGGTTTCATCTGCTTTAAAAACATGACCTTCATCTGGGTACGAGCGATCCTTCACTTCTTTCACATATTGACTGATACCCTCACGAATCAGACTACCCACATCCGCGTAAGTTTTGACAAAACGTTTCTCACGGTAGGGTGAGGCATAACGCAACAAATCATGGAAAACCAATACCTGTCCATCACAATAACGACCTGCACCAATCCCAATGGTCGGTATGCTCAGTGCCTCAGAAATCGCTTGTGCTACTTCTTCAGTCACTAGTTCCAGTACCACTGCAAAAGCACCGGCGGCTTCAAGCGCTTTAGCCTCATCCATCAGACGTTTTGCATCTTTGGCATCCTTACCTTGAATACGGTAGCCACCAATCATATTGACCGATTGTGGTGTAAGCCCAATATGTCCGAGCACAGGAACGCCTGCAGCTACAACCGCAGTGACTGTCTCACAAATTTCGAGACCACCTTCCATTTTGACGGCATGAGCCCGCCCTTCCTGCATTAGTCTGCGCACACCACGCAGAGTTTCATCTATACTTCCGTGATAGGTCATAAATGGCATATCTGCCACAATGAACGTATTCTGTGCACCCCGGGTTACTGAACGAGTGTGATAAACCATATCGTCAATTGTAACAGGTAAAGTTGTATCATATCCAAGTACCACGTTTCCTAAGGAGTCACCCACCAGGATAAGGTCGATACCGGCTTCTTCAGCAAGTAATGCCGACGGGTAATCATAAGCGGTCAACATACTTAACCGCACCCCATCTGCTTTCATTTTTTTCATTTTCACAATATTAAGTGCTTGTTTGTTTGCCATTTCTCTCTTCGTCCTCCTTTTTGAAATTACATCCCCGTAAAAATCGCAACAAAAAAACCCTTTAGCAATAATTTGCTAAAAAGGTCCGAAGGGCAAAAAAGAGTCACTCGCGATCGTCCCTTCTGTCTCGGTCCTTACGGCTCAGAGCAGAATCCAACGTAACCGTCTAACGCAGTTATGAAGGTGATTCCAATAATAAAACCATTATAAGTTCATCAAATCAAGAGTACAGTTCGCAAAACGATACCGCCTCTGCCCCATAGTATAACAAAAAGGACACGGAAATACACGAAAAAAATATGACAGGGGATGACACCCTGCCATATTGAAAAGACTCACAAAGGATTTATAAAAGCTCGATTTCACCAGAGCACACGCTAGAAATCTCTCCAGAACTATTTTTAAGTAGTAGTCCACCTAATTCATCCAGACCTACTACAACTCCTTCAGAGCGTCCCTGAGGGCTATTCAGAGCGATTTGGCGCCCCAAAGTAACTGACATCGACTCCCACAGCTCTTTGATAGGTTTAAACCCTTGATTCATGTATAGAATGTAATGCCTCTCCAGCTCATCCATTACAGCTCTTACCAGCTCGGAACGGTCAACAGGGACACCGCCCCGCTGAATTCGCAGGGAGGTCGCTACTTCTTTCAGATGATCAGGATAATCGTCTTCAGTCATGTTCGCAGAAATTCCAATCCCGGCGATGCAATAATGAAGCTCTCCTTCTCTTAGAGAAGACTCAAGCAAAATCCCGCATATCTTACGATCGCCCGCAAGCAGATCATTCGGCCATTTAATCCCGGCATCTACTCCGGTTACCTGGCGAATGGCCTTACAAACAGCAACTCCAGCAAGCAGTGTTAACTGAGGGGTCTGTAACAGGGGTAAATTCGGCCGCAGTACTATACTCATCCAAATCCCTTTGCCACGCGGTGAGTACCATTTCCTACCTATTCTGCCTCTACCTCCGGTTTGTTCTTCAGCGATTACGGTTGTTCCCTCTGGCGCACCGCTTTCTGCCAATCGTTTGGCTTCCTCCTGAGTAGATGCGACAGACTCCAGGAGCTGAACGCTGTCTATCCAATTCGAATCAGAAGCTTCCTGCTTCAATTCAGTTAGAGACAATGCCTTATCATAGCTCATGTCCATCCATCCTTTTTGCTTCAAGCAACAATTCTCGTTTATTGTTTAACAGATCACCCGCAGCAGTCGCTTGCAGCAGAGCACTAAGCATATTACCCAGCCAAGGCCCCGGACGTTTCTCAATCGCTTCCGCCAACTCATTCCCTGTAACAGCAAGCTCTGAGAGGCTCTGCAGCGGCATTTGTGCGATCCACTCTCTTGCAGCTTGTAAATAGATCAGACCATTTACAAGATCTGGCGCCGCTGGAGTAGTGACAGCGCGCGAGTCTTTCGAGCCCGCTGGCAAGCTCGCAGCGGGAAGGGCTGCTGCTGGCAAGATCGCCAGCAGCGAGAGCCAACCTTCGGCGGCTTCTACGCCGAAGGTCAGCACGGCGGCGATCCAGCGCCGCCGCAGTAGATCCGTGCCGCCCACTTCCCCCGGCGGCACGGCCTCAAGGGCAGCGGTCCAAGCTTCGCGGACCCGCAGCACCCGGACGACGCTTACGCGCGTCGTCCCAGAGAACGTCCATGCCCGCAGCAGCTCGTCGGCCTCCTGGGCCGACTGCTTCAGGGCATGGAGGAGAAGCGCCCACCGCAGGTGGGCGCTCTCCAGTTCCCCTATCCCGGCCGTTAAGGCGGCAGCTGCCGCCATATCGGTTCCGGTCCAGGGGAACGGGGCTTTGCCGCGCGCTAGCAGCTCGCAGCGCGCTAGCATAGCAAGGCCGCGCCGAGGATGCGGCCCCTCTATGATGCGGTCCAGCTCCGCGCGGACACGCTCCACAGCAATATGCGCCAGCTTATCTCGCTGGCGCAGTAGCCCCCTCCACGTGTTCTTAGCGATGGAGAAATCTAACACCGATGCGAAACGAATGCAGCGAAGCATACGAAGCGCATCCTCATCGAACCGTTCCTCTGCATCACCCACACAGCGGATCACATGGAGAGCTAGATCCTTCTCGCCTCCGAAGGGATCAATCAAATCTCCACCCAGCCCACAGCATATCGCGTTAATCGTAAAATCACGACGACGAAGATCTTCCTTCACATCGCTAACAAATTCAACATGGTCCGGACGACGGTGATCGACATAGCCGCTTTCAGTTCGGTATGTCGTCACCTCAAATCCATGCCCATCCTGAAGCACGGTGACCGTCCCATGCGCTAGCCCTGTTGGAATACTGCGTGCGAAGATGGCAATTACTTCCTCCGGCACTGCTGAAGTTGTAATATCCATATCATGCACTGGCCTACCCAATAGCTCATCGCGAATGCAGCCTCCGACCCAAAATGCCTCATGGCCGTTTTGAGTTAGCTCAGAAACTACATTTTCCGCCGCAACAGCCATAGCAGATGGCGCCATTTTCCATTTCATTACTAACTCCTTACCCCCTGACTGTATCCAGTCTAGGGACCTTGCGCCCGAGCACACGGTAATATATATCCTCATACTGACTTGTAATCGAATCCTTACAGAAGTCTTTGCAGGCCGTTTCCAGACAAGCCTGTCTGAACTGCTCCATCATACGATCATCCGAAAGGAGTTTGATTGCATATTTCGCCATATTATCTGTATCCCCAATTGGAGCAATGAATCCTGTCTTGCCGTGTTCTATGAGCTCTGGAATGCCTCCGGTTTGAGAACCTATAGTCGGAACGCCACATGCCATTGCTTCCAGGGCCACCAGTCCAAAGCTTTCCTTCTCAGAAGGTAACAGAAGAAGATCAGCCAACGATATAACTTGAGCAATCTCATCCTGTCTTCCTAAGAAGCGGACTTTATCATCCAGACCCATTTCACTGATCTTAGCTTGAATCTTAGGAAGATCTGGCCCTTCGCCAACAAGCAGCAGACGTGAAGGGATTTCACGATTCACTTTAGCAAAGATATCCACAACATCACTTACCCTTTTAACTGGGCGGAAGTTACTGATGTGCATCAGGATCTTCTCCTCAGGGGAAGCAAAATCATCCCGTAAATTCGTAACATCCCGTGGGTAATAGACACGATGGTCAACAAAATTATAAGTGAGGTCGATCTCGCGCGTGATATCCAGCACTTCTCGAGTTTCTCTAATGAGATCCTTCGATACAGCTGTTACTGCATCACTTTCATTAATCCCAAGACGGATTAGATCCTTTAGAGATTCATCTTGTCCCAGTACCGTGATATCCGTACCATGCAAGGTCGTCACAACTTTTATATCATTACCAAGCATCTGCTTAGCAAGGAAAGCACAAACAGCATGCGGAACGGCGTAATGAACATGGAATAAATCCAAATTCTGCATTTTGGCAACCTGAGCCATTTTCGTAGCGAGCGCTAAATCATAAGGAGGATATTTGAATACATAATAATCATTAACCTCTACCTCATGGTAAAATATATTTTTCTGGAATTTCCCTAACCGAAACGGGATGCTGTGTGTAATAAAATGAACTTCATGTCCCTTTTCGGCCAAGAGCTTTCCTAATTCAGTCGCTACTACGCCTGAGCCGCCAAGAGACGGATAACAAGTGATGCCTATTTTCAAACGGTCCATATTCCGTCCCCTTCTATACCTTATATAGTTTGATCCCCTGCAGTAAACAAATCTACTGCATAAGGCACTTTTGTTGCAAACCCTTCCGCATAGGGAATGAGTCTCCGCTGTCCAAGCAACATGTCTCTGGAACGGACACGTTCAATGTAACCTTCTGTCAGCGGTGTGGATACAGCATCGGCACCGAGCGGCTTGGTGAACTGGGAGCGATAGCAGGACAACGCCTGTTCTTTCAGCCTATATTGTTTAGTAACATCTACAATAAGATCCGTACGTCCTAGATCATTTATAAAATAAAAAAACAGCTGTGGAGCCGGAACTGCCGGCTTGTCCGACATGTATTTACGTAGTTTGGCATTAAACACAGCTTCCTCTACCAGCTTACTGCACGCAATATGATCGGGATGACGATCTTCCCAATAAGGAGCAAAAACAATCGCAGGAGCAAACCGGCGAATTTCTGCTGTCACAGCGGCCACATGCTCTTCTGTTATAAACAGCCCTCTGTCAGATAAGCCCAAATTCGTCCGCACAGACACGCCAAGTAGATCAGCAGCTTGCTGTGCCTCTTCCTTGCGTAGCTCTACAGTACCGTTCGAGGACATTTCCGCAGCTGTTAAATCGCACAGACCTACTTTTAGTCCTGCAGCGGTATGCTTCGCAATCGTACCTGCCATTCCGATCTCCGCATCATCCGCATGAGCCCCAAATACAAGAATGTCCAGCTTCATTCATCAACACCTGGTTTGTATTTATGGACGAGTTCTCGCCAAGCAAAGTCACCACGATCAATCGCCTTCACAAGCACCTCAGCTGTTGCGATATTCGTTGCTACAGGGATACCATATACGTCACATAGACGAAGTAAAGCTGTAATATCTGGTTCATGTGGTTGTGCCATTAATGGGTCGCGCAAGAAAATAATAAGATCCAATTCATCTTGGGCTACCATTGCCCCAATTTGCTGATCTCCACCCAATGGTCCTGACATATAGCGATGAATCTTCAAGCTAGTCACATCCATGATCCGTTGGCCAGTAGTCCCCGTAGAAAATAGTTCATGACCTACAAATACATGCTCATAGGCTAATACAAAATTTACGATTTCATCTTTTTTACGATCATGTGCAATAAATGCGATCTTTAACATGGTGTTCTCCCCTGTCTATTCTATAAAGTGCTCAAATCCATAGATCAAGCCAGTGTATCCCATTACCTTTTGAATACCCATCTTAACGCCTGGCATATAGCCTGCTCGCTCATAAGAATCATGCCGGATTTTTAAGGATTGTCCGAACCCACCAAAAATCACTTCTTCTTGGGCAAACACACCAGGAAGACGGACACTATGTATCCGGAATCCATTATAGTAACCCCCACGCGCACCCTCAATCGTTTCTTCTTCTTTAGGGTTTCCTTGACGAAGCTCTTCCCGTACTTCTGAAATCATCTCTGCTGTTTTGACTGCAGTTCCGGATGGAGCATCCAGTTTTTGGTCACCATGATACTCGATAATCTCCAGATGTGGAAAGTATTTTGAAGCTTGAGCCGCAAATCTCATCAACAGAATAGCCCCTATGGAGAAGTTCGGAGCAATAAGTCCACCTATCCCCTGGTCTTGACACTGCTTGTCCAGTTCCACAATTTGCTCCGGTGTGAATCCTGTTGTACCGATAACCGGACGCACTCCATATTTAATGGCTAACACTGTATTCGTATACGCTGATTGCGGTGTAGTGAAATCGACCACAACATCTCCGTTGCTTCCTGCGAGGGCAGCCTCAAAATCTGAAGTTACAATAATTCCTGAGTCTTCCAGACCTACTAGACGGCCTGCATCTATATCCATCGATGAACGATCTACCGCAGCCGCTAGCTCCAACTCTTCGTCTTGCAGCACAAGTTTAACAACCTCTTTACCCATTCTCCCGCCTGCGCCGGATACGATAACTCTGATCTTGTTGCTCATATCTTTTCATCCTCGCTTTCACTAGTTATATAGTTATTGCATATACGATTGTATGGATTTCTGAAGGTCTACCATCAATTCTCGCAAGCCAGAATCATCCGGATGTAAAGAAATCACTTCTTTTAAGGCGGCCATAGCCTGTATATGTTCATTCACCCGACTATGTGCGATGGCAAGCCATACATAAGCATCCCCGTATAATGGATCCAGGGCGATGGCCTCTTTAAGTAGCGTAATCGGATGGTACGGGTTACGAGTTTTGTTTTCTTCATCTTCTATCAACCGCTTAGCTTCCTGTACATGCATCATAGCTTGAAGATGCTGTAGATGCAGACTATACTCAGGTTTGCTGCCATCTAACTTCATAGCCGCCTGAGCATGAACTAAAGCTTTATCTAGCATACCACTGCGGGCATATGTTATGGAACAACGATATCTGACTTCAGCATCAGCAGGACTAGCTGCAATCGCAGCCTCAAAGCAAACAATAGCTTCCGCAAAGTCACTACGCAATATTGAGCGGTAGGCTTCTCTTACATAATCCCTTTGATCCATATCCTCACCATCCTCACGGCTAAATCCCGTTCGTTTGGTACAGCATATGTTATAGAGGCCTAATCGGTGTCTTTTGGTGTCCAACGCCCAGCATCTCGGGTATTAAACTTATGCATGACCTTATTATGTGCTTCAGTCAGATCAATCCCAAGAGAATTTGCAAAACAAACGGTAATAAACAAAATATCTCCCAGTTCAAGCTCTATAGAATTCTCTGCTTCATCAGATTTCTTCGGCTTCTCACCGAATTCATGATTGACTTCCCGCGCCAACTCTCCGACTTCCTCGGACATGCGGGCTAACATAGACAGCGGACTGAAGTATCCTTCTTTAAATTGCGATATATAAGCGTCTACTTCACGCTGAATGTCACCAAGACTTTTGTCCATAAAATGTATCTTAGCCCCCTCTGTATATCTTGCCTTCTGTTTGCCCCTATGTTATCGTAAAGACGTTTTGAAGACAAATCTTTTTTGAATATTTTAACACCTGCAAGAAAAGGTATACTTATTATAGGAAAAGAAAAACTGCCTTAACAAGGCCTAACGAGGGATTCCATGAATTCAAACAAGGTAATTTCAATCAGCAAAACAGTTGCCCCTATCATGCTCGGAACCGCAGTATATGCATTCGGACTACTGTATTTCATCATTCCCAGTCAACTCATGGAAGGCGGCGTAACGGGAATCACACTGCTGCTTAATTATGCCTTTGACATTCCAATCTTTTTAACAACACTGCTAATCAATCTCCCATTGTTTCTGCTCGGTTGGAAAGTCCTAGGCGGCCGCCAAATTGTATACACAGGTGTAGGAATCGGATCTTTGTCCCTTTTCTTGTGGATCTTCGAAAGATTGATCTCTGCTGGATGGATTGTTCCTTTCAGTACCGAACATGACTTTATTCTTGCTGCGCTATACGCAGGGGTAACACTCGGAACCGGGCTTGGGATTGTGTTCCGTTTTGGTGGCACTACAGGTGGCGTAGACATTGTGGCAAGAATTCTGGGACGGAATTTCGGCTGGAGCATGGGGCAGATTATTCTGGCCATCGACATTTTCATTATCGGCTCTTCCATCTTCTATATCCCCAAAGAAAAAATTCTATACACACTCGTTGCTGTGTTCATCGCATCGCGTGTCATCGATTTTATCCAGGAGGGCGCTTATGCCGCCAAAGCTTTTACAATCATTAGTGATGAGGCACCACAAATTGCTGATCTAATCACTGCTGAACTAGAACGAGGGGTAACACTCATTCCTGCAATCGGTGCGTATTCTAAGCAAGCCAAACATATGGTGTATTGTGTAGTTTCAAGGCAGGAAATTCGCCGTCTTAGTTTACTGGTTAAATCGATTGATCCGCATGCGTTTGTAATTATTAGCGATGTGCACGACGTACAAGGCGAGGGATTCAGAGAAACATAAACCAAAAGGAGCGGGGGACTCTTCCCCGCTCCTTTTGGTTATATAAACATTCCACTAAATGGGTTTGAAGTTCTGATTCTCTCCACGGTACTTACGATAACCCGCATAAGCTAATACAGCGATAATAAAACCTGCGGCTAGTCCTCCCCAAATCCCAAATTCTTGTGAAGCCAAGGGTACTGACAAAGCCGGCTCATCCTTCTCTTTTCCGAACATTACCCGCACAGTATCCTGACCATAAGACACAATTTCAAGCAAACGGGCCCGTTCGATTTTTTGTGAGGAAGAAGAAATGCCTGCGGCATAAGAGAGCCAGGAATCAAAAGCATTTACAACTTCAGGTTGCCGAGAGACGATCACCGCTGGCCGTATATTTTCGTACCTGCCCTGTAGCCTCTCTACAGCCGTTTTCCATCCCGCCAGATCATTTGTAGCACCACTTTGCTCCATCGCATTTAAATCCTCGCGGATTAGCTTATAATACTGAAGCCAAATGGGTTGTCCGGGTTGGTTTAGACTATTGGCAGCTAACCGTAATTTGGCCGCTGTAGCCTCCAATTGCTGCTGAGATACTTTTGCGCTTGCCACAGCAGCCTTCAGGTCCATAATGACCCCTGATAAAGCATTAATGCCCTCTACAGAGGTCATTCCTTCAAAAGAAGAGGACACTATGATCCTAGAGATCTCTTCAGTCTCTTGTCGGACCTTCATCACATCCCCTTCCAAGACATACCCATACAATGCCTCAGCGGCTTGTTCTAGCAACTGTGCTCCGGTCTTTCCGCTCATCACTGTCAAGCCGTTGCCCGAACTAACGTCGGCGCTTTGCTTCGAAGCCTTGCCAGAGCCTTCACCAGCATTCCCTTGCGCTGCCGAAGCTTTTTCAACATTCATGCTGGTCAGTAACCAGCAAAATACTAGAATAACCAACACATAATATCTCCCTCGGAGCATGAAATACCCCCTCCTACTTAAGAAGAAACGACGTTGTCATCTTTTAAAGACGAGATTCGTTTCTCGTAAAATTATAAGGATTAAGCATAGTATAAAACTCATACTTCTTATAATTCTAAATGTATGGCAAGGGGACAAGGGTTAGAACTGCTTACTAGAACCTATTCTTAAATTGATAGATAGAGTCTACTGGTCTTTGTCTACTACTAAACAACCAAGCAACAATCACACTAAACACTGTAAGCGCCATCGTGAAATATTGCACCTGTGTGACATCATCATTCAGTACAGAAGGTAGCCACGGGTATATTCCGTAGGAATAGTCCAGCATATCGTTTGCAAGGGTCCAGAACAGCGCTAGCGGAATCATTTTGCGGAAAGAAAAGAATCGTGCATAGATCAAAGCTTCTACTGCCATCCCCAAATGAGAGATCACCAGCATCCAATCTTTCCAGACTAGAATATCTCCTTGATAACCTCCAGCAAAAATCATACTTACTGCCCAAATCCCATACTTCACAGACGTCACAACCGCTAACGCCTCAATAAGCTCCCTTACATTGTTTCCCGTATAGCCTTTTGGAGGAAAGAGCATTAGCAACAGCGCCAAGGTAAAGAACAAGCTCGCGGTTGGACTATCTGGAACAAACGGGAGCAACCAAAGCGGAAAGTTAGCCGCCGTGAACTCCAATTGATTGCCATACCATATGTAGCCATAAATGGTACCGAGAAGATTCACAATGAATAACAACCAAATGATTCCTCGGTGCTTAAACAGTTTATCAAGAACGGACATACAGATCATTAACCTCCCAAGTAGTGGCAACTTTACATTTAGACATACAAAAACCTGACCGCAGTTTCGATCAGGTTTTGCGTTATTATTATTTTACTGTTCGCTTTTTTGTTTGGCAAGCCAGTCTGCCAAGGCATCAATGTCTTGATCAGAAAGCCCCGCTCCCAGAGCAGTATCATACATCTTCGGCATCTGCCCTTGACCCTCTTTTATAATAGTAAGGATTGCTTCTTTATCATGGGTGTCCCCAACGCCGCGAAGTGAAGGTCCGCCTGCCCCTTTCAAATCCGCTGCATGACAAGAGATGCAAGTAGCTTGCTTAAATAGCCCCATAGCTGGATCATCCTTATCTACAATCGCTACTTCCTTCGCCTTAACTGCACTAGAGGTTGGAAGCCCCTTCGCCCTATTCTCTGCCGCCTTCTCTTCCCGTTGAACATCTTCAGGAATTTGACCAGTTTCAGCCATTTCATGTTTGTATTCAGTCCAAGCGGTATTTGTTAGGTACACAATCGCCGCTAGCGATAAGAACATCAAAGATGAAGCGATCGGTCTACGGTAGAAGCGACGTTCTCTGCCCGTGTCAAGAAATGGAGCTAAAAGAAGTGAACCAAAAGCTACACCGGTTACTCCTAATGTACCCAGTACGATATAATCACCTGAAGCATAAGGAAGCTTCAAATACTGATAGAGAAACAAGAAATACCAGTCAGGAATTGGGATAACCGTAGCACTCGCATTCGCTGGAAACCCTAGCGGCGCTGGCTCTGAAATAGTAAGCACTAATATTCCTACAAGTACAACGACGCCAACCATCCATTCTTTTAGTAGAAAGTTAGGGATAAAGGCTTCCGATTTACCAGGATAGGCTGAATAGTCTGGAGGTGTGATAAATCCATTGCCTTTACGAACTCTGGTATCACCGACATATACAACCTTTTCCTTAGAATTGTTTCCATGTGCCATCCATATTCCTCCTCTCTCAGATTAACTTACAACGGTCCAGAAATCCCTTGTCTGCGGATCATAATAAAGTGTCCTACGAGCAGACTAAGAAGCACCGCTGGGAGGAAGAATACATGTAGTGCGAAGAACCGAGTCAACGTTTCTGCACCAACAATCGTACCGCCTTGCATAAGTTCTTTCAATACGGGTCCCATCACTGGAACCGAGTTAGCAATTTCGAGTGTTACCTTAGTCGCAAAGTAAGCTTTATTGTCCCAAGGCAATAAGTAACCCGTTAAACCGAGCCCCAACATTACGAAGAAGATGAGCATTCCAACTACCCAGTTCATCTCACGTGGAGCTTTATAAGAGCCTGTAAAGAAGACGCGCATCGTATGAAGGAACATCATAACAATGACAAGACTAGCACCCCAGTGATGCATTCCGCGAACGATTTGTCCAAAGGCAACACTAGATTGTAAATACTCAACACTTGCATAAGCATTGATAATATCTGGAACATAATACATCGTTAAGAACATACCCGATAAGATCTGAATCACTGTAATAAAAAAGGTCAGTCCGCCAAAACAATACACAAACGCAGAGAAGTGATGGGCCGGGTTAACATGCTCAGGAACCTCGTGGTCGGCCACGTCTCTCCAAATTGGCGTAACATCCAAACGTTCGTCAATCCAGTTATAGACATTTTTAAACATTAGAACCTACGCCTCCTCACTAGCTACTGTATTAGGCACAATATCACCCAAAAGAACCCACCCGTTATCAAATTTCGTTTTATACTGGTCCAGCGGTTTTGGAGCTACTTCGAGATTTTTGCCGAGTTTGGTATAACGTGCACCGTGGCAAGGACAGTGATACTCGTCCGGATATGCCTTATCATTGTTCCATCCGACCGTACATCCTAAATGTTTACAAATGGGTGAAAGCGCATAAATATCACCCTTTGCGTCTTTACGGATCCACGCAGTCAGCGTCGCTGTGCTGTCGTACCATCCGTCTTTCTGTTTCAATTCAAACGTAAACTCTTGGGGCTCTTCGGTGATTTTGCTAATTTCAGCAACCTTTATAAAATCACCCGCGCCCTTCTTATGTAATATTGGGTCCACGACAAAACGGACCATTGGGAGAATTGTACCTGCCCCCATAAAAGCAGTAGCGCCACCTAGCGTGTAGGTCAAAAATTGCCTGCGCGACATCTCTTTACGGCTGGGTGGTTGTTCAGGCCAAATATCCTGTTGATCATTATGGCTGCTCATACTGTTATATAACCCCCTTCTCAAGATATAAGAAAGTATCTAAGGTGTCCGATCAGAGATGCCTTACTATAAATAATCCGTTTTCAAATCTTTTCAATGAAATACATCACATACCATTTCGATTCAACCTAATAATAGCTTAGGCACCAAAACCCGTCAAGAATATTGTCTAATTTGTGACAGGCCAAAAAGTGATTTTAACTTATAATTGTTGATTTTCTGTCACATTTAAAAGGGACTCACCGTCGCCACATCTCTTGAATTTTCATACCAATATCACTATTAATCTTACCTTCCAGAGAACCCTCAATGATAGGCAGAGAGAGTACTAAATCGCTTTCAAAAATTTCTTGTTCCAGAAGTGCTATATCTGCTGTCAACACCACAGCATACTGGAAACCACTGGATTTGACTTTTTGGCAAACCTCATTAATTAGGTCAACATATCCTCCCCCTCCATACTGAATCGCTGGATAAGTTACAATCCGTCCCTTAAACGGTATTTCCACAATATCCATAAAATCACGTAATCTTTCTAAAGCTTGAACCGTCTCAGGAGGACTTTCAGCCCCGCTTAATCCTGTAAAAGGTATGAGACATGTATCATAGAACTTTCGATTTTCTTTCCACTGCTCAACTTCAAAATCACTGAATTTCATTTATGTCCATCTCCTTATTTACGATCCTTCGTTACTTTCACATTTCACAAATTTGCCCGAAGTTATAAATCCCATTATATTGAAAGAGGGGGACGAACGTCTATATTTAGATTTTCATAGGTTTTCCTTCACCTCTAATTGATACAGAAAGCTTCATTACTCCATTAGAAAAATCACAGCGTATAACAAGAAAGACGCCTGGTCGCGTTCTTGGAGGTAGAGTTACAAGCTGAGTACATCCGTAATTCCATACACGTTCTATATACACCTTCGTAGTGAGGTTCCGCTAACGGACCGTATGGCCTTAATTTCGATTAAATGAGCACATATATTAGGGACGGACCGT
>NZ_NFVA01000221.1 GCF_002264395.1 Paenibacillus sp. VTT E-133291
GGTAAGACGCCGAACGTTATGGATATCGTATACAACGATTACCTGACGAATAAAGTTGCGGAGGAAGCGAAGCAGGGACGAGACTTAGCGCTCGCTCAACAGCAGAAGTATTCAGACGCAGCGCGCGAGATGGAGAAGTTAGCGGCGGAAGTTGAATCCGGAGCTCAGACGTTTACGAAGGATATTATTCCGCAGGATGCCCCGAAAGCGGCGAAGGAAAAGAAAGCGAAGGGTAAAACAGCCGCAGAACTCGCCGCCGAAGCACGTAAGGCTGCGTACGATGCCGATATGAAAACCGTCCAGTTCCAAGCAGACTTTTACGATATGACGGCTGATGCGCAGATTAAAAAATACGAAGAGTTGCGCAAGAAGCACGCGAAGTTTCTAGCGGAATCTATCGACGATGCACGCACTTTACAATTACAGCTCAAGCGCTTATCGGAGGACAGCGCTCAATCACGCTATGACTTTTCGGTTACGTGGATTGATGCGGAGTCGAAACGGATGGAAGACGGCGGCAAGTCCGAACTCAAGATCGCGGAAATGAAGCTCGCAAGCTGGACGCGATTACGTAATCGTTACGCAAAGGACAGCGCGGAGTATATCGCCGCCGACGATCAAGTTCGCCAGTCGCGTAAGAACGTAGCCACCGCAACCGAATCGGAAGCACGCGCTCAGTACAACGCATCGTCAAAGTGGATCAGCGCAGAAGAACGCCGCATGTCTGACGCAGGCAAATCGGAAACAGAGATCGCGCAAATGAAGATTGACGCGTGGACTCGCGTACGGGATCGTTATGCGAAAGACTCGGAGTATTATGCGCAGGCTGACGAACAACTCTACAACCTCCGTAAATCCATGACGAAGCTGACGCAGGATCTAGCGACCGACCTCGTTAAGACGCAGAAAGCCGCAATTAAG
>NZ_NFVA01000222.1 GCF_002264395.1 Paenibacillus sp. VTT E-133291
GGTAAGACGCCGAACGTTATGGATATCGTAAACAACGATTACCTCACTAATAAGGTAGCGGAGGAAGCGAAGCAGGGGCGGGACTTAGCGCTTGCACAACAGCAGAAGTATTCGGACGCAGCGCGCGAGATGGAGAAGTTGGCGGCAGAAGTAGAGACCGGAGCTCAGACGTTTACGAAGGATATTATTCCGCAGGATGCGCCTAAAGCCGCGAAGGAAAAGAAAGCGAAGGGGAAGACAGCCGCAGAACTCGCCACTGAAGCGCGTAAGGCTGCGTATGATGTCGATATGAAAACCGTCCAGTTTCAAGCGGACTTTTACGATATGACGGCTGACGCGCAGATTAAAAAGTATGACGCGCTCAAGGCGAAACATGCGAAGTTTCTCGCGGAATCCATTGACGATGCGCGCACGCTGCAATTACAGCTCAAGCGCTTATCGGAGGATAGCGCGCAATCGCGTTACGATTTCAGTACAACGTGGATTGACGCGGAATCGAAACGGATGGAAGATAGCGGCAAGTCGGAGCTAAAGATCTCGGAAATGAAACTCGCAAGCTGGACGCGACTCCGTAATCGTTACGCGAAGGATAGCGCAGAGTATATCTCCGCCGACGATCAAGTCCGCCAGTCGCGCAAGAACGTAGCTACCGCAACCGAAGCGGAAGCACGCGCTAAATATAACGCATCGTCGAAGTGGGTTAGCGCGGAGGAACGGCGGATGTATGACGCAGGCAAATCGGAAACAGAGGTTGCGCAAATGAAGATCGACGCGTGGACTCGCGTACGGGATCGCTACGCCAAGGATTCGGAGTATTATGCGCAGGCTGACGAGCAGCTCTACAACTTGCGCAAGTCACTGACGAAGCTGACGCAGGATCTCGCGACCGATCTCGTTAAGACGCAGAAAGCCGCAATTAAG
>NZ_NFVA01000261.1 GCF_002264395.1 Paenibacillus sp. VTT E-133291
GGAACGACTTGCAAGTTATTTATTAACGATTAAGCTCGAGCGGGAGTTTGGAAAAGAAATTCAGACACCCTATATCCCAGATATAGCTTCGTTAATTGGGACTACTCCCCGCCACTTAAACCGTGTCATTCAGCGGCTCACCGACATGGAAATTTTATATAAAGTTAAGCAAGAAATTGTCGTGCTCGATTGGGAACGCTTGGACGAAATGTCTAACGGAATAAGATTTGAATAACCTAAAAGCCCATCATTCATTTGAGGATAAAATGATCGATGTCTTCATAACGGATATCGATCTTTTCTCCGTTTCTTTTGACAAGATTTATA